>LJKL01000006.1 GCA_001421175.1 Methanomassiliicoccales archaeon RumEn M2 | reverse complement strand
CGGTACATGGATGAGAACGGGTACAGCTTCATCATCATGGTCAAGGGCATGAAGGATCTCGTGTCGGCCCTGGTCGCCAGCAGGATCCACACGTTCGAGACCTCCCGCGAATGCGTCATCCGCACCTACCGGGTCTACGGGACCACGGTCGAGGCCCGATTGTATGCCGATGACACCAAGGACCGTTATTTCCACATCTACTACAACCCCGCACTTCAGGCGGCCGAACGGGAACAGCTGGAACTGAAAATTGAAGGCTACAAGAAATTCTTCCGGCGTCTCGAAGGTCAGGAGATCTCCTTCAGCAGGAACATCACCCATTACTTCGACATCTACTACGGAAAGGGCGGCAGATTCCTCTACGCACGGGAGAAAGCTTCCGTTGTTGAATCAGAACTGGCCCTGTGCGGCTACTTCTGCATCGTCACTTCCGAGAAGATGAGTGCCGAAGAGGCGCTCACCCTGTACAAGGGAAGAGATGCTTCGGAGAAACTATTCAGCTCAGACAAGACCTTCCTGGGAGGAAGAAGCATGCGGGTCCAGTCCCAGAACGCCCTCTCCGCCAAGATCTTCATCGAAGTTTGTCGCCCTCATCATACGCAACAGGATCTACACCC
>LJKL01000003.1 GCA_001421175.1 Methanomassiliicoccales archaeon RumEn M2 | reverse complement strand
AAGACCGGACATACCTTTGGAGGTTGGTCTCTGATCGCTGACGGAACTGCGATAGAGAGTCCCTACACTATGACCGGGAACGTTACGTTGTATGCGGTGTGGAACATAAACAAGTACACTCTCTCATTCAACGCCAACGGAGCTGAGGGAACAGCTCCCCCGTCGTCAGATAACGACTATAATTCGGTCGTGACCCTGCCGACTGCCGGCAGCCTACACAAGACGGGGCATTCCTTTAGCGGATGGTCCGAGACTGCGGAAGGCGAAGCGGTCACAGAGCCGTATACAATGCCTTTGGGAGGCAAGACCCTCTATGCTGTGTGGACCGTCAATCAGTACACTATAACCTTTGTATCCGACGGATCCACAGTTCCGGCGATCACACAGGATTATGGTACGGCGATTACGTCTCCGGCCGCACCGACGAAGACGGGATATACCTTCGACGAATGGTCCCCGGCCCTGCCGAATACCATGCCTGCCGAGAACATCTTGATCACGGCTCAGTGGAATGTTAACCAATACACCATAACCTTCGATACTGCCGGCGGTTCCGCCGTGACATCGATACCTAAGGATTATGGTGCTGCCGTCACTGCCCCTGCGGCACCGACGAAGGAGGGATACACATTCGGCGGATGGTCCCCGGCCCTGCCGGCGACCATGCCCGCCAACGACGTTGCAGTAACCGCAATCTGGACAATCAACC
>LJKL01000002.1 GCA_001421175.1 Methanomassiliicoccales archaeon RumEn M2 | reverse complement strand
CCTCAGGAATGCTCTCCGCATATGAGAGGAGATGGAAGAAGGAGATAGGAAGGGAGCTGAAGATGGGTTGCGCGATGGTAAGGATGTATCGGAGGCTGTCGGATGAGGATCTTGACAGGGCCTGCAGAGCGGCGGGCACTCCCAAGATGCTCAGCATATTGAACGACATCGATCTTGATGCTCCCAGCACCGTAGTGAGGAGGATGCTTTGCCATCCGATGCTGGCACTAAGATTCCTTCCCACGGCCATGCGGGCGGTGATCTGATGGATCTGGCAAAGATACCGTCCTCGGAGGCCGCCGAGGTGATACCGGGGCTGATAGAGGCGGATCTGGTGAACAGGTCCGCCAAGATCTCCAAGTCCGGGAGCTGGAGACTGGTTCCCATAAAGGAAAGCGCAGCTTCGCGGATAAGGGATATGGGATACGAGGTCGTAGAGGGCGAGGCCCATTCCAGGGCGAGGACCCCTCCTCAGGAGAGGATAATCTCGGCCCTCTCCCACCTCCCGGAGGGTCTTCTGTCGTCTCTGCCCATGAGGTGGGAGTATGTCGGCAATATTGTGATAATCCGGCATTTCCCCGGCATGGAGGCCCACGAGAAGGAGATCGGAGAGGTCTACGCCCGGGAGCTGGATGCGAAGACCGTATGCGTCGATATGTCCGGGGTAAGCGGGGAGTTCAGGGTCCCGGACATGAAGGTCATATACGGAACGGAGACAGAAGCCGTTCGCAGGGAGAACGGCGTGCTCTATAGATTCGACGTGACCAAGGTCATGTTCTCCTCCGGCAATATAGAAGAGAGGGAGAGGATGGCCAAACTGGACTGCACCGGCGAGACGGTGGTGGACATGTTCGCCGGGATCGGCTACTTCACTCTGCCCCTGGCCAAATTCGCCAATCCTGATACGGTAATAGCCGTAGAGAAGAATCTGGATGCGTATGAGTACCTCGTGTCGAATATAGAGGAGAACGGGGTGTCCGACAGGGTGACGCCGGTGCTGGGGGATAACAGGAATATGCACTCAGAGGCGCTGGCTGACAGAGTTCTCATGGGATATGTGCAAAAGACCAGGGAATTCATACCTTACGCCCTGAGGATAATCAAGCCCGGCGGGGTGATACATTATCACGATACCTTCTACGTCAACGGCCACGAGGGAGAGATACGCAAGGTCTTCGAGGAGGCCCTCGGGGACCGCAGGTTCGAGATCCTGGCGATCAGGGAAGTGAAGTCCTTCGCTCCGTCGGTCTCTCATTACGTAGCCGATGTGAGGATCCTCTAGACCTTCTCTCCCGATCCCGTTGCCGTCATCAGCGTGTTCATCCTGTCGCGGTATGCTTCGCCCTCCGAATCCAGGAGATCCCTGACGAAAGGCATCAGGAAGTCGGAGAACTCCAGGTCCTCTTTTGAAAGTTTCCATTTCTCATCGGTGCCCAGGGACATTCCGAATGCTCTTGCCATGGCCTTCGCCTTATTGTCCCTAGGCAGG
>LJKL01000018.1 GCA_001421175.1 Methanomassiliicoccales archaeon RumEn M2 | reverse complement strand
TCATGGGCCTTCTCCTCGGCAGGATATATGCCGACGACGACGGAGAGTACGCTGTCGTCGAAGAGGCGGTGACATCCAAGCTTGAATCGGACCGTGTTATGGTACGGTTCGACAGAGAGGACATGGGCGCGCTGGTGGATGCCATCGACAATATGTCTCCCGATACGGACATAGTCGGATGGTACCACTCGCACCTGGGCTACGGATGCTTCATGTCCGAGACCGATGTGAAGACCCAGGACGGCCTTTTCGGAGGCGCGTGCGGATTCGCACTGGTTGTCGATCCCAAGATCAAGGAGATAGCGGTCTTCGACAGCAGCCCGGGCTCACCCGGCGTTGCGCAGATGGTCATCCTGGAAGAGGAATAATCAGACCCAGATAGCATGCCTTTTGCGCATGCAGTCCTCGGTGCATTCCAACTTCTTCATCAGACAGGGGACGATGCTGTCGAAGAACATCACGACAGCATCCTCGAATATCGTGCCCAGAGGAGCGTATAATTTGGTATCGGAGTTCCTCCTCACGTCAAGGCATATGACGTCGTTGGAAGCGTGAGCGAGCTTGCTGGTGGAGGCTGACGTGAGGCATATCACGTGACATCCTATGCGCCTGGCGATGTTGGCGGTCTGAACGGCGGACATGGTCTCGCCCGTGTTGGAGATCAGGACCGCCAGGTCGTCCTTGCTTATGATCGGCGTGGTCATGTCCCCGACGAAGTGCACATCAAGACCCAGCTGAACGAGCCTGACGGCGAAGAACTTCCCTACCAATCCCGACCTGCCGGACCCGTAGATGAATATCGTCTTCTTCTTCAGCAGAAGATCGATCAACCTGTCCTGAGACTCCTCGCTTATGGAGGAGACCGCATCGGAGATCTCCTTCTGGATGAAATCCAGTGATTTACGGTACATCTAGGCCTCATTGACCGATTCCTCGGCCTCCTTCTTCCTGATCCTGAGGGCTTTGGCGACCCTCTTGTTGAGGTATCTCTCATGGATGATCCTCATGTACATCGCATCGTGCTCCAGCAGTGGGGAGGAGGAGATGATCTTTATCTCCGGCTTCAGGTCGGCCAGGCACTCTCCCAGGGCATCGAATTTGAGATCCCCTTTCTTTATGGGCGTTAGTCTCTGCTCGTTTCCGTCAGCATGCTCCACTCCCGCGAATATCGAGTAGACGCGGCCTCGTTGTAAGGGGATACTGTTTCGATCAGATCCTTGAAATCCTCGGGCTCCACTAATGAGCCTCTCGTACGGGCATGGTGATGCGGGAAGTTCACCACCGGCACAACATTGTCCACATTCTCGCACAGTTCCAGTATCTGTTCCAGGGATCCGAACACGTCCTGCTGTCCCGTGATCTCAACTCCCAGCTTGGGCTTGATCTTCGTGGATTTCCACCAGTCCATGATCTCTTCGACATTCATCATTATGTTGTTGTCGATATCCTCACGGTCGGCGCCTTTGTGGTAAAGACCCAGATTGGTGACCACTGTGTCCCCGCCCAGTGCGTCGGCCATTATGGCTGCGAACTTTATGCTGTTGATGCACTCGTAGGTGAGATCGCTGTCGGATCCGAGGTCCATGTAGTTGGGGGTGTGCATGGACATGCTTATGTCCAGCCTCTTGG
>LJKL01000007.1 GCA_001421175.1 Methanomassiliicoccales archaeon RumEn M2 | reverse complement strand
CCGGAGGCAAGACACGGCGTTCGGCAGACTCCCTGTCGATATAGAAGAATGTCGCATAGACTTTCCTCGGTGGCAAGGCACAGAGGCTTGGCTAAGGGAGCACGATCTGTTCCTGGTTTGATAGAGGTCCCATATCCATAGAGTTGGAGTTTGACTCCCGCTTCCATTCCCTGATTCTCTTCGGAGAGAAGGTTACAACTATTCGACGAAAAGTGAGGGCCAGAATGGGAGATCTGTTCCAAGTGAACGGAGCCTTTTTCCGGATAACTGATTTCTCGATACGCGATCGTCTTCTGTCGGTTCTCCCACTATGGAGGTCTGAAGGCTTCGCATCTGCTTGGGATACGTTAGAATGGATGAAGGTTCATTATTACCATTTACCTTTTTTCGTGCGCACATTCAAAAGATTCGATGATGAAATCTTTCTATGCAGTGAGGAATGCCGCATATGTTACAGACCCTATGATTCCATAAAGAGCTGGTTCCTACCATCACGCGAATTTGAAGAGTTATATCGCTTAGACCCCGGTAATTTGTTGGAGGTTCATGAGTGGGTGGATTCTTAATTGGATGAAGAAAAGACCGAACCATTAGGTGCGATATATTACGATATTTTCGCTCCGTAAGCCATTGAAGATGAATAGGCAATCTCATTGAATGGAGGCGTCGTGGGATATGATGCCATTGAGATCGCAGACCGCCACGACGTCTACGACTGAGAGCTACACCAGGGTCAATCTAGATGACATGAATCAGACAATGAACGCTTTTTCCGAATATCAAAACTCTTTAAGAAAAAAAGCTGGGTGTAAAATAAATGACCGAAATAAGCATAGCCAGACAGTGTATCATCACCGTCAATCAGGGGATGGGGACCATATCTAGCATCTACTCATCGGAAGGCTTGGGATCTGTTGAGATTTGATTGATTTTGAATAGCCCTTAAAAGCCCCCATCCGAAGAATGAGAGCTGTCATCCTCTGATCCGGCGACTGAGAACATGGGTCGTCCCCGAATAAGGATTGGAAAAGTAAATGGTTTGGAGGGCACTCCTGCGCCCGGGAACCCCTCCGATACGGTCCGGAACGTGCCCTGTCAGAATATGCTCAGCACAAGGTCCGAATACGCAACCGGGTCATCAAGGGGTATGCCCGCCATTATGCTGGCCTGACCGTACATTATCCTGACAATGTCGGCTGCCTTATCCTTGTCTGACTCAATGGCATCCTTCAGGGCCCTGAACACCGAATGGTCTGCGTTGAGCTCCAGGACCCGTGACGCCTTCATGTTCCCGCCCTGACCGCCGGGCATCTCCTTGAAATACTTCTCCATCTCGAAGGTTATGCTGCCTGTGGTCGTAAGGAGAACGGCATGGTTCTTGAGCCTGCGGGAGATCCTCACCTCGGCCACATCATCGCCCAGGATCTCCTTCGCGAACTCCAGTGTGCCCTTGTGCTCCTCATCCTTCTCCTCCGCCTCCTTCCTCTCCTCCTCCGATTCAAGCCCGAGGTCCTCGGTGGATATATTGCAGAAGGGCTTCCCTTCATACTCTCTGAGGATGCTCACCAGGAACGGATCCACCTCATCCGTCATCAGCAGGACCTCGTAGCCCTTGTCCAGAACGGATTCCATCTGGGGCAGGTTCCTGGCCTTCGATGCGGAGCTCGAGACAACATAGTATATCTTCTCCTGGCTCTCCTGCATGTTCCCTACATAATCGGCAAAGCTCACCATCCCGCCTTTGGACGACTCGAACATCAACAGGTCCTTCAGCATGTCCTTGTCCGAACCGAAGTTGTCCACCATGCCGTACTTGAGCTGTTGCCCGAAGCTGTTATAGAACTCACTGTAGACATCTGGCTCATTCTCCTTCAAACGCTCCAGTTCCGCCTTGATCTTCTTCGAGAGGTTTGATCCCACGGCCTTGAGGACACGGTCGTTCTGCAGCACCTCCCTTGATATGTTCAGCGAGAAATCGGGTGAGTCCACGACACCGCGTACGAAACGGAAGTAGTACGGGAGCACGTCGGCACATCTCTCCATGATCAGCACCCCGGACGAGTACAGCTGCAGGCCGGGCTGGAAATCGCGTGTGTAGAAGTCGTGGGGTGCCCTCTTGGGTATGAACAGCATCGCCTTGTAGCTTATGCGACCCTCAGCGTCCACCCTGATCACTGAGACCGGGTCCTCAAAATCATAGAACTGCTGTTTGTAGAATTCCTTGCATTCGTCATCTGAGACCTCGGACTTGTCCTTCTGCCATATGGGGACCATGCTGTTGATGACTTTGTTCTCGGTCCTCGTGATATACTCTCTTTTGGGCTCTCCGTCCTCACCCTTCTCACCGGTATCCTCCCACGCGCCGGCTTCCACGTCCATGCGGATCGGCCAGCGGATATAGTTGGAATAGGTGACGATGAGCTCTCTGAGGCGAACCGGGTCCAAGAACTCGCTGTAGCTCTCCCCGTCCGAATCCTCCTTGATGTGCATGATGACGTCCGTACCGAAGGAGTCCTTCTCCCCTTTCCTTATCGTGTAACCGTCTATGCCCTCGCTCTCCCATACGGATGCCTCATCCCCGCCGTGGGCTCTGGACACCACGGTTACCTTATCAGCAACCATGAATGCGGAATAGAATCCCACACCGAACTGACCTATGACGTCGCTGTCGGCGCCCTCTTCAAGCTTCTTCTTGAATTCGAAGGAGTCGCTGTACGCGATCATGCCCAGGTTCTTCTCCATCTCCTTGGAGGTCATGCCCGTGCCGTTGTCAGATACGGTGATGGTGCGCGCCTCCTTATCGACCGACACATCGATCCGGAAATCGTCCCTGGATATGCCCAAGGTAGGGTCCGTGATTGCCCTGTGATTCATCTTATCGATCGCGTCGGAGGCGTTCGATATTATCTCTCTCAAAAAGATCTCCTTATGGGTGTAGATAGAGTTGATTACCAGCTCCATAAGGCGCTTTGTCTCTGCCTTGAACTGCTTCTTTGCCATTTTCATCCTCTTCTGGTGTCGAACAGCTTTGTTAAGAGTTTGAACTTCTATATAAAAGTTTCAATCATTATGCTGATGATCTCCATTGACTATGCGGGATACGCAGATATCTCCCTGGTTGTGAGAGCGCCCCGCCTGCGGTCATCGCTCACGACTCCGGCGCCGGATCCCTCTGACCGGGCATCCTCTTCGCGGAAGATCCTGATGTGTATTCCCGGATGAGCATCGCCAGGAGGCGGATGGGCCGCTTAGCGCGGGCCGAGCTCAAAAGATATTAAAGCACCACAACCGGGTACGTATTCCGGGTGAGATCATGAAGAAATGGAAATGCACAGTTTGCGGTTACATACATGAAGGGGAGGAGCCTCCCGAGAATTGCCCCCGTTGCGGATCCCCTAAGGAGGTTTTCGTG
>LJKL01000004.1 GCA_001421175.1 Methanomassiliicoccales archaeon RumEn M2 | reverse complement strand
CCGTCATCGGCTAGTGGGTCCGTTACACCCACTACTACCTGATAGGCCGCAGACCAATCCTAAAGCGCCGGAACTTTGAGCCACAAGTCTTTCCAGATCTCGTGACCTATGGAGTATTATCCTCAGTTTTCCGAGATTATGCTCCACTTTAGGGTATGTTATCCACGTGTTACTGAGCAGTGCGCCGAGTCCATTACGACTCTCGACTCGCATGTCTTAATCGAATTCCTATAGCGGTGGCCGCCGGCAGGATCAACCGGAGTCAAATCACTTTGACTTAATATCACGTCAATTATGATGGATGAAATTTTGAAACTGGCAGTTTACCATGTTTCACCGCTGTCCCGTCAAACGGCACACTTTGAATGTCCGTCTAACGGAACATTCGTAGCATCGAACGTCAGAACTCGAGAGGACACGCCCGAAGGCGGAGATCTCGGTTCTCCATCTCGCCGGCTGGCCAATCCAGGCAGATATTCCGCCTGATGCCACACCGAGCATCCCTCGTATAACGGTTGAGTATATAACGGTTATGGTTCCGTCTTTTTCCTCAATCCTCACACGAGGAATTCCTTCAAAGTACTTGGTGTATAAAAACCCACCGAAGCCTCTCCCGTAAAGGCACCCAGACTCTGCCCGGCAGCCTCGGGATACGATTCATTCCGCAGGGGCTGCGGTCTGTGCACGGACACGAAGGGAGGATCCGGGGGGCGGTTCACACGGGACCCGTACACGGAGACGGACGGAGAGGCTCCCCGGAGATCTGCCGTGGGGACGGCTCCTTACGGCGGAGAAGATGATCCGTCAACGGCGCAGGGAATCCGCAGAACCGGATTTTCGGCAATCCAAACCTTTAATATGCTAAATCCATACGCCTTGATGCTGTGGGGGTGGCCCAGCCTGGTAAGGCGATAGACTGCTAATCTATTGTCCCAAAAGGACCCGCGAGTTCGAATCTCGCCCCCCACGCCACTTGTCATGACATCTTGGTAGCGGTCCGGCGCTGCCTCCTCAGGGCGGCATCATCCGTTTACTATAGTAGATCAGGCGCGCGCGTGCCGTACTGCCGCCCGGACGGGCCCGCCTTCCCGGATTGTAAGGTGTCCTCAATCAATTTAACTCTCACTTCCTTCTACCTGCGCTGATAATATGTCTCTAATTACAAGGAACAGAACAGACAGGGTTATGCTATTCGTGGATATCAGGAATGTCACCAAGAGCGTTCAGATCAACGAGAATAAACTATTCAGGCTGGACTTCTACGCTTTGGCCGTGCAGCTCCTTGAGGGCAGGGAGCTCGTGGCCGCTTACGTTTTCGATACAAGGGTACCTTTCGGAGAAGACGACAGATCGAAGAAATTCCATGATAAATTAAGGTACATGGGGTACAGGGTTGTTGCCAGGGAGGCGTACGATCCCAACCGCGAGGAGCAGAAGGAGGTCGACGTGGCCATGGCCTGCGAGATGGTCGTGCATGCCCTGCGCGACCATTACGACGTTGCTATTGTGGTCAGCGGGGACAGGGATTTCATACCGGCCATACAACAGGTCCAATCCGCCGGGAAGAAGGTGGAGGTGGCCGCCTTCGCCAATTCGGTGGGCAGCGAGATGCGAAAGGCGGGAGACAACTTCCACGAGCTGGAGAAGATGCCTCTGCTCTCGGTCTTCAATCCGCCCGAGGAGGTCGCCGCCGACGGTTCGGAAAAGGAGGGAGAGTGATATGGACTTCTACAGCCTTCAGAAGGAGCTAAAGGAGAAATGGGACCTCGGTGACGACAGTTGGGACGAATTGAAGAACACGGTCATCCTGACTTTTGAGAGGGATGCCAAGAACAACAACATATTCTCAAAGTACGGAGGCAGGATCGTCTTCAGGCACACAAACCACGAAGACAGGATCTTCGAGGGAGAGACGTGGATATGCAGCCTTTCACTGAAGGGTAACTATTATTTCGCCAAGGGCCTGCAGCGGCTTGACGGATCCTTCATGCTGGAACTCAAAAGGGAGCAGATGGAGGACATAGCCGATGCTGTCTGGAAGGGGCATAAGGACAAGATCGAGCCTATTCTCGAGGAGAAATACAAAGAAGTGATGAAGAAGACTGTCGGCGAGAAGGTTGCGGAGGCTGTCGGCGAGAAGGACAGTGAGATCAGGGACCTCTGCATCCAAATAGAGGAGCTGGAGCAGAGGGACTCCGAGAACAGGCAGATCATAGCATCCCTGGAGGAGAAGGTCCGTGCGGCGGAGAGCCGGGAATGCCCGGATGAGCCCGCGGTGAGCATGTCCGCATCGCCCTTCCGCATCGGCAGAGTCTCTGTGGAGAGGACGGGCCCGGATGAGCTTCGAAGCGAAGCCTTCAACAGGACAAGGTACTTCGTCCACATAAGCTCGGATTACAGGATCCTGTTGATACGCCCCCATGACAGCGGGGATGTGATATGCATAGACAACAAGATCATGCTCAACGGCCTGAGCATGGCCCTGCAGTTCTCCGGCCCGACGCAGCTGATCTCAGAGTACAGCCCGGAATACGGCGGGATATTGATCCATCTGAGGTGACCCTCGGAGAAGATATAACCGCGCAGGACCATGGCCGTTCATGAGATTCCTCGTCATAACCGACCTGCATCAGAAGAAGTCGATGGTCTCCCGCATAAATCAGTGCTACAAGGACAACGAATGCGATGCGCTCCTGTTCCTGGGGGACGCCACCGACCTGGGCACCGCAGAGGATGCCGCGGAGATGATGTCCATGCTGGAAGGCGACGTTTATGCCATCCCGGGCAACTGCGACCCCCGGGACACCCCGAAAATGATATCGTCAGTCGTGAAGGATGTCCACGGGAAGAGATTCTCTGTGGGCGGCATCAGGTTCGCGGCTCTGGGCGGCTCCAACATCACGATATTCAAAACGCCCTTCGAGTATGAGGAGGAGGAGATAACGGAGCTCCTGGAGCCCATATCCTCCGAGGGCATGGTGCTGATGACGCACGCACCTTCATACGGAATATTGGACGAGATACCCTCCGGCATCAATGTGGGCAGCAGGGCCATCCTGGGGATCGTAGAGAGGTATCGCCCTGTAGCAGCCATATCCGGGCATATACACGAGGCGATAGGCATAGTGAATAAGAACGGCACCCTCTTCATGAACCCGGGTCCCGCCAGAGAGGGCAGGGCGGGGATACTCGATATCGGCCCGGAGGGCGCGTCCGCCAAACTGGTAAGGCTTTGATCGAATCCCGCAGCTCAAAAAAGATTTATATAGGGTACCATGCTTAGGTGGCTCGGTTAATATGGCAATATGGCAGGGTAAGTCCAACAGAAAACCTACCGGCGGCAGGATAGCTAACAGCGCCGGCAAGAAGAAATTCGAGATCGGTAGGGAGAAGCATTTCACCAGGATAGGCAAGCAGAGCCTGAGGCAGTACCGCACGCGCGGGGGACACCACAAGAGCGGAGTCCTCCTGGCCGAGTACGCCAATGTCATGGACACCAAAACCAGCACCGTGAAGAAGGTCAAGATCCTGAACGTCAAGGTCAACCCTGCAGACCCCAACTACGTCCAGCGCAGCATCGTCAACAAGGGTGCCACCATCGAGACCGAGATAGGTCTTGCGAAGGTCACATCGAGACCTGGACAGGACGGAACGGTTAACGCGGTCCTGACACAGTAAGGATTAAGGTGCTTTCCGCACTTACCCAATCATGACCTACGACGACGATAATGCTATCGTTCTCTGGCCGGAGTATTTTGATTCAGAGAGGTCCAGGTCCCAGGGGCGGCGTCTGCCCATAAAGCTTTGCGTCAAGGATCCCGATCTCGATATGATCGCCAAGGGCGCAATGGTCCTCGACCTGGAATACAAGATCGTGGAGGATGCCGCATATCCTGCCAACTGGGCCGCGAAGAACGGCTGTATCAGGGTGGAAAAGGGCAAAATGCGTAAAACGGATATCCTTCCTGCGATTGGTCAGATACTCGTGGATAACCAATGAACCCTTATATCCTCCAAAAAGATTCTGTGGCATGATCTCCCCTTTGGACTCCAGGGTCATGGACGCCAACTCAGAGAGCATGGGCATCAGCATTGAGGAGCTCATGCAAAACGCCGGGCAGGCTCTGGCCGAAGCGGTCAGCGACATTGCGGGTGACAGGAGAGTCCTGTTCGTCTGCGGCGGCGGCAACAACGGGGGGGACGGGTACGTTGCGGCATCCATTCTGGGCTCGGATGTGGTCAGACTGTCCGATCCCAAGACCAAGGTCACGCGAAAGCGCATGGAGCAGATAATGGGCCATGTGCACAATTATGAAGAGGGCTGCATAAACGGATACGGCGTCATAGTGGACTGCGCCCTGGGAACCGGTGCTGAGGGCACCCCCAGGGGGAATTATGCATCCTTCATCAAGGAGTTGAATTCATCAGGCAGATTCGTCATATCTGCCGACGTGCCCTCCGGTCTCGGGACCGGGATCGCAGTAAGGCCTGACGTAACGGTCACATTCCACGATATCAAGACAGGGATGACCGAGGAGAACTGCGGCACCATCATAATCGCGGACATAGGGATGCCCCGGGAAGCCTTCCTCTTCGTGGGGCCCGGAGACATGCTCAGATACCCCGAGCCCGGGAAGAGCAGCCACAAAGGAGATAACGGCAAGGTCCTGGTCATAGGCGGCGGACCGTATACCGGTGCGCCGGCCATAGCTGCCTCTGCAGCCCTGCGGACAGGCTGCGACATCGTCAGGATCGCATCGCCTCAACAGTCCGCATCGATCATAGCCGCGATGTCCCCGTCCTTTATCGTCACAGAGCTGTCATGCAGGTCCCTGTGCCGCAAGGACCTGAGCAGATTGTCAGAGCTGTCAGAGGCCGCGGATGCCGTGCTAATCGGCCCGGGCATCGGCCCGGGCGCACCTGCGAGGAGCGCTGCGGCTGAATTCATAAGCCTGTGCAGGAAGCCCATGGTTATCGATGCGGACGGCCTCAATGCCATTGCAGGCAAGGATATGGTATTCTCCCTGCCCGCTGTCCTAACGCCCCACAGAGGGGAGATGGCGAGGCTGCTGGGCCGTGAGCCTGATGACGAGACTGTCATGGCATTCGCCAAGAGAACCGGGTCCGTGGTCCTTCTGAAGGGCAGAGTGGACATGATCACTGACGGCACCAGAGTGAGATACAACAGGACCGGGTGTGCAGCGATGACGGTGGGCGGCACCGGGGACGCTCTGGCAGGTTCCGTGGCAGGATTGATGTCAAAGGGCATGGGGGCCTTCGATGCCGCATGCCTCGCAGCATACATATGCGGTCTGGCCGGGGAGCGTGCCTTCGACAGGCTCTCCTATGGGATGACCGCGCCGGACGTAGTGGAGAGCATACCGAGGGTCCTCAAGAGATGCCTGAAGAGATGAGTCCCCAGCCCCTGCCGGACCTGCCTGCGCTCCTTATAGGCGACGCGGTGGTCATATCCGACCTGCATATAGGCATGGAGACGAAGCTCAAGAGGAAGGGCTTCCACATAGTCTCCAGGACCGGGGATATGATCTCGGCCCTGATGTCCTGTCCGGAGGAGTGCCGCAGGCTTGTGATCCTGGGGGATGTGAAGGACACCGTGCCCGGAAGATCCAGACAGGAATATCTGGAGATCCCCGCCTTCTTCGGAAAACTCATGGAAAGGTATGATCGGATAGATATCGTCAAAGGGAACCACGACACGGACCTGGAGGAGTTCGTACCCTTCGGGATACGCATACATCAGGCCTCCGGAATGGTGATGGGGGATACCGGACTGGTTCACGGCCACACGTGGCCCTCCGAGGAGGTCATGAGATGCGGAACTCTGGTGATGGCCCATGAGCACCCGGCTGTGATGTTCAGGGACGGCGTGGGGAGGCACATGACGGAGCCTTGCTGGGTAAGAGGGGAGATCGTATCGGGAGGTGAAAGGTACCCGGAGCATCCTGACAGATTCGTCATCGTACCTGCTTTCAACCGTCTTCTGGGCGGGTCCCCGGTCAACGTGATCGACGGGAAGTTCCTCTCCCCCATAATCAACAGCGGCATGACGGATCTGGATTCGTCGGAGATCTATCTCCTGGACGGCATATTCCTCGGGAAGCGCGCCGACCTCATGGTGCGGGAACGGGACACGAACCGCCGCAGGAGATGACATCTGTTACGTAAGAATGAATTAATGACGAATTCGGACGAGAACCGGTGCCGTCATCAATTGAAATGGGATATGCTCAGATTTCTGAGAAGCATAAAAAAGTAAGATGGGGGCTGGGCCCCCTTTTTGTTTCACTCGCGGGAGATCGTCTCGAAGAGGGATCCGTCGCTGTACCTGACGTTGGCCGTCAGGGGCATCTGTCCCGGCAGGCTGTGGGTCGCACAGGAGTTGCACGGGTCATAGGCCCTGAATGCCATCTCGACCATGTTCAGCAGACCGGGGGAGACCTCGAAGTTGTGAATCAATCCCTTCGCGACCTTCGCAACATCCACGTTTATGGGACCGTTGTTGTTGGTGGTCCCCACGATCAGGTTGCATGCGGTCACGATGCCGTTCTCGTCGCAGACGTAGTCATGGAAGAGGATTCCTCTGGGAGCCTCTATTATTCCTACTCCGCGTCCGCCGGGCACTATGTCGGGCTGCTTTATGTCGCTGTTCGTCAGATCCTTGTCGCTGGCGTTCACAACGGCCCTCTCTGCGGCGTGGATCATCTCTATGATCCTTGCCCAGTGGGTGGCCAGGGTGAAGTTGACAGGTCCGTCCACGCCGAGGTCCTTGAAGAACCCGCGGAAGTTATCCAGTTCGCTCTGGGCTTCCGGTGTGGAGATGGACTCGCAGACGTTGATCCTTGCCAGGGGAGCCGCTCTGTACAGTCCGGAGTCCGGACCGGAGTATTGCCCCTTGTACCCTATCTTCCTGAGATAAGGGAACTTCTGGTATGACCAAGGCTCGGACGCTTCCGCGACATAGTCGAGATAGTCGTACGGGTCGAACTTGTACTTCTCCTTCCTGCTCTGATCCACGACCCTGACGGGTCCGTCATGGAACTCAAGGGCGTTGTCCTTGCCGGCAAGGCCCATGTAGTAGCTCTCCTGGTAGTACAGGTCGGGGTTGGCGATTATGTCCACGTAATCCTTGTTCCCAAGGACGACGCTCTTGAAGACGCCCATGGTGGTCTTCGCGAACTCCACCATGTCCTCCGCGTAGCTCAGTATCTCACGCTGATCCTCTTTGTTGAGGGCGATGGAGACTCCGCCGGGCACACCCATCACGGGGTGCGTGGCCTTGCCTCCGATCATTGCCTGGATCCTCTGAGCCTTGGAACGGGTCCTGAGGACTGCGCCGCCAAGCTCGAGGCCTACTTTGCCTATGACGCCCAGGACGTTCCTCTCGGCCACCGGGGCCGCGGGGCCCATCACGAAGTCAGCGGATGCCAGGGCATAGAAGTGCGCTATGTGGCTGTGCACGAAGTGCGCATTGTAGAACAGGTCCCTTATGCGGAACGCTGCCTCAGTGGGCTTCGTGTTGTAGCAGCCGTCAATGGCCTTCGTGGATGCCAAGTGGTGCGCGCCGGGGCAAACGCCGCAAAGCCTTGCCGTAATCTGGTTCAGCTCCGTGACTCTCCTGCCTATGCAGAATCTCTCGAAGCCTCTTACCTCGGGAGTCTGATAGTACGCCTTCTGCACATCTCCTTTGTCGTCCAGGAAGATCTCGATCTTCCCATGGCCCTCCAAACGGGTTATGGGGTCGATCGTTATCCTCTTGGTGTCGACCTTCTTCTTCTCATCCCAAACTATGGGTCCAGTCATCTTATTGACCTCCTTCCTTAACTGCTCTCTTGATCAGAGACTTGGACATCGAGAACGCATAGAAGTACCCCAGGGGGTCATTTATGACGCTCATGATCTCGTCCATATCGTCTTCATCCATCGTCGCATCGTTCGCCTGTACGGGGAACAGAGATGCGATTGCTGTGAATATAGAGGCGCCCTGTTCGGAGACGGGCTGTGTGGGCCCGTAGCATCCGCGGCACGGCTGGTCCGCCTTGGTGCAGGGTGCGCCGCAACCGGCAATGGTGCCGGCTCCGAGGCACAGTATGCCCTGGTCCAGGAGACAGAGGTCGTGGTCAACGTTCATTACCTCGTGAGGCTCGTAAACGTTGGTTATCCTCCTGTTCTCCTTGTGCCTGTGGCATTCCTCGCAAAGGGACTTGGCCAGAACACCTATGACGGTTCCCTTCGGCGGAAGAGCCTCTCCCTTGTACACGAAGCCGACCAGCGCGTTCAGGAGCTGAGCTATGGACTTCTGTGTGGGGGGGCATCCGGGGATGTAATAATCCACGTCCACAGTCTGGTCAAGGGTCTTGACCGTGTCGTACAGGACGGGGAGCGTCAATGTTCCCTCGGGAGCCTCGTATACGGGCCTGGGCATAACGTCCTCTATCTTCTTGCCGCTGTCAGCAAGGAAGTTCGCAGATGACGGCACTTTGCTGTAGACGTGATCCTTTATCTCCTTGTGCCCGCCGGGTACGAGGTTCGCCAGTGCCGGGGAGCCGCCGAGACATGCGCAAGCCCCGTAGGATACCAGGATCTGGGACTTCTTCCTCAGGAGCTTGGCCATGTGCTCATTCTCAGAGTTCCTTATCGCACCGTTTATGATGGCGACGGTTATCTCTCCGTCCTCCATGGCCTCTATGTCCTTCTCCTTGCCGTCGACGGCGATAGGCCACATCACTATGTTGGACATATCGCTAACGTTCAGGATCTTCTCGTCGGTGTCGAGCAGAGAGACATCACACCCTCCGCAGGCTGCCGCCCAGTAGATGGCGAGGTTTATCTTGCCGCCCGGAGGGGCGCCAAGGCCGGGAACGTATCCGTCGATTGGGCTGTCGGCAGGGAATTCCGCGGCTTTCGCAACGGCTTCCTTCGCCGGCGCTTCTTTGGCCGGTGCGGGAGCAGCCTCTGCCTTATCTGATCTCTTGAATATTCCCTTCACTTTCTCTATAAAGCCCATCTTTATGCCTCCTTTGAGCGCACAGGGCTCGGCCCCAGCGCCTTGATCGTGTCAACGAACTCGGTCACAGTCTTCTGGAACTTCTCACCCTCAGATGCGGAGACCCACTCGAGCTTCATCCTCTTGGGGTCGAATCCGTACTGATCCAGGATCATCCTGAGAAGAGCGATCCTTCTCCTGGCCCTGTAGTTGCCACCGATATAGTGGCAGTCTGCCGGGTGACATCCGAGAATGAGGACTCCGTCCGCGCCTTTGGAGAAGGCCCTGAGCACGTGCTCAGGGTCGACCCTGGCGGAGCACATCGTCCTTATTACACGGAAGTTCGTTGGCATCTGCATTCTTGCCACGCCTGCTCCGTCGGCGCCCGCATAGGAGCACCAGTTGCAGCAGAACGCTACTATCTTTGGTTCGAAATCTGCCATTGCTTCATCCTCCTACGGGGAAGTCGAGGAAAGCATCAAGCTCCGCCTGTATCTGGCTGTTCTTGAAGCCTTTCTGCTCCATAGCTCCGGAGGGACAAGCAGCCACGCAGCTTCCGCAACCCTTGCAGAGACCGGCGTTGACTACGCTCTTCCTGCTCTTCCCATCTTCCAGAGTCACTATCTCTATGGCGTTGTACTCACAGCACCCCTCGCAGACTCCGCAGCCGTCGCAGTACGTCTCGTTGACGGTGGCGACTATGCCTTCGGAGGACAGAGCGGGCTTGGAGATTATGGTGAGAGCCCTTGATGCGGCTCCGGACCCCTGAGCTATGCACTCGTCCATGAATTTGGGCCAGTGCGCGGACCCGGCAACGAACACACCTTCTGTGGCGAAGTCGACCGGCCTGAGCTTCTGGTGGGCCTCGAAGTAGAACCCGTCCTTGCTGATCGGGATCTTGAGCATCTTGCGATCTCTTCCTTCTCCTCACGGTCAGGCGTCAAGCCCGTCGCGAGAACAACTGTGTCCACGGGAACAGACACCTCGCGCCGAGTATGCAGTCGAGGCCTTGACAGCCTTCCCATCATATGCGGGCAGCGGGTCCGTGTCCTTGTACCTGAGGAACCTGACACCTACCTCGGAGGCCTTTCTGTAGAGCTCCTCGCGGAACGCATATGTCCTTATGTCCTTGTGGAACACAGTGACGTTGGCCATGGGGTTTGCCAGCTTGATCTTTATAGCATTCCTCAGAGCGCTTGCGCAGCAGACACGGGAGCAGTAGGGAACCTTGTCGTTCCTGGATCCGACGCACTGTATGAATGCGACGTCCTTGCCCTTGAAACCGCCGTCTGCGATCTTCTTCTCGACTTCCAGGTTGGTCATGACCTTTTCGTCCTTGCCGTAGTTGAACTCGGTGGGCTTGTACTGGGACGCTCCGACGGCGAGTATGACTGCGCCTACGGGTATCTCTTCCTTGCCCTTGAGCTTCAGCTTGAAGCTTCCGACGAATCCAGGTATGTCCTCCACAGTGGAGTTCAGGTGAACGGTGATCAGTTTGTTCCCGTTGACCTTGTCGATCAATTCCTTCAGGAAATCCTGTATCTCCTTGCCTTCCTCCTTGTGCCTGAAATTAAGGACGTTGCCTCCGAGCTGACCCTCTCTCTCGACCAGGTGCACGGGGTATCCCTGTGCGGCTATGTCAAGAGCGGTTGTCATGCCGGTTATGCCTCCGCCGATGACGGCTGCGGCATTCGTGACAGGCAGCTTGCTTACCTGGAGGGGTTCCAGCAGCGAAGCCTTCGCGATCGCCATCCTTACAAGGTCCTTCGCCTTGAGCGTGGCCTTCTCTGGCTCGTGCATGTGGATCCAGGAGCACTGGTCACGGATGTTGGCCATGTTGAAGAGATACTGGTTCAGACCACCGTCTCTGCATGCCACCCTGAACAGGGGCTCGTGGGTTCTGGGAGTACAAGAAGCAACAACCACGCGGTTGAGTTTCTGCTCCTTTATTGTCTCGGATATCTCCTTGAGCGTGTCCTGAGCGCAGGCGTACATGGAATTCTTCGCGAACACTACACCTGGCAGCGTTGAAGCATACTCCGTTACTTCCTTCACATCCACCGTCGCTGCGATGTTGATACCGCAGGAGCAGACCCAGACACCGATCCTCGGTTCCTGGCCGGAAACATCGGTCTCCGCCGGGAACTCCTTGGGGGCTGCAGGAACGAAGCCCTCGCCTACAATGTGGGCACCAGCTTTCGCGGATGCGCCACAGGACTCGGCGACAGTCGTCGGGATGTCCTTGGGGGCTGCGAAGGCGCCGCTCACGAATATTCCGGGCCTGGATGTTGCCAGGGGGTCGAGAACACTTGTCTTGCAGTATCCGTACTCGTTAAGCTCGATGCCGAGTGTCTTCGCCAGTTCCACTCCGCCGATCGGCGGGTTGAGACCTATGGAGAGAACGACCAGGTCGAACTCCTCAGTGAGGGGGTCGCCGTTGGGGCCGGAGTAGTTGACGAGCAGCTTCTTCGTCTCAGCGTCCTCCTCTATGTGGGAGACCCTGGAGGATCTGTGCATGCCGATCTTGTACTCTTTCTCGCCTCTGTGGATGTAGTCCTCGAACTCCTTCCCGTAGGACCTTATGTCCATGAAGAAGATCTGCTCGTCAACATCCGCGTGCTCCTTTACGATCATCGCCTGCTTGACCGCGTACATGCAGCACACGGAAGAACAGTACTTCTTCCATCCGTTCTTCTCGGACCTGGATCCGCAGCACTGGATGAATGCGATCTTCTTTGGGGCCTCACCAGATGATGGCATCTCAATGTGGCCGTGGAACGGACCGGAAGCGCACATCATCCTCTCGAACTCCATAGCGGTGACGACGTTGTCGTACCTGCCATAGCCATACTCTGTGGCGATGCTTGCATCCCAGACATCGAATCCTGCGGAAACGATGATCGAGCCCACATCAAGAACCTCTACCTTATCTACATCCTTGTAGTTGATAGCGCCCTTCTTACAGGTCTTCTCACAGATACCGCACTTGCCATTGAGAATCATGCGGCAGGTGTCGGGGTCGATGATCGCGACCCTGGGAACAGCCTGGGCGTGGGGTATGTATATCGCTTTCCTCTTGGAGAGCCCGAACTCGAACTGATCGGAAATGTTCTTGGTAGGACACTTCACAATGCAGTCTCCGCAGCCCGTACACTCGTCGGGGTCAACGTATCTTGCCTTCTTCTTTACTGTTACCTTGAAGTCGCCTTCCTTCCCGTCGACCTTAACGACCTCTGAGAAGGTCATCATGGTGATGTTCGGGTGGCCGGCACAGTCTGCCATCTTTGGGGACAGAATACAGGCGGAACAGTCGTTCGTCGGGAACGTCTTGTCGAGACGGGCCATCTTTCCACCGATGGTGGGGTCTTTCTCCACCAGGTAGACGTGTATGTCCCTGTCCGCAAGATCCAACGAAGCCTGAATCCCTGCGATTCCTCCTCCAATAACCAACGCTGATTTAGTCAAATCTTTGCCTCCGTTAATTACATAGATTGTTTGGAACTGGAAAGTAGGAACATGCTTGGGTATTTTAACCATTTCTACATAACACCTTTATATAACATTTGCATTATTAAAAAGACTTTTTGAATTGTGAAGAAAAAAACGCTCAACAATATTTAGTGTTACCTAAATATTTCAAGGCCAGACGTTCAAAAAACGAATATCGCAGAGTATTACCTTAACAAACAATACTACTCAATTATTTGTCTTTTTTATGGAGATACTTCGGAAAATCCGAAGCATTTTCTCCTGTTGATCTGATTCCTCGTTATGAGAATCAGCAAGAATAATAACCAGAAAATAATACTTAGTTACGATTGCATTGATCGAGTATTATCTGCTGGCTCTTTCTATGGTTCTCCTTTTCGCCATCACTGCGAGGGTTTTACGAAAATCCAGAGAAGGCAGGATTTTCTCGAAAAATCATACAATGAGAAAAAAATCGCAAGAAAATCTACCAAACTTTTGGAAGAGAGCAGTACGGACAAAACCTGCAGGATCTGCTTCGGGAGCATCGAGGGCGGCACAGTAGCCGAGTGCTCCTGCGGGAATTCGTTCCATGTTTCGTGTGCGGAGCCTACTTCGCGATGCCCGTATTGCGATAGCCCGTACGGCCAAATGGTCATAAGGGGGGCGAGGACATCCAAATGCCCGTTCTGCGGAGAACGGATGACCTCCGACATATGCGTCTGCGGGACTGTGTACCCTTTCGAGGACGGGACCTTCAGATGCGTCTGCGGCGAACCGATGCACATGTCCGTGGCTACGTGTCCGGAGTGCGGCGCCAAATACGAAACGTTCATGGCCGTTCCCGGAGAAACGGTTTAAACACTGCGGACCATGCGTGACGCATGGTAGTGAAGGAGAAAAGGGGTCGCCGAAGATACATCGCATTCAGGGTGGACCCCGCATTGCGCAGGGACGATCTCAGAAGAGCCCTCGCAGCAGGGTCCGTCATCCAATGCTCAGAGGGGTGGGCGATCGTCAGATGCGCTCCTTCCGAGACCTCCGTAGTGGCAGAAAGCCTCAGATCCGCCTACCCGGAAACCGTATCTCTGGCCACCTCAGGGACGCTCAAGACCCTCCGGGAAAGATACCCGGATCTGGAACGGACGAGGCCCCCTAAGAAGCGCACTTAGGGTACTTTTTGTACAATATGAAAGGCCATAAATACTGCCTCCATATACTATGCGCGATAGGAACAGAACAAGGAGCGTTTTTACTATGCAACCAGGACAAATGGCATATGACAGGGGGATCACGGTATTCTCTCCGGACGGCAGGCTTTTCCAGGTCGAGTACGCCCGCGAGGCCGTGAAGAAGGGCACAACGGCCATCGGCCTCAAATTCGACAAAGGAGTGATCCTCATAGGGGACAAGCATGCATCCAGCAGACTGGTGGAACCGGATTCGATCCAGAAGATCTACATGGTGGACGAGCACATAGGATGCGCAACATCCGGGCTTGTCGCCGATGCGAGGATACTGGTCGACGAGGCCAGGAAGGATGCCCAGATCCACAAGATAACCTATGGTGACAATGTGACAGTGGAGGGCCTCGTCAAGAAGGTCTGCGATTTCAAACAGAATTACACTCAGTACGGCGGGGTCCGCCCCTTCGGCACAGGCCTGCTGGTGGCAGGCGTTGACGACTTCGGATGCCAGTTGTACGAGACCGATCCCTCCGGCGCCCTGGTGGCGTACAAGGCCGGCAGCATAGGATCGGGCCGCCCGACCGTCATGGACATCTTCGAAAAGGAATTCGAGGACAACATGACGTACGATGCCGCCCTGACCCTTGGCCTCAGAGCCCTTGCGGCCGCCACCGAGGACGAGCTGAGCTCTCACAACATCGAGATTGGCGTTGTGGAGAAGGGCAGGATCTTCAGGACCCTTGACGACAAGGAGCTTGAAGAGGCCATCGGCAAAATGTGAGGAAAGATGGTAGATCTGGATAACGCGGTCGTCGCCCGCTTGGATACCCACGGGGAGACGTTCGAGATCCTGCTCGATCCCACGGTGATCAGGGACATAAAGGCCGGCAAGGACGTCGACCTGCTGGAGCACATGGTCATAGACGATGTGTTCAACAATGCCAGCAGAGGGACCAGACCTCAGAGCGAGAAGATACTCGAGGCCTTCGGGACCACCGATATCCGCGCGATCGCCAGCCGAATCATCGAGAAGGGCGAGATCCAGATCACAACAGAGCAGAGGAGGGAGATGCTGGAGGCCAAAAGGCAACGCATTGTGGCCTACATCTCCGCCAACGCAATAAATCCCCAAACCAAGCTGCCCCACCCGCCCAACAGAATAAGCATGGCCCTCGACGAGGTGAAATTCCACGTCGATGCATTCAAGACCATGGAGAAGCAGGTCGATGAGGCCATGAAGCTGCTGAAGCCGCTTATCCCGATAAGATTGGAGAAATCCAGGGTCGCAGTGAGGCTGAGCGGCACCGACTACGGGAAGTGCTACGAAGACCTCATAGGATTCGGGATCGTGGAGCGTGAGGAATGGCAGAAGGATGGCTCCTGGATAGGGGTCATGGAGATACCCGCCGGAAGGATCAACGAGCTGACCGGCAGAATGAAGGACAGGACGAGGGGCACTGCGGAAGTGAGGCTCATCTCCTGATGAAATATAACGAGTCTGAGAAGTGATAATATGGAGAAAAGAAGCGCCAGACCGGCACGCGAGATTGTGGTGCCGGGAGATATTCTGGATGACAGCGGCGCCAAGGCCGGCGACAACACATACACCGTCGACGGCAAGGTATACGCAGCAGTACTGGGAGTGAAGAACAAGAACCAGTACGGCGTGGGCGTCATACCCCTGGGCGGCAGGTACATGCCGAAGCCGGGGGACATGGTCATCGGAATGATTAACGATATAGGATCATCCAACTGGATGGTGGATATAAGGGCTCCCTACCCCGCCCCGCTGCACGTCAGCGAGGTGCCGTGGAAGGTAGAGTTCGGAGACACATCCAGATACCTCAACGTAGGCAATGTGGTCCTATTGAAGGTCCTCTCTGTCGATGAGGGCAAGAAGATACAGGTCACAATGAACGATTCCGGCCTCAGGAGACTTGAGGGCGGAAGACTCGTCGAGATACCGTACGTCAAGGTCTCCCGCGTAATAGGGAAGAGCGGGTCCATGATACAGATGATAAAGAGCATGACGGACTGCCGCATATTCATAGGCGAGAACGGCATCATCTGGATAGACGGGGATGAGAAGAATGCGGAAGTGGCCGCCCGGGCCATAGAGATGATCGGCGAGAACGCCCATAAGGGAAGCCTCACCGAGCGCGTTAAAGAATTTATCGAGAAAGAGCTCCCCAATGCAGGAGAGGTGGGAGAATGAGCGGTACTACAGACATGATTTTGGTTGATAAGGACGGAAAGAGGATAGACGGCAGGATGCCCGAAGAGCACAGGGCTGTGAAGATAGAGGCCGGTGTCCTGGCGAATGCAGACGGCTCCGCATATGTGGAGATCGGGAAGAACAAGGTGCTGGCAGCGGTCTACGGGCCCAGAGAATGCCACCCGAGACATCTTCAAGATCCCACCAAGGCCATCATCCAGTGCAAGTACAATATGCAGACCTATTCCGTAAGCGACCGAAAGAGGCCGGGAACGGACAGGAGGTCCGTCGAGATATCGAAGATAACCGCGGAGGCCCTGGAGAAGGTCGTTCTGACAGAGCTCTATCCCCGCGCCTCCATAGACGTGTACATAGAGATCCTGCAGGCGAACGCGGGCACCAGATGCGCAGGCCTTACGGCGGCATCCGTGGCCCTCGCCGATGCAGGGATACCCATGAGGGACATCATACCCTCCATCGCCGCCGGCAAGGCGGACGGGCACGTGCTGCTGGACCTCAACAAGGAGGAGGATAACTTCGGACAGGCCGATGTGCCTCTGGCCATCGTTCCCAGCACGAACGAGATCGTGCTGCTGCAGATGGATGGGAACATGACCCGGCAGGAGTTCGACAAAGCGATAGAGCTGGCCGTTGGCGGATGCCACGACCTCTACAAGCTCCAGAAGGAAGCACTTCTGAAACGCTACGGAGACGGAGGTGATTCCGATGAGTAATCAGGTAATATCAGAGATCAGGCGCGACCACATCCTCAACCTCTTGAAGGATGGGAGGAGGACCGACGGGAGAAAGGTCGATGACTTCAGGAAGATAAAGTTCGAGACCGGGATCATTGAATCTGCCGACGGCTCCGCCGTCGTCGAGATCGGCAAGACGAAGGTCACGGCCGGAGTGAAAATAATGCCCGGCACTCCCTTCGGCGACACGCCCAACATGGGCGTGCTGACCACGGGAGCGGAGCTCATCCCCATGGCTCACCCTTCCTTCGAATCCGGACCTCCCGGAGCGGACTCCATAGAGCTCGCCAGGGTCGTGGACCGCGGGATAAGGGAATCCGGCATGATCGACATGAGCAAGCTGTGCATAAAAGAGGGCGAGGAGGTATGGATGTGCTTCCTGGACCTTTATGCGATCAACTATGACGGGAACCTGTTCGATGCGTTCACGCTTGCTTCCGTGCTCGCACTGAAGACTGCGATCATACCGAACGAGCAGTACGGCAAAGGCGAGAACAAACCCCTGCCGATCACATGCATACCCATATCGGCCACGGCTGCGAAGGTAGGAAGCTCTTTAATACTAGACCCGAATTTCGACGAAGAGCACATCTCCTCGGCACGCCTCACGGTGACGACCGACGACGATGGTAACTTCAGAGCCATGCAGAAGGGCGGACAGGGATCCATAACCTTGGATGAACTGAGCCGCTGCCTCGACATGGCCGTTGCCAAGGGAAAAGAGATAAGAGAACTCATCGGGTGATAGATATGTCAAAGAGAATAGTAAAGGCGGGAACGTCGGGCAGGTACGGTGCCAGATACGGTGTCGTCATCCGCAACAGGGTGAAAAACATCGAAGCGCAGCAGTACGGCAAGCACGAGTGCCCCTCATGCCACCACCTCTCCGTGAAAAGGATCAGCTCCGGGATCTGGAACTGCAGGCACTGCGGCGTAAAGTTCGCTGCCGGCGCCTACAGCCCGAAACAGAAGAAGAGCACGCTCCTGATAACAGAGTGAGGCTGAAAGATGTACAAATGCGGCAAGTGCAACGAACCGATAAGGAACGTCAACGCCCTGGGCCTCCAGTGTGAGAAGTGCGGATCCAAGATCTTCTACAAGGAAAGGCCCAACGTGAAGAAGGTCCTTAAGTCCGACTGATTGCCATGCTCAGCGCCGTCCTGAGAATAGAGTCCCCTCATTCGGGGATGATCCTGGAGACGCTGAGCCCGGAGGCGGGCAGAGAGCTGCCGCGCACCAAGGTGTCGGTCAGCGGCGACGGGGGATCGGTAACGGTCTCCTTCGAAGCCACTGACTCCACCGCCATGCGGGCTGCTCTCAACTCCTATCTGGGTTGCATAAAGATAACTGAAGACATAAGCAAAATCACAGGTGAATGATATGAACAACATGAGTCCACAGCTGCAGAATCAGATCGCTCAGTTCCAGCAGGTGCAGCAGCAGCTGCAGGTGACCTCCAATCAGAAGATCCAGATGGAGGCCCAGAAGAGGGAGATGGAGAGGACCATCGAGGAGCTCGGGAAAGCAGAGGGCGATGTGTACAAGAACGTAGGCTCCCTTCTGATGAAGGTCAGCGACAAAGAGGAAGTGAAGAACGAGATCCAGGAGTCCGTAGAGACCATGGAGATCCGCATCAAATCCTTGGACCGCCAGGAGAAGGGGCTTCGCGAGAAGTACGAGAACCTGCAGGCTGTCATAAACAAATCCCTCGGTCAGGGCACCGAGTAAACCTGTCGCCGGCTCTTCCGGCGACATACATTTATCTTTAACACCCGATTCGAAAGCGGGTTGATCCCTTTGAATGCTCTTGATGTAAAAGATCTTCACAAGAACTACGGTGAATTCAAAGCCCTCGACGGGGTGAGCTTCTCAGTCAAGGACGGAGAGATATACGGTCTGATAGGCCCTAACGGGGCAGGTAAGACAACGGCTCTCCGCACCATATCAACGCTTCTAACGATAGATTCCGGCGAGATAGACGTATACGGTACCAGCGTGAAGGACGAGCCGGACAAGGTCAGGAAGATAATAAGCTACCTGCCCGAGGATGCCGGGGCATACAAGGACCTTACAGGAAGGAAATACCTCACATTCATGGCCAACTTCTTCGCCGACGGCGACGGAGCGAAAGCCATAGTGGACAGGGGCATCGGGATAGCCGATCTTGAGGACCGGATAGATTCCAAGGTCAGTACGTACAGCAAGGGCATGATGAGACGCCTGCTGATAGCCAGAGCCATAATGCCGCAGCCCAAGCTCGCGATACTAGATGAGGTCACCTCAGGCCTGGACGTCGTGAACGCATACGAGATAAGGAGTATCATCAAGAGCATCGCCGGGCACGGCGTGTCGATATTGCTGTCGTCCCACAACATGTTCGAGGTGGAGCTCCTCTGCGACAGAGTGGGCATGATAAACAAAGGGGTGCTGGTTCAGGAAGGCACCCCGGAACAGCTCAAGGCCAGATTCAATGCCAACAGTCTAGAGGAAGTCTTCGTCAAGGCGGTGGGCGAATGAACCATCTATTGAATCTCATCAAGAAGGAGCTCAGGGAGCTGCTGACCCCCGGCACCATCGTCACCATGGTGGCGATGGCGATGATCTTCGTCGGCATGGGCGCCATGATAAGCGAGCAGTCCGACCAGGCCGGGAGCGATCTGGCCGACATGAAGTTCGGGTATTATAACGCGGATGCGGCAACCGGAGACGACTCATACTCGACGGGCAATCTGGCCACTTTAGGCGGAATGGAGCTTGCATCTGACGACGTCTCTTCCCCGGAAATGATAATGAGTACTCTGAATGAGAAGGGCCTGGGGTTCATTTTGGTCGTAGATGCCCTTTTCTCCGAGGATGTTGACCTTGACAGACAGGGCAGATTGACTGTGTACTACAATCAGAAGGGGCTGAGCATGTTCGATTCCACCTCCTCTGCATTCGCATCAGTGAAACTGGCTGAGTTCAACAAGCTCGTATCCGATGATTATCTGTCGAAGAAGGGAGTGACCAACCCGGATTTCGTCAGGTCCCCGACTTATGTGGAGGGACAAAGCACTTTCCTCAACGGCAAAGTGTACGAAGGGGTCACGCCGGACCAGATAGTCAACGCTGTCTCCACGCAGCAGATCTTCATTCCGATCATAATGATGCTCGTCATAATCATGATCGGGAGCATACTCATCTCCTCCATGGGCAATGAGAAGGAGAACAAGACCCTGGAGACCTTGCTCACGATGCCTGTGAAGAGAACGACCGTGGTAGCGGGGAAGATCATCGGGTCCGCCATAGCCGGACTACTCTTCGCCCTGGTCTACATGTTCGGGATGTACTATTACATGAACTCCATCACCGGGACCTCCCTGTCCGGCGGGATATCCCTCTCGGACATCGGACTGACCCTCAGCACCCTGGACTGGGTCATCGTGACGGTCTTCATGTTCCTTTCCATAATATGCGCTCTCGGCCTGTGCATGATATTGGGAGCATTCGTGAAGGATTACAAGGCGGCCCAGCTCTATGTGATGCCGATCAGCATACTGGCCATAATCCCCATGGTCCTCACGGTATTCTCCGATTTCCAAAGCATGTCCCCGGTGCTGCAGGTCGTCGTATTCCTGATACCGTTCTCGCATCCGATGATGATCATGAACAGCCTGCTGATGGACCAGACTCTTCTGGTGGTCGGCGGCCTCGTGTACATGGTGGCCTTCGCCCTGATCAGCATATACGTTACCGTCAGGATATACAACTCCGACATACTGCTATCCGGATGGAACAAGATGGATAAGCTCAAGAAGAGCCTCGGGAAGAAATGACCCGCGATCCGGAAGATACCGTGCTGAGGGTCGGGCAGTCTGACAGCGACCGTTACGACAGGATGAGAAGAGTTGGATGGGTGGACATGGATGCCGTGCACTCGGCCCGGATCCTGGTTGCCGGGGCCGGGGCTCTGGGGAATGAGGTCGTGAAGAATCTCGTCCTTGCAGGATTCAATACCATAGACGTAGCGGATATGGATGATATTGTGGTCTCGAATCTCAGCAGATGCCTTTTCTTCAGGGATGGGGACGTCAGGAAGGTCATGAAATCCGACGTCGTGGCACAACGGGCTTCGGAGATGAATCCCGACGCCTGCGTATCATCCATTCCGAAGAGGATACAGGAGATCGATGACTGGGACTATGATATCGCCCTCGGATGCCTTGACAACATAGCTGCGAGGATGCATATCAACTCCCACACCTATTTCCGGAACATACCGTACATCGACGGCGCCACTGACGGTTTCAGGGGGAAGGTCCATGTGGTCCTCCCCGGCGGACCCTGCCTGCAATGCACGATGAACCGCACTCATGTGAGGGAAGCGGAGAAGAGATTCACGTGCACAGGGAGCTCATCCACATACGTACCGAGGATGGCGGCCGACATAACAACGACTGCCGTAGTGGCTGCCATGCAGGTAAGGGAAGCTATCAAGATAGCGTCGGGTCGCATGGATATGTGTTTAAAACACGTTGCCTATTACAACGGGGAGAGTTGTGAGATGTTCACCGCCGAGGCGTCCGTCGACCCCGGATGCGTGAACCACTTGCTCAGGGAAGGGGTATAATGGGGATCAAAATAACCGTGAAGAACACTGCGGACGGGTCCACGATCAAAATGGAAGTGGATCCCAAGGAGACTGTCAGCGACATAATAGACAGCGCCGCCGAGTACTGGAAAAGGGACGCGGGAGCCTATGTCCTCAAAAAGGCAAGAGCATCCTGAGAGGCACCGACACGGCCATGGAGATCAATCTCATGAGCGGCGACACCCTGGAGATGATACCTGACCCGGAAGGCGGACAGTAATGAGCCTTCCGAGAGCCATCCTTCTTAAGAGGCTCTCCAACGAGCTCAGAATGTGCTCCGAGTACCTGGGCACGGATTTCATGTTCGACCCTGCGGAAGTAAGAGATTTTCCAATAGAGATCGATGTTCACGTCAGCAACGTCATAGGTTACGAGGCTCCCGGCAAGATGATCACGGACCACGAATTCCTGATAATAATCACTGAGGAGTATGGTGAGAAGAAGCCGGAGGTCAGGTGGCGCAGCCGGATCTTCCATCCCAATATAATGGGCCCGGAGGACGGCGGCTACATCTGCATAAAGCTGCTGAACGAATGGTCTTTCGGCACCACGCTCCTCTCTTTCATCAAGGGCGTCGAGTATCTTATATCGGACCCGAACCCCAGAAGCCGTTCGGGACCGACACCTGCATGGAGGCTGCGGAATACTTCCGGAATAACAGATCCAGGATCCATGCATCCGTATCGTATGGTAGCAAATGACTCCGAATATACTGTCCGGGAATATCAGGGAAAGACCCTTCGCCAAGAGAAGAGCGGCCGCAGACCTTTTCATGCCTGAGGCCGTGATGATGCAGATCGCTGCCCATGCGGATCTGGGTCTTGAAGAGGGCAAGGAGG
>LJKL01000017.1 GCA_001421175.1 Methanomassiliicoccales archaeon RumEn M2 | reverse complement strand
TTTAGGATTGGTCTGCGGCCTATCAGGTAGTAGTGGGTGTAACGGACCCACTAGCCGATGACGGGTATGGGCCTTGAGAGAGGGAGCCCAGAGATGGATTCTGAGACACGAATCCAGGCCCTACGGGGCGCAGCAGTCGCGAAAACTTCACAATGGAGGCAACTCCGATGAGGGAATTCCTAGTGCCAATGCATTTTGTGTTGGCTTTTCTTCAGCGTAGATAACTGTTGGAATAAGGGCTGGGTAAGACGGGTGCCAGCCGCCGCGGTAATACCCGCAGCCCAAGTGGTGGTCGATATTATTGAGTCTAAAACGTTCGTAGCCGGTTCAATAAATCTCTGGGTAAATCGGAGGGCTTAACCTTCCGAATTCCGGAGAGACTGTTGAACTTGGGACCGGGAGAGGCAAGAGGTACTTCTGGGGTAGGGGTAAAATCCTGTAATCCTAGAAGGACCACCGGTGGCGAAGGCGTCTTGCTAGAACGGATCCGACGGTGAGGGACGAAGCCCTGGGTCGCAAACGGGATTAGATACCCCGGTAGTCCAGGGTGTAAACGCTGCAGACTTGGTGTTGGGAACCCTTCGGGGGTGCTCAGTGCCGGAGAGAAGTTGTTAAGTCTGCTACTTGGGGAGTACGTCCGCAAGGATGAAACTTAAAGGAATTGGCGGGGGAGCACCGCAACGGGAGGAGCGTGCGGTTTAATTGGATTCAACGCCGAAAAACTCACCAGCAGCGACTGTTACATGAAAGTCAGGTTGATGACCTTACTAGATTTTCAGAGAGGTGGTGCATGGCCGTCGTCAGTTCGTACCGTAAGGCGTTCTCTTAAGTGAGATAACGAACAAGACCCTCACCAATAGTTGCTACCGTATCCCCCGGGGTACGAGCACACTATCGGGACCGCTGGCGCTAAGTCAGAGGAAGGAGAGGTCAACGGTAGGTCAGTATGCCCCGAATCTGCTGGGCTACACGCGCGCTACAAAGGGCGGGACAATGGGCTCCGACGCCGAAAGGCGAAGGCAATCTCGAAACCCGTCCGTAGTTCGGATTGAGGGTTGTAACTCACCCTCATGAAGCTGGATTCCGTAGTAATCGCGAGTCAACAACTCGCGGTGAATATGCCCCTGCTCCTTGCACACACCGCCCGTCAAACCACCCGAGTTGGGTTTCAGTGAGGCTGTCTCTTCCTGGGATTGTCGAACTGAGATTTAGCAAGGAGGGTTAAGTCGTAACAAGGTATCTGTAGGGGAACCTGCAGATGGATCACCTCCTACGCAGGGTGGGGCTTCGGCCCCACCCTCAAAAAACTAAGTGTGTAATAAAATGAAAGCAAGGAAGTCTCTCGGACTTCCCGCGATTCCTTGGCAGCTTGCCATGCATCAAACGTAGCATCGAACGTCATTTGCCATTATATTCAAAGGAGCGAACGCCCTGCGATGTATTGGCAGTGCCACTCTTTTTATTGCAACCGATACTACAGGGCACGATATGAAAAGGGACATCAAGAGGATCCCGGCCCCCGCCGACACCCTGGAATGGATCGTAGCGGCGCTATGGCTGTTGCTCTGGATCTTCATGATCGCATCCGCCCTGATGTTTCCCGGCAAGATACCCATACATTACGACGCCCTCGGCGAACCGGACCGGTATGCCAATTTCCTGGAATCCATGATCGTGCCGGCCCTGGCATCATTGGTGAATGTGCTGCTCATCTATCTCGCACGTTTTCTTGGGAGGGAGGGCACATACAGTTCCCAGGTCACCCGGGACACCATAAAGATATTGACCATAGGCGTCAACGTACTGATCCTCTTCATGGCCTTCGCCCTGGTTTGGACATCTTTATGATATCCGGCTCACCGTTCGTTGCGGATTCCACGGACTGGCACCTTGGGAGGAAGGTCATCATTTTATCAAATGGTAGCCCATACGGAGGCTCATGCTCGCACATGTGACCGAAAGGCTCAGAGGCAGGGAGAAGGTCATACTGGTTCACGGGAATGCAGATATGGACGCCATCGGCTCCGCTTATGCTCTGGCAGAATGCTTCCCGCCGGCCAGGATATATGCTCCCGGAGGGCTTGACAGGATCTCCCGCATGGTCACAGAGAAATTGGGCATCGATGTCAAAGAATCATGTGACGCAGGGGATCACGAGCTGATCGTAGTCGTTGACACCTCTTCGCCGGATCAGATTGAAGGGGACATCGATATCCCCGATGGCAGCTTGGTCATAGATCACCACAAGCCAACCGGCAAGTGGTCCTCCATGGATCTGATATGCGACGATGCCCGTGCAGCCTGTTCAGAGATAATATGGGACATAGTGAAAGATTGTCCCGATATAGGAAGGAACGTATATCTGGCACTTTTGGGCGGGATGATCACGGACACAGGGCATCTGCAATTCGCGAACGCGGCGACCCTAAGGTCCTTCTCAGAGATCATGGAGCGCGGCGACCTGGAGATGGACGAGGTGCTGTCCCTGATGAAGATGGAGCAGTCCATGTCTGAGAGATCGGCTGTCGTGAAATGCATGGGCCGTTCCAGATTCGAGAGGGTAGGCGACATGCTTGTCGCCGTATCCCTCAGCGGGAGCTTCGAGGCATCCTGTTGCAAAGGGCTTCTGTCCGCAGGTGCCGACGTTGCATTCGTAGCATCCCAGAGGGACGATGTCTTCAGGATAAGCTCCAGGGCGACCCAGGAGATGGTCAGGCGCGGGATCCATCTGGGCGATATGCTGTCTGACCTGGGGGCTGAGACCTATACCGACGGAGGAGGCCACGGGGCCGCCGCAGGGATATCCGGCATAGGGGATGCGGAAGCCATGCTGAACATCTGCGTGAAGCGAACAATGGACGAATTCCGCAGGATCAAGTCCGGATCAGAGCCTGTTTAATTTCCTGAGGACCTCTCTCACAGCTTCCAGATTCTCGGGCCTCTTCTTGAAATAAGCATCCACTGGCTCTATGCATTTCGATATTCCGTCCGCTGTTCCCTTCTTCAGGTCCATCGGGTGAAGCTCCCCTGAGAAGTAAGCTTTGGAAAGCGAATCGTAATCCGTGAAAGTGACGGGGCCGCCGAATTTCTCAGGTCTGTTGACCTCCAGCCTGCCCAGCCTGGGGAATATGATGTACTTGCACAGCATCATGACGGGATTGACATCCTCCGTCCCGGCCTCGGGGGGGCAGAATGCCTTCTTCATCTTTCTGCTCACCTCTTCTGCGGAATCGTGTATGTTGATGCTGCTGTCCGGGTTGCTCTTGGACATCTTGGATGCCGCAGGGTTCATGCGGTCCCCCCCTGCCAGCCCGGGCAGAAGCGGCGTGTGCAGTGCGATGGGCTTCTTCCAACCCAACTTATCTGCAGCATCCCTTGCCAGCATATTGGCGCGCCTCTGGTCCATGCCCGCGTACGAGAGGTCCACCTCAAGGTCGAATATGTCCGTTGCCTGAAGTATCGGATAGAAGAGCTTGGACGAATCTATCTCCGCATCATCCTCGCTGCGGCCCATGATGGTCATGGCCCTCTTGACCCTCTGAAGGGATGTGACCTTTGCTACTTTGATGACCTTTTCCCAGTATCCGATCCCGTCAAGGAGGTCGGAGGCGTATCTGAACTCAACGCCTTCTTCGGGAACGCCCAGGGCCCTGAAGCAATCCTCCATGTATCTGGCACATACGCGTATGTTCTCTATGTCACCGCCCAGCTTATCATTTATGTAAGCGTGCCAGTCCGCCCAGAAGATTATGACCTTGAAACCTGCTTCCGCAAGGTCCCTGATCTTGGAAGCCACAAGGACCCAGCCCAGATGCACGAGCCCCGAGGGCTCGAAGCCTATGTACGCCGAGGGGTGCTCCTTGGTTCTCAGGATCTCTCTCAATTCTTCCTCGGTCACGACCTCTTCTGCGTTCCGGGTCACGAGCGCATACCTTTCTTCGGCGTTCATCGTATCGCCACTCGGATTGTCTCTCGATAAATAAATGGTGCGCATGCATTGCGATTTATCCCTATACTGCGATGACAGGGATATGAACGAGAAGCTCCGGGAAAGCGTTCTGAAGAGCCAGATAGTCATGAGGAAAGGATATCCCTATTTCGTCAGCTCTGCAGCTGACGGGGTGCCGCCCATGGAACCGGAGCTTCTTGACGAGATAACAGACTCCATGATACGCATCGGCAATTTCGATTGCGATCTGATAGCCGCCCCGGAGGCGATGGGGATACCATTGGCAGTGGAGATCTCCAGGAAGCTGGGGATACCGTATGTGGTGATACGCAAGAAGAGCTACGGCCTGCCGGGGGAGGTTCCGGTGGTCCAGCGCACCGGGTATTCCGAATCGGTGATGTACATAAACTCCATATTCAAGGGAGACAGAGTAACAATAGTCGACGACGTGCTGAGCACGGGAGGCACCATAGCGGCCATGGTGGAAGCCATGAGAGACAAGATCGGATGCGATATAGTCGATATAGTGATGGTATTCGATAAAAACGGAGACAGATCCTTTCTGGAGAGGAGGATAGGCATGAGCATCAAGACTTTGCTGAAGGTGACGATAAGCGAAGGCAGAGTAAGGATCCTGGATTGACCGCTGATCAGGTCACGTTAACTGTATCTGTCTTACTTTTACGGGTTCTCCTCCCGTCTTCGCAGCATGGACCTGTCCCTGATGGCGATGGTCATCTATGCGAGCATCATCGGTGCAGCCATAGGCACGGCCTCCGGTCTCATCCCCGGGATACATGTGAACACATTGGCGATCCTGATGGCAGTCGGGATGCCCATCATAACAGATGCCGTGTCCGGGACAGTCGCCGCAGAGGACATCCCTCTGCTGATGTCCTCTGCGGTGGTATCCGCGGCCGTCGTCCATTCATTCACGGATTTCGTGCCCTCTGTCTTCGTCGGCGCTCCCGACGCGGACGAGGTCCTCTCCCTACTGCCGGGCCACAGGCTGCTAAGGGACGGGAAGGGCATGCTGGCCGTCAGATCGGCCGCGTCCGGAAGTCTGGTCGGAGCGTCGGTCTCGGTGATCCTGGCGATACCGTTGCAGTATGTTATGCTGTCAGGGCTGTCCGATATATTGGAATATGCAACGGTCCCGGTACTGATCACAGTTATCGTAGCCACGATCCTCCATGAGAAGGCGCCGATGCGAAAATTATGGGCACTGGCACTTATGATGGTATCAGGATCGCTGGGGTGCATCTCCATGATGTCCGGTGCAGAATGGGGCGGCCCTACGGGGATAGGCAGCGTGCTCTTCCCTCTGCTTACCGGCCTGTTCGGGCTGCCTCCGATACTTCAGTCCTCGGGCAGCGGCGAGATCCCTGAGCAGAAGGATGATATCGCCGGTACAGACCCAATGCCCGGGGCAGGCGTGCTGGCGGGAGGGGTCGCAGGCTGGTTCCCCGGGGTGACCGCAACAGTTTGCGCAACGATGGCCACGATCATATCCAAGGAGGACAGGCCGGAGAGGTTCATATCCATGGTATCGTCGGTGGGAACGGCCTCGGTGGTGTTCACGCTGGTGACTCTGTCGGTGACAGGCAACGGGAGGTCCGGGACGATGCTGGTGGTCAAGGATGTCCTGGGAGAGGGCCTGACGGGTTTTTGCAGCCCGTCCTTCGCAGCCCTGCTTCTGAGCGTCGCAGTGGCATCTCTTCTGGGCTATTTCATAACGATAAGGGCGGGCGGAGCTCTTTCCAGCATGATATCCGGTTCGGACGCCTCCAGAATGAACAAGGCGATCCTGGTTGTGATATGCTGCCTTGTGGCGTTGATGACGGGATTGAACGGTCTGGCACTTCTCGCGGTATCGACGGCGGTGGGCATGCTCCCATCCGTATCGGGAGTAAGCAGGATAACGCTCGGCGGATGTCTGATGGTCCCGGTGCTGCTGATGCGCATCGGATTGTTATGAGATGGTAGTCCTGCCCGGGTTCGAACCGGGGTCGCCGGCTCCAAAGGCCGGCATGATGGACCGCTACACTACAGGACTTCGCGGTCAACATTGGTTGCTCATATTTATTTGCCTTCCCAGCAGATGTGTCGGGGACGAACCTGTTATCTCGATGGGGATGAAGATGCCCAGAGGCAGATCGCCGGCTATGCCCACGGGGCGGTAGTTGTCCGTTCGCGCTATGACAGTCCCCCGCTTCCCCTTTTCAGATACGAGGGCTCTCACCTTCTTGCCGACCATGAGATGGTTCCCTTCATCCTCCACAGTCATCTTGATCCGCGTAAGGTCCGCTGACCGGTCCTTGCTGATGCCTCCGGCGACCTGCCCCTCCATCGTGGCGGCCTCTGTGCCGGGACGCGCTGAGAATCTTGTTATGTTCACAGTGTCAGCTTTCAGTTTCCTAATCAGAGCCGCGCTCTTTCTGTGGTCCTCATCCGTCTCGCCGGGGAAGCCCGTTATCATGTCCGTGGAGATGCTGATGTCCGGGAATCTCTCCCTTGCGCGGTTGACGATCCCCATGAAACGGGTCACAGTATAGTTCCTTCCCATTTTCCTGAGGATCCTGTTGCTGCCGCTTTGTAAAGGTATGTGGAGGAAACGGTACATCCGGGGGTCCTCCATACATTCCAATATCCCGTCCAGGACGGGGTCGAGGGCATCAGGGTTGGTCATACCCAGCCTTATGCGGTACTCGCCTTCGAACTCCAGCATCCTGCGGAGCAGACCGGGCAGATCAGAGCCCAGATCCCTCCCGTAGCATGCGGTGTCCTGGGCCGTCAGGAATATCTCCTTCGTTCCTGATTCGATCATGTTTTTGAAATCCGATATGATCTCATCCTCAGAACGGCTTATGAGACGTCCGCGGGCAAGTTTGGTTATGCAGTATGTGCACCGGCCGAGACATCCCTGTGCGATCGGCAGGATCTCCTGTATGCCGTAGCCGCGTTGAAGGGGGGACATCCTTCCGAAGGCGCTCTCAGCCTTCCCCGGGAAGAGCCCGTATTCGTCAGGAGGGAGTATCATCGCATCAGGCAGCCTGACCCCGATCCTGGCCGCCTGGACCTTTGCCATGCAACCGGATACGATCACATCCTTCTCCGCCTTGCCCAGCTCTCCCATGCGACGGATCATCTTCTTCTCCGTTGCATCGACCACGGTGCAAGTGTTCAGAATGATTATGTCTGCGTCAGCCTCGGAAAGTACCCTCTCATGACCCAGAGCGTCCATCTCGCGGGCAAGCCTTTCCCCTTCCCCGCGGTTCATCGTACATCCGTACGATTCCACGAAGTATCTCATGACCCTCACTTTGTGGGCTCTTCACCGGTTATGGCGCCGAAGGCCGTCTTGGAGGATATGTTCGTGATCTTGGCATTCACCGTGGTGCCCTTCACGGTACCTGGCACTATGACGACGAAGTCCTGTACCTTTCCTATGCCGTCACCTTTCTTGCCCACATCGCTTATGAATATCTGTATAACGTCGCCTATCTTGAGGGAGTCGGCATTCTTCGGCCTGATGGTCTTCTTGACGTTGACGGGCCTGTGGGACCCGCACGCCTCGCACTCCAGTACGAGTGTCCTGCCCTCTTTGTAGAATTTAGTGTCGGGGCGGCCGCACTCTGAGCACAGGACGAAGGTCTCTGTGTAATTCTGAATCTTGCTGGCTATCAGACCGGGGCTGATCTTGGATTTAAGAACGACCCTTCTGTTATCGATGTTCCCGGGGGTACCCAATTCCCTGAGGAGATACTGGAGCAGGTGCTCCGGATCCCTTCTCAGAACGTCAGTCACGTCTATGAAGTTCCTTATGACCGTTGTCTTGCCTTCCTGCAGTATATCGAACTCAGGCAGCGAGAACCTCTCGTGGGACTCGATGACCTCGGGCAGGTTCTTCTTGGCTCTGTCGAGCAAAGCAAAATAATCTTCATCAACGCTCATCTCGGGCACCTCATCTGTGTCCTAACGTTGACTCATTAATAAACCTTTACTAGCTTCCCGTTCCCTGCAGTGACAGGTTATTTCTATCGCTGCAGGCCCTCAAGGTCAGCATGGAAAGCAGACTGTCGTCCCGCGCGGACCTGATATTGGACTCTTGCATAATGAGGCTGATAGCTGTTGCCAAGCGACCCGGGATGATATCATTCGCAACGGGCCTGCCGGACAACAGCCTGTTCGACACCGAAGGCCTGAGGAGGGCGGCAGACGAGGTGCTTTCAGGAGATGACGCGAAGGGGGCGCTCCAATACGGCGAGGCAGAGGGCCTGCCGTCCCTGAGGAAGAGGATAGCGGACCGCTGCAGAAAGGAGACAGGCATCAGAGCCACATGGGAGAACATCCTGCTGACCAACGGGTCCCAGGAATGCTTCGACCTCCTCGGCAAGATGTTCCTGGACCCCGGCGACAGCATCGCGGTAGAGAACCCGGGATATCTAGGGGCCCTCCAGGCGTACTCGGTCTACGGTCCAAGGATGATCGGGGTTGACCTTCTGGACCACGGTCCGGACATGCGTCAGCTGGAATCCGCTCTGTCAGAGAGCCCGAAGCTCTTCTACTCGATACCGAATCATCAGAATCCTTCAGGAGTAAGCTACTCAGAAAGTGCCAGACGTGAGGTTTCCGAGATGATCTCCGGAAGCGAAACCGTCATCGTGGAGGATGATGCCTACGGAGAGCTGGGATACAGGGGCCGGGCCGGGAAGGCATTATCATCCATGACAAACAATTCGGTGATGACGGGCTCATTCTCCAAGATAATATCCCCCGGGATGAGGATCGGATGGATGACGGTCCCTGACTGGCTGCTGCCGAAGGCCACGCAGTTCCTCGAGGCGTTCTGCCTTCAGGCAGGGTCCTTTACCCAGAGGGTGATGGATCGCTTCCTGGCGAGGAATGACATGGATGCATACCTTAAGCCCATAAGGGCGGAGTATCTGAGGAAGAAGAACCTCTTCTCGGATCTGATGGAGGACATGCTCCCGGAGAGCTTCTCCTGGAATGACCCGGACGGAGGCATGTTCATCTGGCTCAGGACGCCGGAGGGGACGGATGCCATGCGCCTCGTGGATGCGGCCCTGGAGAGGAAAGTGGTGCTGATGCCCGGGAAGCCCTTCCATGTCCGCGGCGGCGACAACACGGTACGCCTGAATTTCGCCACGGCCTCCGATGAGGAGATGGAAGAAGGGATGCGCAGACTGAGGGAAGCGGCATCGGCGTTCCTTTGATGCCATTGTGCGTACCCATGATCCCGGTGCGTGCACGTAGCAACAACCGCTCAAGTCCTTTAGACTTATATACGAGAAGGGTTATCGGACGGAATGCTTCAGATAAATTGAGGTGAAACATTGGGTAGAGGTCTGCATACAGCTAGGAAATTGAGGACGGACGGCCAAAGCCGCCGGTGGCTCGACAGGAAGTACAAGAAAAGGGTATTGAAGCTCAGGGAGAAATCGGACCCTCTGGAGGGTTCGTCCCAGGCCAGAGGTATCGTTCTCGAGAAAGTCGGCATAGAGGCTAAACAGCCCAACTCGGCGATAAGGAAGTGCGTCAAGGTCCAGCTGATAAAGAACGGGCGTCAGATAACCGCCTTCGCCGTCGGAGACGGAGCGATCAACTTCATCGATGAGCACGACGAGGTGCTCGTGGAAGGTATCGGCGGAAGACTGGGCCGTTCCTACGGAGATATCCCCGGTGTTCGTTACAAAGTCATCAAGGTCAACAACGTCTCCCTGAATGAAATGGTCAGGGGCAGGACAGACAAGCCCGTAAGGTGAAAACGATGGAAGAGAAAACACTGTTGTTCGGAAAATACGATCTGTCCGAGGTCACCGTCGCAGACCCCGGTCTCGCGAAGTACATGGACCTCACCCCCACAAACGTACCTCACTCGGGCGGAAAGCATGCAAACAGGTGGTTCGGAAAGTCCAAGCTGAGCATCGTAGAGAGGCTCATCAATAACATAATGAGGACTGAGAAGTACACCGGAAAGAAGCTCAAGGCCTACAAGGCTGTATCAGAAGCATTCGATATCATAGCCGCCAGGACCAAATCCAACCCGGCACAGGCATTCGTAACGGGGCTGGAGAACGCCGCCCCCAGAGAAGAGGTTACAAGGCTCCAGTTCGGAGGCATATCCGTGCCCAAGGCAGTGGATGTCTCTCCCCAGAGGAGAGTTGACATAGCCCTGCGCAACCTCAGCATCGGAGTATCAAAATCTTCATCAAAGAACAAGAAGTCGATAGCTCAGTGCCTTGCGGATGAGATAATGCTCGCCGCCAAGGGTGATATGACTTCTTTCTCTGTGGCGAAGAAAGAGGAGATAGAGAGGGTGGCTCAGTCCGCCCGCTGATGAAGGAGGAATAACATGGGCAGAAAAGAGGACAACATCAAGAAGGCAATGGTCCTGATGGACAGGCCCAAGTTCATAAGGAACATCGGCACCGCAGCGCACATTGATCACGGCAAGACCACATTCTCCGACAACCTGGTTGCCGGAGCGGGCATGATGTCCGAGGAGCTGGCTGGAAAGCAGAGGTTCCTCGATTTCGACGAGCAGGAGTCTGCCAGGGGAATCACCATCAATGCGGCCAATGCATCCATGGTCCACCGCTTCGACGGCAGCGACTATCTGATAAATCTTATCGATACGCCCGGTCACGTCGACTTCGGCGGTGACGTCACAAGGGCCATGAGGGCCCTTGATGGAGTTTTCATACTCTGCTGCGCCGTGGAAGGGATCATGCCCCAGACCGAGACGGTCATAAGGCAGGCCCTGAAGGAGCGTGTCAGGCCTCTTCTGTTCATAAACAAGGTAGACAGGATGATCAACGAGCTTCAGGTCACCCCTCAGATGATGATCGAGAAGTTCGCGAAGATCGTCGCGGAATTCAACAAGAAGATAGTAGATATCCTCCCCGCTCCCCTGAACAAGGAGTGGCAGGTCCACATAGAGGACGGTACGGTCGCCTTCGGCTCCGCCTATCACAACTGGGCCATATCCGCGCCCTACATGAAGAAGTCCGGGATCACATTCAAGGACATATTCCAGTACTGCGCCGAGGGCAGGGAGAAAGAGCTTTCCAAGAAATCCCCTCTCCACGAGGTCGTTCTGGGAATGGCCATAAAGCACATCCCCAACCCGAGGACGCCCAGAAGGTCCGTATTCCGGTAATATGGAAAGGGGACAAGGACTCCGTCATCGGGAAACAGATGCTCAACTGCGACCCCAAGGGCGAGATGTCGATGATGGTCACGAAGATCGTCATGGACTCCCATGCGGGAGAGGTCGCGATCGGAAGGATGTTCTCCGGCAGCGTGACCAAGGGCCAGACCCTTTACATAGCCGGCATATCGAACCCCCAGAGGGTTCAGACCGTCTCACTCTCGGTGGGCGCCGACCGTGTTCCCGTTGAGGTCTGCGATGCGGGAAACATAGTTGCAGTCACCGGCCTCAAGGACGCGATAGCGGGTTCCACTGTATCCACAGATAAGGACATTTTCCCCTTCGAGAAGATGACCCACTATTCGGAACCCGTCGTAACGAAGGCCATCGAGGCGAAGCACATGAAGGACCTCCCGAAACTGGTGGAGGTTCTTAGGACGATCGCCAAGGCGGACCCGTCCCTCAACGTCGAGATCAACAATGAGACGGGGGAGCACCTGCTGTCCGGTATGGGAGAGCTGCACCTGGAGATCACCGAGTACCGTATAACCCACGAGCAGGGCGTCGAGATAGTCGCATCCGCGCCCATCGTCGTTTATCAGGAAGGTATCAGGAAGGCCAACACAACGCCTTTCGAGGGCAAGTCCCCCAACAAGCACAACAAATTCTACTTCCTGGTCGAGCCCATGGAGAAGAGCGTCCTGGACGCAATACGCAGAGGGGAGATCGACACCGATGCGAAGGTGAAGGACCCCAAGGCCATGGCCAAGATCCTCACGGACCTGGGCATGGATAAGGACGAAGCTAAAGGAATAGTGTCCTTCAAGAACAGCAACATGTTGCTTGACGGCACCAAAGGTATCCAGTATCTCCATGAGACCATGGAGCTGGTCAAGCAGGCCTTCGAAGAGGCAATGGTCAAAGGACCTCTTGCCGCAGAGAAGCTCGCCGGTGTCAAGGTCAGACTCATGGATGCGAAGCTCCACGAGGACACGATCCACAGGGGTCCCGCACAGGTCATACCTGCTGTCAGGGACGGTATATACGGTGCACTGTGCCAGGCCGGGAGAATACTCCTGGAGCCCATGCAGAAGGTGTTCATCAGCGTCCCCCAGGACAATATGGGGGGATGCGGTCTCGCTGATCAATCAGCGCCGCGGCACCATCCTGGACATGGGCCAGGAGGACGTGCACGCCACAGTCAGCGCCAAGTGCCCCGTTTCCGAGATGTTCGGATTCGCGTCGGCCATAAGAGGCTCGACCCAGGGACGCGCGCTGTGGTCCACCGAGAATGCGGGATTCGAGCAGGTCCCCAATGAATTGCAGAGCAAAATAGTGAAAGAGATCAGGACCCGCAAGGGACTGAACCCTGAGCCCTACGATGAGAGATACTACGCAGGGGCCTAAGGTAAGATTAAATACGAAACACCATATGGAGAAACTTAGACAGTCCTATATAAGGTAAATAAGGAGAAATCGAGATGGCAGAGAAAGAGCACATGAACTTGGTCGTCATCGGTCACGTCGACCACGGAAAGTCCACGCTTACCGGAAGGATCCTTCTGGAGACCAATGCGATTGACCCTCACATAGTTGAGAAATACAAGAAGCAGGCAGAGGAGAAGGGAAAAGGCTCCTTCTACTTCGCGTGGGTCATGGACGGCCTCAAAGAAGAAAGAGAGAGAGGAGTCACCATCGATGTAGGTCACCAGAAGTTCTACACCGACAAATACTACTTCACAATCATTGACGCCCCTGGACACAGGGACTTCGTCAAGAACATGATCACCGGTACCAGCCAGGCTGACGCCGCGATCATCACCTGCTCCGCCATAGAGGGGCCCCAGGCGCAGACGAAAGAGCACGTCTTCCTCGCCACGACCCTCGGCGTCAAGCAGATCATAGTCACCATCAACAAGATGGACGCTGTGAAATACGACGAAGCGAAGTACAAGGACGCAGTAGCCGGAATGACCAAGCTGATGACGATGGTAGGAATAAAAGTGGACCAGGTCCCCTTCATACCCACCTCCGCCTACATGGGCGACAACATCAAGGCGTCCTCCGCCAACACGCCCTGGTACAAGGGCCCGACGCTCCTCCAGGCTCTCGATAACCTCAAGGTTCCCGAGAAGCACACCGAGAAGCCCCTCAGGCTGCCTGTTCAGGATGTTTACACCATCACCGGTATCGGAACCGTCCCTGTAGGCAGGGTTGAGACCGGGATACTGAAGCCCAACATGAAGGTCTCCTTCCAGCCCGCCAACATCGTCGGTGAGGTCAAATCCATCGAGATGCACCACGAGATACTCCCCCAGGCTCTTCCTGGTGACAACGTCGGATTCAACGTCCGCGGTGTAGCCAAGAACGACATCAAGAGGGGAGACGTTGCAGGCCCGGTCGACAATCCGCCGTCCGTTGCCAAGACGTTCACCGCTCAGATCGTGGTCCTGAACCACCCGTCCGTCATGACCGTCGGTTACACCCCCGTGTTCCACTGCCACACCACGCAGACCGCGTGCAGGTTCGTGGAGCTCGTGAAGACCATCGACCCCAAGACCGGACAGACCAAGCAGGATCACCCTGACTACCTGAAGACCGGCGACATCGCCGTCGTGAAGGTTGAGCCCACGAAGCCCATGGTCATAGAGCCCGCGAAGGATTACCCTCCGCTCGGAAGGTTCGCCATAAGGGACATGGGTCAGACCGTTGCGGCCGGAATGTGCATCTCCGTCGACAAGGCATAAGGTCACAGGAAGGAAATCGACATGTCACAGCGCGCCAGAATCTCGCTCAGCGGAACGGATGCATCCAAGGTCGACAGCGTATGCCGTCAGATCAAGGACATCTCGCAGAAGACGGGTGTTGCAATGCACGGGCCCATACCCCTTCCCACAAAGAAGCTGAAGGTCCCCTGCAGGAAGAGCCCCGATGGAGAGGGTAGCGAGACCTGGGACCGTTGGGAGATGCGCATCCACAAGAGGCTCATCGATCTGGACGCCGACGAGCGTGCACTCAAGCAGCTCATGAGGATACAGGTCCCCGACGGCGTGAACATAGAGATAGTACTCCGTACGGTCTAAAATCCTTTAATCGATTTCTCGGGCCGCGCCCCAAAAGGGGTGCGGCCCACATACATTTTATTATTGTGATTGGGATTCCCAAACGATTCCAATGAGGAGCGACAGCGTCAAGCTGGGTCTGGACAAGGCCCCCGCCAGAAGCCTTCTTAGGGCAGACGGCCTGAAGGACGAGGATTTCGAGAAGCCATTCATAGGCATAGCCAACTCCTGGAACGAGATCGTCCCGGGGCATATACATCTGAATGAGATAGCCGCGGCTGTACGGGAGGGGATCGTCGAGGCTGGAGGATACCCGTTCACCTTCGGTGTCCCGGCCGTATGCGACGGGATAGCCATGGGACACGATGGCATGAGATACTCGCTCATATCAAGAGAAGTAATATCCGATTGCTGCGAGGTCATGGTGCAAGGCCATGCCTTGGACGGTTGGGTCGGGATAACCAATTGCGATAAAGTCACTCCCGGGATGCTGATGGCTGCCGGAAGGATGAACGTGCCAGCCATAATGATCACGGGCGGAGCTATGGAAGCAGGCAGGGACGGGGACAAGAATCTGGACCTCCAATCCCTGTTCGAGGCCCTGGGCGAGCATTCCGCAGGAAAGGTCGATGAGGCATATGTCAGGAACATAGAATGCAAAGCATGTCCTGGCAAAGGCAGCTGCTCCGGTCTTTTCACCGCCAACACCATGGCATGCCTTACGGAGACCATGGGACTCAGCCTCCCCGGTTGCGGCACCATGCTTGCGACAGATCCGGACAAGCTCAGGATAGCGAAGGAGTCCGGGCGCAGGATCGTGGAACTGGCACTTAAGGGTGTAAGGCCAAGGGACATCGTGGGCCCCGCTTCGCTCCGCAACGCCGTAAGGGTGGATATGGCCATAGGGGGATCCACGAACACGGCTTTGCACATACCTGCGATATCAAAGGATTTCGGATGCGATATAGGGCTGGAGGACTTCGACAGGATCTCCAGGGAGGTGCCCCACATAACAAGCATCCGTCCGTCCGGGCCGTACAGCATCGGCGATCTGGACAACGCGGGAGGCATACCTGCGGTCATGAAGAGGCTATCGGGTATGCTGGAGGATGCGGATACCGTGTCCGGAAGATCCGTCAGGGAGATAGCAGAGAGCGCGAAGATCCTGGACGGGAACATAATACGCCCGTTGGACGATCCCTATCACGAGCAGGGGGGAATAGCGGTTCTGAAAGGGAATCTGGCACCTGCAGGTTCCGTAGTGAAGCAGGCAGCCGTCAGCCCTGCCATGATGAGATTCTCAGGGAAGGCCAAGGCCTTCGACGGAGAGGCAGCGGCCACAGAGGCGATACTGTCGGGGGCGATAGTTCCCGGCGACGTGGTGATAATAAGATATGAGGGGCCCAAAGGGGCACCCGGAATGCCGGAGATGCTCTCCCCCACCAGCCTCATAATCGGCAGGGGTCTCGGAGATTCAGTGGCACTGATCACCGACGGAAGGTTCTCTGGCGCATCAAGGGGCGGAGCCATAGGGCACGTATCCCCGGAGGCTTATGAGGGGGGGCCCATAGCCGCCGTCAGAGACGGCGACATCGTGGATATAGACATACCCGGAAGGAGTCTCAGCGTAAGGCTTTCCGATGCGGAGATCAAGGACCGCATCGCAAAAGCCGTACCCCCCGTGAGGGAAGTCACAGGGGTCCAGATGAAATACCGCAAACTGGTCTCCAACGGCGCCAACGGCGCATATCTGGGATGATGTTAAGTATGTATTCGGTATCAAGAGTGCACGGGGGAGTATGATGGCATCTGAGGATTTCGAGATAGGCGAGGACGGCCTCACCAAGGACGGCTACAGGGCGCTGGAGAAAAGAGCCAGGACCTCGATGTACGTTAGGAATCTCCTTGTTCTGGCCATACTGCTGGCGTCGTATGCGGTGTTCTTACTGTACTACCGCGAGATCGGATCGGATGCGATATTCTGGCCTGTAACGTTGTTTACGATCCTTCTGACGATCTATATCCTGGTGGGTCCCGCGATATACTATGCCCGCTACAGGTACAGGATCGGGGAGGACAGGATAGATGTCAGGCGCGGTATAATCTTTATAAGCCATGAGATAGTGCCGGTCGAGAGGATACACCAGCTGGAGGTGTCCCGGGGCCCCATAGACAATATGTTCGGTCTGGCGGACGTCACCATAACCACCGCCGGCGGCGTGGCCTCGATACAGCATCTTGAGCGGAACGTTGCGGAGGACATAGCCGACAGCCTCAACGAATACGTCAATAAGATAGTCAAAGAGAGGAGCTGATGCCGGAAGATGCCGTGCAGGACGGGACCGGATCTCCGGACATCCCCTTGGACGAACCCATGCTCTACCACTGGTCCGTGGTGATCGAGAACACCCTCTATGCCGCATTCATCCTCTTCTTCATCATAGTATTGCCTTTGATATCCGAAGAGAATTCGGACCCGAGACTGCTCCTGCTGATTCCCATCGCATACCTGGGATCCGTGGCGGTGGCCGCCGTCATGCTGTATTGGCGCTGGCGCAGGACCACGGTCACATTCAGGGAGACCGACCTACTCATAGTCAGGGACACTGTATTCAAACGCGATCAGAGGATACCCTATAACAAGATCGCCAGCATAAATGTCAACCGCGGAGTGATAAATCGTATAATCGGCACATCCAAATTGATGTTCAACATCAATTCCTCAGTGAATGCCATAACGCCGGAGGCCGCGGTGGTCCTGAGAATGGACCTGGCCGATAAGATAAGGCACGAGCTGTCAAGGAAGATGTACGGCAGCAATCTCGATGCCCACACCGAAGACAACGTGATACCGTCGGTGGTGAGCATATCGAACAAGGACATAGTCCTGCATTCCATTCTGTCCCAGCCGACGATCGCCACGATCATCGGGGCCTTCTTCCTGGGAGTCAGCATAATGGAGGCCTACTCCATGATGATCGGAGGGGGCATGAACGCAACTTTGATCGTTGCGCTGCTCATGTTCTTCAGTTCTACTGTGATCCCGATGCTGGTGCAGTTGTTCCACTATTATAATTACAAAATATACCGCATAAAGGACACGGTCTACATCAAATGCGGCATGATCCGGTTGTACAATACTTCTTTCAAAGTAAATAAGATAAATGCCGTCAGGCTCAAGAGTCCCCTCATAGCCAGGCTTACTGGAAGATACTTCCTGGAGGCTGAGGTGGTGGGTCTCGGCTCTTCCGAGGGCGGGAACAACAACGAGCCTTCGCCGCTCATATGCCCTCTCAAGGACAGGAAGACGATAGATGCTGTGATGTCGCAGGTCATACCCGAATTCGTTTATGAAAGGGACCCCATCAAGCAGCCCGGGGCCGCAGCGAAGACGATCTATGTGCATGCGGCCATGTGGTCAGCCGCATGCATGGCCGTTCTTTTCGCTATCATATACTGGGCGACAGAGCTTGGTGTTGCGGATCCCGGTCTGGCCACAGGGCTCTACTTCCTCTCTGCGTGCTCGATAGTCATATTCTTCGCCCACGGTGCATTCTCACGAAGGATAGTGGAGATGGATACAGGCGAGAACCACTTCTCATTCCTTTGGGGCGTGGCAGACCGTGTGATAACCACGGTGGCCTATGATAAGGTTCAGATAGTCAGGATAAAGGACGGCCCTCTGACAAGACCCTACGGTCTCGCCAAGTGCAGGGTAAGGCTCCTCACGGCCGCCGGCGGAGGGCCCGTCGTCTCCGGTTATTTCAGGATCCAGGATCTGAACGTCATACCGGAAACTGTTCTCGCACGCATAGAGGACGGAAGGTACGATTACAAGGCCTATCTCTGAGTCTCTTTCTTGATGGCGATCTCTATCAGCAGTTTCGCCAGTCTCTCTCCGTCCTCGGGATCCAATCCCTCCATCTCGGCGTAGCTGCGGTATCTCGCTATAACCTTCGCCTCGACCGCAGGGTCCTTTATGGGCAACCCCTCGGACATCTTCATCCGGCCTATCCTCTCCGCAAGAGACGTTCTTCTGGAAACAAGCCCGATGACCTCCTGATCTATCAAAGCTATCTCATTTCTCAATTTTTCCTTCTCCATATCGGTGCACCAAGCCACTCCCTGAAAGTACAAGCACGAAGGTTTTATATTTATCCCGACTCTCCCCGTACTCTAATGGGCTGGTAGATCAGCTGGAAGATCGCTTGCTTTGCAAGCAAGAAGTCGCGCGTCAAATCGCGCCCAGTCCACTTCTGATTCATTCCCAATGCGGTATGGACATCATGTCCAGATCGTGCCGCATCCATTTTTCGGGCACCGCGAACATACACAGACCGGCTGATGAAGAGGGGAAAGGGTTTCGCGGGACGGTCCCGCTCATTCTTCGAAGTATTCGCGGCCCCGGATCATCAGTTCCTTGAACGAGGCGGCATCCCTGCTCACCGCAGCCTCGGCCACGTCATGTATCGCACCGCTGAGCTCGTCCAGCATTCTGTCGCGGTTGGTGTTCAGGTGCTGTATCTCGTAGTACAGGTACGGGTCCTCCAGGGCCACGGACATATTCGTGTCCACCATCTTATCGAAGGTGGTGGATCCCACAGAGCACAGTTCCCTGAATGATATGCCGCTCCTCTCCAGTACGGTGAAGAACGCTATGTTCACTATGTGGCTCAGGCCCAGTACGTAGGACATGAAACGGTCATGCTCATCCACATCCATTGTCTTCATGTTGGCGCCCTGGTCCCTCATCAGATCCGCGGCCTCCTTCACGGCAGCCTTCGAGCCGCAGTCGCAGATCACCAGGTTGCGGCCGTGCATGGATCTCACGGAGGGGCCGAACATCGGGTGCACGGAGCAGACCTTCCTCCGATGCCCCATCTCCTTCAGTACATCTATGAATGGGGATTTGAGGGATGATATGTCGAATATCAGCGCATCCTCCTTGCAGACCCGGTCTAAAGATCTCAGCGTATCGGAGACGGATGATATGGGCACGGAGACGATCACGACGTCCGCTGCGGAAGCGTTCTCCAGTCGGAGCCCGCCCTTCATCACAGGATCGATGGAGATGACATCATGTTCCGATCTTTCGAAGAGGCGTCTCATCATCTTGCCCATCTTCCCCTCGCCGCCGATTATGGCTATGGTCTTCTTATCGGCGGGTCTCCGGGGTATCGAGGCCTGAACGCTGGTCGTCTGCTCTATGATTATCCTGCAGATGTCCTCTGCGGCATCAGGATGAAGGCCTACCATCTCAGCCATGGTTCTGAACCTGTCCACCATGGCCATCTCGGCTTCCATGTCCCTTACGCCCTCCAATCTCTCGGCCTTTATCATGCCTATCTCTTTGGATCTCTTCAGTCTCTCGCCTATCAGCTCGATTATGTTGTCATCTATTCTGCGTATATCGGATTTAGCCTTCTCCATATGCCTCACTTCCTTACCACCTTGATGCCAAGGGAGACCATCTGCTCCACGAATTCAGGATATGATACGGTATGGCACCCGGTATCCTTCATTGACACCGGCCCGCTGCACACCAGGGAGGCCACGGCAGCCGCCATCATTATCCTGTGATCGTCCAGATGATCTATGCTGCCCCCTCTGAGCCGGGCCACGCCGCGTATTATGCATCCGTCCTCCGTTCCGGTGGCATCCCCTCCCAGGGTGTTGATCATCCTGACGGTGGATTCAATGCGGTCGCTCTCTTTGAATCTGAGATGAGGTGCTCCGTGCAATCTGCTGGTCCCCTTGGCGGTGCTCAGCAGCACTGCCACGATCGGGAAGAGGTCCGGGGTATCCCCCATGTCCACGTCGACGGCTTCTAAGTCCTCCTTTTCCGAGGTCACGGAGCTGCCGGATGAGATGACCTTAGCACCCGCCCTTCTGAGGATGTCCATTATCGCTTTGTCTCCCTGTGCATCCGCCGGATCCAATCCTGTCGCGGTCACTCTGCCTCCCAGGGCGCCGGCCACAAGGGGGAACGCTGCGGAGGAGAAGTCCGCAGGCACCGGGTAGTCGCTGGCACGGTATCTCCGGTTACCGATCTCAATGAGATCCCCTGCTTTCCTGACGTCTCCTCCGAATTTCCTGATTATGGATTCTGTTATACTGACGTATGGTGCAGAGACGAGGCCGCCTCCCACGTGTATGCATGCGCCCTTCTCCATCATAGGGGCCGCCAGCATTATGGAGGACACGAATTGGGAGCTTACGCTGCCGTCGATCCTCACATCCCCGCCTCTGTTCGGTCCGGTTATGGTCACGGGAGGGAATCCGTTGCGGGATACGCAGGAAACGCCCATGGAAGTCAGAGCATCCAGAAGAGGGCCCATGGGCCTTCTCATTATGGACTCATCCCCCGTTATCGTCACAGGGACGCTGAAAAGGGACGCTATGCCGGCGAAGATCCTCATGGTGGTCCCGGAGTTCAGGACATCCACCGTCCCTGAGCCCGGTTGCATGCTCCCTCCTCGTATCAGCACCTCTCCTTCGCGCACGGATACGTCGGCTCCCATGAACCTGACGGCCGACAGAGTCGCCTTCGTGTCCGCTGACATCAGCGGGCCTGATATGCGGCTCTGCCCTTCTGCCATGCCGGCAACGAAGAAGGATCTGTGAGTGTGGCTCTTGGAAGGCGGAGGGGAGACGGTGCCCTCCGCGTGTCCGCCTCCGAATTCCAGGATCATGCTCTTCCCCTCATCTCTTCCTTATATTCTTCATCGCCTCTTCGACACTGGCATCTCTGAGGACGATATCTGATATGGCTCGTGTCATGCCCTCTACATCTCTGTGCTGGAAGATGTTGCGGCCTATGGAGACACCCTTGCCCCCCGCCTCCAGGGAATCGCGGACCATGCACAGTATGTCATGGTCCGAGGACATCTTGGGACCTCCGGCTATGACGACCGGAGCAAGGGTTCCCCTGACCACTTCCCTGAATGAGTCCACATCGCCCGTGTAGCTGCATTTGACGATATCCGCCCCCAATTCGGTGGCAACTCTGGCGCTGTGGGCCACAAGCTTCGGGTCATAGGAGTTCGTGATCTTGGATCCGCGGGGGTACGCCATCACCAGGAGGGGCATCCCCCATTCCTCGCATTCCCTGGCGACGTTGCCCAGGTCGGACAACATCTCCGGCTCCGTTTCCGCTCCGACATTTATGTGAAGGGATACCGCATCCGCGCCCATCTTGAGAGCCTCAGATACGCTGGCCACCAATACCTTGCTGTTATTGGTTACGCCCACGTCCGTTGAGGCGGACAGATGCAGTATCAGGCCGATGTCCTGTCCTCCGGCACGGTAGCTGTACCGAACCACTCCCTTGTGCATCAGAACGGCGGTGGCTCCTCCGTTGGCTACGGCATCGACTGTTTGCTTCATGTCGAAAAGACCGTCCGTAGGGCCTATGGATATACCATGGTCCATGGGAACTATGACGCAGTTGCCGGTTCTCCTGTCTACTATCCTCTCCATTCTTACATTCTTTCCGAACATGCTCTCTTTACCTCCCGTGATACGTGTTAGCATGTATCACGCTATATATTCTTTTCTATATCCTCCATCAGATATCCGACGGGGTCACACGCTCCTTCCCGGATCGCGCATCATCTGATCGGCCAAGACCAGCGCGGTCACGGCCTCTACGACGGATACGGCCCGGGGGACTATGCACGGATCGTGCCTCCCCTCCACGGATACTTCTGCGTTCTTCATCGTCTCTATATCCACTGTCCTCTGCGGTTTGGCTATGGAGGGCGTGGGCTTGAACACGGCCCTGAATACCATCGGTGCCCCGTCACTCATGCCTCCCAGTATGCCTCCCATGTTGTTGGTCTTGCATTTTATGCCGTTTTTCACGAAGAAAGGGTCGTTGCTCTCCGAGCCCCGCATACCCGCCAGTCCGAAGCCTCTTCCGAATTCCACTCCTTTGCAGGCGGGGATGCTGAATACAGCCCCGGCGATCTCGGAGTCAAGAGCCTCGAACCATATCCCTCCGAATCCTATCGGCAGACCTGTCGTTATGCACTCCACCACACCGCCCACGCTGTCGCCGTCGGACGAGGCGGAGATTATCTCCCTCTCCATCGTGGCATCCAGCTCTTCGGTGCATGCTCGGGTGGCGAAAGCCCCCGATCCCGAGGCATCCGTAATGCTTCTCTCTCCATCATCGATGATCCCGCCTATGGATCTGGAGAAAGCCGACACCTCTATCCCGGAACGGCGTATGAGCTGTTTCGCTATGCTCCCGGCAGCCACAATGGGCGCGGTCAGCCTTCCCGAGAACTGCCCGCCCCCCCTTATGTCGTAGCCCGGGAATTTCGCAAGGGCCGGCAGGTCCGCATGACCCGGCCGGGGCGTTCTCGCGAATCTCAGGTATTTCGAGCCGTCAGTATCCGAATTGTCTATGGCGAGGAGGATCGGAGTGCCGTCTGTCTTGCCGTCTTGCACTCCTTGCAGTATTCCTACTCTGTCCTCCTCCCTGCGGGGAGTGCCTATGCCCTTCTTGGGGCGTCTGAGCTCCATGTCCTCGGCTATGCGCATCTCATCCACGGGCATCCCCTTCGGCATGCCCTCCAGAACACACCCCACACAGGGGCCGTGGCTCGTGCCGAAAAGAGAGAATCTCACTCTTCTGCCTGTCGTATACATCATTCCCGACCCTCCTCCGCATCAGGTCTCATCAGGACCTCAGCGTCTCTTGTCCTCGTTGATATGCATCCGCTCCCGCAGACCCCGATGAACTCTTTGGCCGTGCCCCGGCGGAAGACAGCGGCCACCGCCGGCCCCGATCCCGAGACGCCGGCCCCGAGAGCGTCATGTCTCAGAGCGCATTCAGCCCACGAGTCATCTATGCCGGAGGCAGAGGCTATCGTCCTGCCGTTGATGGTCATCGCCGAGAACGGGTCCGTCTCGGAGACCGATATAGCATCCCGTATGGTCTGCGCGCATGCCTTCAGATTGTCGGTCCGCAGCCCCTTCTTCCTGATCTTGCCGTCAGGAACACAGATAACCACGTCATACGACCCCAGGTTCCGGTGCAGCATCAGCCGGTCACGGGTGTTGTCAGTCATGACGAATCCTCCTAGGTGGCAGCCGCAGGCATCGTCGAAAGAGCCCGTAACGGTCACCCCAGCGGCCCTGGCGCATGCCACGCCCATGCGGATCATGTCCATCGTCCCGATCTTGAAGTCATACTCGTCGAATATGGCGGACAGTACGGAGTTGCAGGCGGAACTGGAGCTCTTCAATCCTCTGGATACGGGGATCTGAGAGGAGATCTCCAGCCTCCATCCCTGAGGCTCGGGGATCCCCATCCGGGAGTATGCGGCGGAGACGCACAGCCTTGTCATGCCGTCATCCTCCGACGGATCGTTCCTTATGATGACCTCCCGTTCGCTGCCCTCGACATCGAATACTGAATCCGTCACGAGGTCCACGCCGATCGTGGCGCCTATGCCGCAGGGCATGGCGTTTATCACGGTTATCGCACCGTATGATCTTCCGTGCCCGGTCACAGCTCATCCCTCATTACCCTGAACATCTCGCCTCTCCCGGTCCACAGCTCGAAGGAACGGGCCCCCTGCACCGCCAGCATGTCTTCCCCTGACACGATCCTGCATTTCTTCGATTCGGCAGCATCTATGAGCCCGGTTCTGGCGCCGTAGACCATATCGAACACGATATGGCGCTCCGACAGATGTCTTACGTCCGCCGGGTACTCTCCCTCGGCGTACATGCCTATGGGCGTGGCGTTCGCTATTATGTCGTAATCGCTGATGTCCGCTGTTCCGTGAGGGACCGTCCCGATACCCATGTCCGAAGCGATCCCGGAAAGGGAGTCCCTGTTCCTTCCGGTGACGGTGACCTCTGCGCCCTCCCGCATCATGGCGGCCGCGCATGCACGGGCGGCTCCTCCCGATCCCATTATGAGGGCTCTCATGCCCTCGATCTCGCAATCCGCTTCCTCGAAGGCGCCGATCACGCCGTCTATATCCGTGTTGTGGCCCCTCAATACCCCGGAATCGTTGACCACGGTGTTGACCGCGCCCGCCTCCTCAGCATCCCCGCTCAGGCGGTCCAGGTGCCCGATCATAGCGGTCTTGTACGGAACGGTGACGTTCAGCCCTCTTATGCCGTATCCTCTGATGCATTCCTCTATGAGATCCAGGGAAGGCGAGGGGAAGGCGAGGTACTTGCCGCGTATCCCGCTCTCTCTGTATGCCGCGGTGTGCATGGCGGGTGACATCGATCGGCCCAGGGGATAGCCCACGATCCCCGTTATCATGCAATTCTCTCCAAGCGCTCTCATCTCTTCGAGGCTCAGCTGCCCCGGTGCAGTGGGCTCTCCCACATAGGCGAATGTGAAGCTGTTGCCGAGGACGGACTGCCTTATCCGGGTTATCATCCCCAGAGGTCCCATGCCCAGCAGCACATGCTCCCTCTCCAGGGACTCAGATGCCGTGAGTATGTTCGCAAGGTCTCTGAAATCCCTTACGGAATAGGCGCCCTTCGCTATGTCGGAGCCCATACGGCTGAGCCTGCGACGATGTCCGCGGAGGAAGGGGTGCCTTCGAAGTCGTGGTGTGACGAGATAATCCTGATGCCCGTGTCCGGAAGGGGGCCCTCCCCCACATCCGCGTATCCGTTGAACCCTTCCGGCAAAAGGGATGCATCGAATCCGTTCCTGAATGTGACAATGGTCTCCATGCCCCCCGTGTCCGGAACACGGTCAAGAAGATCCAGTCTGATCTCCACCATATCCGCATCTGATGCGTAGGCCAGGTCCGCGGCCCTGCTGATCGAGGCCTCATCACCTGGCAAGGGATCAAGGATCAGATCAGCCAGCTGGAAAGCCTGGATGAAACCCTGGAAACCCTTGAGAAAGCACTGCAGAAAAGCAGGGCGCGCTATCTGACCAGCGCTCAGGCGCTGAGCAACTCCCGCGTGAAGCTGGCCCGCGGCTTTGAAGCGCTGATTGAAAAAGGGCTGAAGGAACTGAACATGGCGCGGTCCAGATTCCGGGTGGAGGTGGCGCCCGATCCCGCGCTTTTCAGCTATGACGGCCTGGACGAGGTCCGGATGATGATCGCCCCCAACCT
>LJKL01000001.1 GCA_001421175.1 Methanomassiliicoccales archaeon RumEn M2 | reverse complement strand
CGGTCATCGACAACCAACGGCCCATGGGTGTGATCTATGATCTTCTGCTGCTGTTCGTTTGCTTCAGACATCGGTCTCACCTCCTTCGGCAGGTTCTGCGGTGCAGATGTCCGCGAAGTCGCACTTCCCGCAGTCGCATATGGGTTCTGCGGGGTGATCCGTACTGTACATTACGCCAAGCCTCTCCATGTCTTCAGCCAGCTCTTCTCTGAAAGTCTCAAGGGCTTTCATGGAAATCATGAGAGTGTTTTGTCTTTGACGACCATACCCTCAGACAGATCCTTCCTGATTTTCTTAGCCAGATCCTGCACATTTTGCGAAGGGTCTTCCCGTCCTTCATACCCGATGAAAGAACTGCCCGGATGAGTGCTTCCGAATCATTGTCCTCGGCGTGTTCCGGGCGGATCTCCGAGACCGTTTCCACGATAGCATCCAGACAGGGCCTGAAAGCAGAGTACTTTTTATGCCCTCCATAACTTCTTCGATGTACTCGCGGAAAATGTCATCCTCGCTCATCAGTCTGACCGTTCTGAAGGATCCTTTGATATCTCGCTCCAGACCTTTGGCGAAATTCATGTTGCCCTCCTTCGAGAAGAAAAGCTTGAATTCGCCGCGGCTGTCGGGGAAGAGCTCATCCAGAAGTGCCAGGTAGAAGAGGGACTGATAGTCCTTGTAATCATTTCTCTTCGTTCTGTCCATTCTAGATTTGATGTCTGAGGCATTGATGGGCCTTCCCGTCTTAAAATCGTAGATCGTACCGTTCCACAGGAGATCGAAGACCCCTTCCATGAGCCTGTCCTTAGAAACGCATTTTACCTCGGAGAAATCAGCTACGGCATTGAGACCGAGCTTCTTCATGAAGTGGTTCCTCGTCCCCTCCCCACGTTCCTCCAGCCTCGGGACCTCTATTCCCATTAGATCCACAGCGGCATCTATGCTTGAGATATGTCCCAGTATCTCCGAGCGTTCTATGTTGTACTTCTCCGGGGATGAGAGCCCGGCGCACACAGATGCGATCTCGTCCGCGAAGTGATCAAGACCGAGCTCTTTCACCTTATCCGGATAGCACACCCTGAATTCCGCGAAGCTGTGTATCATCGTTCCCCGAACCGTTGCATCCTTGTCAGGCATTTTCGTGATGGTTCCGAACATGAATTTTCGGGGGCATTCCACGAATCTGTTGTATTGCGTCTTCGAGAATGGCTTGGGGATGAAATTCGGGCCTATCTCCTCACTTCCTATCACCGGCGGTTCGGTCGCATCATCTGAGACCCAAGGGTCTGTTACCAGTTCATCACAGACTTCCGAGAAGTCGAGGAATGTTTTGTCGCATTCGGCATGACCGAACATGATGCACGGTGCCGGTCTGTTGCCTCTTTTCGATGAGTTGCATATGTAGACTCTGGCAGTTCCCTGCTGCATCAGGATCTGGAATCTCTCGGCGTTCTTCTCCCTCTCATCCTCTTTCTCACCGGCGCTCAGGAAATCGATCTCGTGGGGATCCCTCTCCCACTCATTCCCCATTCCGAGGTATATCACGAAGGGTCTGTCGATGTAAACGGACCTTTTGCAGTCCACCAGGAGAACCCCCTTCTTCTCATTCTCCGGGATCTGCTCGCTGTGCTTCAGGGAGCCTATATTGTTAACGGCGTAAGCGATGTCCTCCACCTTCGAGGGCTCTACGAATTCGTTGGTCAGTTCCATCTCATCAAGGAGTATCTTCACCTGAGCAGAATCCTTGCCCTTCCTGACAGCCTTCTCGCAGACCTCCAGGAATGTCATCTCTCTGATGTCCCTCATGATGCCCATCAGCTCGGACGTCCTCTCTCCCGCCTCCAAGGCCTTGGGATACTGGCTGAGCATGTACTCGTCGTACTTGCTGCCTATGAATCCGCCGTAGGCCGAGAGAAGCTCCCTCACATGCTTCACTCTGATTATATCGAAAGAAAGGCTCAGGGACAGGAATTCCAGGAAGTCCCTTACGCTGTGCAGGTCCTTCACGCTCAGTGAGTTGATGAAAGGTATCCTTTTCCTGTATAGCGCAGAACGTACGGCATCTGCGATCTGCCCCCCCACGTCCATCACTATGGCGACATCCTCCGCGTTCTCTGCGTTGATGAGGCCCACTGCGTTCTCGGCGACCTGGCGGTCGTTGCCGAGCTCCCTTATCTCCCTTATCTTATAGTCTCCCTTTTTGAATGGGGATATCTCATCGTAGGTTCCGAATTTCGGGTTGAAGTGCTTATCCAGATCATCGTAGAGCTCTACGCCGATCACAGCAACCCTCAGTCCGTCGAATATGCCGTCCTTCTCTGCGTCGAATTCCCCCATCACCCTGTCAAGGGTGGGCAGTGCCATCAGCTCATCGTAGATCCTCTGGGCCCTTTTCCCGAGATGAGGGCGTACGTCTGCGGTATACCGTCTCATCCTGAGTATGTTATCCACTTCCCCGTGGACGAATCTTATGTCATATCCTGTGTATTTCGATATCAGTTTGACCAGGCGTATGTCGCTCAACAAACCGGTCTGCAGCTCCCTCAGGGCCACATCCCCGGCCAATTGCCTCGGGGTTATGGAGAATACGCCCAGCATCGGCCTCCTCACCCTGTTGCCCAGGGCAAGTGCCAGAGGGGCGTCGTTGCATAGCACGAGATCATAATCCCTGACTTCTTCGTAGAGCTCGTCTATGGTTTTCGCTACCCTCATCGATATCGTTTCACGAACGCCTATTAAAATAATATAGTCTGCTATGTTACACCTGTGAGCAAGGGCATTTTCGTCATCCAGGTGATAACGACCGGGCCGGACGGGTATCCGAAGGACGGGGTAGCAGAGGTGGGGATAGCATCCGTCGACCTGGATTCCGGGGAGATAAGGAGCGTGTACCAGAACAGGATACGCCATGAGCCCGCGTCCCTGGACGAGTCCAAGATCGAGTATCTGGAGAATAATTCAGGCATGAAGGCATCAGACCTCGCCGATGCGGAGCCGGCAGATTCAGTGGTCAGGGAGGTCAAGGATATACTGAAGGGCGGGACCGTGACCTCCTTCGATGTTGCCAACGTATTCTACAGGTATATGATACCGGAACCCTGGGACATGACCTTCGAGGTCTCCATAATGCCCTCCGTCTCTTCCAGAATGCCGTATTCTCTGAGGTGCAGGGAGCCCTATGAGGAGAACAGGGCGATAATGAGAGCATACGCCGCCATCTACGGGGAAGAGGCTCCACTCATCCCTTCCGGCCCCGCAACGGCACTGGATCTCGCCCTTATGACGGCTTACATAATAATCAATCTGAGGCGGCAGAGCAAATACTGACGACCCGTCACGGATTTAACGGAGCAATGCCATTGCCCGCCCATGCCAGAGCTGATGACGGTCACGCAATTCAACGATAAGGTACTGGCAGTCATCTCCTCATCCAGGGAGATAAGGAACGTGACCATGGTCGCGGAGATCTCGTCCATAACCCGGGCCACATCAGGTCATTACTATCTGGATCTCAAGGATTCCCAGTCGAACATAAGATGCACCTTCTTCAGGTATGCGGCATCCAAGCTCATTTTCGATCCGAAACCGGGGATGAAGGTACTGGTATTCGGCGGAGCATCATTCTACCCGAAAGGCGGGTCCCTGAGCTTCAACATAGAATGGATGAAGCCGTACGGCAAGGGGGAGGCGAGCGCAGCATTGGAGGAGCTTACCGCCAGGCTGCTCAAGGAAGGGCTGTTCGATGCTGAGAGGAAAAGGGCACTGCCCGTCTATCCCCGGGCAATAGGCGTGGTCACATCCCCATCGGGGGCGGTGATAAAGGACATAATCGACACTGTGGCGAAGAGGTTCCCCTCGGGGATAATCCTGGCGGCGGCCAAGGTCCAGGGCGAAGGGGCCCCGGAGTCCCTTGTGGCAGGGATCGAGCTTCTCAACTCCCAGGAGGATGTGGATGTTATCATAGTCGGACGCGGAGGGGGCTCCGCCGAGGACCTTTCAGCGTTCAATTCGGAGACAGTCGTCAGAGCCATAGCATCCTCCAAGGTGCCAGTGGTCTCTGCCGTCGGCCATGCCACGGACAAATCCCTCTCGGACAGGGTGGCGGACGCATATGCGGAAACGCCTACGATGGCGGCCGTGATGTGCACCAGGGACATCGATGATATAAGGAGGGGACTGTCGTTCATGACAGGCAAGATTGCGCGCTCCCTGACATCCATAGTCAAGGATATGCGGTCCAGATTCGCCTATCCGAACGCGAGGCTGGACCCCAGGAATGCCGCGGTGACACTGGAGAGATACGGTGCGAAGCTGGATCTCCTGTCTGAGCGGGGCGCATCGTCAGTATCCGGGAGGCTGAGGTTCATGTCCTCCAGATACGAGGTTCTGAACGCCAAGCTGGACCCGAAGAGGGCCGCCGAGAAGGTGGAGGGGTACTGGGTGGCTCTGGATTCGGTCTCGGAGGAAATGGACGATTCCGTCGTCAGGAGGCTGGCCGACAATTCCAGGGAATTGGAGCACAGGTCGCAGATGCTCGCGGGACTGGACCCCTGGAGGGTGCTGGACAGAGGTTACAGCTTCGTGACCGATGAGGCAGGGAGGACGGTCACATCCGTCTCCGGTCTCAGAGCGGGGTCTAAGATGACCGTTACGATGAGGGACGGCTTCGTCAAAGCTGAAGTGGAAGAGGTGACTGAACATGGAAGAAGAGAGGAATGAGAAGAATATCGAGGATATGACGTTCGAGGAGAGCCTTCGTGCCCTTGAGGAACTGGTTGAGGAGCTGGAGGCCGGAGGTCTCGATCTGGATGAGAGTCTGGAGATCTACGAGAAGGCAATCAAGCTGAGGGATCATTGCCGGAAGATACTCGAGGAGAGCGAGCGCAAGGTGCAGAGGCTCATGGAGAGCGCATCCGGAACGGAAAGGGTGGATTTCACTCCAGACCGCTGATCCACAGCGGCAGGTCCCTTTTACAGGCCCAATCGCTTGTGCTGCGGTAGAGCTTGGTCTCCGTGAAGTGCTCTATATCGAAAGCTAATCTCAATGCCCCGTTGAGCTCGCCGCATCTCATGTTACTGCAGTTGTAGCCACCGAAAATGTACTTCAGGCCGATCAGAAGGATCTCCACGAGGTCGTGCCCCCTGCATATCGTCCACGGGTCCCTGTGATGCTCCATCTCCTCCTCCAATCTCTTGCGGAGGTCCTTGGGGCTCAGGCTGGGGTTGTGGGAGTTGTAAATGACCTCGTCGACCATGTTCCGTATGTCGCATTGCAGGGTCCTACGGTCTATGAACCTGCCGAAGTCCAGATCCCTGAAGCAAAGGTCCCGTCCGTTGTTCTCGGAGATGAGCATCAGCGTTCCCAGCGGATATGCGGAGTTTATCAGAACATCTCTGATCTCCCCGTGATTCCTCACAAAATTCTCGACCTTGGCACGTTCCCCGTACTCCCATATGACCTCATCCAGGGCCCGGCTGCGTATCATCATGCCCTCCAGATCCCTGGTGTCCGTCTGGAATAAAGGGGGGTCGCGCCTGACGGACAGGACTCTGTCCAGGTCCGAGTCGACGATTCCCAGGACCTTGTCGTCCTTACGGTTGTGGAAAAGCTCCTTGACCACGGTAGACGTATTATCCTTGGAATGAGCGACTATGAGCTCCACGTTCTCCCTGTCGGACAGCTTACCGTACAATCTGTAGTCCGTGATGCCCTCAACGACCAACACAGTCCCGTCAAAGGCTCCCCTCAGCATGGAGATGTTGTTCGCTATGTCCGTAGTTCCCAAGTATTCACGCAAAGTCAACCCTCAGTTCGGTTGCCAGATCCCATCTGTCGTGTATTATCTGAGGTGAGTGGGTGGCTATTATGATCTGCAGGTCCCTCAGTCTGCAGACGTCAAGGAATATCCCGCCCAGCTTCTGCTGCCACGATATGTGCAGCGAAACCTCCGGCTCATCAAGCAGAACGATGGCGCCGGGGGCGGCGTGGAAAAGGAGGCGGTAGAAGATGATCATTATCTGCCTCTCTCCGGAGGACAGATAGGATAGGCTTAGGGAGGTTCCGCTGTCCATCTCTACGCCTATATGGGAATTATCCTTGATGTAGATGTGCTTGTCAGTGAGAAGGCCGTTTATTATGTCCATGTACACGATCATCGACTCGGCCAGCAGATAGTTCCTTTTCACATACTCCTCCAGGGAGCGTGCCAGCCCCATGTACGCTTTCCTTTCGTCCACAAGGTCATAGCGCGTCGGAGGGAATCTCATGCCAGAGGGCATGTCGACTGAGAATCCCGCTTCGTTGATGAAATCCAGTTTGGCCTTAAGGTCCTTGGACCAGAATATTATCTCCTCATCGGTCATGTCCTCGTCATCTTCGCAGGTGATCTCGGACAGGTCCTTATGCTCCTTGGCGAACATGATCTCGTCGTGCAGCTCATTGGCATAGGCTTCCAGAGCAGGTACGAGCCTGCCGTCCATCTTCCTCACCGTAGATCTCTCAGGGGACATGTATACCGCGTCGAACATGTCGACAAGATCCTCAACGGTGATGGAGGTCGGCACTTCGTTGCGTATCACCGTTATGCGGAGCTCGTCCTCTTCGTTCTCCACAACCAGGTTGGTATCATCGGAGAAGGTCAGATCGGCCCGGTCGAAGGGTACGCCTCTGATGGTATGCTCGTCGCCCGTGAGTATGGAATACATCAGGCGCAGGATGGTGCTCTTCCCTGTCGCATTGACGGCATGAACATAAGTGAGACCTGAGTCGGAGAGGTTCAACTGGCAGTCATGCGTCCGGAACAGGCCATAAACGGTGAACGTCTTTATCTTCATGCGTGGGCGGTGATAGTCGTGCACCGTTATTTAGGATGCGGTCCCCGTGCGTTCGGACCGGCTGCCGCCACAACGTCGCATAAAGGTTTTATCCGCATTGGTTCTCTGCCGTCACCATGGAAGCGGAAGAGGAATTCTCCCGGATAACCGAACTGATCAAGAAAGGAGATTATGATTCGGCTAAGATGAGAACGCGTTCGCTGGCGGACGCGCACAGAGGAGAAGCTTCCATAGGCATAAGATGTGCCAGCATTATGAAGGTAATTGGCGATGACAGGGAGACCGAAGAGGTCCTCTCTGACATCCTTGCAGATCTTCCCAAGGACGAGACCGAGCGTTTCGAGATTCTTTTCGCAATAGGGATGCTCGGGATGCCCGAGGAGGCCAGGGAGGGCATGGACAGAATGGGCATGGCGAAGGAACGCCCCGAGCAATACGGGCGCATGCTGTTCATGTCCGGCAGGCACGAGGAAGCTCTTGCCGCCCTGTCGGGGTCGGGAACGAGGGATTCCCGGGTGCTCAGGTCGGAGGCCCTTTGCGCACTCGGACGTTATGAGGAGGCCGTTTCCGAGTCCTCCGCTTTGGCAAAGGAAGACGACTCTTATGACGCCACGATATCATATTGCTCTTCCCTGATATCCGCAGGCAGGGAGAAGGAGGCCGTCAGATTCGCCAAGTCGAGGATGAAGGAAGACAAGAGGAACGTGGATTCCCTGGCGGTAATGGCCTACGTTATGAGATTGGAAGGCAAGCTGCCGGCCGCGGTGAACTACGGCAACAGGGCCCTGAAGGCTGACCCTCTCCACATAGGGGCCCTGGAGACCATGGCCATGTGCCTGGTCGAGAAGGGGGACGTGGTTCATGCGAAGCTGTTCGCCGGCACCATAAATCATAAATCCCCGGGGCATCCGGCGGCCATACGCATACTGGATGCCTGCAACTCCATATCCTAGAGCTTGGATATCCTCTTCCTCGTGCCGATGAGGAACTCCTTCCAGAATGAGGGGGTCAGAAGAGCCAGTGCTGCGGTTATCTCCAAACGGCCTACCCACATCAGTATAGTAATGAACACCTTCACGAAATCGCTCGCTTCGCCGTAGGATTCGGCGAAGGCGCCTATTCCGAGGCCCGTGTTGCAAAGGGCGGATATCGAAGTGTATACAGAATCCAGGAACGGAAGTCCCGTTGCCACCAATACTGCCGAACCGAATACCACGCTCATCATGAAGAGCAGGAATATGACCACTGCCGAGGATACAACGCTGTCGTCCAGGCTCTGTCTCTCTATCTTCACGTCGAAAACGCCGCGGGGATAGATCATCTGCTTGACTCCGTTCCAGAGGTATTTGAGGGATATCACGATGCGCGATATCTTCACACCTCCCGCCGTAGATCCGGATGATGCGCCCACGAAGGAGATCAGGAACAGGAGCATGATGGCAGACAGAGGCCACGCGCTGAGCGTCAGATCCCCCACGAAACCGGTCGATGTTCCGGCGGAGACGACCATCAGCACCATATCCGTGATGTGATAGAACTCCTCCACCGGGCCCTCCCCCATTATGTTGGTGCGGCTTATGAGAGCATAAGCGACCACACTGACGAAGAAGAACCAGGCCAGCATGTAAGTGAATTCCTTGTTGCGGAAATAGACCGTGATGTCCCTGTTGTTTATCGCACGGAAGTGCAGATAGAAGTTCACACCCCCAAGGAACATGAAGAGTATGACCACCCATTTGACGTACCAGATCTCTCCCGCCATGCTGTCCGCGGTGTTCAGGAATCCTCCGGTGGAAATGGAGGAGAATGTCATGCACAGGGTCGACAGCAGATCTATGCCCATGAAAGTGAGGAGTATGGCCATTATCGCGCTCAGGCCGATGTAGACTATGGCGAACTGCTTCGCGGCATCCTTCATGCGGGTGGAGAAATTCCCGCTCCCGGAACCTGTCATCTCATTCTCAAGTATGTTCCTGCTCCCGAATCCCACCATCGGCATCAGGAGGAGGAAGATTATGATGATGGCTATTCCTCCGACCCACTGGGTCATCGACCTCCATAGCAATATCCCGTTGGGCCAGGATTCTATGTCGGTCATGATGGTCGCTCCGGTCGTTGTGAAACCGCTGCAGGATTCGAATATCGCATCCACCGGAGCCATTCCAGCGAGGATGAAAGGTATCGCACCGAAAGTTATCGTGACGAACCAGACCATGCCCAGCATGAACAGACCCGTAAGCGGGTTCACGTGGTCGGGCATCCTCACAAGGGAAACAAGCACGAGACCGCTGACGAATGCGAACACCGCAGGCCACAGGAAGACCTCGTACGGATCCCCGTCGTATATCGTCCAGACCAGGGAGGGGATCATGACCAGGGAGAGGCCGAGCAGGATTATACCCAGAGTGTAGAGGGACGCGTGCTCGTACCTGAGACGCTTTTCCTTCTTGTATCTGAATACTGTCTTCTCCATTCTTGGCCCTCAGACGTTTATATCGATCTTCATGCCGAACAGCCTGTTCAGCTTCTGCATGTCCACTTTGTATGTGAACATAAGCACCTTGTCGCCGCTCTTGAACACTGTGTCCATGCGCGGATATATCACCATGCCGTCCCTGATTATGCATGTGGGCTTCGCTCCCCGGGGGGAAGCTTATATCCCCGAAGCGCTCGTCCACCAGTCTGGATTTGGGGCTCACCCTCACACTGAAGAAGGTCTCACCCTCCCTTTTCATCTGCAAAAGCGATGTCTCGTCGGATACCAGGGTCTTCGTTATCTCATTGGCGACTATACGGTGGTAACCGATCATCGTCTGTATGCCCGTGAAATCGAATATGTCCTCGTACTCCACCATGGAGTATTTCGCTATTATCTTAGGTGCGCCCAGCTTCATCGCCATGAGGCTGGCCAGAAGATTCGTCTCGTCCGTGTCCGAGATGGCTATGACAACGTCGGCCCTTCCCACGTTCTCTGTCTGCAGCACATGGGGATCGACTATGTTCCCGTTGACCACTATGACGTTGCTGAATTTCCTCGCCAGCTTGCGGCAGAGCTCCACGTCCGGCTCTATGAGCTTGACATACCTCTTCTTGGATTCCAGTATCTCTGCGGCGTTGGATCCGGTAACTCCCCCGCCCAGTATTATGAACTCATTGGCCTCGGAAGGGATCCCCATCATCTGATTGAATCTTGAGAGCCCTTCGGGGCTTCCGAGAACGCTTATCCTGTCTCCCAGGTGCAGTTCCAGGGTCTCCGTTTCCGTTATCACCTCGTCGCCGCGATATATGGCGACCACATTGACATCCTCAGGGATCCCCAGGCTTATGACCACACTGCCGATTATCTTCTCGTTCTCTTTGCTGACGACGAATGTGGCAAGACCCATATTGAAAGCTTCCAGAGTCTCGTAATCCACCGCGTTCTCTAACAGAGCCAGAGTGGCTATCTTTTGAGCAGCGATCAGCTCAGGGGATATTATCTGCTCCACAGCGTCCTTGCTCGTGGGGATGAAATAATCCGGATTCCTGACCCGGGCGATGGTTCTTATCTCGGGTTTTATCCTCTTCGCCATCATGCATATGAAAAGGTTGTCCTCGTCCTGTATCGTGGTGGATATTATGACGTCTGCCTGATTGCGGTTTATCGCGTCTCTTATCACGGCCGGATTGGTGCCGTCGTCGTTGAGAACCGAGACATTGAGAAGGTTCTTGGACGTCTCCGCCTTGTCAATATCGCTCTCTATGAGCAGCAGATTATGTACCTGGCTCAATACCTCTGCTGCCGTATAGCCGACTCTCCCAGCGCCCACGATTATAATATTCATCGGATCACCGAAACGCTCAAGACCCCTCTTTCTTGGCGTATACCTTCGCGGAAATTATCGCAGCCAAGACTGAGATCAGTATGAATGCGATACAGATGATGAAGTATATGTTGGATATAGAGGTGAAAGGCGCGCCGCCTATGAAAGTGCTCTCCAGAAGGAACTTCCCGAAGCCGGTCCAGGTCTCGGGCCTCAGGCCGGCGAGCTCTGAGAATACGGAAACAGCATCGTTCAGGAAGTCCGTGATCGAGTAGTTTGGAAAAGAATACCCGGATCCGGTGAATGCTACTGCCGGTGTCCCGACGAAGAGAACGCTCAAGACCGAGGCGGCCGCCGAGAAAGACAATGCCACGCGCTTCATGCTATCCCTTATTCTCCGATTGCCTCGTCTCTATATAATATCGACCGCGCCCGCGTCCTGATGGAATGCTTAAATCATAGTTACGCCATCGAAGCAGTATGTGGCAGCAGATGGACGAAGGATTCTGGCAGAAGAATCGCGTTTCGAAGACCGATGACGTTTCGGAGAGCGTTCTGGAGATAATAGACCAGGTCAGGAAAGGAGGCGACAAAGCCCTCCGGGAGCTGACAGCCAAGTTCGACAAGGCGGATCTGAAGTCCTTCAGGGTAACCCGGGACGAGATAGACGAGGCGTACGACAGGGTCTCCCCTGAATTGGTGGAGGAACTGGAGAATGCCGCCGCCAGCATAGAGGACTTCCACATGATGCAGAGACCCAGGGACCTTTGGCTGACAGAGGTCTCACCGGGAGTTACGCTGGGAGTGAAAAGTGTTCCGCTGGAAAGAGTGGGTTGCTATGTGCCAGGCGGAAGAGCCTCTTACCCTTCCACCGCACTGATGTGCGTTATACCAGCCAAGGTGGCTGGCGTTGACGAGGTGATATGCTGCACACCCCCTCCGGTCAGTCCCTTAACTCTAGTGGCCATGGACATCGCCGGGGCTGACGAGATATACAAACTGGGGGGCACCCAGGCCGTTGCGGCCATGGCCCTGGGGACCGAGAGCATAGAGCCTGTGCAAAAGATCGTGGGTCCCGGGAATGTTTACGTGACAGCTGCCAAGACCCTTCTCAGGAATGTCGTGGAAATCGATTTCCCTGCAGGACCCAGCGAGATAGGCATAATCGCTGACGGGACGGCGGACCCCAGATTCGTGGCCGCCGACATCATAGCCCAGGCTGAGCACGACCCCTCGTCGGCAGCGGTGCTGGTGACCAACAGCCCGGGGTTGGCCGAGGCAGTGGGCAAGGAGATAGAGGCAGCGGTCAAGAAATCGGACAGGAGGAAGATCATAACGGAGGCGATGAAGAACTCCGGTTACATAATCGCGGATACCATAGAGCATGCGGCGGCCATAATGAACGAGATGGCTCCCGAGCACCTGTCGATACAGACGGCCGACGCCTTCTCGGTGCTGTCCATGGTAAGGAATGCAGGTTCGATATTCATAGGCCCGTACACACCGGTCGCGGCAGGCGATTACGCTTCTGGCACTAATCATGTTCTTCCCACTGCGGGGCATGCGAAGACATGTTCCGGGCTCAATGTGGCGCACTTCATGAAGACGTCGACCGTTCAGATGCTGACCAGGGAAGGCCTTGAGGAGCTGTCGGATACGATAGATGCGATAGCCTCGGCAGAAGGTCTGACGGCTCACGGAAGATCCGCATCCGTTCGCCTGGATGATTGATCACAGTTATCTATTGCGGAGTGGGATGTCTGATGGGAGATAAAATCACCGAACCGAATCTCAGCGATCCCTCACTCTACATTAACAGAGAATTGTCCTGGTTGGAGTTCAACAAGAGGTGCCTGGAGGAGGCCGAGGACAGATCGGTCCCTTTGCTTGAACGGGTGAAGTTCCTCGCCATATGCCACAGCAATATGGACGAGTTCTTCATGATACGCATATACGGGCTGCTGATGCAGTCCAACTCCGCGGCGGCCATCCTGGGTCCCGATCAGACCGACCCGTCCACAGTTTTGAACAAGGTACTGAGGGTCGTCGGAGATCTCACTAAGAATTATGAGTCATGCTGGAAGCGCATAAGGAAGGAATTGTATGCAGAGGGCATCCGGATAAAGGACATGAAGGAGCTGACCCCCGAACAGAGGAAGTGGGCATCCGGGTTCTACAAAGAGAGGGTACATCCTCTCCTGACTCCTCTGGCACTTGATGTCTCACATCCCTTCCCGTTCATATCGAACAACTCGCTGAATCTTGCAGTGGAGATGGAGAGGAACGGGGAGCTGAACTACGCGAGGGTGAAGATACCCGTAGGGATAATAGAGCGTTTCGTGGAGGTGCCTTCCGACGGCCCGGGCATGGATTTCATCTTCCTGGAGGATCTGGTGAAGGACTCCGTCAACCTGCTGTTCCCCGGTTTCAAGGTGAGGAGCACGCACACATTCAGGGTCACGAGGAATGCTGACGTCAAGGTCACGATAGACGAGGCCTGCGACCTCATTGAGGCCGTAGAGGAGAGTCTTGACGACAGGGACACGGGGTTCCCTGTGAGGATGACTGTTGGCGGGACCACGCCAAAGGCCCTGGTGAGCTTATTCGGAAAGAACCTGTCCCTGTCTCCGAGCCAGATACATACTGCCAGGAACGCGATAGCCCTCTCGGATCTCTGGCAGATAGCCAATCTGAACGTACCGAGGCTTCATGAGGAGCCCTTCGTACCTTACACCCCGGCGGAGCTTACCGAGGATTACAACATCTTCGATTCCATAAAAGAGAGAGACTGGCTCTTGTTCCACCCTTATGAATCCTTCGCCACCGTGGTGAGACTGGTCAAGGAAGCGGCGGAGGATCCGAAGGTACAGAGCATAAAGATATGCCTCTACAGGATCGGCAACGATTCGTCCATAATCAATGCTCTCAAAAGAGCCAGAGAGAACGGGAAGACCGTCTCCGTCCTCATGGAGCTCAGGGCGAAGTTCGATGAGAACAGGAATATAAAATGGGCCAAGGACCTTGAGAAGATAGGTGTCCACGTTGTCTTCGGGCCCATAGACCTCAAGGTGCATTGCAAGATACTGCAGATCGTAAGGCTGGAAGGGGGGAGCCTCATCAGATACACCCATATGAGCTCCGGGAACTACAATGTGAGCACGGCGAAGCAGTACTGCGATACATCACTGCTCACTGCGAATCGCGAGATAGGGGAGGATGTGGGCGAGCTTTTCAATGCTCTTACAGGCTATTACGGCCCCAGGGATTACAAGCACCTTCTCGTGGCGCCGATGTCCCTCAAGAATCGTCTCATAGAGAAGATAGACCGGGAGATAGAGCACAAGAAGAAGGGCGGCAGCGGCTACATCGCGATGAAGGCCAACGGACTCGTGGATCAGGATATCATATCCTCCCTTTACAGGGCATCCATGGCAGGGGTCAAGATAGACCTCAACATAAGGGGTCTGTGCTGTCTGAGGCCCGGGATCAAAGGGATATCAGAGAACATACGGCTGATAAGCATCGTGGACCGGTTCCTGGAACACTCCCGCATATATTATTTCGATAACGGGGGCGATCCTGAGATGTATCTTGGGTCCTCGGATCTGATGCCGCGCAATCTGATCGCAAGGGTGGAAGCGCTGTTTCCCATATTGGACAAGGGAATGCTCATCGAGATAAGGGATAAGCTTCTGAAGAACCACCTGGCGGACAATGTGAAAGCAAGGGAGCTGATGCCGGACGGCTCATATGTGAGGGTCAAGGTCAAGGGCAAGAGATTCAGGTCTCAGAGATGGTTCATAGAGAACAGAGGGTCCTGGCATGGGAAAGGATAAGACCGTAGCCTTCATCGATATAGGGTCCAATTCCATACACCTCCTGGTGATCAAATTCTTCCCCGGTACCACCGGCATGCCCATATTCCATGACAAGGAGATGGTCAGGCTGGGTCAGAGCCTCTACAAGGACGGCAGGATAGATCGTGCCACCATAGAGAAATGCCGATTGGTGACCAGGAGCTTCGTGCATATAGCAAAGAATCTGGGTGCCGAAGAGATAATCTCATTCGCCACCTGCGCCGCCAGGGAGGCCCCTAACAGGTCGGAGCTTCTCAAGGCCATAAGGGGCGATGATCATCAGATAAACGTCATATCGGGGGAGGAGGAAGCCAGGCTGATAAATCTGGGGGTCACCGGAGGAAAGGGCGTTGATAAAAGGACCATATTCATAGACATAGGCGGCGGAAGCACGGAGGTCTCCATCAGCCAGGGCAGGGAGATATTGTACCTGGACAGTCTGAGAATGGGATCCGTCAGATATGCGTACTCCTTCCCCTTCGAGCAGAGCGGCCCCATATCGGAAAGCGAGTATGGAAGCTATCAGAGGGAAGTGCTCCTTCATTCCTACAGATCCGCGAAAGCCGTCAAGGACATAGGCTTCGAGAGGGCCGTCGGCTCTTCCGGCACCATGATGGCGCTTGCGGATATGTGCGCTGCCAGGAGAGGCGATAATAACAATCTGTACTTCACCCTTGCAGAACTGAGATCCCTGATGGAGGATCTCAGGAAGACCGATGCGGAGGCGAAGATGAGTTTTCCAGGCCTTTCCCCCAACAGAATAGACATAATAACGCCCGGGGGCGCGATAGCCGAGGAGCTGATGGCGATTTTCGGCATCGAGCGCATAGAGATATCCGATCTCGGCCTCAAGGAGGGGATGTATGTGGATTATCTCATGGAGCACGGCATGGGCGACATCGATGAGAAGGAATCCTCTGTGCTGGCTCTTGCCAAGAGGTGCGGATACGACAAGGTTCATACGGACTGCGTGACCGAGAACGCTATGGCGATATTCGACGGCCTCAGGGAGGCCGGCGTACACAATATGGATGAGAGATGGCGGGACCGTTTGAGATACGCCTCCATACTTCATGACATAGGAGAGCTGTTCGGATTCTCAAAGCACCGTATATACTCATACATGCTGATCAAGAGCACGGGGCTTCCCGGGCTGGCCATAGAGGACATAGATTCGATAGCTCTGATGGCCAGATTCCATTACAAGAAGATGCCGTTGCCCACGAACGGTATGTTCTCGATATTCAGCAAAGATGATCTGAGGAGCATGATGATGTCCACGGTGATACTCAGGTATGCGGACGTCATGGACCGAAGCAGGACCTGCCCCGTAAAGAGCCTGTCCTTCACTGATGACGGGATCAATGTGGAGATGAAAATATGTTCCAAAGAGGATATCGACATGGTGATGTGGCGCCTGAATGAGATGAAAGACGAGTTCAGGAATGCCTTCGGCCGTAACATAATGTTAAATCTTTGCCTTCACAGGGGTTAAATAGGGAAACCGTCATCCTTGTTTCGAAACAGGAGACGACCCCTTGCAACAACCGGGTCTGAGAAGACTCATCGTCTCCTGTTACCCAAAGCATTCTCAGGAATATCCCTTGGGATCCAGCGTTATCTCTGTGAATCCCATGCTTTCAAGGGCGGATATCACCGCTTCGCCGTTCTCGAAAAGACGGGCCCTCTCCTCGGGGGAGGAGACCACAGTGCATGAGCTCCCGGAGATCCTTACCCTTACCAGCCTATGTCCGCGATATCCCTTACTGATCTCTCACAGGCCTCTGCGAATCTGATATCCTTCTCCGTCACCGGGGTCCCGGTCGGGAAACGGGTCAATAAGCACGTCTCCTTGAACGGTCTCCGGTCAAGACCCATGGATGAGATGAAATCCTCTATCTCCCGCCTACTTATCCCCAGCTCCCTCAGAGGATAAGCTACTCCGGCCTCCTTTCCCGCGGACATGCCGGGTCTGTCATCAGGGTCATCGTCCGCATTCTCGCCGGATACCAGATTATGGAACCCGAGGGATCCGGCGACCTCTCTTACCGCAGAGAATATGGCACTTTTGCAGAAGTAGCATCTCCGCTCCCCGTTGCCGGAGACTTCGCGCAATCGGTGCCAGTCCAAAGGAACGGTGAGAAGACCTATGCCCGAAGCCCTGGCACCGTCAATCGCCATTTCCCTCTGGATATCGCTCAGCGTAGGCATATCCGCCATTATCGCCAAACTGTCATCTCCCAGGGCCTTTCGGGCGTGAGCCGCGAGAACGGTGCTGTCCAATCCTCCGGAGAAGCATACCGCGACCCTTCCCGTATCTCTGAACAGGTCCAGCAATTCGGGGATGTAATCCATGTCCGCCTGATGTCATTCACGGAATATATCTGATGTCATGCACAACAGGCCATTCTCAAGCATGATGCTGCATAGGAGAGCGCCGCAATTAACCGATGGTGCTTCCGACCGAATCTGTTTCCTGTCTCAGAACGTCGAGGAGCTCATCCATGGGCAGGGTATCCATCGGGTCGCAGGCACGCCAAACGAATCTCAGCCTCATGTCCTTCGCAACAAGAAAGAACTCTCTGTTCGTGCTCCCCAATATCTTCTGCATTCTGGCTCTTTCTACAATGGCCCCGTAAGCTTTGCTTATGCTCTGATCCGTGTCACTTATGTGCTCATAGAGGGAGCCCGTATATCTCATCCAAGCGCGATGATTCTCCAGGGATTCCGGGTTTATGTGCACAAGGGATACGTTCAGATCGTCAAGCTCCTGCTTCCTCTCATTCATGAGCGCCATGTAATCTATGCACGTTTTCCCGTAATTGACGACGTAGAAATACAACAGGACAGGACCTTTGGCAACGCGCTCCGACAGAACGAAGCGTCCGTCAGTGGACTCAGCTTCGAAATCCGGGACACTGTCCCCTACGACCAGATCCTCAGATGATATGCCGTCGGGAAGGAACCAGAAACCGTTCTCTTCCCGGATTCCGACTTCTTTACACAGAGGTTCCGAGCACATCGGAAAACTGATGCTATCGGGGATATAATAAATTATTCAACTTTAAAGTAAAAATAGATTCCGTGCTGTGAGATAAGGGAAACAATAATACTTTTGAAAGCGTAGACCGCACCATGGGCATCAGGGACGTTCTGGAGACCTATAAGCTGGGCAAGATATCCTCCGAGGAGGCCGAGAAGCTTCTGCGAATGGATTATTTGGAGAGAATAGGCCGGGATTGTGCCCTGGACAGATCCAGATTCATGAGGAAGGGCATACCGGAGGTAGTCTACGGAGCGTCGAAGACACCGGCCAAGGTTGCCGAGATATGCGCATCCCGTCCCGCCGATCTGCTTCTGGTGTCCAAAGCGGGAAGGGAACATTTCGAAGCCGTGAAGGAGATGGTCCCGGAAGCGGAGTTCAGAGAGGAATGCAACACGATCATCATAGGGGGAATGCCGGAACCGGGCGAAGGCCTCATCGGGATCATCACAGCTGGCACATCCGATGTCCCTGTGGCCGAGGAAGCGGCTGTGATGGCTGAGGCCATGGGTGTCAGGGTGATGAGGTACTATGATGTGGGGGTTGCGGGCATACACCGGATATCGGAGCCCGTCAAACAGCTCATCGAATGCGATGCTGATGCCATAATCGTAGTTGCCGGCATGGAAGGCGCCCTTCCCACTTTGGTGTCGTCCATGTCCACGGCCCCGGTGATAGGGATACCCACATCCACGGGATATGGCGCAGGGGGGAAGGGTGAAGCCGCTCTTCTGTGCATTCTGCAGACATGCTCTCCGGGCCTCACGGCAGTCAATATAGACAACGGGATAGGCGGAGGCGGTGTAGCGGCCCTCATAGCGAACCGCCGTTCCGGAAGAAGGGAAAGAGACCATAAAGAAAGATCATGACGGGAACCACGGGATTCTTCGACAGCATGGCTGGTTACAACAAGCAGGATACAGCCTCAGGCCTATGCGTCATATGCAAAGGGTCCAGGAATCTCTGCGGTAAGGACCGCTGCCCCCTTATGATAAAGTTCTACAGCCAGAGCAAGACCCGACCTCTCATCGATGCCAAGGATATGGAAGGATGCAGCCCTCCCGCGGTCTTCGTGGGAAGGTACGGCTATCCCAAGGTCGATATCGGCCCGCTGATCCCGCCGGATTTCGGTGACACCTCGGTCATGGATACCCCCGAGATGTGGGTCGGTAAATCCATCGACGACATAGTCGATTTCCGCTTCAGGCTTGTGAGAGGTAAATACAGGATCGATGCCAAGAACTTCAGGGCTGCCGGGAGGATAGTCGATCAGGTCCAGGAGCTGGCACTCACCGAGAAGCCCGTGGAGGTCGAGGCCAATTTCTCTCAGAAGCCCAGGGGCAGAGTGATATTGGATGATGAGGTGCAGCCCTTCGGCCCGTCAGCCAGAATGGAGAGGATGAGGGCTGCCAACGGTCGCTTCGAGAAGTATCTCGAGCGCAGTTTCTACGATACGGACATGAAGGCAGTCGACGGAGTGCTGAACGCATACCGCAACGGAACGCTGATATCCGAGATACAGAAGGCATTCTCCGTAGGCACTATGGGGATAGACAAGAACCGCAGGTTCGTTCCCACCAGATGGAGCATAACCGCAGTTGACGATATCATAGGGAAGGATCTGCTGAAGACCACGAAATTCAACAGGACCATCGACGAGTTCAGAGTATACCAGTGGGAGGAACTGGACAACAGGTGGTGCATAATGATGATGCCGTGCACCTGGCGCTTCGAGCTGATAGAGGCGTGGTACCCCAACACGACGTGGAATCCCGCAGGGAAATCCGTATCGATAATATCCGACTATGAGATGTTCAACGGAAGGAAGGAGTACGCTCAGATCGGAGGATGCTATTACGCCTCCAGGATGGCGGTGAACGAGCTCCTCACGGAGGAGCGCAGGACAGCGGGGGTCGTGATATTCAGGGAGGCGCATCCCGGGTACGTGATGCCCGTCGGTGTTTGGAACGTAAGGGAGAACGTCCGCGCCGCTCTGAAGATGAAACCCTTCAAATACGATTCGCTGGAAGGCGCCCTGTCCCATGTGGACAGGGTCATGGAGATACCCCGGAAGATGTGGATTGCCAATTCCGGCGTCCTCAGGGACTTCCTGACGCAAAGGAGGATCGAAGATTATCTCTAACCTTCTTGATTTCTCTGATTCGGCGGGAACGTACGAGGCGGTGGAATGCAGGCGAGCTCTTTCCCCGTCGAAGCTCCCGGATATGGATTACGCTCTCAATCCGTACTCGGGGTTGCGCTCACGGATGCGTGTATTGCTACGCGCCTGAGGTAACCCATGCAGAATGGGCGGGGTGGAGGATACCGAAGGCCAAGATGAACATAGCCGGACGTTTATGCTTGGAGTTGCCGAATGTCAAAGGGATAATAGGTATAGGGACGGTCACGGACCCCTATCAGCCCGTGGAGTCCGAGCTGGAATTGACTCTTCAATGCCTCAGGGCGCTGAAGGAGCGGGATTTCAGAATACACATGCATACGAAATCGAATCTGATACTCAGAGATATCGACCTCCTCTCGGAGATGGAGGGCACTGTCGGCATCACCGTTACCGGGATCGAGGAACGGGAATCTAAGATGACAGAGCCGGGGGCTCCGATGCCGTCGAGAAGATTGGAGGCGATAAGCAAGCTTGCAGACGTTGGAATAAACGTCTATGCGCTTGTGGGGCCGGTCCTCAGTCATTTAGAGGGGAGAGAGAGCGCTTTTGTCGATGCGATTGCGAGAACCGGCGTAAAACTGATCTATATCGACTCATTGAATTCAAGGCCGCTGCTCTCAGAGAGGCTCGCACGTATGAGATTCAGGGGTTCTCCGTCCGCCGAGAGACGAATAAAGGAGTTGTCAGAGGCTGCCGGGGTTGAGGTCCGTCCCGTCTTTCGCTGATGCGGGAATGGCGGATACGTAAAATACGCACACTCCATTCAGGGCATCGAGGATAGGGTATGGATAAGAGCATCGACTTTCTGAGATTGGCGGCGGGTCGCTATTCTGTCCGCAAATTCGCTGGGAAGCCAGTTGAACAGGGGAAGCTGGACAAGATACTTGAAGCGGGCCATCTGGCGCCCACAGCAGTCAACCGTCAGCCGCAGCATATTCTGGTTATAAATGAACAATCTGCACTGGCTAAATTGCCGAGGTGTACGAAATATCATTTCAATGCACCGGTAGCGCTTTTGGTGAGCTATGATAAGAACGAGTGCTGGAAGCGCGCATACGACGGGAAATCCAGCGGGGAGATAGATGCCAGCATAGTTACGACCCATATGATGCTGGAGGCGGCATCCATCGGACTGGGGACCACATGGGTGATGCATTTCGATCCTGTGGCGATAAGAAAGGAATTCAATATGCCAGATAACCTTGAGCCGGTGGCGCTTCTCGTAATGGGATATCCTGCTGACGATGCGAAACCATCTCCGTCGCATTCGGAGTTCAGGCCTCCCGAGGATATAGTATCCTACAACCGTTACTGAGAATCACGATATCCTTCGATACGCAGCAGATCAGCGCCGGAAGGCGTGAGCTGTAGATGTCATAAGTGACAGATTATCTATCGGGAATCCTCTGTGCAGGGAACAGGAACAGGACATGATGTACGCTCGGTCTTGAAAATCTTCGAGGAATCCTGTAGTGTCCGATACGATCTCCTCGCGCGTTCCGTTTAGCAGAGTGGTCATGACATCAGGTCCGCCCATCAATGAGCATTTTTCACCTATCCTATCGATGATCGAGGGGCCATCGTTCTCTTCTGAGAACTGGAAGCAATCTATGCCCGCACCCACAGTTGCATCAAGGATATCCGAAGAGCCCCCATCGAACTTACCGTGAGGATGGAACACAGACGGCATTCCCATGTCCTTGGCGGCGGAGCATATCCTCTTCAGGGCAGGGATGCAGTATTCCGTGTACATGCCGTCCCCCAGGAGGTCTGGATTATCCGTTGCGGATGCCAGGAAAAGAGCGTCTGCCAGGTCAGCACCTATGTAGTCCATTGCGGATATTATCGTCTCTACAGAGAAATCCATGACCCGATGGGCGGTATCAGGATCGGATATCATGTCCATCAGGAGGGCCTCCATGTTCCTGAGATTCCCGCCGTTGGTGACCGGGCCTGCAAGATTCATTACAACGGCCAGATCGCTTCTTTTGCTGCGAACCATCCTGTATGATTCCCTCATTCCGGAAAGCATACTGTCCCTTACCGAATCCGGCGATGCGGAATCCAATAATGAAATGTTCCTGAAAGGCGCATCTTTCGGATACGGTACGCCTTTGTCCGGTATTCCCAGCTCAACGCCGAATCCTGTGACCATGCAGCCGAATATGCATCCTACAACAGCATCATGACCCACGACTTCCTGAAGTGCCAGTATTCCTGCTGCGGAAGCACGGGGATCATAGGGCGGGCCGAACACCTCCGTCGTGGCCGCTCCGGTGATGTCCAGTCCCAGGGTCAGGTCCCGGGGGAAGACAGGTACTTCCGCCGAAAGGCCACCCTTCACGGCTTCCAGGAACAGATCTCTGGGCATTCTCATGGATAGCAGATTGGGGAGGAAGTATCAATGCCTTCTGGTGTATGCAGATACAGAGTCTACTTTGTATCCCGATTCTTGGAATATCTTTACTGCCATTTCTCTCCCCACGGTGCTCCATTTCTTTCCTTCATACTTGTCATCCCGCGGATTGGCACCAAGCTCCAAGGACACGGTGTTCGCGCCCCAGCGGATGGCCTGTTCCGTGACAGGATGCACGGCGACGTTTCTCCATACCCCTGCCCCGGCAAGTCTGATTATCGCCGCGATCTGCGCCAATCTCATATCCCCAATCTCCTCCAGATCGCCCACAGGCGTTCCTTTGACGTTTATCCTCTTCATCGTGCAAACAGTGTTGGGTCTTAGTTCCCTGTACAGGTCGATGAGGTCTGCGATCTCGCTGTCTGTGTGCTCGATCCCGATCGGATCCACGCCGGATGCCACGAACATCCCCGCCTCTTGGGCAGCTCTTATTGTGGCTATTCTTGTCTCAACAGGAATGGGGGTATCGATACCTTCCCTAAGCCGGACTGCGTGGTAGATCCCCACGTAGCCTGCCTCTTTTAGTTTCCTTGCCTTCTCCGAGTCAAGCTCTCCTGTATTGGCGGATATGACATAATCTCCCGGGACCTCATCTGCTATCCTCCTTCTCAGTCGGCACAGAGCGTCTATGTCGTAGAATTCCGTGGTCCTCAGGGTGAATTTGGCGAATCCTTGATCCACCGATTCCCGTATAAGATCCACGACATCATCGTCAGGCATCACATAGGGTTCCGGGAAAATACGCCATTTCTCCCCCAGAGAGCAGAATCTGCAGCTCATGCTGCAAGGCACAAGATCCAGACCTATGGACGATCCGACGATCGCCGTGTCATCGCAGAATCTTGAGGCTATCCTGCGAGCGGCCTTCCCTAAGGCGGAACAGTCTTCCGACAGTGGGTCCAGGGAGAGGAGTTCCAACACCGTATCTTTTCCGATGTACTCTCCCCTCATGGCCTGCGCCTCAGCTGACATTATCATACTCATGTTATCTTTCATATGAGAGTCCCCGTTGCAGGATCGTATGTGTAGGGATCATCCCCATACATCGCCTCTAGGAACGAATAATCTATACGTCCAGTGGGGTCGAAGTCATTGTAATCCAAAAGTGCGGCTTTTCTGATCAGGAAATCCTCGACATCCTTCATCATGCAAATGTCCCAGTATTGAGAGTTGAAAAAGGTCTCCTGGCTGTCGGCAGTCCATCCGCTGACGTTGTAGAATTCTGCACAGTACTCCGACACACTCTCTTTTGTCTCAGGGTTCTCTATGTCGGCGCAGGCCTTATCAAAGGCCTTCATGACTTTCAGGACCTTATCCTGCTTCTCTTCAAGGACCTCTCCCGAAGCGATTATCACGCAGGCGCCCACAGGGTCCTCGTAAGGTGAGGATAGAATAGTGACATCGTCACCACCTCTTTCCTTAGCAACATTCAATGTGTTTCCGGAGCAAAGCATTTGGACTTTGTCTTGAAGGAGAGCCGTGACCTGACTGTCGAACTGTATGTGCACGATACCGCCGTCTTTGTCGGACGTCTTCACCGATCTGAGGAGATTGTATTGGTCCTCAGTCAGTTTACCGTCCTGCCATGCGCTGTAGAGATAGCCGCGGAATCCCCCGAAGTATCCTGTTGTGGTATCTATTCCCGTGTGTACCCTGATCGTTCCGTCTGTATTCAACATCGTACCTGCAGGATCATCCAGGTCGACATCGTATTCGGTCAACGCGGCGAAATCGTATGCGGTGGAGCTCTTGTTGACTGAGATGGATCCTATGATCATCCCCCCCATCGGTTTGGTCTATGAACCTCACGGCGGGATCTGCGCCCACAAGGGTTATGTCCGCTCTGCCCGCCATCAGAGCGGTGGTCGCGCTTCCGCCACCGTCCACATAGAGAATTTTAACGCTTACGCCCTGCTCTTCGAAGTATCCGTAATGGTCAGCTATCCAGAACGGCTCGTAGTAGTTCTTCGTACCGCAGGCGATGGTGATATCTGCATCTGTCTCGTCTCCGTCCAAGAGATATATTCCTCCTGCAGCCACCATTATAGCCACGGCGAGGAGAGCAAGCATTTTCGTCTTTGTTTCCATTTTTATCACTCTTGTGTATCTATTGTCACGGGTGTTTTCGCGCAGGCGCAAACACCCAGGTTCTTGATTATGTCATTTTTAAACGCAGTCATCTGCTCAGAGCTCAGACTCTCCTTCTCGGCGGGCAGATTCCATTCTTTGAATACCTGCCCGGGCGACGGCGTCAGGAGAACTATCCTGGTGGCCAGGAGAAGAGCCTCCTCTACGCTATGCGTCACCAGGACGACGGTCTTCTTCTCATCTTTCCATATGTCGAGAATCTCTCTGTCCAAGTGCCTTCTGGTCTGCTCATCTAGACTGGAGAATGGCTCATCCATGAGAAGGACGTCAGGTTGCATCGCGAATGCTCTGGCGATGGCGACTCTTTGTCTCATGCCTCCGGAGAGAAGATTCGGCTTGCTGTTTTCAAAACCTGCGAGTTTGACCTTCTCTATATATTCAGAAGCGATCTTTCCTCTCTCCTTAGGAGAATATTTCTTTCTGTCCAGTGAGAACTCCACGTTCTTCTGCACACTCATCCAGGGCAGCAGGCTATATTCTTGGAATATCACTGCCCTTTCGGGACCGGGGCTGAGTATCTTGCGGTCGCGGTAGAATATCTCTCCTTTGAGAGGTTTCTCAAAACCGGCGATCATATTCAGCAAAGTGGTCTTCCCGCAGCCTGAAGGTCCGATGACACATACGAACTCATTCTCGCTTATGGAAAGATTGATATTCTTGAGAACGACCCGCCCTTCGTTCAGCTTTGGCTCGTAATATGCCTTGTAAACGCCTCTGATATCGATTACGCCCATCTTATTCCTCCATCCCAAGTTTAGAGCGTACATAGTTCTCGAGAACCTCCAGAACCACTTTGTCGATTATCAGGCCGATAATGCAGATGATCACGATGCATGCGAAAGCGGAGGCGTAGTCGATGTATCCTGTGGTTATCTGTATCGCGAATCCAAGTCCGAGTGCGACGCCCACTACCATCTCGGCGGAGATCAGCATCCTCCATCCGTTCGCTATGCCTATTCTAAGTCCGGACAGGATATCCAATGCGGCAAAAGGTATCAGGACTTCGGCAAATGTGTCCGATCTGCTTCTTCCAGACATACTGGCGACCCTCAGATTCACTTTGGGAACCTTACGCAGTCCATTGGCTGTGTTTATCGCGATGGGAGATATCACTGTTATGGCGATGATGAATATGGCAGAGTTCTCGTTCAGTCCGAAAAGCAGTATTGTAACGGGATACCAGGCAAGACCGGGTATCAGTTGCAGGATGTTCACGGGGACCATCCCGAATTCGTGAATTTTGTTATTGCTACCCATTAGAAGACCAAGGGAAAGACCTATGATCGCAGCTATCGTGAAACCCTTGATCCACCTGCCGAGACTGGCCTTCGTATGGTTTACAATGCTCTGCCCGAAGATCTTGTAATCTGTTGTGAAGAACTCTCTGAGGCGCTCGAACGTTTCAACAGGCCCAGGAAATAGAATCATTTCCGCCATGTATGTGTTGTACCATTGCGTAATGACATACCAAATAAGTATGACGAATGCTGCCCCGCAGAAGAATACACCAATTTTGTATAGGAATCTGTTCGGTTTTCTGTCTCCGAGGCTCAATCTATTGCCGTCCGTTTCATCCAGACGGCCCTTCATCTCTTGCTCTACGGAAGTGAATAGTCGGAGCATCAAGTAGTCGTAGACTTTGATTTATATTTAAATTTACTTTTTGATTTTTTACTAAAACAATATCGGTCAGAAGAGGTCCAGAGCTCGGGTGAGCACTCTTTTGGAGAAGATCGCAGTGTGGACCTTCTTGACTGATTCCTCTGTTTCGGAAGAAAGGAAGAATATTTCCGCATCCGGGTTGAGATCACGGACTATATCTGAGATAGTATCCCTGTTGATGGTCTCGGCCGCAGATATGACTACTATGTCGGACTCACATATTTGCTGCCGGACCCTGAGGTTCTCAGAGTTATCATATGTTATGTCCTTCTCCAGAGCGTTGCTTCTCACGACCGTTATAAGTGGGCCGATCTCGAACCTGCCATTGCTGAATGCGATGGCCTGTGTGAGTATGCGGGAAGATGTCTCTGTACATATGCCGGGAGGTTCCGCTATAAGCGTATCCACGCCCCATTCGCTGTGAACTTTCTCGATCCAATGTAAGAACTGACGAGGTCTGGCACACGGGCTTCTAAGGGGGAAATAGGCTTTCCTTACATTATCTGGTATCAAGCTCAGAGACTCTGGGTTATTGACAATCACGCCCGTATCGGGTGTGGCGATTCTCGATATAAGGGTTGTTTTCCCTGAACCGGGGAATCCGGCGATCATCACCACTCTCATGCGCGCCCTCCGCAGTATGATCGGGTGGCATCAGCCATCGTCTTGATGTTCTTGATCGGAACTCCTCTATTAAGGGAGCAGGAGCAGGTCATTATGTAATCCTCTCCGAACAAAGAATCCAGAAGCGATCCCACGGACCTGATTATCCTCTCCTCGGGGCCGAGAAGAAGAACGTTGAATGCGTCCAGCCCTCCGAGCACGCAGCATCTTCCGGAAGTCTCCCGCAGTATCCCTGAAGGCGTGTTGTCCTCTGCGAACTGGAATCCGTCCACGCCTGTATCCAGGGATGCCCTCAGCACCTCTTTTCGATCTTCGGTGCTGAATAGTCCGTGGGGGTGGAATATTGCCGGAAGCCCCATGTCATGACAGAAATTCGTAACATTCCTTACGCTAGGAAGGCTGATCTTCATGAATTCCTCAAGACCCAGCATGTCTGGGTTGTCTGATGCGGCTGCAATGAACACTGCATCAGCACAATCCGCTCCTATGTACTCTATCGTGGATCTCATCACACCTTCGGAGAATCTCACAAGCCCGGAGACAAGGTCCGGATTGAGGATTATGTCCATCATGAGAGTCTCAAGTCCTCTCAGGTTGCCCGCGGTGTTCACGGGACCGCTTATATTCATGATCTCTGCAAGGTGTGGTGCTCTTCTTCGAACAATTCGATAGGATTCACGCATTCCCTCAAGGAGTTCGTTGCAGATGTCTTCTGGCACATATGCTTCCATCTTTTCTATTTCTGCGAAGGGGGGGATCCGATAGATAGGGTATCCCGTTCGCAGGATAAACCGTGGTACCGCCGAAGGCTTCCATACTGTATGTGTGAATGCACCCGATCACGGCATCGTGCCCTATGAGCTTCTGCATTTCCAAGACACAGGCTGCAGAAAGTTTAGAATTATATACCGGACCGAACACAGCGTCGGTATCGATGTTCAAGGCATCCAGTCCGAGAGTCAGGTCCCTCAGGAAAATGGGTATATCCTTTGACGGGCTACCGGAAAGCACAGAAAGGAAGAGCTCTCGCCGGTCGGGATCTTCTCCTGGACTCATGCGTACCGTTATACAATGTGGTATTAAATCATAATCGATTATTAGATAATAGAATCAAACATAGGTGCAGCCACACGGTGCACGGGATGTTCATTGGCTGTGCATGTGGAAAAGATATGTTAATATAGAAGAACAAAATTACTGATGACCAGTAAGGAGATTGTATTGATGTACAGCTCGGGAAGCAATCAACCTATTATCGTGCTGAAAGAAGGCACGGAGAGAAGCAAGGATAAAGAGGCGCAGTTCAACAACATCGCGGCCGCCAAGGCGGTAGCCGATGCAGTCAGGTCCACACTTGGACCCAAGGGCATGGATAAGATGCTCGTTGACAGCATGGGCGACGTGATCGTCACGAACGATGGAGTTACGATCCTGAAAGAGGTCGACGTTCAGCACCCTGCGGCTAAGATGGTCGTAGAGGTCGCGAAGACCCAGGACACCGAATGCGGCGACGGGACGACCTCTGCGGTCGTTCTTGCCGGCGAGCTCCTCAAACTATCTGAGGACCTTATAGATTCCAACATACACGCAACCGTCATAACCAGCGGATACAGGATGGCCGCCGACAAAGCAGTCGAGGTCATAAAATCCATGGCAGTGGACGCCGTAGATGACGAGATGCTCAAGAAAGTGGCGATGACCGCTCTCGTGGGCAAATCCGTGGGCGGCGAACAGGGCCACCTGGCGGACGTCATCGTCAAAGCCGTAAGGGCGATCGAGGGTGACGACGGGAAGGTCAACACCGACCACATCAGGGTAGAGAAGAAAGTCGGCGGAGTGATCAAGGATACGGACCTCGTTGAGGGTATCGTCGTAGACAAGCAGAGGGTGCACTCCCGTATGCCCAAGTCCGTCAGCAACGCCAAGATAGCGCTGATCTCTGTTGCCTTTGAGAACAAGAAGACTGAGATGGATGCCGAGATCAGCATAACCGATCCGATGGCGATGCAGTCCTTCCTTAATCAGGAAGAGTCCTTCCTCAAGAGCCTGGTGGACAAGGTCGTTTCCACCGGCGCCAATGTCGTATTCTGCCAGAAGGGCGTGGACGACCTCGTTCAGCACTACTTTGCCAAGTCAGGCGTTTTCGTCTGCAGGCGCCTGAAGCAGTCTGACATGGAGGACCTTGCAAGGGCAACCGGCGGGCGTATCGTAGGCAACATCCTTGAGATGCAGGCTTCCGATCTCGGATCCGCGGCCCTCGTCGAGGAGAAGCTCGTGGGCACCGAGTCCATGACCTTCGTTACCGGATGCAAAGAGCCCAAGGCACTTACCATCATCATAAGGGGCGGCACCGAGCACGTCATCGATGAGGTGGACAGGGCTCTCGAGGACGGTATACGCGTTGCCGGAGTTGCAATAGAGGACAAGAGGGTCGTTGCGGGCGCAGGTGCGGCCGAGATAGAGGTCGGCCTCAGGCTTGCAGACTACGCATCCACTGTCGGAGGAAGAGAGCAGCTGGCGATAAACGCCTTCGCCAAGGCCATGGAGATCATACCCTGGGCTCTTGCGGAGAATGCCGGTATCGACTCCATAGATGCGATCATCAAACTGAAGAACGCTCACGAGAAGAAGAAGGACGGCAAGAACTACGGTCTGAATCTTGACACCGGCGAAGCAGTTGACATGCTGAAGGCCGATGTCGTGGAGCCCATAAGGGTGAAGATCCAGGCCATTGACTCTGCCGCGGAAGTGGCGAACATGATCCTGAGGATCGATGACGTCATAGCCTCCCGCAGGGCGCCCCCGATGAACCCAATGGGTGACCCGAGCCTTGGCGGCCCGGGCATGGGTGGAATCGGCGGAATGATGTAAAAACACTAAAAATAGGGGCGAAAGCCCCATTCTTATTTCTTTAACCAGTCATCTATTTCTATCTTTTTTGCATGAGAATATCGTTGTTTTTACTATCGTCTGACGTTTTTTCGTATAAAGCAGACATTTGTCAGACGATTTTAAATAAAGGCAACTCAATAGCAGAAAACGGGATGGAAAGCGGGTGCTGTGTGCGCGCCGCACTCTACACGAGAGTATCTACGGAGGAACAGGCAAACGAAGGTTATTCGCTAGATGCTCAAATGAGGCGCCTTGAGGCATATTGCGAGTATGAGAACTGGCAGATAGCCGGAAGGTACCGAGAGGAAGGCGAGTCAGGGCGCAACGCGAATCGTCCCGAATACAGGCGCATGATGTCAGAAAAGGACGGTTGGGATGTCGTCCTGGTTCTGAAGATGGACAGGATCCACCGGAACAGCAAGAACTTCGCCCTGATGATGGACGAGTTCGAGCGGTCTAAGAAGGATTTCTGCTCTGTCCAAGAGCAATTTGACACATCTAACGCCATGGGCAGATTCGTGCGGGATATACTGCAGAGGGTTGCCCAGCTGGAAAGCGAACAGATAGGCGAAAGGGTGAGATTCGGCATGGAGCACAAAGCGAAATACGGGATGGGATTTCTCGGCTCGGGACATCCTTATGGGTATGCGTATAGCTTCGGAAAGCTCGAGGTGGTGAAGGACGAGATGTACACGGTCAGGGCGATATACAATCTGTACTCCAAGGGTAAGTCCATGGAGGCGATTGCAGACTCTCTGAACGACGCATCTATTCCTGCGAAGAAGGGCGGGAAGTGGAACAAGCAGTCGGTATTCAACATACTGCACAACCCTCTTTACGCGGGATACGTCAGATGGGACGGCAACGTCAGGCAGGGGGAGCACTGCGCCATCATAGACCCGGAGCAGTATGAGGCGATAAACGGTCATATCCAAACCACAAAAGTGTGATCGAAGGATCACACTTCAAATCATTTAGCGGAGGCATAGCCGCCGCTTTTGTTTTATTTCCTTCAGCATACCTTATTGCGATGGCAGAGGGAACCAGGAAGCGTGCGGCACTTTACGCACGTGTCTCGACCGAAGAACAGGCCCAGCTCGGGCAATCCCTGGAAGCCCAGATGGAGAGCCTCAGAAGGTTCTGTGCAGCTCACGACCTGGAAGTGGCGGGAGAGTACGTAGACGAGGGGTTCTCGGGCCGCAACACCAACAGGAAGGCGTACAGGCTGATGCTCTCCAAGGAGGAGCGGATGAAGTGGGATACACTCGTCGTTCTGAAGATGGACAGGATCCACAGGAACAGCAGGAACTTCATGGAGATGATGGATGATCTGAAGAAGAACAATCAGAATTTCGTCTCCACTTACGATAAGATAGACACAGGTAATGCGGTGGGCCGCTTCGTCATGGATATGATACAGCGCATAGCGCAGCTGGAGAGCGAACAGATCGGCGAGAGAACATACATGGGTATGAAGGAGAAGGCCTCAACGGGAGGAGGCATAATGGGCTTCAATCCCCCGTTCGGCTATGCCATAGAGGAAGGGGAGCTCACAGCGGTGGAGGAGGAGCTCTCCGTCGTGAAGGAGATATTCGCCATGTACGAGGGCGGCATGACAATGGATGCGATAGCTTACAGGCTAAACGGCTCAGGAACATTGACAAGAAGAGGCAACCCCTGGAACAAGTTCAATCTGAGGAACATACTTCACAATACCGTATATGCGGGATACATGAGCTGGGACGGTATACTCCAGGAGCACGGAGCAGACCGTGCCGTTTCCCCGGGAAGATTCAACAGGGTACAGGATCTGATGGCGTCAAAGGTGAGGGACCCCGCTAAGAAGAACGTGGTTCACGTTCCCGATGAAGACTCGTAAGATATTAATCAAAGCGATACGCTAGCTCGCATGTGAAGAAAAATACCGTGTCTAAGCTAATGGCCCTGCTCATAGCTATACTGTTCTTGGGTACAGCTCTAGTTGTCGCCGTATCATCCATTTACGGGAGTTAACACCCCTGTGTTACTTTTAACAAAGTCAATATGCTTTTACCCCATTCAGATAAAATGATTTTCAGATAGTATTATATATTTTACAACACCAATTGTTTTTCCAGTCGTGCACTTAGAATGTACGGCTGGGAGTAAAAAATGTCTGAGACACGCATTGACCCTACAGCGATGGGACTGTTGTTTATCGGTTTCATAACGCTTGTCATAGGATTGTTTGGGATTGACGTATATAGTGGAGGTCTTCCCGGCGCTTTAACGTCGTCGGATTCCTACATAGGTGCAGGTGTATTCGCAGTTGCCCTGCTTGGAGGTATCGCTCTTGCGATAATCGCCCTCTTCGCATATAAAGCGAACAGCAACTTCGGCGCCAGCCTGTTTGGATGGATAGCAGTATCCCTCCTGCTCGTTGCAGCGTTCGGTGGAGCATTCGCAGGCCTGTTCAATCTTGACCTGTCTGTCAGCTGGTTCCTCTGGATAGTCATTGCAATATTCTACCTGGTTTTCACGGTTTGGGCCTTCCTTGCCGGAACCCCGAAGCTGTTGCTCGGGATACTCGTCATAACCGCTCTCGTCTTCCTGTTCCTCGGTCTCGCACTCAATGCGGAAACGGCGGACTCTATGAAGACGATGTTCCTCATCATGGGGATATTCGGTATTCTCGACTTCCTGCTTGCAACCTACCTTGGCCTCGCCCTCACTGAGGAATGCGCCAAGTGCGGCAAGTTCAAGGTCTTCTGATCCTGAATCGAGATGGTTCTCAACCAAACCTTTTCCTTTTCCTTTCTTTTTGTAATGGTGAAATTTGGCATCCGGTCCCATCATATTGAAATCTTTGCAGTTTTCATTGGCAGTCAATCCATGATCTTTGATCAGAGCACTGTGATCAGAATCAACTCATTTTGAAGATAAGACCGAGTGTGATTTACGGAATAGGTTCGTGCCCTTTCGAGACTGAACGGTGCAAGCGTCGAAGGAGGAGGGCACAGAACGGAATGGGTGCGCACCTCAAGTCCGTGCACAAGTCATCTCAGTCATAGGTCAGGACTGTGCATTCTTACAGACGGAAAATGCAGTGAATAGAATTCGCGGCCTCAGGCGGCGTTTAGGTGCGGAGATATGCTTTGTCTTATTAACAAGCCTGCGAGAGGATACGAAGGGTTTGCGATGCATCATGATCTGCCTTTTGTAAAAGAATCAAATACATTAGGTTCCGGATGAAGAGGATGCCGGGATATCCCCTTTGCAGTGATATGTTTATACTTTTGTGATGGCGGTGAATCTCGTCGGATGCTCAGTCTAAGACCCTAAAGATCGGGGACGGAGATAGTTGCATTCATCGCAAGGTAAGGAACAAACGATTTCAACGGATCAGACGGCCCCGTCCGTACAGCCCGTTATGCAGGCGTTCCGCACGGAAGGGTGCATTCACATTTTCAATTCAGATCTGACAATCATGTATTCGGTGCTTGTCCATTCTTCTGTTCACCTCATGGAAGTCTCTTGCAGGTAAAATCGTGAATTTTTGTTGATCATGCTTAAATGTGAAATTATTCATTTTTTCTATGTTTTTGATTTATAGGTCTAAATTCAATATAATTTAATCTTACACCTTAACCAACTATTATTTTATTACACTATTGCTTTTTGTACTTTTTACGAAAAAATTTTATTTTATTTTGATGATTTATTAACATTGTTAATTAATTGTGTGTTGTAAATGGGTTTTAACGGTGTTAATTCATTAAATGAATTGCAACAATAAAAATTAAGCAAATATCTTTACTTAATTAATAAATAAGAAACATATTGAACTAAAGCTGTGCTGAATAAAATAGGCCCATATTCTTCGGTATTCGATAGATCATCTATGGATCTTCTTCATTCTTTCCTTCAAATGCTGGATGTGAACCGGAGATAAGAAAAGATAGTATTGTTTTAGGCAAAACGTATACCCTAAACAGCTCGTAAATGCTCAGTTTAAGTTGATATTCGGGGTACCGTCGTGGACGGAATTTTTGGTGGTTTTACAGCAAAATGAGCATTTTTAGTTGATTTTTGGCTTTTTTAAAGAAAATAGGGATATTTTTCTATTTTAATTGTAATTTTTTTCAAAAAATAATTATTTTAAAATTAATTTAATCTATAAAGTAATCAGCTAAATAAATAATGAATATGAGATTTTAATAAATTAACAATGTTAATTTTAACATTGTTAATTATTACACCATATTTTTTAACATTGTTAATCGTTTTTCAGAGTATGAAAAAATTTACATCACTTTATTAAATGGGTGTTAAGTTGACGAATATCATACTTTGCAATAAATAAACTGAATAAAGTAATCATATTAATTTGTAATGCCTTAACAATAAAGAGAAAAAACCCTCCATCTAAAAGATATAAATCCGTATTGTTATGGAAGGTCCTATGTGGAGACCATGCACGTTGCCCTAAGCATATTCTTACTGACATACGTGCTGATAATGGTCCGACTGCCCGGGAAACTGCGCATAGGCAGAGGTGTCGCCGCCCTTATCGGTCTGACACTCATGATCCTCTTGGGCGTGGTGTCTGTAACAGAAGCGTGGCGCTCCATTGACTTCGATGTGCTGTTCCTGCTCATAGGCATGATGGTCCTCGTCGTGGGTCTTGAGTACTGCGGTCTGTTCGAAGTGATCTCTAAGATACTGGTGGATCGGTTCAGGACACGGAAGGCGCTGCTGGCAGGGATAATGGGCATATCGGCTCTTCTGGCCGCCCTGGTCCTGAATGATGCCGTGGTACTGCTGTTCACGCCCATCGTCATAAGGACTTGTGCCAAGATCAGGGCGGACCCGATACCCTACATCGTCGGGATGCTCATGTCCGCCAACATCGGCAGCGTTGCTACAGCCATAGGCAATCCTCAGAATGCGTATATCGTCTCATTCGCAGGCCTGGGATTCATTGACTTCTCCCTGCATCTCGCCCCCGTTGCGTTGGCGTGCATGCCCGTGGCATATCTCATCGTATACGCGGTGTTCAGGAAGCGCATAGAGGCGGAGGTGGAGACCAAAGTGCATAAGGAGGAACCGGCGGAGATAGACATCACGAGGCTGCGCTTCATGATCTTCGTGATGGTGGCCATGTTCGCCGGGTTCATCATATCCAGTTTCGTTGGGGTCCCCCTTTACGTTCCGGCCGTGTGCGCAGCTGCCGTTGCCGTTATTGTCGTTCTGTCGAAGGACCGCACCCGGGGCCCCTGGGTCGTCAAGAGGGTGGACTGGTCCATAATCGCCTTCTTCATAGGATTGTTCGTAGTTATGGAGGGAGTATCCGTCTCCGGTCTTCTGGGGGAGATCTCCGCTCTGTTCCCGGGCTTCGGGCCGGGGGAGACGCCCACGATACTTTCGTTGTCACTGTTCTCTCTGGTCTTGAGCAACCTGGTCAGCAATGTTCCGGCGGTTATGCTGCTGTCGAATCTCATGCCCCCGGGCCCGGAGATCCTGTGGTACGTGCTGGCGGGAGCATCGACGCTGGGAGGCAATGCCACGTTCCTGGGCTCCGCAGCCAACGTCATCGTTGCGGAATCCGCGGAGCGCTACGGCGTGGAGATCGATCTGATAAGATTGATGGCCATAGGCATACCTATGGCCGCAGTTACCACGGGACTGTTGATCCTGATGCTTTCCCTGTTCTAGAAGTCGTCCTCGATCTTCGGCGCTTCTTCGCAGAACATCCATTTCCTGTCGCGGTCAAGGACCTTCCTGCAGTACTCTTCCCTCTCTTTGGCTGTGGATTCCTTCGTGTATACGTAAACGTCCACTCTTCCGTGGTATGCGTGCTTCTTCCAGCAGTCGTTCTTGGGGCTTCCGGTTATCACGGATTCGAGATTGTCCCCGCAGAGAATGCTCATTATCTTGACGCCCTCTCCGGCCTCTGTGCAGACAAGGGCTATTCCCGCCGAGGTCGGCAGCTTGTCCTTGCCCAGGTACAGAGGGCCGTCGAATATCTTTCCATCCAGTGCGAACGGCATAATAAGGATATTAGGGAGGAGACTTAATTCATTTGCTGATAGGTGGCCATATACAAAGTTCAATACACCAACAGGCGGTTTTGTTCGTTCTGTTATACAGTTTAAAAAAAACAAGTTAATTCTGCTAATATTGAGTCCTCAGAAATAAGGATGAAGATGATTTCTGTTCATTGTAATTCTTAATTTTATCCTTCTCTTTGCATTCAATATAACATTTGTCCGCATTTGTTCAGTTGCTCATATGCAGAATGTGATTCGTCGGTGAAGTCTATTCGTAATTTTGAATCTATGAGATCATTTAAATCGTATCTGTAGATTCAATTTCAATCTATATTTTTCATTAAGAGTTTTGTACACGTTAGAGTACTCATGTCTTGTCGTAGAGGGAGTATCCAACTTTGTATGCTGGACTAAATAATCTTCGAAATCATTCCTGTTGTAAAGATGATAACAAAGTACGTCTCCGTCCTCTTTCACAATAATGTATCCTCCGCTTGCCTGCTCATCCCCTTTCCAGGGAGCAGATGAACGCATACCCAAAGCATATGATACGAGCAGTTTCTTTATTTTGAACTCATAATATGGATATTCGCCAGGTTTCCTGTACTCCAAGGGATTCCTTTTTGAAAGGATTTTGATCTGTTCGCTTATGTCGCTTATTCCCTCAACATAATGAAGTTTGAGCATTTCTGCCAGAATCTCGGGAAGTGAGGAGTCTATCATCCTCAGATTATCTTCAAAAATGGAATTTTGTGTTCCGGTGTACTTAAGTTCGATGCCGTTAGAATAAAGACTTTGGTATCTTTCGCTCAGTGTTATGCGCTTTTTGCCCCAATCTCCTTCTTTTCCAGAAAAATTAACAACCTCTGCAATTTCAGAGGTCATGTTCCCGATGAGATCGAAGATAACATTGGTCGACCCGCTAGAATTTACAAGCGTGGGTAAGCTGCCCAAAGCGGATTTTATACTGAATCCCAGAGTGGGCTCCAGACCAGTACGGTGATCATGTATCTGTATCCTGATATCTGATTTATCGGAGGAAGGGGATTTGAGCTTCGTGCAGTACAACTCATCCATCAGGAGCTCTGTCCGGTCAACCGAGAATGTTCTGCTTGAGCTCCGAATAATGGCATCAAAAAGGTGTTCCGATTCCTCGACTATCCTGTCGGCTTCTATTGTGGCCTTCTTTTTTCCAGCAATGACGACCTCGATATATTTTTTGTCTTCGGATATCACATACTCAATTTCAACGTTGTTTTCTTTCCTGATTACCTTATTTACATCATAATAGACGTCGTCCGTACGTTTTCCGTGCTTATCTGCACCGTATAAGCGTCCGTCCGCGAGTATTTTAATCAATACGTACAGCTCTGACCATTCGCCTCTGTTGCCGCTGTGTTTTCCCATTTTTTCGTCTCCGATGATGCCGGCTGACATTTACCGTCAAGGACAACTCTGATCTGTTTTGCAATAGCTTCTATTACAGTAACGGTAACGCTGTTTCCGAGCTGTTTATAGCTGTGGGTGTCAGCCAGAGGTAATCTGAATGAATCAGGGAATCCCTGAAGCCTCGCCCATTCCCTCGGAGTCATCCTCCTTACTCCGTGTTCATTAACCTTACCTTTTATGTTTGTGACAGGAGTCCGGTCGGTCAGGCGGTTGTCAATCAGAAGATTCCTCTCTCGGCCCATTCCGCCGCATACAATGGCTCCGGCCGTATCATTGAGGTCTCTTATGACGTATCCGAAACCGTGGCCTTTGGATTCATGTCTGGCCCTATGTTTTTCAAGACCATCCAAATATTTGTCACTCAGATAGTATTTGATGGAAGGAACCTCTTTTTCCATGATGTCGCGTATGCGAACTCCCGTATCTTTGCCCTGGGGGAAGGTAAATCCAGAGCTGTCTATGTCTTTCCTGAAAGCGACGATGTAGATTCTCTCACGGTTCTGGGGGACACCGAAGTCCTTGCTGTTAAGTACCTTCTGGTACACATTGTATCCCAATTCTTCCAGAGTTTCAGTTATGACTCGGAGTGTGTTCCCTTTGTCGTGGATAGTAAGACCTTTGACGTTCTCGCAGAATATGACCTCTGGCCTGTGTTCCTCACAGATTCTGGCAACATCGAAGAAAAGGGTTCCGCGACATCTTCCTTTATAATCATCTTTGAAGCCCCGTTTGTTCCCTGCGATTGAAAAGGCCTGGCACGGGAATCCTGCAAGGCATATGTTGAACGCGGGAATGTTCTTGGCGTCTATTTCGGTGATGTCTCCCGCAATCTCAAAATCATCATGAAAATTGGCAACATACGTCTTCTGAGCATATTTATCCCATTCTGAGACGAAATTAGTCTTTATTCTGTCTCCGAACGCGCGTTCGAAACCTATGCGTATACCGCCTATTCCGGCGAACAGATCAATAGATTTGTACACCTTTCCGTTGTCGATTTTCATTTCTCTTTCCTTTTCAGCTGATTATCCCAATAAGATATACTGTATTAAACCCTGCTAGGTTCTATTAAATATTCAATATCTTTCCGAGATATTGAACCTCAGATCATGGATACCCACACACCAGAACAGCGCAGAAAGAACATGCAGGCAATACGTTCCAGAGATACGAAGATCGAGATTATGCTTCGTAATGAACTGTGGAGAAGGGGACTGAAATATCAGAAGAACCGCAGAGAACTGCCCGGATGCCCTGACATCGTTTTCAAGGGCAAAAGGGTCGCAGTTTTCTGTGATTCCGAATTTTGGCACGGGTATGATTGGGATAAGCAGAAAGACCGTATAAAATCGAACAGGGATTTTTGGATCCCGAAAATTGAACGCAATATGGCCAGAGATCTGGAAGTCAACTCTTTGCTCGATGATATGGGATATACTGTCATCCGATTCTGGAGCAAAGATATCAAAAAGGATGTTTCTGCATGCGCGGACAAGGTCGAAGATGCCCTGTTCCGCACATGAGGACTTAGTCATTCACCCTAAACCCTCTGTCTTTAGATTCTGACGTATACTTGACACCCAGCGAATCAAGCATCTCCGTCAGCGTTCTCACATGAACACCCAGGCCGACGTTGATGAACTGATTCTCAACAACAACCTCGCCGTTCGGCTTCCTTATCGTCGGATGGAAACCCAAGGGTAAGTGAGCCGTTTTGACCTGGATCCCTGCGATCTTGCAGGAACGATCGAATATCGGCCCTCCGGATTGCCCCCTCATGCCGGGAGTGGACGTTTCGATGTATGACATATCATATCCATCAGAGCTTCTCCCCATGTAGATGTTCCTGGTGTGAATGCAGTCGTTGGGGAAGAACGGCATCGGCAGCACCCCTTCGCGTATATGGAAGGTTTGGGTCTTCTCACTGAAATCTGTTGTGCTCTTCGTGAACGGGAATCCGATGCGGCACAGACTCGTTCCGGGCCGCATGGTGTCCGGGTCCTTCATCACAGGGTACTCCAGAATCCAGTCAGGGTTAAATGGCTCCAGCTTACCTATGGCCACGTCTATCTCCCGGCTGATGTACACGTTCTTGATGGTCACGCCGTCCCAGCCCCACCAAAATGATTGGTTGGTCACCCATTTCGGATCCATCTTGACATGTTCGTTCCCGTCTGTGTTAGCTGTGTTCGCCTGTCGTATCTTCTCACCATCGTCGTTCAGACGGGTCATCGAATCGAAAACGTGCCCGGCGGTTACCATCCACCCTTCTCGGTTGAGCATCACGAAGGAGGCGCAGCTGGAGACCACCGTGCCGTCCAGGGTTCTGTAGGAGATGATCACGGGCCTTGTGAACTTCATCGCTTTCTCGACGGCATCGGCGAACATCAGACGGTGATTGATAAGGTGACTATAATTTATTTGTTTGATTTCAAAGGTCATCCAGAAATTTCTACACAACGTATGGAGGGCCCTTTTCAATATCGGCTCAATTACCGGAATCTGCATTATTTTAGGCTTATTTTGAGGATATTCCAAACCGCCAGCGTTATGATGCCAGGGAAGCGCCCAATTCCTTAACCTTGCTTATTGCCTCTTCCAGTTTCGAGAGCCCGCAGGTCCTGCACTCATGCCTCAGGCCGAGGTACTCAGCAACCTCTTCCGATTTCTTCCTGTAGTGCTCCGTTCTCCCGATGCCGCTGTCCACGAAGAGGCATCTCTCATACGATTCGAAGAGCATGTCCACGAAGAACTTCGGATCGTATCCTTCCACAGAGTCCAGATGAAGCTCTTTGATTATCCCTTCAACTCCCTTTTCCGCCCATCCCGGGGATGAGAACCAGGTCCCGGTGCAGATCCTCTTCTCCTCGGTGTACTCCTGGGAGCCCAGGAGCGCATCTATGCAGTCCGCTCCCTCCAACATGACCGCCGGCACCTCCAGGTTTCTGGTGAGGCCTTGGAGGGAGCTGCACACGGCATATCCGACGAAGACGGCGTCCACTTCCCCCTTGAGGGAGTTGACGGTGTCCTCTATCTTGATCCTCATATCCTCCGGATAGACGTGGAGGGCGAATTCGAGATATTCCCTTCTGACGAAGTCGGGGTCGTCCTTCGTCAGGTGCTCTATCTCGTTCTTGAGTATATCGCAGGCAACTATGCCTAGTCGCATTCAAGCACCTCTACCTTCGCGCCGCAGAAGGGGCACTCGCAGAGGGGCGAGTCCTGGGTCAGGGATGACTGGAAGAGGCCCACTCCGAAGGCATCCTCCAACAGGACGATCCTCCCCATCCTCACGCCGTCCCTCAGCTTCTCGCAGCAGGCGGTCATATCGAAGGTCGGGCTCACGAACAGCTTCCCCTCGGTCAGCATCAGGCTGTCGGCTATCGCATCATATATGTTCCCCAGGGCCTTCCTGGCGCCGGGGATCAGGAGCGTGTAAGCCTTCTTGTATAGGCTCATGGCGGTCCAGAGGTCCCTCTCCACGAAAAGGCCGTTCTCGTACATGTTGCCCAGATGCAGCATCGCCTCCCCGTCGGATGACAGCGCGGCATCCTGCAGCAGCAGGAACGCCTTCTCATGATCCTGCTCCACACGGTTCCCCGTGAGATACAGTATCCCGAGCTGTGCCATCGCATAGGTGTCTCCCGTGTCGGCCTTCTCCTTCAGTGCGTTGACATCTCCGTATTCCATGGTTCTACCTCCTGTGAGCCTTTAGGACAGCGTCCTTCTGCTTCTTCCTTTTCTGCATAGAACGTTCGGATTTAATAAACTCCCCGCCCAACCAATTTTTGCCGGTGCGGTACATCAGCGTCGATACGGTGGAAGGCGACGGGGTGAATACCTGTATCTGCTCCGGATTCGTCTTGAGCTCGCGCCTGCAGAATTCCGAGAGCTCGTCCATATGCCTCTCGCCGCATCCGGGGTGGGCGGCCATCATATAGTACGTCAGGAACTGCTCCCTTCCCAGCTTCTCATTGATCTCATCGAAGCGCCTCTTGAACCTCAGCAGGTCCTCGGGACCTGGCTTGCCCATCATGTCCAGTACGAAGGGGGAGACGTGCTCGGGTGCGATCTTCATCTGACCCGATACGTGGTCCCTGCAAAGGCATTCCAGATACTCGTCTCCGTGCTTCTTGTCCGCGATGACGAGATCGTGGCGTATCCCGGAGGCGACGAATACCTTCCTCACCCCGTCTATGCTCTTTATCTCGTTCAGGAGATCGATCTGAGGCTTGTGGTCCACGGGCATCCATCTGCATATCTCCGGGTAGATGCAGCGTTTGTCGGGGCATGCTCCCGCCTTCGCCTTCTTGGGGCAGTCGAACCCGTACATGTTGGCGGTGGGGCCGCCAACGTCGCGTATGACCCCGTCAAAGCCCTTTGCCGAGGCTATGCGCTCCGCCTCCCTGAGTACGGACTCCCTGCTCCTGCTTACGACATTCCTGCCCTGCATCACGGCGATGGAGCAGAAGTTGCATTCGCCGTAGCATCCCCTGTGCGTGGTGATGGAGTTCTTCACGGTATCGACGGCTCTGACGTGGCCCTGCCTCGCATAGTACGGGTGAACTGCGTTCTCGAAATCCATCTCGTACACCCGGTCAAGCATATCCCGGTCGAGGGGGGGCTGCGGAGGATTCTGTATCAGATACCTGTCGCCGTGGCCCTGGGCCAGCCCGATCGCCGTCACGGGATCGTTGTTGCGGTAGAACTTCCAGAACGCCTCAGTGAATTCATCGTCGGATGCGGCGCACTCCTCGTAGGACGGCAGCACCTCATATCCTTCCGGCACATCCTTGGATATGTAGCATATCCCTTTGACCTTCCTCCAATCCCTTCCGTCCCTCATATGCTGTGCCAGCAGGAGATTCGAGCGTTCGCCCATGCCGTACGTTATCACATCGGCCTTGGCATCGAAGAGAACCGACCTTCGTATCGAATCCGACCAGAAATCGTAATGTGCCAGCCGTCTGAGGCTGGCCTCCACGCCGCCCAGGACGACGGGTTTGCCCTTGGAGAATCTCTTGATGAGATTGGAATATGCTATAACGGCTCTGTCCGGCCGTCTGTCGTTCACTCCTCCGGGGGTGAAGTCGTCCTCCTTCCTGAATTTCTTTGTCGCTGTGTAATTCGCGACCATGGAGTCCACCGCGCCGGAGCTGACGCTCCAGAACAGTTCTGGGGATCCGAGGCGCGTTATATCCTCCCCGGAATCCGTCCGGGGCTGGGCTATGATGCCGACTCTGAACCCGTTATCGATGAGCCAGTGGCCGATTATCGCCGTGCCGTTGTACGGGCTGTCGTAGTAGGTGTCCCCTGATACGAGAATGATATCCAGGGTTTTCCAGCCTCTTCGGCTCACCTCATCGGCGGTAGTCGGTATGAACACAGCGTCACTACAATCGGCGGCCTATTTTATGTTGTTGTCAGGACTTTCCCGGAAGGGCGGTCCCCTCTCCCGCATCAGGATGACAGAAAGTACAATATGCTGAAAGCGGGATTCCAGCATGTTGATTGGGATGATCGTTTCAATAATCGAATCGGACTGTATAGGCTGCGGGAGATGCGAGGAGGAATGCCCGGAAATATTCGAGCTGGATAACGAGCTTGTATCGAAGATCAAGCGCCAGCCCCGGGAGGACGAGGAGGACTGCGTCGTGAAGGTGGAGAGGATCTGCCCCGGCGCGGCCGTGGTGATCTCAGAGTAATTTCCTCATGATGTAATCGTTCATGGAGAATCCGCCGCCTATGTCCTTGTCGACCTCGTCGTCGATGAAGAACCCCATGCTGCGGTAGAACCTTATCGCCGGCTCATTGTTGCGGTTCACCGTAAGGTAGAGATTCGGCTTCCCCAGGTCCCTGGCTATGGCCTCTATCTCCTGGAAACGCTCGTATGCGAGGCCTCTGCCCCTGAAGCCGCTCAGGAGGTAGATCTTGCTTATGAAGATGCGGTCCTCCTCCACTTTTATGGCACTGTATCCCACGTTCCTTTTGCCGAAGAATATAGTGTCGTAGATGTAGCCTTCGGACATCTGCTCCATTATGGCCTCCTCGGACTGGAACTTCTCGATCATGTACTCCGTCTGCCCCGGAGGGAGCATGCTGCCGAAGCACTCGGTCCATATCTCCTTCGCGAGCTTCGCGATCTCTCCGGCCAATCCCCTGTCTGCGCTCATCTTCTGATCCCCAGCGATCTCAGGAGCTTCGGTATCCCGGATTCGAAGTCAACTCCGAATCTTATGTCCGTTTTAGCGTCCCTCGTTCTGAGTATGCTGTCGACGGTGAAGTTGACGGCTATCCTGTTCGCTTCCGCAAGGCTCTTCCCCGAGATGAGGGCGGTGACGGTCGCAGAGCCGAAGACATCCCCGGTGCCGTGATAGTATCCGGGTATGCAGTCGCGGAACGTGTAGTCTGTGCTGCCTGTCTCAGCGTCATAAGCGGCTGCGCCCAGCTTCTCCCTGTCGAAGTATACTCCCGTGAGTATCACCTTCTTCGGGCCCATGGCGGACAACTTCTTCAGAAGATCCTCGATGTACTCTTTCGTGTAGGGCCCTTCGACGTACTTCTCGCCAAGGAGAAGGCACGCTTCGGTTATGTTCGGTATGATGACGTCGGCCTTGGAGCAGATCTTCCTCATCTTCGGGGAAGTTCTCGGGGAATATGGGATAAAGGGAGCCGTTGTCCGCCATCACCGGATCCACGACTATCAGTGTGTTCTCGCCCCGCAGGCGGTCAAAGGTATCCGAGACGATGTCTATCTGCTCGAAGGACCCCAGGAATCCTGTGTATATGCCGTCGAACTTCAGGTCCAGGGTCTTCCAGTGGTCCACTATCGGAGCTATGTCCTCGGTAAGGTCGCGATAGGTGAAACCGGTGAAACCGCCCGTGTGGGTGGAGAGCACAGCCGTCGGTATGACGCTGCATTCTATCCCGGCGGAGGAGATTATAGGCAATGCCACTGTGAGGGAGCATCTCCCGAAGCAGGATATGTCGTGTATGGCGACAACGCGCTGCTGTCTTTGCATATGGACGCGCATCTGTTATATGTAGATAAAATCTGCCCAAATCGCCTTTGGAAGGTTTTTTATCGCTTACCGCAATGGAGTCGGCATGCCGTCGGTGGATATTCATCTGGAGGAGGCGCTCTCCGATTACAACAGGAAGGTCAGCGAGTTGGAGCGGACCGGCCCGCTGTCGGAATTGCTGTCGGCGTATCTGAACCGCGGCAGCGTGCTCATGCTGATGGAATCCTACGTGTCCGCGATAACCGATATGGACGCGGCAGTTGAGATCATAGAGGAGATGGAGGCCGCCGGGAACGAGGTGGAGCCCGGGATCTACGTCAAGGTGTTCGAGAATCGGGGGCAGTTGCTCTTCACCTCCGATCCGGAAGGGATGGCGGATGACTACAGGATGATCATCCCCCGTCTCGACGATCTGGACGGGACCACGAGACATTACAATCCCGATGACGTTGCCACCATGTGCCTGAACTGTGCTGAGGATCTGATCGACACAGGGTTCGAGGATGAGGCCCTGCCCTTTCTGGAGAAGGCGATCTTCCTTCTCCGGGGAGATGACGATCCGTGGTGCCTCAACAGGCTCACGGAAGCCCACAACCTCAAAGCCAAGGTGCTGGAGGACGCCGGGGATAAGGAATCGGCGGAGCGGCACTACGGTATCGCCATAGAGATCGGCTCCGGGCTCTACGAGACCGGGGATCTCGAGGACATAATGGAATTGGCCATGTCATACGTCTGCCGGGGGGATATCCTGGAGGAGACTGGAAGGATCGATGAATTCGTTTCAGACCATGTTGCCGCCGCAGAGATACTCGATGTGCTGTTCGACAGGAACGAATTGGATGATATCGAGCTCCTTGTGAGCATCCATCAGGGCATAGCGTCCGCACTTATGAAAGAAGGCAGGATGAAGGAAGCGGAGAAGCACCTGCTTGCGGCCATGAGGATGGGAGTGGACGGCATCGAGGATACCATGATCTCACTGGGCATCAACCCCCAGTGATCATTTCTTCTTACGGGAATTGATCTCGGCCCTGATCATGTCCTTCATGCGGACCATGGCCTCTATTATCTCTCTGTCACCCAGGCCTCTGAGTATTATGACCGTCAGATGCTTCTTTGACGAGTAGTTGCCTGCGAGATACTCTATGGTGATGTATCGGTCGTAATCCTCGATCATCATCTCCAGCTCCACCAGCAGGCGCATCATCCTCTCGACGGACTGGGTGGGCAGGATATCTTTCAGATCGAGCACCAGGTCGGCATAGTTCTTCTCCTCAGGCTTCGGCATGCCCTTCGCCAACCTCTCCGCAATAGATAAGGTTGATGTTCCCGTATGCCGCAGGAACCCGGCGCAGTTTAAATAAAGGCCTTGAGTTTAACGCCCATGGCCTTTTTCTGTGCTAATTGCGGTAATCTCATACCGCCGAGCTCGGCGATATGCAGAAGGTGCGGCACCTTCGTCGGCAGTACGACGGAGGAGAAGCAGCAGAACGGCCCTGAGATCTTGGACAGGGACAGCCTTCCTGCTCCGTATTTCCCTTACAGCCCGAGGAAGGGGCAGATGGATGCGGTGAGAAGCCTCACCGCCGCCCTGGACTCGGGAAGGCACGCCGTGGTCGAATCCGGAACGGGCACGGGCAAGACGATAATAGCCCTCTCATCCGCCTTGGGGCATGCGAAACCCAGGAACAAGAGGATCGTGTACCTGACAAGAACGATATCCCAGACGGATCAGGTCATGAGAGAGCTGAAGGCGATATCCTCCGTGGCAGGCGTATCCGGTATGACCCTCACCGGCAGGGGCAGGTCCTGCCCGCTCCTCAGGACACTGGAGGGATATGAGAGCATACCCCCCCAACGTGCTGTCAAATCTCTGCGAGGACCGCAAAGCGAAGAGCACGAAGAACCAGGCGGGGGGATGCCCTTTCTTCGACAGGATGAGGCACGAGATAAAGAATATAGGGGCATACTGCGCGGAGATGTTCCCCACATCGGAGAAGCTGGACGCTTACTGCGAAGGGCTGGGCGCATGCTCCTATGAGGCCAGGAAGTTCCTGGTCAGGGACGCCGATGTTGTGGTCGCGCCCTACATCCACATACTCTCCGAGGACATAAGGTCCAATCTGCTCAAGAACATGGACGTGGCTGACGAGACAAGGATTGTGCCGATCGTCGATGAGGCCCACAACCTTGTGGATGCCGCAAGGGAGCAGGAGAGCTTCTCCATATCCATGAGATTGACGGAAGCCGCGGCGGATGAATGCACCACATTCAGGACCGACGTAGCACTGACGGGGAATGCAACGCTGAGCCAATTCGTAGGGAATGTGAAAACCGCCCTGAAGGGGATAGCGGACGATAACCTCACGATACAGAGCAGAGAGGCTCTCGTGCCGGAAGGGGAGCTGGAATCCAGGATGATGAGGCGTTTCGGAATGGACGCCGACGATCTGAGGCGCTCGGTGGACCGCATGGTGGACCTGGGGCTGGAGAGGACGGATATGCTTCTCGAGAGGGGGGAGAACCGGGTCTCCGAACTGTACACCCTGGGCGTGGCACTTAAGAATTGGATCTCCTCTGAGCACAGCAAGTACGTCCGCATCGTCGAGGCGGGAGAGAACGGCGAGGTGCTGAGGGCGGCATGCATAGACCCCCACGACGTCACACGTTTCCTGAGATCCACCGGAGGGGGGATACACATGTCCGGGACCCTGAGGCCGTTGGACCAGTACGTAAGGGTGATGGGACTGCCTAACGACACCTTCACTGCCGTCTATCCCTCTCCTTTCCCGCCGGAGAACAGGCGTGTTGTCTACGTGAGCAATGTCACCACGGCATACAAGGACATGAACGCGGACCCGAGCATATTCTCCAGGATAGAGAAGAGGATAGCTAAACTGTGCAACACGGTGAACAAGAACACCCTTGTGTTCTTCACCTCCTACAGCATGATGAACAGGATGCGCCCCTTCCTCGAGAGGGATGTCAGGAAGCCGATGTACTGGGAGGAGTCGGGGCAGCCCAGGAGGACGATGACCGCTCTGAACACATTCAGGAGCGGCAGGAACGGTGTGTTCTTCACCGTGATGGGGGGCTCCATTGCCGAGGGCATAGATTTCCCGGGGGAGGAGCTGTCCTTCGCCATAATCGTCGGCATTCCCTACCCCCCGCCTACTCTGGAGTCCAGAGCCATGTCGGACATGTTCGACCGCAGATACGGGCCGTGGACCGGCTGGAAGTATGTGACGGAGATACCCGCCACAAGGAAGATGAAGCAGGCCATAGGCCGTCTGATAAGGGCGGAGACGGACCGGGGGATGGCCGTCATACTGGATAAGAGGGCATCGAAGTACGCATCCGAGCTGGGGGCGAAGCTCTCCCAGGACCCAGTGGCCGATGCGGCGGAGTTCTTCTTCGAAGGAGAAGGTTTTAAGCAGGGCCTGTAATCATCCGTCCATGGGTGTCCGGGGGCCTCTTCTCAACATAAGGTATTGGATCGTCGCAGGGATAGTCCTGGGCTTCCTGCTGGGCCCCAGGGAAGGTTTTGACTTCTCCCTGATGATGATAATCGTGCTCATGATACAGATGAGCGTGTCCATGGAAGGGCTGGAGTTCGGCAGGAAGGACTTCAGCGAGAGGAAGAAGGAGGTCCTCATAGCCTTCCTGTGCTGCTTCGCCCTCAACACGGGCGTAACGGTGCTCGTCGGTCTGCCATTCATATACTCGCACCCCGAGATATGGTACGGATGGGCTCTGTTCGCATCCCTCCCCTGTGCGATAGCTGTTGTCGTTTGTGCGATCTACATGAAGGGGGACGTGAAGCTGGCACTTCTTTCAGTCACGGCCATATACATGATATCCCTGGCCCTGACCCCCGTACTCTCCCTCATCCTGGTAGGCAACGCGATCAGCCCCCTTGAGATACTGAAGTACATCATCCTGTTCATCGCCATACCCTTCGTTGCAGCACTCCTGCTCAGGAGGTTCCATGTCAGGGAGGATCACAAGACGGTGACGATGAACGCCATGATGATGCTCCTTGTGCTTTTCGCGATAGCTGCCAACAGGGACGCTTTCTTCGATGACCCGTGGCTTGTGCTGATAATACTGGGACTCGCGACCCTGAGGCTGGTGGTCCTGACCGTGGTGCCTTGGGAGTGGTCGAGGAGGGCGGGCATCGGAAGAGGGAGGTCCGTGGTCTACGTTGTCGCATCGGCCTGGAAGAACACGGGCATGTGCATAGCAATGGTCATGATCCTCCTGCCCGGGATGCAGGAGGCCGTGCTACCTGCCGTCATATCGTTACTGGTTGAGAACATCTGGTTCATGATCATGACCGCCAAGGCCGACAGGATATGGTCCGAGGAGAGATTCCCCTCGCCCGCCTCGACTCAGTGAAAAGCGTCAATCAACCTCTACGGAGACACTGCTCCCGCGGGGTCCCTTGTCCACGACTATCTTCTTGTCTATCCTCTCCTTGAGGACGTCCACGTGGGAGATTATCCCGATGAGGATATTGCTCTCGGTGAGCTGTTCCAATATGCTGATCGATTGACTCAGCGATTCCGGATCCAGGGTGCCGAATCCCTCGTCTATGAATAAGGCGTCAATCCTGACGCCGCCTGCGAGCCTCTGCACCACGTCGGAAAGACCCAGAGATAAAGATAATGCGGCTTTGAATGATTCTCCGCCTGAAAGGGATTTGATGTCCCTTCTCTTCCCGGTGTAATGATCCAGCACCACTATATCCAGGGCGGTCTGGGTCCTCTTATCGTCCGGGTCGACCTTGCGTTCCATGATGTATCTGCCCGCCGTCATCACATTCAGGCGCAGGTTGGCGTATGCGAGCACACTGTCGAAGTACGTCGCCTGAACGTACTGCTCCAGTCTGATCTTGGAGCTTCCCGTGACCTGCCCGGATGCGGTCTCGTAGACTTTCTTGTGAATGAGGTACTCCTTCGAGATACGGTCATATTTCCGGTATGTGCTCTTCAGGCTCTCTTCGACGGACTTGTTATTCTTCAGCCGGGCATCGGCATTAGTGTGCATGCTCTCAGCGGTCTTGTACGCTGCATCCTTCCCCTCAGATGCAGCCTTCAAAAGATCCAGATCAGGTATCTCCTTACCTTTCACCTTCTCAGTCAGAGTTTGTATGATCTCTTCGCTTGTTCTGAGGCTCTGATCATAATCGCTGAGCGCTTCGCCTTTCATCTGAAGCGCTTCATCCTCAACGACTGCCGAGAGATAGTCCTCCTCGCTACCGAAGCTGTATCTCGCCAAAGCTTCGATAAGGTCCTTCTCCCCTTCGTTCTTATCCTTTTCCTTCTGGGGAAGAGCTTTCTCCTTCTTGTCTTTCAGGACTGAGCTCTCTCCCTTCCAGTTCGTTTGCGACAAAGCGTATTCTTCCGTTGCTTTTGTGATCCTTCCTTTCAGAGCGTCACGTTTGATCTGCATCTCTTCCAGAGCGTTCTTGGCGAGTGTTTCATTCTCATATTTCAGATCCTTCTGTATGAGCTCGATCGTCGTCGTTGCTTTGCTTATCTTGCCGCTCAGGTCCTGCAGTTCCGTCTGAAGGGCAGTTCTCTCATCCTTTAGAGCAGTGTACTCATCATCCTTCTCCTTGAGTTCTTTGGATTTTATTTCATATTCTTGCGCCAGCGCGTCTATTCTCCCGTAATCCGTCTGGACCTCTGTTCTCCTTTTGAGCAGGCTCGCTCTGAGATCTTCTATGATCTTTCTATAATCCTTCGTAGAGCCGCCCTCATCCAAATTCATTTCGAAGCCTAAGAGAATGCGGTCCAGTTCTTCCTTTTTCGAAACAATGGTTGACTTATGGGATTCTATTTCTCCGGTTATCCTGCTCCTTTCATTTTTCAGACCCTCATTCTCGGTCTTCGCAGCCTTTATATCCTCCTCTTCCGGGGCTCCTTCCGGTATGACCGCCTTTTTGGGATGGGCTAAGGATCCGCATACAGGACAAGGCGAGTCCTCAGAGAGATTCTTCGCTAGAATGCCAGCCTGGGCTTTGTAGAAGGTCTGCTCCATCTGCGACACTTTATTATCCGATTCAATACAGAGATCCAGAAGGGACTCGAGTGCTTCCTGGCATTCTTCTAGCGCCTTCTCTTCTGTTTCTATCTTTGCTAGTATCTTTTCCATGGAATCCGCGCTTATCTCCGATTCCTCTATTCTCGAAAGAATGTCAGAAAGATCTCTGAGATTTTCCTTGACATTTTCATTTTTATTCACGAAATCTATCAGAGGGCTCTTGTAATCCAGAGTTTCTGTTATTTTCTTCTCAAGTTCTGCGATCTTGTCCTGCAGTTCATTTTGCTTCGCGATATATTCATGTTTCTTTTCAGTGCATTGTGCCAGCTGAGAATATATCCCCATCTTATCCTCGATCTTGCTTATCTCGACATTCAATTCATTGAGCTCATTGCTGTGAGATTCCGCTTCCTCCTTCTCCGTTTCCTTCGATTCCATATCCTCCCGGAGCTCCCCTACCTTCAAGGTAAGCTTGGAGATCTCTTCTTTCAAATTTTTCAGGTCGGATACGGCTTTGTTCTTCGCATCATAATACGGAGTCACCTTGCTGGCACTTTTGTTGGATTCGTATTCCTTACGCAAGGATTCCATTGATTCCCTGTTTTGAAGTAGGATCTTCCTCTCTCCACTCTTCGTCTCCAGGTCTTCGAAATCCTTTTTGAGGTTCCTCCCCGCTTCCAATTTCTGGATCGAATCCTTATAGGCCTCCCAGGCCTCCTTCTTCTCCGCTGAGAGGCGGGATACGCGTTCCGTTTCCGCGATCATATGCGTCTCCAGCGCATTGAATACGGTGGCGCTCATATTGACGAGATTGCCCTTCGGCAAAGAAGCCAGAACCGAGCCTAGTTCAGGATCCTCGCCGGCGTCTATCTTCAACACGAGATTATCGAAATCCCTTGATTCTTTAGAGAAATCAGAATAGTGCCCGTCCGCCATACTCTTCAGATGTTCGACTGCCACCTCATAGATCCTAGTGTCGAATATGTTCCTGAATATCTTCTCCCTGTCGGATGTGCTGGACGTGAGGAGCTTGATGAACTCCCCCTGGGCGATCATGACGATCTGTCTCCACTGCTTCAGATCCATCCCGAGAAGATCCTCGATCTCCTTCGTGGCGTCCTGGGGTTTGGTCACCCTGCGACCGTCAGGGAGCACCAGCAAAGCATCCCCGGAAGTCTTGGTATAGCCCTCTCCTCTCTTCTTCTTGCGCATATACGGAGGGGACCTGCGTATTTTGTAGGTCTTGCCCAGATGCTCGAATGTCAGATCGACGTAGGTTTCCGTGTCATCATCGGCGAAATCGCTGCGCAGGGAGCTCACTTCTCTGTTCTCGCCGCTGGCATCCCCGTAGAGAGCGAACGTTATGCCGTCGAAGATCATGGTCTTCCCGGAGCCTGTGCTCCCTGAGATGAGGAACAGTCCCCTTCTACCGAATCTGTCGAAATCCACTGCCACCTTACCGGAATACGGCCCGACTGCCGACATCTCCAAAAGGACAGGTCTCAGAGAAGATCCCCCCTGGCTCTTTCAAGGGCGGTTGAGAATATCCTCTCCTGCTCCTCGCTGATCTCCTCGCCGTTCATCTCCTTATAGAAGTCGCGGAACAGCTCCGAGGGATCGAGACCTTTGATCTTATCTATCGTCATCTCCGGAAGCTCCCCTGTGCCCGAGGCACAGGCGACGGAGATGCCCATTATGTTCGGATAGACCTCCGCCAGCTTCGCTCTCGCATCCAAAGTGTCCTCGGTCAGATTCACGTATATGTAATCATTGGGATTCCCGGATTCCACCACGGACCTGTCCTTCAGCTGCTCCACGGTGCCGGTTATGACGCGCAGGTCCCTCATGGGAACCAGCGGAACGGTTCTGGTCGATACCGTGCCCTTCTCCTCTATGTCGACAATGACCACGCCCTTACGGTCGAGATACTCTGTCTCGGAGTATTTCAGAGGTGAACCGCAGTATCTTATCTCGCTTCTGCCGACCTTCTGCGGTCTGTGTATATGACCCAGTGCAACGTAATCGAAATCGGAGAACAGATCGTATGAGATGCAATCGACGCCGCCGACGGAGGGCTTGTACTCCTCTGAGCCGCCGAGATCGAGCTCGATCCCCCTGCCGATGACGAACTGATGAGCCACAAGGATATTCCTCTCTGACGTGTTGATGTTCGTTGCCTTCAGGACCTCCCTCATGGCGTCATCGGCATTGTTCACCTCGGCCTCGGATTCAGGGAGCGGACGACGGATGGCTTGAAGAAGGGGACCATGTACAGATTCACCGTTCCGTGGGCGTCTTCCAGCACATGCTTCTCCATGCCGCCTTTGAACTCATCGGCTATGTGCACCCCCTGCTTCGCCAGGAGGGTGCTCCCGAAGGACATCCTCGTCGCCGAATCGTGATTGCCGGGGATGATGAATGCGGGGCAGCCCATTTCATGCAGCCTGGTCAGGAAATCGTCGAGTATCGACACCGCGCCCTCGTTCGGAACGGTCCTGTCGTAAACGTCCCCGGCGATGACGAGAACGTCCGCTTCTTCGTTCTCTATCATCCTGAGCATCTGCTCCAGGATGAACTTCTGGTCCTCAAGCATCGATAATCCGTGAACGCTCTTGCCGATATGCAGATCGGAGGTGTGCATTATCCTCATATCAGATTCCTCTTCTCCCCGTGCTGATCCGCGGTTTGACGTTGTTAAAGGAACCGCATATCTATTTGATTGTTCCCAGGTTATCCTTGGTCCGGTTTTAAATAAGGGAATGACATGAAACCGTTAAGCGGAGATAGCTAAGCCTGGCCCACGGCGCCGGTCTTGAAAACCGGTGGCATCTGCCTCGGGAGTTCGAATCTCCCTCTCCGCGCCATTTTTATTACATTCTCTGCTGAATGCTTCTGTCATATCCGACGTTCCGAACCTTTGGTTTTTTATTGCACCTTCTCCTGACCATTACATGGACGTAATATCACTTGTAGTGATGCTATTCGTGCTGTTCTTCCTGTCCAACCTGGGGTCTTTCATCTTCAAGAAGATGCACCTCCCCGGGATGATGGGTGAGATCGTGTTCGGGATCGTCGCCGCGAATCTGGTGATCGTCAGTCTCGGTGATTGGAATCTCCTTGCGCAGATAGGCATAGTCGTCCAAACGCCCATCTCGGAAGGGAGCGAAGGATACAACGTTCTGATGCTGTTCTCCGAGCTGGGAATAATCTTCCTTCTGTTCACCGTAGGTCTTGAGACGAAGATATCCGATCTGATCAATGTCGGGAAGACCGCGACGTTCGCAGCGCTGCTCGGCATCATAACACCGTTCATCCTGGGGCTTCTCCTGATGTACTTCATGGGAGGGAGCCTGATATCCGCCCTTTTCATCGCCACCATAATGATAACCACGAGCGCAGGGGTGGCGGCCCATGTGATGAAGCATCTGAATGTTTCGAACACCAAAGAAGGCAAGATAATCATAAATGCCGCCGTAATCTCGGAGATATTGGCACTGACCATCCTGTCGGTGATCTCCGGATTGGCCGTAGGCGACACCTCTCCCGCAGGGATAGCCTTCACCATCGTGAAGGCGTTGGGTTTTGTTGCGGCGGCGCTGCTCATGACCCTATACGTGATGCCGAAGGTCCACGATTTCATAAACCACAACCGCAGGAGCGACAGCCCGAATTGGAACATACTGTTCATCGGCATAGGGGCGTGCTTCGCGCTTGCCATACTGGCTGATGTCATCGGTCTTTCCGTGATAGTCGGAGCATACTTCGCAGGCATGATGTTCGCAGATTACGCAGATGAATGGAAGCTCATCGATGAGGTGGAGCCGTTGAAGGAGTTCTTCATGACATTCTTCTTCATCAGCGTCGGTATACGCGTGATATTCGCAGACCTGATGTCCTGGGAGGTCCTGGGCTTCGCCGTTGTGCTGTCCCTCATAGCGATATTGGGGAAGTACTTCGCCTGCGCCGTCGGGGCGAAGCTTGGGAACAGGTCCCTGGACCGCGAATCCCTCAACCTGATCGGATGGGGGATGGTCCCGAAGGCCGAGGTCGTCATAGTGATAGCTACGATAGGGGTGATGTCCGGGGCTTTGGATCCCGTCGTCTTCTCGTGCGTGGTGATCATGGCGATCGCAGCGACCACCATATCGCATCTGATGTCGGAGGTCGGGTTCCATAAGAAGTATGGACGCGGGGGATACAACCCTGCAGGGAACGACAATCAGTCTCAATTATAATCTGCGACCCTTATCACCGCCCTGTGTTCAGATACGGCGCACTGAGGGATACCATCATCGATGTCATACGGAAGGGCACCGAAGGCAAGGACATCGGCGTTGCCTTCTCCGGCGGTTTGGACTCCGGCCTTGCGGCCGCCATAGCGAAGAAGTACGCTGATTCCGTGAGGCTCTACACCTGCGGCACGGAGGGCTCTCACGACGTCATTATGGCAAAGGACCTCTCCGAGAGACTGGAGCTGCCCTGGACGCACGTGAAGATCACCAAGGACAACACAAGGTCGCTGATAGCCGAGCTGATATCGGCCACCGGCGTATCGGACCCGTTCACGATATCGTATGAGCTGCAGCTGTTCTGCGTTTGCAGGACGTCAGAAGAGGATACCATACTCACGGGGCAGGGAGCTGACGAGTTCTTCATGGGATGCGCCAAGTTCGTCGATCAGACTGATGAGGAATACGAAACGCTGAGAGCATCGAGCGTGAACAGGCTATTCGATGTCTCCATGCCCTGCGAGAAGGCGATAGCGAGCCATTTCGGTCAGACGTTGCTGTATCCGTACCTTGATCCTGCTGTCCTGTCGGAAATAGAGAAGATAGACCCGGAAGTGCTGAGGCCGAAGGATATGGATTCCCGGAAGTCCGTTCTGAAGGAGATCGCTGCGGACATGGGATATCCTTCGATAGCTGGACGGGTGAAGAAATCCTCCCAGTACGGGTCGAGGACCACTGATATCATAAGAGCATTGGCGAAGGAGAAGGGACAGTACTATAATCAGTACATCAAATCCATCTGCGACGAAGTGACGGGTCCTGACGAATAAGCTGCTGACCAGCATTTTAGAAAATGCCAGATGTGACAAATCATTATGACGTGGGTCGGAGAACACGGAGCAGGAGCCGATCGCTCTTGACTTGTATCTGAAAGATAAATAGATATAGAGTAGTTCTAACTAAAGTTAAGAATGCGTCATATCGCTCGTATGGTCCGATAAGGCGCGGATAGTGAAAGAAATGCCGTTAACGATGATTTCTCAGGAACTCACGTCTTGGTCCCTATTGCAGTATGCTTTCGCCGCAGTAGTTCTTTCGTATTTTCCATTCGCCGTATATCAGATGTACCTGATGATCATCAGCCTCTTCGGGAACGACATCAGGGAGGCTGAGAAGGACCCGATGTTGGAGAAGCCCAACAACGTGATCGTCGTCATAACAACCAACGGCATGGCCACGGATGTTGTTGAGAAGATAATATCGAATATCAAAGGTTACGAACTGGGTCTTGAGATCTTCGTAATCAAAGAGCACAGGGATACGTTCTCATACAGTTGCAGGGAGATCACCGTTCCCAAGGATTATGTGTGCCCGAACGGATCCAGGAATAAGATGCGGGCCATGCAATACGGCAACGAATGGCTCCGCACGGAGGGATACGGCAGGGAGACGTACATCTGCCATCTGGATGACGACAGCATGGTGGACAAGCCGTATCTTGAGTATGTGATCAATCACATGACCGTCGAAGGCGGGCAGGGATGCATAAGGCTGAGGGAGTTCGGAAGGCATCTCTTCTCTTCCCTCTCGGATATCGTCAGGATAGCCAATTGTGAGGCCTGGTGCAGACACTACAATAAAGGTAACAGACCTCAGTTCGTTCACGGTGAGGGCATAGTCGTCAGGGCCGACGTGGAGCAGGAGATCGGCTGGGACTACGGGACCTACGGTGCTGAAGACCTAATAATGGGTCTCGAGATATCCAAGAAGTATACTTTCTGCCACATACCGGCGGGCAACATATACATCGCTCCCCCCCACCACGGCCAAGGATTTCTACAAACAGAGGCGCAGGTGGTTCTGGTCCATATTCAAGAACGACGGGAAGGTTCGGAGGCTGAGCCTGCGCACTTATCTCTTCTATATCTACATGTACATGGTGGGCGTGACCGGGCTGATAGGCCTGGTATTGCTCTCGACTTATATCTTGATGGATATCTACATCACACCTCTGATCCTGCTCGTAACCATCCTGAACATAATTGGATTCACCAGCTACTATCAGTTCGGGGCGCTCTATAACGGGTCCAGGAAGTATTCGCTGATACTGTTCTTATTCCAGATCCCGGTGGCCTTCTACGACGGTTTCACGATACTGTACTCCCTGGTGACCCGTCCCAACTTCCAGACCTTCGAGACCATCAAGAAGGTCTGACTGCTTCGGAGAACATCATCTCTTCCCTTCCCAACGTTTCATCATTATAGTGATGGCCCTGTACGCAGCGAAGACGATGCCCAGGGACATGCTGAACGCCACCATGTACATTATCACGCCACCCATCAGCTCCAGCAGGTCTTTGCGGAAAAGGTAGGCGGCTATGGAAAGTGCCAGCATCAAGATCAGAACTGCAAGGAAGAGCCGGCGGCTGCTGTTCCTTATTCTGTGCGGATCCTCAGGATTCCCGAAACCGATCTTCGCCATGCTTAGGGGTTTGTTTATCGCATATATGTATATTTTCAGAGCGCACGGTACCATTTTTGAAGAATCATGTTGATCTTGTTGCTTAAATGCACTTCTGATACGAGCATTCAAGATATTCAATCAAAAGGGTCGATGTGTTGAATGAAGATTACATGTCCTGTCGAACTCAGGTTTAAATTATACTCCCCAATCAGGGCGTATGGGCCTGACTGAGTCGCTGTCAGATATCAGATACTGAATAGTGGCTGGGATACTGATCGGATTCATCGTCGGCCCTCAGAACATCGACTTCTTGATGATCATGATAATCATCCAGATGGTGCAGATGAGCATCTCCATGGATGGCCTCGAGCTGAAGAAGGGTGATGTGAAGCACTACAAGAAGGAGATCTGGATAACCTTCCTCTGTTGCTATCTGCTTAACGCCGGCGTGACGATATTGATGGGGATACCATTCATGGAATCCCACCCAGATGTGTGGTACGGGTGGGCCCTCTTCGCTTCTCTCCCGTGCGCGATCTCAGTCATTATCTGCGGCATGTACATGAAAGGGGATGTGAAGCTGGCACTTGTCTCCGTAACAGTGATCTATCTGATATCGCTGGCTCTGACACCTGCCCTTTCATATGTCCTTATCGGGAATGCTGTTAGCCCGACGGAGATCCTGAAGTATATCGTGCTATTCATCGTGATCCCTTTCCTTGTTTCGCTACTGATTAAGAGGCTCCACCTTAAGGCGGAGCGCAAGACCGTGATAATCAACGCGATCTTCATGCTCCTTGTCCTATTCGCCATAGCGGCCAACAGGAGCGCGTTCTTCGAGGAGACGATGTTGGTATTGTCGATACTGGCACTTGTTACTATCCGCTTAGTTGTGATAACGATCATCCCCTTGGTATGGTCGAGAAGGGCAGGCGTGGACAGGGGCAGGTCTGTCGTCTACGTCTCAATGGCGGCGTGGAAGAACACGAGGCTGTGCATAACGATGGCCATGGTGCTGATGCCGGGGGCTGTGTTGCCCTGTGTGTTATCCTTGTTTGCGGAGAACTTCTGGTTCATGATAATGGTGAACAGAGCGGACAAGATCTGGGGTATCGACTCCCAACCTCAATCCTTATGATGGCGCAAATCGCAGCACAAATCAGTCAAAGTTCCATGCCTTCATCCATCAATTTGTCATAAATTTTCTTGAGCCACTCACATTGTTTTTCTGATGGGGGCCTTCTGCTTGAATGCATGTTTACAGCAACATTCAGAACGCTGATTTCATCTTTTCTCAGCTTGCTATGTTCCAAACCCCAACCCATAACGCTTCTCCAAAATTCTTCGGTTTTTTCCACGACCCAAATGCGGTTCTTAATTTGAGCGGTGTCATTTTCGGCTCTACGTGCGATTCCGATTTGAGTATTCTCACGTTTTTTGGAAATAACCCATCTGTTTATATCGTTGCGGAATTCGATCTTGATAGGTCTGACTTTGTCCCAGGCATCTTTGCTTTTACAGTAGTCAAATAGGTTTCTGGAGGTGCCTTCTATCTCCTCTTGAAGCTTGGAACGAATTTGAATGGCTATGTCCAGCAATTGATTCAGCAATTCGTTCGGTGCGCGCTGTTCGATCCAAATGGCATCGAGATTGAGTGTGTAACCTTTGTTGTCCAGCATCAAAATGAGCTTG
>LJKL01000005.1 GCA_001421175.1 Methanomassiliicoccales archaeon RumEn M2 | reverse complement strand
TCCTCGGAGAGCATCTCCGCGCCTCCGACCTTGGCGGCCTTCGCATAAGCGTCAGCCAGCTTTGTCATCGGACCTGCGCGCTTCCCGAAGTCAGGGAGGCTGTCTATCACGTCCTTGGACATCATCACGCGCCTGGCGCCAGATAGGGCCTGAGCTGGATTGCTTCGGCTCTGGTCCCCAAAAGCCTCTGCGGTCTCCCGGGAGGTGTATGCGGAAACGATATCCTTCCAGTGTTCCGGCCAAAGGGCGCTGAGAGCTTCCGAGGCTCTGTCTGATTTTATTATCACGGATTCGTTCCTGCCTGTCAGGTACGCCTTCAGAGCGTCCTTCTCGACATCGCTTCCCCTGAGGCTCTCCAGGAACCCGTTGAGATCCGAACCGTGGTTCGTGTTGCCTGATACGAAGGTTGCCACATCCCCCTTCTTCAAAGTGCCAGCCATGTCCTTGAGCACCGAGGCGATCAGAGCGGAGTCCGTTATCTTTCCCATGGCGTACTCTCTTATCCTATCCGAGGGTATGGCCTCCCTGCCCTCATCCCCGGCGGAATGGAATTTGTGCCTCACCGATACATCGAAATCATCCAGCGGGTCCCTGGCGGATATACGGGATATGAGGTATTGCAGGGTGGATACATCCTTGGCGCAGTTCCTGCAGATGCTTATCTCCTCACCCAGGGATTTCACTGCGATGACGAGGGTCCCCTGACCCTCATGGCCACATGCGAGCCTGTCATTCGGGAATTCATAGGGGGTGTCCCAGAACGCATCATAAAGATAGTCCTCCGGCATGTTGGGCGCATTCGAGCATACAAGCTCGTCGAAGGAGTATATGTGAAGCTTCTTCTTCCGGGCCATGTCATTGTACAACAGAAGCCTGATCCGGGGATCATTGTAATACTGGCAACCTATCAACTTGTCGTTGCCGACACTGCCCCTCTTGGCGAAGGAGACCTCCTCCCCTCCGAGCCGGGCGGTGGCCAGGTAAGGTATCTCGCCCGCAGCTCCGAGGGATGCTGTGGCAGCATAGGCCTTTGTTATGTCGCAGGGCCCCTTCTTGGATGCCTTGACCAGAGCATCAGGGTCATCCTTTATCCTTTCAAGCTTCCCTATCCTGGCGAAGGGCTTGTCGAAGCGGCATTTCCTGCATGTGCCTGCGCATTTCGGCCTCAGGAGGCCCGGGTCATCCAGAAGCTCCTTGGATTTTTGGAGCAGGTCGCTCTCCAATCTTTTGGGAGTATGCTTTACGCCTCTGAACCTGACCTTCCTTTTAGCCATGCCCTCAATAAACTCATCGACTGTAATAAAGCCTATGCAAAAAAGAGAAGGTGGGGCCGGAGCCCCCTGTGTTTCAGTTTCTTCCGTACTTATCGGCGGCTTCGAAAAGGGCCTTGATATTCTCCAAGGACGTGTCTCTGGGTATCTCACAACCTGTGCAGAGCATGTACTTCCCGCCTTCTTTGGCCGCATCTATGCACTTCTTCGATTCTCTCAGAATATCTTCCTTTTTGCCCATCCACATGACCTTGACGGGGTCCACGTTGCCCATGAGGGTGATCCTTCCGGCAAGTTTATCCTTCATGGCCCCAAGGTTCACGGCATGGTCGGCGCTGAAGGCATCAAGCCCGGTGCCGGCTATCTGTTCCGAGAGGACCTCGGTGTTACCGCAGATGTGCAGGAAAACAGGTCTTTTGAAGTCGTCCCTCCATACCTTCGCGGTCCTGTGAAGGGCGGGAACGCAGTACTCTTCGTAGGTCTCCCCGCTTATCAGATCGCCGGACGACGTGGGATCGGCTATGTTGAAGAAATCGCTTCCCTGGCTCATTATCTCCCTTCCTATGCTGTCGAAGTATTCCGTCCCTTTCGCCATCACTTTCTTCGCTATGTCCGGCTCGGTGATTATATCCATAAGGAAAGTCTCCACTCCGCGCAGGAAGCCCGCGGTGGTAAACGGTCCCCAACAGGTGCCTCCCAGCATCGCATCTCCCTGATATTTCTTGTAGAGATCGGCGCTCTTGCCTATGAGCGTGCTCCAGAGGAGGGGGCACTCCTTGCTGCTCGATATGTCAGGAAGGGCCTTGGAGTCTATGTCCTCCGGTTCTACGTAGTATGCGCCTTTGACATTGCAATAGTTGTCATCCGGAGCGGAATATTCAATTCCCAGATCCAGGAACATTCCTCCGAGCTCCATGCAGCCCATCAGGAAGTCAGGGTTGACCTTCTTGTCGTAATCCAATGCCAATGCGGTGGACAGGGCGGCATCGTGCCTCACATCCTTCCACTGGTATCCTCCCAATTTAGACAGAACCATTATCGACATGTCGAAAACAGGTACTCTGTCGGGGGTCTCTCCGTTCAATGTTGCCATAACTCTTTCTTTCGGGCTCATTCTCTTCATATTCAAGAAACCCCTTTCCGTCTGACCGGATCATTACGGATGGGCACGCGGATATTTCTTCGGTATGGTGCCTGCCCCATCGGCCTTTATATAAATGCTATGAAGCCGATATCTGCAACATGACCTCAGAGGAAGCGAGGATGAGGGAGCTCCTGGCATCGCCGCCATTCTCCAAGAGGGACCTGACGTCGGAAGAGGCGGGCATATTCATGGAAGCCCTCACCCACGACAGCTATGTATCGGAGAAGGGAGAAGGCGTTCCGTACGAACGGCTGGAGTTCCTGGGGGACGCGGTCACCGAGCTCGTGGCCTCGGAATACGCATACAGGCTGGGCGGTGACGAAGGCGAGATGACGGATACCAAGCAGAGCCTGGTCGCCAACAGGTGCATATCCGCTGCGGTCCTGAGGAAAGGGATCAGGATAGACCCGGCGGCCAGAGTGGGAAACGGGCACATCGATAAGAGAACGAAGATACCCGTCTTGGAAGAGAATATGCGGGCAGATATATTCGAGGCCATCGTGGGAGCATTCTATCTGATGTACGGCCTCGAAGAGGCCAGGCGCCTCGTCCTCGCAGTGCTGCTCTGATGTCGGCGATTTTTCCACGGTTCTTTTATAGACTGCAATCGATGACGGCTCATGAACGTTAACGACACCGCTGCGGACATAAAGAGCATGAAGATACGCGGTGCCGGGAAAATAGCTAGGGCCGGCGCAAAAGCTCTGTCCGATTTCGCGGACAGCTATGAGGGGAAGGGGATGCAGACATTCCTGAGTGACCTGGAGAAGGCCAAGAGGACCCTTCTGGATTCAAGGCCCACCGCGGTCTCGCTTTGGAACGGGGTCCATTTCACCCTGAGGGGCGTGGCCGATGCGAAGGATGTCGGCGAGGCGGCGGCACTGATCGTTTCAAACGCTGAGAGATTCATCGTATCATCCGAGAACGCCGTCAAGGTGATAGGGGAGATAGGCGCCAAGAGGGTGCAGGACGGGGACACAATCCTGACCATATGCAACAGCAGCGCGGCGATCAGCGTGATGAAGGCCGCACACAGGCAGAACAAGAACATAAGGGTCTATGCGACGGAGACACGCCCCTGGAGGCAGGGAATACTGACAGCCAGGGAGCTGGCCGCCGAGGGCATAGACACGACGCTCGTCGTCGACAGCGCGGTAAGGTCCGTTATGAAGAAAGTGGACAAGGTCTTCGTAGGGGCCGATACGGTCACATCCCACGGCTCACTGATCAATAAGGTGGGCACATCCCACGTTGCTCTGGCCGCTCATGAGGCCAGGGTGCAGTTCTACGTTTGTGCGGAGACGTACAAATTCTCGCCGATGACCCTGTTCGGAGATATGGTGACCATAGAGGAAAGACCATCCTCAGAGATCTCCGCGCCCGGTGAGCTGCCGGACACGGTGAAGATCTATAATCCCGTATTCGACAGCACACCCGCAGCCTATATAGATGCCATAATCACTGAATTGGGCATGATGTCGCCCGGAGCGGTATTCGGGGTCATGACTCATCAGTTGGGATATTCGGCAATGCAGCTTCAGGAGTTGAGATAATGAGACCAAAGACCTACACATACCTGCATCTGAACGAGAACCTGGATCCGGAGGACTATGTGATATGCGATTACAGGGTCACCACCGACCTGCCCATCGAGAAAGCGGCCGACGCCATAGCCGCGGAGCAGTCCACCGGCACATGGACGGGGCTCACCACGCTTAAGGAGGACGTGATCGATAAGTACGGCGCCCGCGTGACATCCATTGAAGGCAACAGAATCAGAGTGGCCTTCCCGAGTGACGATTTCAGCATAGAGATAGGCGGAGTGCCTCAGATCCTGAGCGTCATCGCAGGCAACCTCTTCGGGCTGGAGTCCCTGAAGAAAGTGAGACTCGAGGATGTAAGGTTCCCCAAGAGCATATTGGAGCAGTTTCCCGGCCCGAAGCACGGAGTCGACGGTCTGAGGTCAGTGCTGAAGCGCAAGGACAAGCCTCTGGTAGGCACGATAATCAAGCCGAAGATAGGGCTGTCCCCCAAGGAGATGGCAGACTATGTCTACGAGTCCGGCCTCGGAGGTCTTACCAACAGCAAGGATGATGAGACCCTTACGAATCAGACGTTCTGCCCGATAGAGGAGAGGACCGTGGCCATAGCCGATTCCCTTGACAGGCTGGAACAGGAGGGGATCCACATGATCCATGCCATAAACATCAGTACCAGCGGCCACAAGATCCTGGAGGTCGCGGACAAAGTGCAGTCCTTGGGTGCCAAGCAGATCATGGTGGACATCATAACCTGCGGCTTCGCAGCAGTTCAGGCCCTTGCGGAGGACCCCTCCGTCAAGGTCCCGATACATGTTCACAGGACCATGCACGGAGCCATGACCCGGGACAGGGAGCACGGGATCGCGATGCTCCCCATCGCCAAGCTGGCCCGTATGTGCGGCGGCGATGCCCTGCACATAGGCACTCTTGGCGTGGGGAAGATGTCAGGGGACGTCGGAGGGGACCTGGACAATCTGAGAGCATGCATAGATGACAGTGTGCCCTACAAGACCGTGATGCCCGTATGCTCCGGCGGGGTCTACCCCGGCATGGTGGGCAAGCTCGTCGAAAGGTCCGGGCTCACAGTTCAGATACAGGCGGGAGGGGCCGTTGCAGGCCATCCCGGAGGCATCAGGAAAGGTGCGATGGCAATGAGCCAGGCAGTCGATGCCGCGTACGCAGGCATACCGGCGGACAAGTACGCGGAGACTCATGAGGAACTCAAAACAGCATTGGAAAAGTGGGGAATGAAATGAGATTCAAGGTTAAGTTCTATAACGTGGACTCCTCAGAGCCGAGGATCGTAATGCACGATGATGATTGCGTCGAGCTCGGCGTAAAGGAAATGGACCGCGTGAGGATAGACGGGAAAAGCAAGTCCACGGTCACATTGGTGAGCAGGACGGATACGGTCGTGAAGAAGGGCACGGTCCTGATGTCCTCCGACGTGATGAAGAAGATAGAGGCTAAGGATGGGGACGAGGTCAATATAGAGAACTCACCCAAGCCGGAATCCGTCAAGAGCATAAGGCACAAGATGGACAATGAGAGGCTCAGCACCGCAGAGATAAATGAGGTCGTGAAGGACATCGCCGAATCGAAGCTGTCGAAGATAGAGATATCCGCATGGCTCACGGCGCTTTACATCAACGGGATGGATGTGGAGGAGATCGCGGACTTCACGAACGCCATGGTGGATACCGGGGACCGAATGGTATTCGACCGTCAGCCCGTATTCGACTTCCACAGCCTGGGGGGAGTCCCGGGGAACAAGGTTACTCCCATAGTGGTATCCATAGTGGCGGCGGCCGGGCTCATGATACCTAAAACGTCCTCCAGGGCGATAAGCAGCGCATCTGGCACATCTGATTTCGTGGAGACTTTCTGCGACGTTGAGCTTTCCGCGGCCCGCATAAAAGAGATTGCCGAGACCGTGGGGGGGCACCTTCGCATGGGGAGGTGCCATGAACATAGCCCCGGTGGATGATATGGTGATACGCATAGAGTATCCTCTGGGGATCAATCCGAGGGCACAGATGCTGGCATCCATAATGAGCAAGAAGATCGCCATAGGTGCCACCCATCTGCTGGTGGACATACCCATGGGCTCCGGCACCAAGGTCAAGACCATAGAGGAGGCCAGAGCCTACGTCAGGGATTTCATGGACCTCGGAAGAAGACTCGGAATACAGGTGGAGTGCGCCATAACCTATGCGGATCAGCCTGTCGGGTCGGCGATAGGGCCCATCCTTGAGGCCAGGGAGTGCATAAAGGTCCTGGAGGGGGAGAAGCACCCGTCCAGCGTCATCGAGAAGGCATGCGATCTGGCCGGCGTCATATTGGAGATGGGCGGGATACCTTACGGAGGCGAGGAGGCGAGGCGCATACTCTCATCCGGAGAGGCCCATAAGAAGTTCATGGAGATAGTGGTGGCCCAGAACGGCCGTCCCGATCTGAAGGCGGACGACCTGCAGCCCGGGAAGTTCAAGCACGACATCGTGACCACGAAGTCCGGGTATGTGCACACCATCCACAATAAAACGCTGGTCAGCATAGCCAGGGCCGCCGGTTCCCCTTCGGACAAGGCGCCGGGATCCTCCTCTACAAGAAGAAGGGGCAAAGGGCGGAGAAGGGGGAGGTTCTCTTCACCATTTACGCGGACAACGAGGCGAAGGGCCTGAGAGCCAAAGAATTGGCCATGCGCAATGCTCCCCTGCAGATCGAAGGCATGATGATAGAGAGAGGATCGAGATCGATAAGGTGAGGATTCCGTGCTGATAATAAGCGAGAGGATAAACGGGCTCTTCAGGTCCGTCGGACGGGCCATAGATGCCAGGGACGAGAAGGCGATAAGGGACGCTGCCCTGAGGCAGATAGAATGCGGCGCCAACGCACTGGATCTCAACGTCGGTCCGGGAAGGGGGTGCTACAGCCCCGACACCATGAAATGGCTTGTGGAAACGGTACAATCCGTCACGGACCTTCCGCTGTGCATCGACTCCCCCGGAGTGAAGACCCTGGAGGCGGGCCTGGCGGCATCGAACAACCCCACCATAATCAATTCCACAACGGCCGAGGCGGAGAAGATGGGGAAGCTGTTCCCTCTTGCTGCGGAGTATGGGTCTGACATAATATGCCTTACCATGGATGAGAAGGGCGTACCCAACGACGCTGAGAGCCGCGGTGAGATGGCAATGCTCATGATAACCACGGCCATGGAGCACGGGGTGATGCCGGAGAGCATAATCCTGGACCCCCTGGTACTGCCGGTATCGGCAGGCCAGGACCAGGCCCGGAAGGTCATCGAGTCGATAAGGATGTTCCAGATGCTGAACGATCCGCCGATCAGGACGGTCGTGGGCCTGAGCAACATATCCAACGGGGCGACCGGAAGGTCATTGATAAACAGGACCTACCTGGCAATGCTCATGGGAGCGGGGCTCTCGGCAGCCATTCTCGACCCGGAGGACGAGGATCTGATGAACACCCTGAAGACGTCGGAGATGCTGCTGGACCGTAAGCTGTATTGCAATGACTATCTCAGGGGCTAGGGCCCAATCCCGTCATATTCACAAGCTGTCCGACACTGGCGTGCCAGTTTATCGGCATGATGTGTATTCCGGCGACACCTTCCTGGGATGATACGTGCTCTATGGTCTCCGCCGCTATCCTGAGGCCCTCGGCGGAAGAGTCCGCCGCAGAGGTCAGTCTCTTCAGGACCGTATCCGGAACGCATGTGCCGGGAACGTTATTCATCATGAATCTTGCAGCTCTAACGGTCCTCAGAGGCAGTATCCCGACGATTATCCCTGCCTTCTTATGGATGCCCTGCTTCCTGATGCCTTCCATCCACTCGTCGAATCTGTCAAGATCGAACACGGCCTGGGTCTGAAAGAACTCGGCCCCTGCTGCCAGTTTGTTCATGGTCCTGAGCATATGCATCCCCATAGGGGTGCCGAAGGGATTCGTGGCAGCGCCTATGCAGAGCTTCGGCGGGTTCATTATCTCATCGCCTCCCCAAAGACGGCCCTCGTCCGTCATCTTCCTGAATATCATTATCTGCTGGGTGCTGTCCACGTCGAAGACGTTCTTGGCGTCCGGCTGATTGCCGAAGGACTGATGGTCCCCCGATATGCAAAGGACGTTCCTTACGCCCAGCGCATGGGCGCCGAGTATATCGGACTGCATTGCGATCCTGTTCCTGTCCCTGCAGACGATCTGCATTATGGGCTCCATGCCCATCCTCAGGCACATGACGCTGCCGGCGAGGCTGGAGAGACGGACCATGGCGGTCTGATTGTCGGTTACGTTGTAGGCGTCGGCGAATCCCCTCATCTTCTCGGCTCTGGCTATGAAATCATCCGCAGAGGCCGATTTGGGAGGGGCGATCTCCGCGGTCACGATGAATTCTCCCCGGGAGAGCTTTTCCTTCAGGATGCTTGTTCCTTCCAAGGTCTCACTCCTTGCTCCTCACGGTCCTGACGCCTCCGCTGTGACTCCTGGACCAGTCCTTGGGCGGGACGGGCTCGACGGCCTCTGATAATTCCCCCTTCGCTTCCAGAATCGTGTAGACCTGATGCCATGCGCAGTCTATCTCGGGATAAAGCTCGCATTTCCCATCCACGGATCCGCCGCACGGGCCGTTCTGAAGTCCCTTGGCGCATCTTGCCAGAGTGCATATGCCGGCAGTCCGGTCTATTGTGCACCTGCCGCACCCCATGCACTTCTCCTTGAAGACGCCCTTCTTCTCCGGAGCCCCCATATTCGATGTGTTGATGCCGGGTATTATCCTCCTCTCCGGGAAGGTCTCCGACATGCTCTGTGCACCGACCCCGCATCCCAGGGATATCACGACATCCGCATTCTGAACATCAGCTGAGATCCCCTCTGCGAATCTCCTCTCGCATTGCCTTTTCAGAGTGAGCCCTTTGACACGCCATCCCAATCCTTTCCTGCGGGAGTGGGCCGTGAGGTCGGAGACAAGGTCCCGGACCTCTTCCTTCCCGCCTGCCAGGGACACCGTCATGCAGGAATCGCAACCTACGACGAGTATACGTACGTCCTTGCGGTCCCCCCAGGGAGCCGATTATATCCTGTATCGGTTTCTGCTCACCTATTATCATGCGGCCTCACAAGGAGAAGTAGGACCGCCAGGTTAAAAAATGTATCAGGGACCATCGAAGCTTCATTCGCCGAAGGCATTGTTTAAGTCAGCGGAGCGGGATGAAGAGGGCATGAGGGCTCTTTGCGTGACGGTCGATCTCGACAGGGACGTCAACAGGGCTGCGCCCGGCAGAACAGAGGCGGTCTGCGGTGATGACATGTGCTGCAGGTGCGGTTCGTCCGGAGAAGGCGCGATCATCCTTTCCGAATTGTTGGACGACCTGAACATTCGGGGGACATTCTTCGCCGAGGCATACACCCTCATGTCCGTAGGCGCATCCTCCGTCTCAGGGCATGAAGTGGCACTGCATGGATACGATCATGAGGATTTCACCGGGCAGGTCTCCGGGATGCCGATGTGCGAAAGGGACATCAGGGACGTGATGGAACGTTCCGTTAACACTGTTAAGGATGTGACCGGCGCCACGCCGCGGGGTTTCAGAGCTCCGTACATGAGAGCCCATGATCCTCTGATGAGCATACTGGGGGAGTACGGCATAGAGTACGATTCCTCAGAGTATGCGAGCATGGGGCGATCCGTGATGCCTTACCTGAAGTGGGGGATCACGGAGATCCCCGTGCCCAAAGGCAAGGATGCATCCGGCAGAACCATAGCGGCATATCTTTGGCCGATGCACGAAGGCAACCGGGGCCCAAGGGATTACATCGAAATGGCCTCCGGGATGGAAGAGGGGGTCTTCGTCATCGCGACACATACCTGGCACATGGTGGAATCCATAAAAGGGGGCATGATGGATAGAGCCCGGCGGGAGAAGAACCTGGATGACGTGAGGAATGTGATAAGCTCCCTCATAGACAGCGGGTATGAGCCAATGACCATGGAACAGGCGATGGGGAGATTCCCTCCGTCCGGTTCGAATGCGCGAACGGGCTGAGAGATGCAGCGCATCCCGAATGCGGGCAGCCCTCCATGAAGGTTATCGGAGAGTATTCCACGGAATCTTTCGGGGACGAGGTCCCGGAGAACAGAAGCGAGGATCGTTCCATGGGTGGGAGATCTCCGTGCCGGCCGGACCATCCGGGGATCAAGACGCAGGAGATCCGGAACATGCTGACGGTTACGAAGGGACGCTCATACCGCTGAAGGAAAATCAGTTTTTCTGTTTTTTGGAATGAATGTGAAATGCCAACCCTTACCGGATGACCGCGCTTTTGCGCCAAGTAATTAAATAACTCTCGCGTATGCGCATTGTTACATATGCCACCGACGGCGGACCTCATAAAAGGCAAGGACGTTTCGTCAGAGATATATTCAGAGCTCTCGGAAAGGATATCATGCCTTAAATCGAAAGGCGTAACGCCGGGCCTGGCGGTCATACTGGTCGGTGATGACCCCGCATCCCAGGTCTACGTCCGGAACAAAGGCCTGAAATGCGAGGAGCTCGGGATGCGCTCGATCACGGTAAGGATGCCCGAGACGACGACCGAGGAGGAGCTTCTCGGCAAGATATACGATCTGAACAGGGATCCCTCCGTTCACGGGTTCATAGTGCAGTTGCCGCTTCCCAAGCACATAGATGAGGACAAGGTCATAGACGCCATCGATCCGAAGAAGGATGTCGACGGCTTCCATCCGGTGAATGTGGGCAACATGCTCATAGGGAAGCCCGGATTCCTTCCCGCTACGCCTGCGGGGGTACAGCAGATGCTGGTGCGTTCCGGTATCGAGACATCGGGGAAGCACGTCGTGGTGGTGGGCAGAAGCAACATAGTCGGGAAGCCCATGGCAGCACTGATGGTGCAGAAGGCCAAAGGGGCCGATGCCACAGTCACCGTCGTCCACTCCCGAACCAAGGATCTGCCCGACCTGACGAGACAGGCGGACATACTGATCGTGGCCATCGGGAAGCCTCGCTTCATCACCGCGGACATGGTGAAAGAGGGCGTTGTGGTCATAGATGTGGGCACCAACAGGGTGGATGATCCCTCGAGCCCCAAAGGCAGCAGGCTGGTGGGGGACGTGGACTTCCAGGGTGTGAGCGGGAAAGCCTCCAAGATAACGCCTGTGCCTGGGGGCGTGGGGCCCATGACAATATGCATGTTGATGGCCAATACTGTGGCCGCAGCCGAGAATTCGATTCGATAACCAAAAGGTGAGGAAAGATGAGGGAATGTGAGGATCACGGATACTTCCGGGAGGACCAGTGTCCTGTTTGCGGAGAGGAAGGAAAATTCATAATGAATGATTTCGAGACCGAAAGGCTCGGAAGGTCCCTGGCAGGAATACTGAGGCACGGCAGGTTCGACCTCAGTATGGATGACCAGGGCTTTGTGGATATGAGAGACATAGTGGGTGTGATCAAGGAGAAGAATCCCAGGATGCACTGGCTCAGGCCGCATCATATAGTGGCGCTGGTGGACACGGATCCCAAAGGAAGATACCAGGTGTCCGGGAACGTCGTGAGAGCTACCTACGGGCACACGATAGAGCTCGACATGGTCCTGAACACAGAGAATGTCCCGGACTATCTGTACTATCCGACCGCTCCGGAGGAAACGGACCTCATACTAGAGTCGGGCCTTTATCCTTCTGACAGGGCGATGGTGCACCTGTCGCTGACATATCAGGATGCGTTCAATGCGGGATCGGTGCGTGTGGAGCAGCCGGTAATACTCGAGATAGACGTGAATGCCTGCTTCGACGCAGGATACGATATCGGAAAGGCCGCCAAGACGGTCTTCCTGTGCAAGCACGTCCCTCCGGAATGTCTCAGCATAATATATGAAGAAGAGACGGAGTGAAAACCATGCCTACGATAATGACGCCGGAAGAGGTCAGGAAGAAGTTCGGTCCTCTCTTCTGTAAGAGGTATATCACCCTTGTTGACGAGAAGAACGGAGTCGCGCAGATCCTGGAGGACTGCATCGCCCGCGGACCTATAGAATGGGACATAGTCAACAGGAAGCGGACGGGCGGCGTCATTACCGACATAAAGGCTATGGGCACCTCTATGACGATGGACGTGGAGATAGGAGAGAGGGAGCTCAGTTTCGGTCCCGCTTCTGCGAAATACGGTGCCCAGGGCCTCAAATCCCTGACCGTCGAAGGGGACAGGGTCAAGTCCCACTGGGTCGGTCTGGCCGGAGCCTCGGTGGGGATAGGCGCATGCATACCGCAGGCACCTGATGTCATAGAGACGATTTATCCTGACGATTTCAAGATCGGCGGTGCCCACAGAGCGGAAGTGGAAGTCATTACGCCGAAGATGATCCGTGTCATCCTGGGACTGGATGACACCGACACGCCCAGCCAGGGAGCCACATGGGTGGTGACCATGAAGATGAGCAAGGAATGCCCTTACGGGGAGTTCATAGAGCACAAGATCATCCAGCTGAATCCGGAGGCTCCGAACAAGACGACCAACTGCTGCTCCACAGCCATATCCTTCGCCATAAAGGAGGAGGACAAGGAGAAGCTGATAGAGTATGCGAAGGAGTTCTTCACCAAGGAATCCGTGTCGGATGATACGGTGATGACCGTATACGAAGGACTCAGGATACCCGAGGAGCTGCAGGACTGGAGCTGGAAGGCGAAGAGCATACTCTACACCGAGAAGGATGCCGTTGACATAGCCAAGAGGAACGGCGTCAGGACCTACGGCCTCAAGAAGGGCACGAAAGGCATCATAGGTGCCGTTGCGGCAATAGGCTGCTTCGATATGGGCCTGAGGTCCGCAGGGCTGCCAGAGGATTTTGATTGAAATGAAGATCCCGGGAATATTCACCAACAAGGCCTACAGCAAGTACGAGGACAAGCTGGAAAACGAGGTCCTGCAAGGCAATATCCCCGAGCATATAGCAATAATAATGGACGGTAACCGCAGGTATGCCACAGAGGTCCTGAGGGCCGACGAGAAGGAAGGCCACATAAAGGGGAAGGACAAGCTGGAAGAGGTCCTGGAGTGGTGCTACAAGGTCAAGGTCAAGACCCTTTCCGTCTACGCATTCTCCACCGAGAACTTCTCCCGTGAGGAAGAAGAGGTGAGCTTCCTCTTCGATCTGATGGAGGAGACGATAATGCATTTCGCCGACGATGAGAAGACCCACAAGAACAGGGTCAGACTAAGGATAATCGGCGAGAAGGACATGTTCCCCGACGGCTTCAGGAACGCGGTCGCCTATGCGGAGGAGAGAACAAAGGGATATTCCGATTTCTCCCTGAATATTGCTGTTGCATATGGCGGCAGACAGGAGATCGTCAAAGCGGTGAAGGAGATCGCCAAGGATGTCCTGGACGGGAAGATGGACGTTAAAGATATAGACGAGTTGGCAATATCCCGGCACATGTATACGTACGAGATGCCGGACCCCGACCTCATGCTCAGGACCTCCGGCGAGCTGCGGATATCCAACTTCCTCCTGTGGCAGATGGCATATTCCGAGCTCTATTTCGCAGACGTATACTGGCCCGGATTCAGGTATATCGATTTCCTCAGGGCCATAAGATCATATCAGCAGCGCAAAAGGCGCTACGGGAAGTGAAATATGGCAAGCTCAGACATTGTGTTCCTGCATGCACCCACGGTGTATGATTTCAGAAAGAAGCCCATATTCTATGGTCCGGTCAGCGACGTGGTGCCGTCATCCCCGGTCTTCGAGATGTATCCTCTGGGGTTCATGACCATGTCCTCTCATTTGGAGGAGGCGGGATTCCGTACCAGGATAGTCAATCTGGCAGTGCAGATGCTGCAGAATGACAAGTTCGACGTTGAGAAGCGCATAAGATCCCTGGATGCCGATGTTTATGCCATCGACCTGCACTGGCTGCCCCACGCGCACGGTTCTCTCGAGATAGCGAAGATCGTAAAGAAGTACCATCCCGATTCGATAGTGGAGTTCGGCGGGTTCTCATCCTCTTATTTCTGCGACGAATTGATAAGAAGGCCGGAGGTGGACATGGTGATGCGCGGTGATTCCACGGAGATACCGCACGTGGAGATGATGCGCACCCTGGAGAGCGGAGGGGACCTGTCCCTTGTTCCAAATCTCTCATGGAAGGATAAGGACGGAAGGGTCCGCAAGAACCCTCTGTCCTACGTTCCTGATACGATCGATGATGTGAAGTTCGATTACGGCACCATGATAAAGAACGTCCTCAGGCACAGGGACCTGAAGGGCGCCCTGCCGTGGCTGGGCTGGGACAAGAACCCGCTCACGTCAGTGTTCACGGTCAGAGGCTGCGGCCTCAACTGCGCTGAGTGCGGCGGCTCCCATTCCGCCAATAAAAGGCTCCTCTGCAGGAACAAGCCCGCCTTCAGATCCCCGGAGAAGCTGGTGGAGGACATCTGTGCGATACAGGACTATCTGAAGTCGCCTATATTCATAATCGGGGATCTGAGGCAGGGGGGCAACGATTACGCTTCCCGCTTCTTCTCCGAGGCCAGGCGCCAGGGTGTCAAGAATCACCTGGGCATGGAGATATTCCTGCCGGCAGGGAATGAGTTCTTCTCCGAGATGGAGAGGAGCATCGGGGAGTACACCATGGAGTTCTCTCCGGATTCCCATGACGAGAATGTCAGGAAGGCCATGGGGAAGAATTACGATAACGCTTCGATAGAGAAGACGCTCAGATCTGCTTTCGACAACGGATGTCAACGTTTCGATCTCTTCTACATGACAGGTCTGCCCGAGCAAACGAGGGAATCCGCGATCTACAGCGCAAGCGCATCGAAGCGCCTCTGGGAGGTCACGGGTCCGGAGGCGCCGCTTTTCATATACAACGCCCCGTTCGCACCTTTCGTGGATCCCGGCAGCAGGATATTCGAGGAGCCTGAGAAATGGGGATACAGATTATTCGCCAGGACCCTCGAGGAGCACAGGGTCCTCCTGGACAATCCATCGTGGAAGCAGGTGCTGTCCTATGAGACCGTCTGGATGGACAGGGATGCCATAGCAGAGGTGTCCTACGATGCCGCACAGGTCCTGACGGAAACCGAGTTCTCCATCGGCCGCATAGACAAGGAGATGTATGATGCGAGGTCCGAGAGGACCGAGATGGCCAGGACCCTCATGCACAGGATCGACGACATAATGAGGATATCCGATCTCACGGAGAGGGAGGCGAAGCTCTGGGAGGTCAAGGCGGACGGAGAGAGGGTCATGCTCTCCACCGTATGCAACAAGAAGGACCTGGATTGGAAGACCGGATCTATATGGGCCAACACGCCCAGGGTGATATCGGGGCTGCTCAAATCCGCGTTCGGAAGGGGCAGACGCTGATCATCCGCCGGAATAGCGGATAGAGATCATCCTTTGCTCATCCTCTCGGATTTCCGTGCTGAGGCAACGACGGCGTCGCTGATGAGCTTCCTGAGTCCCCCTTCTTCAAGGACCTTCACTCCTTCTATGGTGGTCCCGCCCGGGGAGCAGACATTCTCCTTCAGGATATCCGGGTCCTCTCCGGTGCCCATCACGGTCCGGGCCGCCCCCTCCACGGTCAGTGCGGCAAGCTCCAGAGCGAATTCCTCGGACAGCCCCATCCTGACCCCCCCGTCCGCCAAGGCATCTATCACCATGAAAACGAATGCAGGGGAGCTCCCGCTCAGTCCGGACACGGCATCCATGTCCTTCTCCTCGATCCTGAATGCGCGGCCCATGGATTCAAGCATCATTCTAACCGTCTTCTCGTCATCTGAATCGGTACCGTCGCCCATGGTGTAACAGGAGACCCCGGACATGACCGCGCTGCACAGATTCGGCATCACCCTTACGATTCTTGCATCTGGCACATATGTTCTGAGAGTTGATATCCTGATCCCTGCGGCAACGCTTATGAGGAGGTGACGGCTGTTCATCCTGATATCCGGATGAGACAGCACATCCCTGACATGGACAGGTTTCACGGCCAATACCAGGATATTCGCTTCCTTTGCAACCTCTGCGGGGCTTTCGCAGCCTCTCACACCGTATTCGGAAGAGACCGCGGCGCAGGAAACAGGATTGCTGGTGCAGACCAGTATCTCGCCGGGCGCTATCCCGTGAGATATCAGCCCCCGTATCATTGCCTTTGCCATTTTACCTGCGCCGATGAATCCTACCCTCATCCTCTAGAACACCGCCTTTGATGCTGTCAAGGCCATATGCCGATATAATCCTTGAGCATAGCCACAGGTCCGTTTCGCGCTCTTATTTTGCCTTTCTTATTCATTCGCGCATGCCCTAACCTTTAATACTTACAGGGCATCACGGACACCCAATGTCACTAGTTGTGAGTTACATACTTGGTGGTCTTGGCCCTTCTTGCGATAGGCTTTGCGCCATTGGCATGGTGGATGTCTAGGTTCCTTAGGCCCAACAAACCCACAGCATGGAAGCAGATGACGTATGAATGCGGCTCCGAGCCTATCGGTGAGGCCAACGTCCAGTTCAGATTCCAGTATTATTCCTTCGGAATCATCTTCTTGATTTTTGATCTGGTCGCTACTTTCCTCCTCATTTGGGCCGTCGCATTCGGCGCCCTCTCCAACACCGGTATCCTCTGGGGTATGGTGTTCCTCGTGCTTCTCATGGTGGGTGTGGCTTACGCTCTGAAAAGGGAGGAAACCATATGGATATGAGCATGTATCCCCACGCCGTTGCGATGAGTGTAGATGAGTTCATGAGCTGGTCCAATGCGACCATAAATGAACTGCTGTCCGCAGGGACGAAAAGGGCCGTAGACAGGCTCACCGGGCCTATTTGGTCTTGGGCGATGAGGAATTCTATGCACCCCCTGCACTTCGGCCTTGCGTGCTGTGCCATTGAGATGGCCGCGGCCTCCGCACCGAAGCATGATGCCGAAAGGCTGGGCATGATCTACCGTTCATCTCCCAGGCAGACAGACGTTCTTCTGATAAACGGATGGATCTCTAAGAAGATCCGCCCCGATCTCAGGCGTCTCTACGAGCAGATACCCGCCCCCAAGTGGGTGGTGGCCATGGGCGAGTGCGCCATTTCCGGCGGCCCCTGGTACGATTCCTATAACATAGTGCAGGGATTGGATCAGATTGTGCCAGTGGATGTTTACATCCCCGGATGCCCCATAAAGCCCGATGCCATGATCGACGGTTTCATGCTCCTGCAGAAGAAGATAGACGCCTACTTCAAGAGAGGCGTTTTCATGGAGGACTGAACATGCCTGAAGATGCGATGATTGAGGCTCCTATCAAAACGGATGTTGAAGCGCTCATAAAAGGCAAGTTCGGATCGAAAGTGGTCTTTAGACAGAACACGAAGAAGAACTCCAAGGCCGATAATGAAGGCCGCAGGCTGTACATGGACACGGACAGGGACACTCTTTACGAATTGTGCCAGTATGTACATGACAGGCTTAACTTCGAGCACATAATATCAGTCACGGCGGTGGATTGGGTAGACCATATGCAAACGGTGTACCATATCACGAACTACCTTACAGGGATGGTCGTGGAGATCACCGCCGACATACCCAATGATGACCCTCACATAAGGAGCGTCACCGATATTTGGGAAGGTGCCAATTGGCACGAGAGAGAGGCTTACGAGCTTTTCGGGATCATATTCGACAACCACCCCAAGCTGGAGAGGCTGCTGACACCGAAGAGCTACGAATTCTACCCTTTCAGGAAATCTTACAAACTTAGGGGGCAACCAGATGAGTGAGCTGAGCAGAACCGGATATCATACGGACAAGATGTGGGTCACAATGGGCCCGCAGCACCCGTTCTCTCACGGACTTTGGACCCTCAGGGTCAAGGTCGACGGAGAGTACATCCTCGATGCGGAGCCTGAGGTAGGCTATCTGCACCGCGGGTGGGAGAAGGAGTGCGAGAACAGGACATACGCGAAGATAATCCCGATGGCGGACCGTCTTTGCTACTCTGCCTCCATGACCTGGTCCCATCTGTACTGCAAAGTGGCCGAAGAGGCACTGGACGTAGAGGTGCCGGAGAGGGCCCAGTATCTGAGGGTCGTAGCCGACGAGATCTGCCGCATACAGTCCCACCTAATGTGGCTGGCGGCGCTCGGTACCGACCTGGGCAACCTGACCATCTTCCTGTGGTGCCTCAGAGAGAGGGAGTTCTTCCTCGACCTCAACGTGAGATTGTGCGGACAGAGACTCACAACTAACTATCCGCGCATCGGAGGTGTCAGGAATGACATGCCCTACTACTTTGAAAGGGACTGCATGAGGGTCGTCGACCGTTTTGAGAACTCCCTCTGGGACATCATCAATCTGACAGACGAGTCCTCGGTGTTCGTGAGCAGGCTGAAAGGAATATCATATCTTACGAAGAAGCAGGTGGCCAACCTCGGGATAACGGGTCCGGCCATGAGAGGCTGCGGCGTCGATTACGATGTGCGCCGTGATGACCCCTATGCTGCATATGACAAGCTGGACTTCGAAGTCCCTGTTCTCAAGGACGGGGATGCATATGCCAGATACAGGGTTCGCGTAGAGGAGATGTTCCAGAGCTGCGAGATCATAAGGCAGGCGTTCAACGCCCTCCAGAAGATCCCGAAGACCGCTCCGTACCGTCTGAAGGTATCCAAGAAGATCCCTGCCGGGACTCATATGGCACATATAGAGGACCCCCGCGGAGACGCTCTGATGTACCTGGTCTCTGACGGAAGCGGGAGCCCCTACAGGCTCAAGGTCCGCAGCCCGGTCTTCGTGAACGTCTCGGCATCCAAAGCGATGCTCGACGGATGCAGAGTGGCGGATATACCTGCGGTCATGGCCATGATCGACATGTGCCTGGGTGAGACGGATAGGTGAGAACATGGGATACGACAGCATACTCAATTGGGTGACATTCGATAACCCCGTGGATAACGCATTCTACCCCTTCGGAGTCTACAATCTGCCTTATGATATAGGCGCGAAATTGTGGGAGCTCCTGGGAGGAACGATCGCCTGGCTCATCAACCTTCTCGTTCCCGGTAACGGTCTTTCCACATGGCTGGTCTCCGATGCCCTTGTCAACGCCTTCGCCATTATACTGATGGTGCTGGTGATATTCGCAGCGGGATTCGTCGTGAATCTGACGATGATATGGCAGGAACGTAAGGTCATGGGAAGGGGAATGGACAGAAGGGGAACCAAGATCGGTCCCCTGGGTTATTTCCAGTGCCTCGGCGACGGTCTGAAGACCTTCATGAAGGAGAACGTAGTGCCCAAAAGCGTAGACAAGAAGATCTACTGGTGGGCCCTCGCCCTCATAATAGGGACTGCAGTCCTCGCTGCCTGCATGATACCTCTGTCCGACAGATGGTTCATAATGGACTACCCGGCCGGGATATTGATGATATACGCGCTCTTCGCTCTGGCTCCCTTCTTCATACTGGGAGCGTCCTGGGCGCAGAACAACAAGTATTCGATGATCGCCGGATTCAGGGCGGCCGAGCTGATGATATCCTATGAGATACCGATGCTCATCCTCATGACTGCGGTCATACTCCAGACCGGCAGCTTCAACATAAACAGCATAGTGAACGCCCAGTCCGAGATGTGGTTCATGGTTCCGCAGATCCTAGGTTTCTTTACCTTCTTCATCTGCGCCGTGGCAGAATCCGAGCGCTCACCCTTCGACCTTGCAGAGGCAGAATCCGAGCTTGTCGAAGGATGGCAGACGGAGTACGCCGGAATGAAATGGGGGCTCATAATGCTGGGAGACTACTTCAGAGGATACGTCTGCTGCGGTCTCATAGTCATCCTCTATATGGGTGGCTGGCTCCTGCCCTTCGGATACGGAGGAACAGCGGTCCCGGAGCTTGTGTTCCTGCTAAGATATTCGCCGTGTTCTTCTTCTTCATAATGGCCAGGCTGGCCATACCCCGTGTCAGGATCGACCAGATCCTCAACGTGGGTTGGAAGGTGCTGATGCCGTTGTCCGTGATCAATCTCCTGTTGGTCGTCGTGATGCATACCGGAGGTCTGATCTGATGGCAATGAAGTATTTAGACAAATATCCGAAGAAGTTCAGGGGCACCGGAGGGATCAGACCCATCCTCAGAGTTCTGAGGACGATGATCAAGACCACCCTTCACAGGCCGGTCACGATCCTGTACCCCTATGAGAAGGAATGGATTCCCGACAACTATCGCGGACGCCCCGGGCTGAGGTTCGACAGGTGCATAGGCTGCGGCATATGCATGAGGGCCTGCCCCACCACCTGCATAACCATGGTGGATGCCGAGGATGATGACGGGAAGATAGTCAAGAGGCCCCAGGTCAACGTCGGAAGGTGCATGATGTGCGGGTACTGCGCGGAATACTGCCCGGTAGACGCCATGACCACCACGCCCGACTACGAATTGGCCGAGTTCACAAGGAAGGACATGATCTATGACCCCCGCAGGCTCGCCTTCGAGGGTACGACGGAAATGATGGAGGTGCACCTCGAGGAGCATCTCCAGTCCAACCTGGATAAGGGGATAGAGGATAAGCCGACGGCCTTCTTCGACACTGACCGCCCGGTGCTGGACGATGATCTGTGCATCGGATGCTCGAAGTGTGCGAAGGTCTGCCCGACAAGCGCCATAGAGATGGTCGTTGTGGGGCAGAACGCCAAAGGCAGGGACATAAAGCGCCCCAAGCTCGACAGCACCAAGTGCGTCTGCTGCGAGAACTGCGTGATAGACTGTCCTAAGGACGCACTTAAGATCGAGGAGGTGCTCTGATGGGAATAATAGATACATTGTGCGGTTGGTTCAACTCCGCGGTGGACTTCATAATGGCTAACGGGGTTTCGATAGCCTTTGTAGTCCTCGCCGCCATAGCGGTCCTCGCCGCCATACTGGTAGTGACCTCCGAAGAGACGATGCACAGCGCCTTCTACCTGGCGCTGGTATTCTTCTGCGTAGGAGTGACGTACTTCTTCCTGGCAGCACCTTTCGTGGGTGTCGTCCAGATAATGGTGTACGTCGGAGCGATCACGATGCTGTTCGCATTCGGTCTGATGCTCACGAGAAGGGGCATGTCCGACGGAGGTGAGAGCCGATGAACAAGAAGATCATAGGCGTCTCCATCGCCGTGCTTGTGGTAGTCGCCATGGGAGCCGCCGTGCTGACATACGACTGGGGATTCAGCGATGAGCCCCAGGGCATACCCTTCGAGCCTGCCGATGACGGCACCCTGTCGGTCGACAGTCTGAACTACCAGCTGTTCGAGGAATACGGGGCGCTTCTGCTTGTGCTGGGCGTCCTGATGTTCGGAGCCCTGATCGGGGCTTCGTGCGTAGCAAGAGAGGAGGCTGATGAAGATGATTCAGATTGAGCTCTTCCTCCTGCTGTCAGCCATACTGTTCGTGGTGGGGCTCTACGGGGTCCTGACCACAAACAGAGGCATAATCGTGCTCATGAGCATAGAGATAATGCTGAATGCAGGGAACATTAACATGATCGCGTTCGCCGCATACTGGGGCAGCGCTCTCGGACAGGTTTTCGTCATATTCTCCCTGGCCATAGCGGCGGCGGAAGTGGCGGTAGGCATAGCCCTTCTGCTGAACGTCTATAAGGTGAAGAAGACGACGAAGATCGATGATATGACGATCTTGAGGTGGTAGATATGATGTTAGAGTACGTTTGGCTCACGCCGTTGATACCCCTCTTATGTTTCGTCATAATCGGGTTCTTCGGCAACAAGATGAAAGAGGGCGGAGGATATGTCGCCATATTCGGCGCCCTGGTGGCATTCGTGATATCCCTTGTCGCGTCCTATGAGTACGTGACAGGAGATCTGTTCGCCATATCGCTGCCGTTCGTCCAAGAGATGAACTGGCTCACGATAGGCGCCCACGAGATAAACTTCGGAGTGTACATAGACAGCCTCTCCTGCGTGATGATGCTGTTCGCTTCGTTCATCTCGCTGATGATCTTCGTCTACTCCGTCGGCTATATGGGCCACGAGGAGAAGAAGAGGCGCAGATATTACGCAGAGGTCTCTCTCTTCCTTACAGGGATGATGGGACTCGTGATCTCCAGCAACTACCTGGAGATGTTCGTGTTCTGGGAGATAATGGGTCTTTGCTCCTATCTGCTGATAGGCTTCTGGAGCTTCAGGCACAATGAGGGCGACACCGCTTCCGAGAACGCGGCCTCCGCAGCCAAGAAGGCATTCCTCGTCACCCGCCTGGGTGACGTCTGCTTCATGGCCGGTCTGTTCATTCTGCTCAATGAATTCCACAGCCTGGACTACGCGGTCGTGTTCGCACAGGCCAACATCGCTGCGGTGGACCCCACCGCCCTTACCATAGCGACCCTGCTGATATTCGCAGGCGCAGTGGGCAAGAGCGCTCAGTTCCCCCTGCACGACTGGCTTCCGGATGCGATGGCAGGTCCGACGACCGTCTCCGCATTGATCCACGCGGCAACAATGGTCAAGGGAGGGGTGTATCTCGTAGCGAGATCCTTCCCCATCTTCGTCCAGAACCCCGACGTGATGATATTGGTGGCGTTCGTAGGAGGATTCACGGCAATATTCGCCGCATCCATGGCCCTCAACAACATGAACATAAAGAGGGTCCTGGCTTACTCCACCCTCTCTCAGCTGGGATACATGTTCCTGGCTCTGGGAGCGGGCGGATACCTGATGGCGATCGGCATGCAGACGGGGAACAACGAGCTTATCGGTCTCGGTGCCCTCGGCTACGTGGCGGGCGTGTTCCACATGATAAACCATGCCTTCTTCAAGGCGCTGCTCTTCCTGGGATCCGGCTCGGTCATACACTCTGCCGGAACAGAGGACATGCGCAAGATGGGCGGCCTGGGCAAGAAGATGAAGATAACCTCCATAACAATGCTCATAGGCTCGCTGTCCATCGCAGGATTCCCGCTGCTCAGCGGTTTCTGGTCCAAGGACCTGGTCCTGGAGACGGCACTGGCGCCTGCACAGCACGGTCTCGGAGCGGAGTGGACCTTCACGGCCCTCTTCCTCATGGGGATAATCACGGCTTTCATGACGGCCTTCTACATGTTCCGCATGTGGTTCATGACCTTCAGGGGCGACGAGGGCGAGGCTACCCGCCACGCCCACGGTGAGTCCCCGAGGTCCATGACCGTCCCGCTGATCATCCTGGCCGTGTTCGCACTGGGCTCGGGTCTGGGGATACTCTTCGGGCTGAGCAATGCGATAACGGAATCCCTAAGCTGCACGCTGGGATATCTGCACATACACACCCATGAGGGCATGACCATAGCGGAGGACATATTCACGAACGTCTGGACCTACGTATCCATAGTTCTGACCCTCCTGGGCATGTACATCGGGTGGTTGATGTACTGCAAGAAGAGCGTGGACCCCGGAAGATTCAACAAGAATGGTGAATCCAGGCTCTACAAGCTCCTCACGAAGAGGTACTACTTCCCCCAGATATACAACGCCATATCCTGGAAGCTGGGATACGGCGTGGCCAAGGGCGTGGACTACATGGATAAGGAAGTCATAGACGGCGCGGTCAACGGACTGTCCAACGCGGTTGTCGGCGCAGGCGACTCTCTGAGCGCCGTCCAGACCGGTAACCTGAACAACTATGCAGCATGGGTCTACACAGGCGTGATAGTGCTTGTGGCGGTCATCATGGCTGTATTCATAGCGAACGGAGGGATCTGAGATGATAGAGATACCATATCTGCTGTCTCTCCTGATCCTCGTGCCGCTGATCGGTACCGTGGCAACACTGTTCCTCGGCGGCAAGGGAAAGAACGCGGCCATAGTGGCCGGGGTGTTCTCCGTCATTGAGCTGATCCTGGCGCTGACCCTTGTGTTCGTGGAGGATCTAAGCACTCTGAGCGAGAGTTACGTCTGGATCGACGCGATGGGCCTGAAGATCAACTTCGCCCTGGGCGTGGATGGCCTGAGCATACTCATGGTCGTCCTGACGGCCATCCTGATGCCCGTGGTCATACTGTATTCCCTATCTGAGGGGGACAGGCCGAACTATTTCCACGCACTGATGCTGGCCATACAGGTCGGTCTCATGGGTGTGTACCTGGCGCAGGATTACTTCCTGTTCTACGTGATGTGGGAAGTAACTCTCATACCGATGTACTTCCTGATATCCTGGTACGGAGGACCCCGCAGGCATTACGCCGCGATCAAGTTCTTCATCTACACCCACGTGGCGTCCCTGGTTATGCTGATCGGGATATTCGCAACGGTGTTCCAGGCGGCAACCGTCAACGGGTACATCGACTTCTCCTTCGCTGCGGTATTGGCAGCATCTCCGGCATTCTCGGAGATGTTCCAGACCGTGGTGTTCGGATTGCTGTTCTTCGGGTTCATCGTGAAGATGCCGATGGTTCCGTTCCACACATGGCTTCCGGATGCTCACGTCGAGGCGCCTACAGGCGGATCCGTGATGCTGGCGGCAGTCATGCTGAAGATGGGATCCTACGGTATCATCAGGATCTGCCTCGAGGTGTTCCCCGAAGCGGCCATCAACTGGCAGTGGGTCATGATAGCCATAGGTCTGGCATCCATGGTGTACGGGGCGTACGCCTGCATAGCGCAGAAGGACCTGAAGAAGATGGTCGCATACTCGTCCATCAGCCACATGGGCCTTGTTCTGCTGGGAATAGCGATGCTCTCCCCCGCAGGCATAACCTTCGCAGTGCTGCAGATGTTCGCTCACGGCCTCATATCCGCGGTCCTCTTCATGGTCTGCGGATTCGTAGGGCACAGCCTGGGTACGAGGGACATCCCTCTCCTGGGAGGTCTTGCGGGAAAGCTGCCGTATATGTCAGCGTTCATGATGTTCTCGTTCATGGCATCCCTGGGGCTTCCGGGCCTCGTGGGATTCGTGGCCGAGTTCGGAGTGCTGTTCTCCTTCTGGGAGTTCCTCTCTGGATCGGAGTATGCGATACTCATCGCATTCGGCCCGGTCTACATGATGCTGACCGCAGGCTACTACCTGTGGGCCATGCAGAGAACGCTCTTCGGGAAAGAGACTGAGAAGGTTGACCTTTCCCATGCCCACGACCTGAGAAGGTCCGAGGCCGTGTCCATGGGCATACTGTGTGCGCTCATAGCGCTGTTCGGTATCATGCCTCTGCTGGCTACGGACTTCATAGCCCCGTATGCTGACTATATAGTTGCTATAATCGGAGGTGTATAACCATGAGTATTGCATTCATAGACAACCTTGACCTGTCTTTCATAAGCACGGTCTTCGGTAGCACGGTGCCTATCGCCCCGCAGATAGTCATAATCCTGGCGGCATTACTGTCGCCGGCGATCTACCTTCTCACCAAGAAGGGGAAGGCTGTGGGTCTGTTCGCACTGCTGATGATCGTGATCTCAGGGTTACTCACCGGAGTCATGATCTCCCAGGGAGAGAACTTCTACGGGGAGTATGCAGGACTGTTCGCCTTCGATCCGTTCTCCGGATTGATGATGCTGCTGTTCCTTGCCGTGGCCTTCATAACGGTGCTGGCCTCGCTTAACTACTCGGAGATGACCAAGTACAAGGGCGAGTACTACGCCCTAATACTCGGCGCCACCGCGGGCATGATGTTCGTGGCCGGCTCCAGCAACCTGCTGACGATCTTCGTCGGTGTGGAAGTTGTGAGCATAGCCTCTTACGCCATGGTCGCCCTGAAGAAGAACGACCCCAGGGCCGCAGAGGCCGGGTTCAAGTACATGGTCATAGGAGCCATCTCCACGGCACTGACCCTCTTCGGAATGTCGATGCTCTACGGAGTCACAGGAACACTGGCGATAAACGAGATCGGCCCCGTCATCAACGGACTAGGATTCACGATGCCCGTCGTGATAGGCCTTGTGACCATAATAGCAGGTTACGGCTTCAAGATCGCTGCGGTGCCCTTCCACATGTGGGCCCCCGATGTCTACGAGGGAGCAGCCACCCCCGTTTCCGGTTTCCTGGCAACGGGATCCAAGAAGATGGGGTTCGTGGCACTGTTCAAGATCTTCATCGTGCTGTTCATCCTGGCGAGCACAAACCTTGCCGAGAGCATGCAGTGGACATTCGCCGTCATAGCGGCGGTGACCATGACCGTGGGCAACCTCGTGGCGATATCCCAGACGAACATCAAGAGGATGCTGGCATACTCCAGTATCGCTCAGGCAGGCTACATCCTGATCGCTCTCGCGGTAATGAGCCAGTACGCTATGCAGGGCGCCATGTTCCACATGTTCACTCACGTGTTCATGAAAGGAGGCGCCTTCATCATAGTGGCGGCTCTGATAACCGCCGGACTGGGCGAGAGGATAGAGGATTACAAGGGTCTGGCGAAGAGAGCGCCGTTCATGGCGTTCGCGATGCTGCTGTTCCTGTTCTCTCTGGCCGGAATACCGCCTCTGGCGGGTTTCACGTCCAAGTTCGTGCTGTTCTCCAGTGCGATATATGTGGACGGAGCCGTTGTGACGGATTGGGTATGGCTCGCTCTCGTGGCGATACTGAACTCCGCGATATCCCTGTACTATTATGCAAGGGTCGTCAAGGCCATGTACATAGAGACCGGGGAATCCCAGGAGAAGGTGAAGGTGAAGGGCGTCTATACGTTCACAGTTCTGCTGTGCGTCATAGGCGTTATCGTCCTCGGTGTATACCCCGGGCCCCTTCTCGACCTCATCGGCCAGGCCGCAGGCGATCTCATAGGCAAGATACCGCTGTAAACCACTTTTCAACCCCTTCTTTTTTTTCTTTATTCAGCGTAAGCCAGATTTCATTTTTGGGGAATCTGGAAAGAATTTAAGTAGGTAATATGTCTAGCCTTCTGCAATGCCCAAGGCCTGGTTCGACATCATCTTAGACGATATGCGGAGGGTGGATGAGTTTGCAGAGGAGGCAACCTATTCCGATAATCCCGAGCTCAATGAGATGTGCCGGTATGTTATGGGCTCAGGCGGCAAGAAATTCAGACCCGCTGTTTGTCTGCTCTCTTATCTGGCATGCGGAGGGGCAGATCGGGAGACCGCTGCGAAGGTCGGAACGGCCTTCGAGATAATCCATAACGCTTCGTTGATCCATGACGACATAAACGATAACGGAGAAGTCCGCAGAGGCAGAAGGACGGTGCACAGGGAGTATTCCATCAGCAAGGCCGTTGTGGTCGGGGACTTCCTGTTGGCTAAGGGATTCAGCATATTGGCGGAGTCCAGCGTGGACATCGTGAAAGTGATAGTCAATGCGGCTGTAGCTATGGGTGAGAGCGAGTTCGTGCAGCAACGCTTTGAGCACAAGGTCAAGGTCACCGAGGACGACTATTTGGAGATAATAGGCGGCAAGACCTCCAAGCTCATCGAGGCCTGTGCAAGGGCGGGAGCCATGCTGGCGGATGCAAGTGAGAAATTCACGGATAAGCTGGGTCTTTTCGCCGCAGAGATAGGTATAGCATTCCAGATCATCGATGATGTCCTCGATGTGACCGGCGACCCTCACATGACGGGGAAGAAGATAGGGCTTGATCTCGAGGAGGGCAAACCCACGCTTCCGATCATCTATGCCATGGAACACGAGGTCCACGGCAGGGAGCTCGCATCCCTCTTCAGGAAGAAAGGTCTCTCCGAAGAGGAGAAGGACAGAGCCATAGAGCTGATAAAGAGCACGGATTCCCTGGACCGGTGCGTGGCCAGAGCGCAGTTCTCAGCGGATAAGGCTCAGAAATATCTCACCTGCATTCCGGAGTCAGAATACAAGGAGTCGCTTAAACTTCTGGCACAGTATACTGTGTCTCGTGACAGGTGATCATCATGCCCGGGATAAAGACTGATGTTCTCGTCGTGGGTGCCGGTCCCGCCGGTACGACCGCAGCAAGATTCGCTGCATTGAACGGAGCTGATGTGACCATCATAGAGCGGAGGCCCGAGGTAGGAGTCCCGGTAAGATGCGGGGAGCTGATGACCTCGAATGAGGAGATAGGGAATATGTTCCCCAAAGCCCAGAATATAGAGGAGCTGTTCGACGTCATCCCCAACAACCTCAGACTGAGGGATATAGAGGGCATAAGGCTCGTCAATCCCAAAGGGAAGAAGACAGAACTGCCCTTCACCGGATACACAACGGACAGGGACAGATTCGATCAGCATCTGGCCAAGCTCGCCGCTGAGGAGGGTGCGGAGATAATCAAAAGGTGCCAGTTCTTTGACATAAAGGACGGCAGGGCGATAACCACCAAAGGCGAGATAGAGTACAAGGTCATCATCGGAGCTGACGGCCCCGGCTCGAGAGTATCAAGGGCGCTGGGCCTTCCAAGGCCCAGGAACCCGTATCCTGCGGTAACGGCTCAGGCAGAGGGCGATTACGACCCGTTCATAGTAATGTTCTTCGGGGGCATCGCCCCGGGAGCCTATAGCTGGATAATACCCAAGGACGGATGTGCGAACGTCGGTGTGGGCTTCTCTCCGAAATTCTCGGAAGGGACCCTCAGCGAATATTTCGAGAAATTCTCATCGAAGCACGATTTCAAGATAATAAGCAAGCTGGAGGGCAAGCATGTTCCCAGCGAGGGCCCTGTGCGCAACACAGTCTGCGGAAACGGCATGATCGTGGGCGACGCTGCAGGTCACGTGATATCCGTGAACGGCGGAGGGGTTCCGCTGGCTATGATCGCGGGCCGCATATGCGGCAATGTGGCGGCGGACAACGTCTCTAACGGAAGGTCCCTGGAGGACTATCAGACAGAATGGCGAAAGGTCATGCTCTCGCCCCTGAGAACCGCGGCAAGGGACAAGAAGCTGGCCGACATCTTCGCCTTCGGGTCGGATTTCAGGACCGGATTGTGCATGTCCATTCTCGGGAAGAGGCGTCTGGGCAATCTCATCCGCTGCAAAGGGATATTCCCCTGATCATCTTTTGCGGTGGGCTCTCATCCCTGAGCCGCAGACTGGACAATCATCCATCTTCTCCTTGAACCATTTCCCGCACCCCAAGCACCTGTAGTTCCATTTCTCTATCCGCTTTATGCCGGAGGTGCCAACGGGCCTGTATTCTATTCCCATTATGGCGCAGACGTTCTCTATCGAGTAGTCATCGGAAAGAACGATGCCGCCCACATCAAGTGCCAGCGCGATGACGCTTATATCCACGGGCGAAAGCGTCCGAGATCGCCGCTCTTCTTCGCTGCCGCCTTGACCTTTTCCTCGGAGGCCTTTGTGCAGTCCGAGACCCTGAGGAGGTCGCCCCAAAGGTCTAATCTGCCGTCCTTGTACCTTCTTAGCTCCTCGATGACCCCGGGAGGACACAGGGATCCCTCTTCCGGCAGGTTCTCCATGGCGAAAAGGGCGGAGCTGTCCAAGATGAGAACCATGCATTCCGATGATGGAACGCATGTTTAATTCTTCTGGTAGCGGAGAAAGGTTATAACGGGCATCCTCTTTCCAAGGGCTTATGGAAAGAGACATCGTCGTGTCCGACGAAGTTAGGAAGATGATTGAGGAGACCGGTCAGGACTATCGCATCAGCACAGCCTGCAGAGGCTCCGTGATCGTACCGATCTCCATCAAGCCTCCCAAGGAAAGCGACATAAAGATCCCCGTTGGGAAGAACACCCTCTACGTTTCCCGTGTCCAGGCGAGATACATCAAGAAAGTCACAATGGATATGATGTATGACGATGAGGATCTTTACTCCTGTACGGTATTCAGCCGTTACTGAATCCTGGTGGCTGAATCCGCCGTATGCCTGATGAGGGAATCGAAGTCCACACGCTCCTGCTGTTCCCTGGTCCTGTACACGCCCGCCTCGGTCATCGGGTGCTTCGGTACGGCACCGCACCCGTCCGTGCGCATTATCGAAAGCTCGTACGTACCGATCCTCTGAGCTATGTCTATGATCTCCTGCTTGTCCAGGCCGATAAGAGGCCTTATGACGGGGAACCTGAGGCCGTGCTGTTCTGACCGGATGTTGGAAAGAGTCTGTGATGCGACCTGACCCAGGGAATCTCCCATGAGGATCCCGTCTGCTCCGTGCTCATCGGCGAACATCTTGGCGGAACCGAGCATGGCCCTCTTGCACAGGATGCATCTGTAACTCTCCTCGCACTTCTCGGCGAATGCCGCCAGGCTGTTGCCGTGGTCAGCTGAGTAAAGCGGAAGCTCCTGTCCCGTCTCCCGGCGAAGCCTCTCCGCCAGCAGACGAACCTTATCCTTTGCCGCCTGAGATGAGAATATCCCGTTGTCCATGTTGAGAAGGACGACCTCCGCGCCTGCACGGCACATGAGATACACCGCAACAGGGGAATCTATCCCGTCAGAGAGCAGCGCTACCAGTTTCATCTTCAGATCTGTACGTCGCCGTAATCATCCGCCAGTTTCCTGGGCATGGAGTATTTGCACTCCTCGCAGTAGAGCTTGTTCTCGCCCTTCTTCACGAACTCTCCTTTGCATCTGCTGCAAAGGGAGCGTATAACCCCGAGGTGCTCCTCTTTGGTAGTAAGCTGGAGGGATGGTTTTATGCCTATCACTCTGGCTCTTATGAAGTCGCCCTTCCTGAGCTCCTTTGAGACATCCTCGGTGTATCCCGGGGATATCTTGGAAACATGTATGGTGGCATACGTCTCGCCGCCCACCTGTCTCTCGGTGCCTTCCTTGGCGACGACGTCTGCCGTGGCCATCGTCTTCCTTATGTCCGCCACTATCGCGTATACGACATCGCCCTCCTTCAGCACGTTGGGGGGGGTTCGGACTTATGACCCTGGCTATGCACTCCTCATCGTCAAGGACCAGATCCCCGATTTGGGATGCATAGATCTTTCCGTCGCTTGCGAACGTTCCGTCGGAAGCCGCATACTCTTCTTCAACCGCTATCTCGTCACCGGGGAAAACCTTCCTAATCTCTGACATGAAATTCACCTTATATTGACAACCACAACGTCAATCGTCTGTTTCGTCTTGCTGTGGAACGAGAACGTGTGGGGGATATTATACTTATAGGTGGCACAGCCGACCACCTCTCTGCCCGCAGACGATACATAATCGGTCAGGAAGGGCAGGGTCTCCGCTTTGTGCACTGAATATATGCTCTTCCCGATCTCCATGGCTTTATCGAGGAAGGGCCTGTCGGCCCTCTTCCTCTGGCATCCGAAGGGCGGGTTCATGAAGACCGTATCCGTGCTGCCGGACACATCCCTGACGTCACATACCGCGAGATCTATATCCGCGCCGAACCTCTCGGCATTCTTTCTTGCGACGGCGATGGCAGAGGGGGATATGTCATAGCCTCTCACGCTCTCAGCGCCCAAGAGCCAGGCACCTATGGAGAATATGCCGGGGCCGCAGCCGAGGTCCGTTATCCCCTTGTCGGCAACGTTCCCCTCCGCATATGCTGAGAACAGCACGTCGGAAGCTATGAAGGAAGGTGTCGGATACTGTTCAAGCGAAGGGTCCGGACCATCGAATCCCAGAAGGGATTCCAATGCTATCTCCAGTTCCTTCTTCCTCATAGACCTTCATAGAACGGTATCATTAAAAAAGAAGTGGTTTGAAGAGGCCCCTGCGGGCCGTTTCAGAGAAGCGCTTCCATGACGCGGGCGGCCCTGTTCTCCAGAGTCTCCACGCCCGTGACCTTCTCAGCGTACTCAGTAAGGGCGACGATGTCCTCGTGCTCTATGCAATCCAGCTTGAATCTGCGAGTTCCTGCCATGAGCTGCTTAAGGCCGAGACCGATCCTGTCATTCCAATAGGTGTAGAGTCCCAAGGCCCCCCAGGGTATGTCGGTGCCCAGGGTCTTCCCCTTGTGCTTCTTGGCCAGGTTGCTCGCTCCTATGAAGAACTGCTCCGGCCTCTCACCATACTGCTTCACGAAGGATGCGGGGAGCTTCCCCTCACCCGCAAGATCCGCGAAGTGCTTGCCCTTCATCGCTGCTGTCAGAGGTGCCCTTGCCATAGCGATGGACTTGACCAGCGGGCCGTCCCCAAGGTCGGAAAGGGCGAATGCCTTGTACATCTGGGTCTCGTTGACGAATCCTCCCGCGAAGGAGAGGTCGGGAACGTACCTGCCCTTAGCCCTCAGGATCCTGGCACATTCCAACACCTGAGCGTAGAGGTGTATGGTGGGCGTGGACATCTCGTTCATCATGGGCACAGGGGACATGCCGGTGCCGCCTCCGGCGGCATCGAAGGTCAGCAGGTCTATCTTAGCCTCGGACGCGCACTTCATGGTGAAAGCGACAACCTCCGGCTTGTATGCCCCGGTCTTGAGGAAGACGTTCTTCACTCCCTTGGATCTCAGCTGGTCCACATCCTCCAGGAAGGAGTCGTGCTCAGGGAATCCGACACGGCTGTGCCTCTCGAAGGTGCTGAACACTCCGAATCCGAAGGCTGCCTGGACGTCCGGGTCCTCGGGGTCCGGCTCCACTATGTAGCCTCTCTTCTTGAGCTCCAGCGCCTTATCCAGGGATGTGATCCTGACCTCTCCCCCTATGGCCTTGGCTCCCTGTCCCCACTTCCTCTCTATGACCTCGACGTCAAGCTTGGATATGACGTAGTCGTCGACTCCCCCGCGCAGATCCTCCACGTTCGTCTGCACGACGATCCTTCCGTTCTTGCCGTCCCAGTGATCCTTATAGGAGTTCACGCGGAACTCCATATCCTTGGAGCTCTGTACCTTTCCGTTGCTGTACACAGCATCCGAGTCCATACCGCAGACGTTCTCCCCTATGACCTGGCAGACGCCGGACAGAGCAGCTCCTGCGGCCAACTCGCGCCAGAACTTCTTCGCCACTGCCGTGGACCCAAGCCCGGCTATGTGCACGGGCAGGGTCATGGGTATCGGGTGCTTCGTCCCGGCACCGATGACCGTCCTGATGTCTGCGTTCTCGAAGAATGCGACATCAGAGTTCGGTTCTATGCCCTTGGCATTCAGAAGCTCGGCCATTATCTGGAAATGGGACCAGTCTATGTAGAAATCCTTGTTGGAAGATGATGTGCTGGTACCGAAGTACTCGGGGCTGGGGTAGAGCACCTCTCTTCCCCTGAAGGCGGACTTGCCTATCTCACAGAGGGTGTTGCATTCCTCTACGCATATAGGGCACATGCCGCTTATCGGGTTGACATCAGGAACACGACACTTGGTTCCCGTGGTAGATCTTGCGTTATCTATGGAGGCCATTCTTGTCACCTTGCGGCATATTCGCCGCTTGAACGTTAATGTGCACAGGTATGATATAAACTTAATGTTTATTTGTCTGTTCAATTAAAAATACATTAGACATTTGTACAGTATTCTGAATATATCGCAATTCAGTTGGACAAATATCTAATGTTTTCCCGAAGACCTATTCAAAGAAGAAGTGACTGGGCGATTCGGGTTTGGGCATGAAGCATTTCTCGCCTGTTACCTCAAGAGTGCAATCGTATTCTCTGCGCACGTCTTCTATGAGTCCTCTCATGGTCTCCTCGAGACGCTTCGGGGGAGAGACGACTCTCGCATTCAGAATGAGCATCCCCTTTTCCCTGACGTATCGGGATCCGCGTATGTTATCCACCTGCATATCCTTCTGGACCAGGGACATTTTGGCAGCTGCATCCGGGGCCTCAACGATGACCTTCACATGAACCACCGAATCCGCTCCGTACTCCTTGGCCACGCCTTTGAGGAGGTGCGTGCAGAGGGAGTACATGTCGATGTCCTCCGAAGGGGTCATATCGAATGTGCCGGAATACCATCCGAGCTTTGCCTTCTCGAAAGCGAAGCCCGGGTTCTTCTCATTGGTGGGAGCCTTGGCGCTGACCTCATCCGAGAGAACCAGATCCATGATCCGATCCACGTTCCTCAGGTCCGCAGAGGATGTCGGTATGATGCGGGCCTCCGGCAGTATCTCCTTAATCTTATCGGAGATCCTGTCCGCTTTCTCATCACTGACCAGATCGGTTTTGGTGAGGATTATGACCTCGGCCTCCCTTATCTGGTGGGCGGGGATGAGGTCCACCGTGCTCTCTGTCCTCTCTTTCCTGCTGCTCAGTATGTCGAGGGCTCTGACGCAGTCCACGACCACCGTGAACGGGACGACGCTGAACTCATCCGGGTACAGGCTCCTCATGGGGGCGACCACGCTGCTCATTATGTTGGTGGATGTCCCTATCGGTTCGGCGATTATGACATCGGGCTTGCCGGTAACGACAAGATCCCTTGCGTTGGAGACCAGATTATCGAAGTTGGTGCAGAAGCACCCTCCGGAGATCTCTCTGGTGTTCAGTCCGGCCCCTTTGGAGTACTCTGTGTCGACGAGGACGTTGCCCTGATCATTGGTTATTATCGCAACGGTCTTCCCGTGCTTCTGATGCAGCTCTCTCGCCAAATTGACGGCCAGAGTGGTCTTGCCGGCACCGAGATATCCTCCGAGCACCAGCATCCTGGTCTTCTTCCGGTCCATGATATTCCTCAATCTATCATCACTATATTATGTCTGTTCATGAAACTGCATCTTTCACAGGGGATCACGAGCACGCACCTGTCTCCGAAGGCGACACCCTTCAGAGCTTCGATTATGCCCCTGTCCAAAGGCCTTAGGCCGCTTCGCTTGTTGGAGCTGAGGGTCTCTCTTTCAGAGATGCCCAGGTCCCGGGGGACGATCCTCTTCTCCACGAGGGAGGCCATGCAGTGCTCTGCTTCTTCCACCGAGCACTTGTCGCATCTGAGCCCGACCTCGTCCAGGGGACCGTATATCTCTGCCAGCGGATCGACCATGTATATCCTGCGGTCCTTCCCGAGGCATATGTAGATCCCATGGGGGTTGGATGGGGCTATGTACTCCATCCTGGTGCCTCTGACCTTTTTCTCACCCACGACCTTCCAGAAGTCCTGCAGATGGTTCGACAGCTGGTACACGAGCTGCTGATATTTTATATCGAGAGCGTCGGCCAGATCCTGCTTGGTGATCTTCCTCCCTTTGCGGCAGGACCTGAAGAGCTCACCCAGTATGGCCTGTCTCATCTCGTGGTCCGAGACCGCAGTGTATGTGGTCGGGTCCATGTATATGATCTCCATCTGACAGCTCGCCATGGCTCATGTAATGCGGCATCTGTTCAAATATTTTACTTAATTCTATAACATTCCCAATCTAGTAATGCATATTTAGACGGGAACTTATACGCAGAGCACTGAGATGATAACAGAGGAAGTCGCGAAAGCCAAGAGAGCATCCCTGAGGATGGCCGCTTTGAGCACGGAGACGAAGAACTCAGCCCTGGAGGCCATGGCCTCGGCTTTGAACAAGGGCAGGGACAGAATAATCGCGGCTAACATGATCGATATGGAGGCCGCCGACAGGGAGGTCTCCGAAGGGAGGATGACCCAGGCGTTGGCCAAGAGGCTGAAGGTCGATGGGGACAAGATAGACGAAATGATATCCGGCATAAGGGACGTGGCCAAGCTGCAGGACCCTGTGGGCGAGACCATATCCTCTCTGGAGCTGGACGAAGGTCTGGAGCTCTATCAGATCCGGTGCCCCATTGGGGTCATAGGCACGATATTCGAATCCAGGCCCGATGTGGTCCCCCAGATAATGGCGCTCTGCCTCAAATCAGGGAACTCCGTGGTATTCAAAGGAGGGAGCGAGGCCGCAGCATCCAACAGGGAGCTCTTCGAAACCCTTTCTGATGCCGCAGCATCCGCAGGGGTGCCCAGGGATGCTTTTGTGCTGATGGAGTCCAGGGAGGACGTCAGCAGGATACTGAAATTGGACGGGATGATCGACCTTCTGATACCCAGAGGGAGCAATGATTTCGTCAGGTACATCAAGGAGAGCACTAAGATCCCTGTTCTGGGCCATGCTGCCGGGATATGCCACGTATACGTCCACAAGTCCGCTGATGTCGGCAAGGCTCTGAACGTGACCGCAGACTCCAAGATGCAATATCCCGCAGTATGCAATGCGGCAGAGACTCTTCTGGTGGATGCGGAAGTTGCCGAAAGGTTCCTGTCCCGGATCAATGAGGTCCTCGTTAAAGGCGGAGTGGAGGTCAGAGCCGATGCCGAGGCCTTGCCGTACATGGGAAACGCCAAGGCGGCCAGCGATTCGGATTGGGATGCGGAGTACAATGATCTGATACTCTCTGTCAAAGTAGTGCACTCTTTGACAGAGGCTATAGACTTCATCAATCTCCACGGCTCCCATCATACCGATTCGATAATCGCTGAGGACAGGGAGGCGATAGAGACATTCGTTAAGAATGTGGACTCTGCAGACATAATGGTGAACGCTTCCACCAGGTTCGCTGACGGGTACCGCTTCGGCAAGGGTGCGGAGGTGGGCATAAGCACCAATAAGGTGCACTCCCGCGGACCCGTGGGGATGGAGGGCCTGACGATATACAAGTACGTCCTCCTGGGGAACGGCCAGGTAGTGAAAGATTACGTCGGTAAGAATGCAAAGAAATACACCCATCGCAAAATGGGCGGGGAGCTGAGGTTTTGACTGACAGAAGAGCCCTCCTTTCCGGCGTATCCACAATAGTGATCAAGATAGGCACGTCCTCGATAATACGGGACGGCGACGGCGTTTCACAGGAGTTCATGGACTCTGTGGCGCGTCAGGTCAGAGAGCTTATGGATTCCGGCAAGAAGGTCCTGGTGGTATCCTCCGGTGCCATCGGAGTCGGCCTCAAGGCCATGAAGGCCAGGCCCAAACCGAAGGAGGTGCCAATAAGACAGGCCGCCGCCTCCGTGGGGCAGAGCATCCTGATGCAGAAGTGGAGCGACAGCTTCCAGAAACAAGGCCTTACCATAGCGCAGATCTTACTGACCCTGGATTTCTACTCGGACAGGGAGAAGTATCTCAATCTCAGGAATGCCATACAGACACTGTTAGGATACGGGGTCGTACCGGTCATCAACGAGAATGATGTAATCTGCGTGAAGGAGATCGATGCCATGTTCGGCGATAACGATACGCTGTCGGCGTACGTTGGCAGTAAGATGGATGCGGATCTGCTGATACTGCTCTCTGATGTGGAAGGTCTGTATGACAAGAACCCCAAGCTTCACAGTGATGCCAGACTGATAAGTACCGTTGAGAGCATAGACGAGGCCATAGAATCCATGGCCGGGGAGTCCACCTCCCGCGTGGGCGTCGGCGGCATGAAGACCAAGATCGATGCCGCCAGGATATGCGCGGAGGCCGGGCTCTATATGATCATAGCCTCAAGTTCCGAGGATGACCCGATCCTGAAGGCCGCCATGGGTGAGAACATAGGCACGATATTCATCCCCAAGACGAAGGAGCGTAAGAAGCAGACCTGGATAAAGAGTGCCAGGCCCGCAGGCATCCTGATAGTGGACACAGGCGGCGCTGCCGCCCTGAAAAAAGGCAAGAGCCTCCTGGCTGTGGGCATCAGGGAGGTCCGTGGGATGTTCGAAAGAGGCGACGTGGTCGCTATAGAATGCGACGGCGAGATATTCGCGAAAGGGATCCCGGATTACGATTCCGAGGAGATAAACAAGATCAAAGGCCTTCACAGTGACAGGATCGAGTCGGTGCTGGGTCATAAGAGCTATGACGATGTGATCAGGCATGAGAACATAGCGCTTACGCGATAGATCCGTAGTTGCCGGAAGCGCGCCGAATACGGCTTCAGACACTGTGCTTCAGGAAATTCCCCGACCTGAGATCGGTGAAGGCCTGCTGTAATTCTTCCTTTGTATTCATGACGATGGGCCCTCCCCATGAGATCCCTTCATTTAGAGGTCTGGCAGAAAGGAACATGAAACGGCAACCGTTCTTCCCTGCTGTCACGGTAACGGAATCCCCTTCTCCGAAGAGAACCGCGGTCTTCTCGGGAACCATGCGATCATGTATCTCCGCATTTCCCAATATCAGGAAAAGGAAAGCTGTGCTCCCCGGATCGGTATCAATGGTGACGGACCCGCTGTTCAGAGAGACGTCGTAGTATTCTGTCCGGATGTGATGGGTGCTTACGCCCTTCTCTCCCATGAACTCCCCGGATATCACCTTCACTGTCGCATTATCCAGTATCTTGGTCCCCATCATGCTCTCAGTGATATCGAAATATTTCGGGCCGGTCATCTTATCCTTCTCCGGAAGATTTATCCATATCTGGAGGCCGAGCAGCCTGTCGGCGGGCTGCGGCATCTCCTCATGCAGTATGCCGCTGCCCGCAGTCATCCACTGGCTCTGTCCGGAGGAGATGATGCCTTTGTTGCCGAGGCTGTCCTTGTGATGCATCTCGCCTTTGACGAGATATGTGACCGTTTCAATGCCGCGGTGAGGATGCATGGGAAATCCGGCCACATAGTCTCGGGGATCTGAGGAATCAAAGGAATCCAGCATAAGGAAGGGATCGAAATCGTATACGGTGTCGTGCCCCAGCACCCTGGTGAGGCGGACGCCGGCCCCGTCGACAGCCGGTTGCCCTGTAACGGTCTTTTTTATTCTCCTCTCGGTCATGTTATCCTCAGAGGTACGTGCTTGGGATGATAAAAAACAGTCTCGCCTCACTGCAGGCTGCGCAGCGAGGCGAGGATCCGGGGTAATAGGTTTTCAGGCACCTCAATCCAGGGAGATCTCCCCGTAATGTACGTTCTCCGTGCGGGTAATTATGCACGCATCATCCTGTGGTCTATGAAGGCCAATTTCATTCCCGGTTTTAGTCCGAGACGGTCTCTCACCTTCTTCGGAATGGTGATCTGCCCCTTTGCTGTCACGGTTGCTATTTCCACGCTTTCCCTCCTTTAGTAAGGAATTCCTTTTTTTCCTTACCTGATAAGCACAGTGTATGACCGGATATAGATACATTTGCAAGGAATCTTGTCCGTGCAAGAAAACCTCGTTCGTAAGGATGCCCCTCGAGGAATCAGGGCAATGCATTACGCAGGGATAAGCCAACGTCCGCAGAAGACGAGCTCTTCAAAATGATCACAGGTGGTGGGCTCGGCCGGATTTGAACCGGCGACCTTCGCCGTGTGAAGGCGACGTCATAACCCCTAGACCACAAGCCCAGCCCGCGAGCCTAGGTTCTATTTTGTATTTAATTGTTGCACGCATCGCATATACTCTGAACGGAGAAGGAGAGGCCGGATTCGTAAAATAATAAGAGGTTTGCCGTTCTTCCTGAACGGCCGGGATGATCCGCGCTCAGTCCTTCTTGGTCCCCAGCGGCAGGATCTCCTTTCCGTGCACTTCGTTGAGAACCTCTCCGATCCCGGCGTAGAGTGCCGAAAGGGCGAGGATTATTCCGAAGACGGATATGATTCTCGTGAGTATCTCTTCGACACCGATGGCGTTGTTAAGTGCCAGCAGCAGGAAGACGATGGTCAGCAGAGCGAACACGACCCGGATCACTATGGGGGACTTCAGAGTCCCTATGAACATAAGGCCGGTGAAAAGCCCCCATCCGAACATATAGGCAGCAAGGGCCGCCGTGTCAGGTGCAGCCATCATCCCTGTCAAAGGCAGCATTTCCATGAGGCAGAACGAAATCCAGAATGCCCCGTAGGATAGGAAAGCCACGGTTCCGAAGGTGTTCCCGCGTCTCCACTCCATTGCGCCAGCCACGATCTGCATCATGCCTCCGTAGGCCAGACCCATGGCTATTATCATCGAGTTCATGCCGTAGAGGCCCGTGTTATGGACCATCAGGCAGAATGTCGTCAGTGCGAACGCGATCAGACCGAGCGCGCCGCCGTTGCCTAACTTTTCAGTTATATCTCATTCCTCCTTTTGCGGATGGGCCCGACTTCCCGGTTCGGAGACCATGCGGCACCTGTTCGGGAACAGACCAAAGACTGATTCTATCACTAATATTTAAGTTGTGTAGTTGTAAAACGTAAAAATCCGTTCGGGTTTCGTAGGATATGTAGTTGTTGATATCGAGATTCGTAATAATCATACGAAAGAAAGATTCTGATGACATGCATACCTTATTTAAACTGGACCGGAGAATAACCACGGAACGGAAGCGCATCCTCTCCGGGCTGCACGCGGGAACATATAAAGCAGGAGACCGCACATTATCGGGGCATGAACATTCCCGAAGATGCGGCTACAGAAGAGGATCGCATGTACGAGGGCGCGCTCAATGCGGTCTTCAACATAGAGAAGAAAGATTACCCCAGCTACATAGGCGGACTCAAGGTCGCCTCCGGTAGATCCTTCGATGTAGTCAGCCCCATAGACCGGACCATAGTCTTCGGGAGATTCCAGGAGCCGGAGGAAGGGCTGACCGATAAGGCCGTGGAGGCCGCGGCGAAAGCCTATGTTTCTTGGTCTGAGACCAGTCCTGCGGAGAGGGCGGGGTATTTTGAGACGGCCCTCGACTTCATCAGGAAGCAGAGGTACAGACTGGCCGGCATACTTACATTGAACGCGGGCATGATCAGGAAGGACTCCCTGGAAGAGGTGGATCGCCTGATAGAGATAATCGAGGACACGTGCGCCTTCGTCCGCGAAGGTGAATGCGATGACCCGACAGGAGTATGGGGCGTGATAACCTCATACAATTCGCCTCTTGCAGCCCCCATGGGATTCGCGATATCGGCGATGCTGAAAGGCAACACGGTGGTTCTGGCGCCTTCCGGGCTGGTCCCTATGCCCGTCTACTCCGTATACAGCATACTTGAGACCGCGCATCTGCCGGGAGGTGTGCTGAATCTCATAACGGATAAGAACGGCACGTCGGCGAAGGCTCTTGCAGAGAACACGGAGCTGGCAGGCATAGCGTTCTCTGGGTCGGGGGTGCTGGCCGAGGACATGATGTTCACGCAGATGAACGTGGATCTGGACTTCATCAACGAGACCAAGGGGATGAACCCCATATTCGTGTACAAACCGGCTCATATGAAGGAGGCGGCCAAGCTCGTTGTGGATTCCGCTTTCACATATTCCGGGCAGAGAATGGACTCCACATCAAAAGTGGTGGTCACAGCTGATGAGGCCGATGCATTCCAGAGGGCTCTCCTCACAGAGCTGAGGAATGTCAAGGTCGGGGATCCGACGGACAGGGAGAGCACAATGGGCCCGGTGATATCCGAGAAGGATATGGAAAGGCTGCTTTGCGCGGCGGAATCCTACAGGGACAATCTGATCTTCGGCGGAAAGAGGCTCAGGGGCGAGTTCCTGAACGACGGCTATTTCGTGTCCCCGGCGGTGTTCGTGGGGCTTCCGGAGGAGCATGACCTCAACAACATGGATAATTCCCTTCCTATACTGTCGATACAAGTGGCACAGGGTCTGGAGGATGCGGTGGAGCTGATAAACTCATCGGAATTCGGCGTATCCGCAGGCATAATCACCAAGGACAGCGCAGCGGCGGAATTCTTCCTGGGCAACGTGCTGGCGGAGGAGGTCTTCATCAACGACTCGAGCAGAGTCGTGGGTCCCGCGCCAAAGGTCTGATGGGAGCTCAGATCCCTCTTATCCGGACGTCCCTGACGTATGCTTTGGCCTTCTCGGCCATATCCATCAGCACAGATTCCGGATAGGGGTCCAGGGCGGTCAGATTCTCATCCAGGCAGTTCTTCGGACGGAATTGGTGAAGCCTGTACCTTTTGGCCCCGCGAATCTCCCTGAATATGTCCTCCATCCCCTCGGGTTTGATGAGGATCGGCACGACAGTGGTCCTGAATTCATAGTCCACTCCCGAGTCCATGATAATCCGGATGCTCCTCCTGATATCAGCAACATCCACCGTGGTATCAGTCACTGAGGAGTATCTCCCGTCCAACGGGGCTTTCACATCCATGGCGATGAAATCCACCATGCCTGCGCCTATAAGGTCGTCAAGAACGTCCGGCATGGTCCCGTTGGTATCGATCTTTATCTTCATGCCCAATCCTCTGAGCTTCTTGATGAGGTCAGGCAGGTCCTTGTTCAATGTGGGCTCTCCGCCGGATATGACGACACCGTCCAGGAAATCAGAGTTGCTCTCAACGTATTCCAATATGCTGTCCAACGGTATGTCCTCTGCCTCCCCCGGATTCAGCACAAGGCCCCGGTTGTGGCAGTAAGGGCATCTGAAATTGCATCCGGCCAGATAGATCGTGCATGCCACCTTCCCGTCCCAATCCAGCAGAGTGGTCTTCAGGAAGCCCGATATCTTCATGCGACGCGGATTAGTGTACGCCGTTATATCGGTTTCCCGTGCATCCTTTTATTGCGGTCTTTTGTGATATGTGATGCCATGACCGTTCGCGTCAGATTCCTCAGTGAGAACAGGACCGCAGAAGTGGAGCCCGGAACCACCATAGCGCAGGCGGCTGCCGCGGCAGGGGTTAATATAAACCTGCCGTGCGGAGGTCAGGGGAGATGTGGCAAATGCTCTGTGACCGTCGGCAAGGAGATCAGGAAAAGAGTTCTTGCCTGCCAGACCCAGGTCGAAGAGGACACGGAGGTCATGACCCAGAAGGCCGGGGAGAGGAACAAGGTCGTCGGAGTTACGGACCACAGGAGGGTCCCGATCGGTGACAAGACACCCGTTGCCAGCGGCTACGGTCTCGCCATAGACATAGGCACTACCACGGTGGCAGTGGAGATTGTGGATATGGACAATCATCTGGCACTGTATAGGGCGACCGGTGAGAACAGGCAAAGGGACAGGGGAGAGGACGTTCTGGCGAGGATGCAGTATTCTGCCGACGGGGGAACCCAGGAGCTCAGGGGCCTTGTTCTCAGCACTATAAACGATCTTCTGCACACATTCACAGAGGGTACCCGGGGAATAAACGCGGTATGCGTGTCAGGCAACACCACCATGACGCATCTCTTCCTGGGCGTGGACCCTTCCCCCATAAGGGAACCGCCATACATGCCGATATTCGTTAAGGCCGAGACCACCGGCAGAGGGAGCGGCCTGGACGTCGGCCCGGACGCCGCAGTCTATACGATGCCGGCCATATCCTCGTATGTGGGCGGGGACGTGGTAAGCGACATCATCGTGGCAGGAATGGATCAGGAGAAGGCGACCTCCATGCTCATCGATGTAGGAACGAACGGCGAGATCGCCCTGGGAAACAGCGAGATGATGCTCGTCTGTTCTTCCTCTGCCGGTCCCGCATTCGAGGGGTCCAAGACCACATCCGGTATGCTGGCACAGTTGGGAGCGATAGACGGTGTCAGGATAGAGGACGGCATAGTCCGATACACGGTGATAGGCGGAGGGGAGCCGAAGGGGATATGCGGCTCCGGGATCATCGACCTGGTGGCGCAGATGTTCTCTGCCGGGATGATAGACCGGCGCGGGAATCTGATGGAGAAGGCGAACGCGAAGGACGGCGTGTTCACAGTCGCCCCCGGCGTCGTCATAACCCAGTCAGAGATAATGGATATAATGCTCACCAAGGCCGCGATATATTCCGCGGCCAGGACACTGGTCGGAAGCGTGGGGATGGGATTCGGGGATCTGGATAGGATATATATCGCGGGCGGTTTCGGTAACTTCATCAATCTGGACTCAGCGATCACCATCGGGCTTTTCCCGGACGTTGACAGGTCGAAGTACGTCTATCTCGGAAATGCCTCCCTCGGAGGGGCGGTGAATTACCTGCTGTCGGAGAACGTAAGATCCAGGACTGACGAGGTATCATACAGCGCGACGTACCTGGATCTGAGCTCAGAGCACAGATTCTATGATGAATACACTTCAGCGCAGTTCCTTCCGCACACGGACAGGGGGCAGTTCCCTTCGGTGCATTTTTAATCAGGATAGGGAGTCCGTATAATGATGGAATGGAAGTTCGCTACCACGCTGATAGGGTCGATGCCCTTCTCGGAGCCTGAGGATGCGCTGAAGAAGATATTGGACGGGAGGGTTGATTGCCCTTCCTGGCCGCAGCTGTCCAGAGGGATGAAGGAGAGCATGTATGTGCAGACCGGGGCGCATCTCCCCGGTCTCAGGGTGAACGAGGACAAGGTCTTCGTGGACCTGAACGATTATGATCCCACAGAGGTGTACGAGGCCATCATATCCGAGGATGAGGACTTCTTCAAGCCCCCGGAGAAATGCCATGCAGGTCTCTACGGTCTTTTGAAGAATGATGTTTCCAGATTCAGAGCGGTCAAAGGTCAGGTCACCGGGCCCATAAGCGAGGGGCTGCAGATACAGGACACCGACGGACGCTCTGTGATATACGACGAGATGTACGGCGAGATAGTCAGGAAATCCGTCTGCATGACCGCGAGGTGGCAGGCGCGCAGGCTCATGAAGGCGAACGACTGCGTCATAATGTTCTTCGATGAGCCCTCCTTGTCCCTGCTCGGATCGCCCTTCGCCCAGATAAACGAGGATGATGCGGTGGATTGGCTGAATGAGGCCATGGAAGGTGTGGAAGGATTCCGTGCCATTCACTGCTGCGGCAACACCGATTGGGGCATGGTGCTCAGGACCGGACTGGACATACTGAGCTTTGATGCATACAACTACTCCGGCAATCTGGCACTTTACACGGATGATCTGAAGGCGTTCATGGATCGGGGAGGAGCGCTCTCCTGGGGGATAGTTCCCAACAGGGAAGAGGACCTGGAGAAGGAAACGGTCAGGAGCCTCTGTGCGAAACTGGAGAAAGCGATGGACAGGCTCCGGAGCAAGGGCATTGACAAACACCAGGTAGCCAGAAGGTCCCTGCTCACTCCGCAGTGCGGTCTCGAGGGCCTGTCCCCCAGGGCGGTGGACAGCGTACTGGAGCTTCTCAGCGGCGTATCCAGGGAGATGAAGGGGAGGTACGGTTTTTGATAATCGCCCTGGCGGGGAAGGGCGGTGTCGGGAAGAGCACCATATCCTCTCAGCTGATCAGGATGCTCTCCCGGGACGGGGTGGTTCTGGCGGTGGACGCGGATCCCAATTCCAATCTCTGCGACAAGCTGGGAATGGAGGTGTTGGGATCAGTCGGCGAGCTGAGGAATGACATAGTCGATGACCCGGACATAGTCCCGGCCGGGATAAGCAAGCAGGAGTATGTGGCCAACCACGTCCGTCAGATAATATCCGAGGAGGGGAATGTGGACCTCCTTGTCATGGGCCGGCCCCAAGGCCAGGGGTGCTATTGTTTCGTGAACGGCGTCATGAAAGAATGCTTAGCCAATCTGATACCCGCTTACGGGAACGTCGTGATAGACAATGAAGCCGGCATGGAGCATCTCTCCCGGAGGACCCTTCCGAAAGCCGACGTGATAATCTTCGTATCTGACCCCACAAAAACCGGTATCAAGACAGCTTCGAGATTATCAGGCATAGTGGACGAGGTCAGCATAGAAGCCGGGCGGAGGGTTCTGGTGATAAACAATGTCGCAGGGGATGCGGAGAGTCTCATCCGTTACGCCGGAGAATCGGGTTTCGAAGAGGTTTTCGTGCTGCCTCATGATGAGTTCATCTCGAGATCCGCAATGGACAGCGAATCCCTGGATGTTCCTGCCGATACCGATTTCGGGAAGGCCCTTGCCGGCCTGATGAAGAGCCTCACTGGGAAGTGAGCTCCTTCAGATGCTTGGGTATCTGCTTCGACTCGTTGGTGCCTACCAACACCTTCCTGCCGATCATCTCTTCCAGTCTGCCGGACATGCGCGCGACCAGACCCGGCACTATCACCGGGCCGTCCGTCTTCGACAGGACGCCGGACTCCTCGAAGACCTCTGAGACCTTCTCCGGTTCGAACTTCCCGGCAGCGTATGCGGTCAGGACCGAAAGCCCCTCCGTGTTCACTATCTGCAGCCACACGGGTATCCTACTCTTCTCTATGTCCGCCCTTACCGTGAAGTACGTAAGGGAGAAATTGGTGGTGAACATTATGGGGGAGTGCTCTCCCGGGTTCCCTATGGGATAAAGCGCCTGTTTGACCTGTATCGGGACCTGCGGGTCCGTGTATATGTTCTGCCTCAGAGTCATCAGAGGAAGGGCCTCGTAGCTCTCCAGATTATCGAATATCACGAGACTGCCGTATTTCATGGTGGAGACGGCCGCCATGGCCACAGCGTACTCCCCGCTACCGACCCTGTTCATCAGAGGGTATCCCAAGGGCTTGAATTTCTTCTTCACCGCGGCACGTCTTGCCACGGTATGATCCTCCAGGCACCTTTTGAGGCCGGAGCATCCGAGGTCCAGAACAAGGTCCTCCGTGCCGGCCGCCTTCGCCCTTGCGGAAAGATCCGCCGCCGATCCGAGGTCGTCAGCCCTTATCCCCAGAGGGCATCCGTGCTTCTTGGCCAGGGCCGCCATCCTCTCAAGATTCACGGCATTCGCCCCGTATATCAGGGGCCGCATCTTTCCTATGCATTCAAGAGCTTCCTCTATCGCATCGACGTCATCGGATTCCAGGATCAGGGGCTTCTTCCATAAGGAGAATACAGCCTTTGCAGCCTCTGCGAATATGACCGGGTCCCCGCTCACGTTCTTCACTGATATCATGTCTGCAGCGAAAGTCACCCCGACGCGCTCGAAGCTGAGGGAGGATATCGCTTCTATCCTGTCGCTAAGAGCCTTCCCCTTCAGGTCGTCGCATACGGTCAGAGCGTAAGCCGTCTGATTGACGAAGCGGCGCTCGTGGCGATAGAGCACAGTCTCTCCGCCCATCTCCACCGCGTTCTTGCCCGTGCCCACAGTCACTGTGCGCATCGGGGGTGCGGCGGATTCGCTCAGAGCGGTCTTGGACTCCTGGCTGATATGCGGGCAGTCATCTATCTTCGCCTTCTGGTTGGCCAGGAGCATGGCGAAGGCAAGGCATGTGGGCTGGCCGCAATCCTTGCAGTTGGTCTTGGGAAGCAGTTTGAAGAATTCTATGGCGGTGGCCATCAGGACACCCCCGTGAGCTCTTCGGCGTACACTCTTGTCATATCTGCCGCGCCCGGCCCTCTCATTATCAGTATATCGGCTCCGGATAGCATCGCGGCCAGAGCTGTCATGGCCTCCCACCATGCCACCCTGTGCTTCGCATCTCCCAGTGACGGATCGTCAGTGCTCATGGCATCGGCCACGTCCCAGGCTCCCGTGCAGTCGCAAACCATGGGTACCTGCAGCATCCTGTCCCCGGACAGGGCCGCGAGCCTTATCCTCTCGTTCACGGAGTATGAGTAGTCCAGGCCCATGCCCAAGGCGGCCATGAGGGGGTCCATGGTTATGCTGTTCCGCTCTACGCCGAAATCCGTGAGGAGGATATTCATCTGCTTGGCGAGATTTATGTCAAGATTGGAGAATGCAAGGACGGCATGCCCGTTGGACATCGATACGGCGGAGATCTTCTTGTATTCGTGCTCCTCAGTCCTTCCGAGTATCACCTTGGTGCCTTTCATGGCGCCTCCGACGGCTTCCGCTATCCTGTTGTCTATATCGGCAATGCCGCATCCGATGACCATGACAGGCAGGCCCGTTTTGTCGGAGATCCTCCTCACGATGCCGGCGGCATCTTCCGGGGAGGTGCCCTTCTTATCCGGTGCCGCGCCGGGGAATCTGATGCAGATCATGTCCGCGCCGATCTCCTTCCACATATTGGCCCAGCCCACAGGGTCCTTCTGGCGGCCGTCGAACATCTCCGCAGCCATCTCAGGGTAGTCGGTCAGATCATCAACCACCTCGCCCGCTATGATCGGGCGTCTCTTCAGAGTATTCTCAAAGGAGAGGAACGGCATCCCGTCCGCACCTCCGGCAATGCAGTTGCCGAATGCGATCTCCTCTATTTTGCCTGTGTACTTCTCCTTCACCGATGGTATTTCTGCCATTTGATCACCTAGATGAGGGGCTCCATGCGGAGTGCGGGATGGTCAACTTCCGCCATCCATGCCATCAGCCCCTCAGCGTTGTCTGTTATCGTCTCGTCCGCGATCTTGTCCATCAGATCGGGCATGCCTATGTCAAGGCACCTTTTGCGGAGCTCATCTCCCAGCATATCCTTGAGCCGGCTCGGCATCCAGGAGATCCTGGGAAGCCCTCCCTCAGTCGCTATGAACTTATCACTGATCACGTACTTCCTGGCCACACCCATGAATCCCGGGGTCTGCCTTCCGCCCCCTATGGATCCGGCCAGGGTCGAGAATTTCATACCGATCGGGGTCATGCCCAGATAATCCCTGTCTACGAGGATTACGGACTGCACGTCCACGGTCATCGCTATTATCACCTCGAAGCAGCCACAAGACGTCATGGGGGCATCCATGAGGCTGTACAGGCACATCCTAGTAACAGTGCCAGATGATGCAGATGAGACCACATCGTTCACGCCGGCCCACTCGCCTTTGCTCATGTCCAGCAAATCACCCATTCCTACAGGCCTGTTGGGGCCGGAAGATGACAGCTCGTAACCGGCCTTTGCATCCAGCCAGTTTATGGCGCCGCAAAGTCCCAGTCTCTCGGGGGATATGATGCATATGTGGCCCGGAGCAAAGGACTGGCACATTGTACATGTATAGAAGCAGTCCACGAGCTCGTCCTTTAGTCCCTTCATCCTCTCGTCCCTTGCTTCATATATCTCCCTGGCAGCAGGGAGGCGGCATTCGATCTCCTCAAGATCCGTTATTATCGTGACCTGGACGCGGGTCACCACGCTCCCGAATTCCCTTCGGGTGGTGTGCATGAGCATTCTGCCCAGATCGGTAAGGCGGAAGCCCCTTGCGACCGCCTTCTTGCTGATCCTGACCCAGTCCGAGTTCCTCTGCCCGGTGTGCCAGATGCCCTCTGCGAAGTTTATCCCGCTGTGGAATCTGCGTTCCATGACGGATTCCAGGTCGCTCTGCATATCCTTGCCGTAGACCTCGACTATCATCGCCAGAGGCATGACGGAGCCGTCAGGTATCTCATCCAGGTCCTTACCTATCAGAAGTATCTTGCCGTCCTCGATCTCATTCTCGTCTCTGGAGACGAGCAGTTCGAAGGCGGTGCTCCTGCCGCCCCCCGCTTCGAAGTAAGTATCGGGCTTTCTGAGAACCTCTCCTTCAAAGGAGGGCCCGTAGCCGACAGGCAGGTCCAGAGGCTCAAGGGTGACGGTTATCCCCCTCTCTTCGATCCCGATCTGGACCATCCTCCCCAGATCATCGCTTCTCCTTATGGCCCCCGGCACCTCCGGCAGGTCAGAATCGGTCACTATCGGGGCGCTGTGCATAAGCGCAGCGAAAGCAAGAGCGCATTCCAGTCTGTTAAGCTCTCCTGTTTTGATGACAAAGGCCTTGGGCCTCTTGGCAAGGTATGCGGACAGCCTTTCCCTGTCCCCGGGAGCGACACCGCCGAAGGTCAGTGCGGCCCTTACGTCAAAATTGAGAGCGTGCACCACTCCCGCGAAGTCGCCCAGAGGATACATCATCCTGTCAAGTCCCATGGCCACATCATTATCTCTCATCATCTCTGCGTATCCGGGGGAGAGAGTTCCTGAGGTAACAAGACCCAGCATACCTTTTGATTGTATGTCCTTGGCCATCAGTACGACGTTCTCGTTTCCCGTGTCGCCCAAGAATACAGCAGCACCGGGGATGGTCTCGTCCACCAGGCTCAGTCCCAGCTCCCTTATCACACGGTCAGGTATGAAGCCGTCCCTGTCGGCCTCCTCTGCGCCTATGTACGTTATGGCCTCGAGTATGTCCGCAGCGTACATGGCGCTCTCTCCCGCCGCAAGACCGTCCTCCAGAGAGGACTTCTTTGCGGAGCCGAGGGAATCCAGGAGCCCGGCCGCCGCTTCCAGGGTAAGGCGGTCAGTGCCCTTCCAGGCGCATACCGAGGGCACGCCGTATCCCGTCTCGGGATATTCCAGAACAGTGCTGTCCCCGTACCTTCTGGTGGCTTCCGCCACGGATCTCTTGGCCAATGATACCAAGGCGTCGGAACCTTCCGCTGCAAGTGCCAGTAATGAAGGCACATCATGGGCTTTGACGGTTTCCAGCAACAATCGGATCTCTTCTGCGGAATCTATGCCGTACTTAGAGGCGATCTTGCTGAATGCCGCAACGCTCATTTCAATTCCTCGTACTGGGTAAGAATGAATATCCCGTTCATGCCTTCCATGGCATTCTCGAGTTCGATCCGGAATTCGTCCATCGGCATCTTGCATCCGCTGAAATCAGCCACAAGGTCCAATGTCATCGTCTGATAGCATATCTTTATCTTGCTGAACACAGAGATGAGATTGACGTTTTTGGAAGCTATCCAATCCAGTACTTGGGTTATGGACCCGGGGCAGTCCGGGATCTCCAGACCGATCTTCACAAGCTTCGTCTCCCCTTTGAAGAAGGAGATGGAGACGATCCAGGAAGCGTAGTCCGCCACTATCATCACGGACTCGCCCTCGAAGTCCTCGAACACATCGCCGTACTCTACCGAGAGATCGTAGATGTTGTCCTTCAGAGTTATGGGGACCCCTCTCCTTATCTCGATTTTGTCGGAGCGCCCTTCAGTCCTGAACACGCGGCCTATGTCGGCCGGTTTTATCTGTATATGGTCAATCTTGGAAACGGAGGGATCGTTCTTCTCCTTCAGTTCGGCGAACTTCTCCGCCAGGATATTGACCTCTCCCGCGAAGTTCAGGTCCACGAGCATCTTCCAGATGATGATCGTGTCGGATATGCCCTCCAGAGATATGGAGTTCAGTATGTTGATGTCCCTGTCCCCCCAGGAATCTGGCCGCCTGGGCGCTGGAGCCCGGCACGTCCTGGATGTACATCGTTATATTCGTAAGGGTCCGGTAGTTCTCCTGGGGGTAGGTGGACAGGATGAGCTCGTATTTCTTCGGGCTCTCGTTGTCATACTCAAAGAGGGTGCTGTAGATGTACCCGCCGTCCACAAGCCCCATCATATCAGCCAGGGTCTTGTCGATCCTTACAGTCTTATCCTTTACCTTATCGAACTCCCAGTTCTTCATCCCCGTCTCCGAGCCCACCTAATTGAATGGAATCATATATCCTTTCTGTCCTGACTCTTAACCGATACGAGGGGGCGCGTCCAACACGGATCGTCATCGTCCTCTCGGCTTGTTTTCTTCGGGGTTCCCTTCCCGGCGTCATCGTCCTGTGTCATCTCTTCCGCCCTTTGGTGAATGTGTACTTGCCGGGCATGCGCATTCTGGTACCGACGGAATATGTGCACACCGGGCATTTCCTGAGGATCTCGGTCTCTCTGCCGTCCAAGGTCGTATTGCTTATCCCGACAAGGGGATTCCTGCAAACGGGGCAATCCTCCGGCAGGTCCCTGTTCTCCGCATCGTTGTAATCGATGGATATGTGCGAAAGCCCCCTGTTTATCGCAAGGCGCCTGATGCGCTCGCCGCTGACACGGTAATCGCTGCCGTCTTTGTTGATCTCCTTCAGCACAAGCTCCGTCATCTCTGCCTGGGACCTTACCTGCTGGTTCCTGTACATGACGATGAATATGGCCTCGGACAGCCGTTCGTCGCTGGGTATGCTGTAGGGCATCAACGATAAAACAGCACTCCTGAGTATATATTATTGAAGTAAGGCCTCACCGGCCGGATCAGAGTCTGTGCGGGCCCGGGGAGTGGATTATTAAACAGGTTGATCATCCCATAGGGCGAAGCGGGGGTTGCCGAGCGGCCAAAGGCGCGGGACTTAAGATCCTGTCTTTAGTAGTTCAGGGGTTCGAATCCCTTCCCCCGCACCATGTCCTTCACCACATGCCGAGCAGATACTGCATACCCAAACTTGCCAAAGCTATGGATATCCAGCAGGCGAAACCCATAGCGAGAGGCCCCCCTCCGCTCCTGATCAGTTTTACCACATCTGTGTTGAGACCTATGGTCGTCATGGCGATTATTATCAGGAATTTGCTGAGGACCTTGAATGGCGAGAAAGCGTACGTAGGAACGCCGAACATGCCGGTGCATATTGTGGTTATGATCGATGCGAGCACGAAGAAAGCTATGAAGATCGGGAACATCTTCCTGAGGCTTACTTTGCCGCCGGAACGGTCGGGATCGCTCTTGGTGTAGATGTAGGCAAGAATCAGGGTGATCGGGATTATGGCCAAAGTCCTGGTTAACTTCACTATGGTCGCCTGGTCGAGCACAGTCGTCCCGGTACCGTGGATATCATCCCATGAGGAAGCAGCGGCCGTGACCGAAGAGGTATCGTTTATCGCGGTTCCGGCGAAGAGAGCGAAGCCCTGATCGGAGAGGCCTAAAACGGTGCCTATGGTCGGGAAGGTCAATGTCGCCACCACATTGAATAAGAATATCACGGAGATCGATCTGGCTATGTCCTCATCACCGGCCCGTATGACCGGAGCGGCGGCTATCGCGGATCCCCCGCAGATGGCAGAGCCCACTCCCACCAGGGCGGAGGTCTTTTTGGGAACCCTCAGCAGCCTGTGCATCGCATATGCCACGGCCAATGCGACGGATATGGTCACGACGATTATGGGCAGAGACAATGCGCCCATTTCAGCGATCAATGCCAAGTTCAATCCGAAACCGAGGAAGACGACCGCTGCCTACAGGACGGTCTTTGAACAGAATGCGGTACCTTCGCGGGTGGCCTCACGGCTCTTCATGAAGGAACCCAAGAGCATGCCCAGAAGTATTCCGAAGACCGGTCCTCCCACAACAGGGATCGCGGAGCCGAGGAACCAGCATGGGATCGCTATCGCGATGCACAAAGCGACTCCGGGGACAAGGCCCTTCGCTTTTTCCTTGAGGACCCCTGATGTCACATCCTCGCTCATCCTTGCAGATAACATCCGCCCCGATTTTAAATTATCGGGAAGAGGGTAATGGGTTTGAGGGAAGCGGTTTGATCGGCATGCCGATCAGTTCTTCTTCTCCTTGTTGAAGCAGAGGAACCAGTCAAGGCAGTACATGTCCTTGTTCTTGCCCTCCATCCTCTCCTTGGCGCCGGCGCAGGTACCGGGAGCGGGGGAGATGGTGTCATCGCCCGGCATCCAGTTGGCAGGGGTTGCCACCTTGTCGGAATCCGCTTTCTGCAGCGCCTTGATGACCCTCACCATCTCATCGAAGTTCCTTCCGGTGGACAGGGGGTAGTAGTGTATGCATCGGATGATCCCGTTGGGGTCTATGAAGAACATTGCCCTCACGGCCTTCGTATCGGAGCTTTTAGGCTGGATCATGCCGTATTTCTTGGCCACATCCATCTTTATGTCCTCGATGAGAGGGAATTTGACCTCTATGTTCTTCATGTCCTTCCACTCGAGCTCCTGAATCTTCCTCAGCCATGCGATATGGGAGGTAAGGCCGTCAACGGAGAGGCCTACAAGCTCGGTGTTGAGCTTTCTGAGGGTCTCGGCACCGTGTGCGAAGGTCATGAACTCCGTGGTGCAGACTGGTGTGAAATCGGCAGGGTGCGAGAACAGCACAACCCATTTCCCTTTGTAGTCCGAAGGGAAATTAATCTCTCCCTGAGTGGTCACGGCTTTGAATTCTGGTGCTTTGTCCCCTATCAGGGGGAGCGAACGATATTCTTCTTCCATTCTTGATTACCTCAAAAGTGAGACGGTTTGAGCGTATAAAAAACCCGTCTAGTTACTATTTTCGGGATAAAGGGAGGATTGGATTATATCTGCGAATTCAGATTACCTTGGGAGGCATTTTCATGTCTGCTGAAGAAAACAGGAGAAAATTTAATGTACAGGTCCTCGAGACGTTCGCGGCGCTGATAACGTCCGCCTTCGGTCTTGTGGCAGCACTGTCTTGGAACGAAGCGATCAAAGCGGCCGTCGCCGAAGTGTTCGGCACGGCCAACGATCTGATGGGCATGATGATATATGCGATCATAGTGACCATTCTCGCGGTCATAATGACGATACTGATCGCCAGGACCTTGGCCAAGGCCAAAGAGAAGCTCTGATCAGGTACTCAGGGAATAATCAAACCTCTTACCTTTTCACCATATTCCCCTTCGGGCTACCTTTAAGTAGATTAACCTGTGTCATCAGCTAGGAGTTTTATCTTGGTAGGAACAGGAAGCGGTACAAGAAGCGGTACGGGCGGCAGCACCAACAGCACCACTGGTGGGGGCGCCAAACCCCGTGGCAATTTCAAAAAGCGCAGAACAAAGGTGAAGGAGCATTCGAAAAGGCAGGCCATGCTCAACACGCACAGAGTGACGCCCTTCAAGTACGATCTTAACGAGATAATGGTCTCGACCCAGATGGATGAGTCCAAGGCATCATCCTTTACCGCATCCGTGATAGCCAAGGCGACGCGCATATCTTCGAAGGATGCCAAGGATTTCGTCAAGACCTTCGTAGAGGAAGGGGATCTCACGAAAGAGGAATCCGACCGGATATGCAGATTACTGGACAGATACAGCAAGTATCGCTGATCCGGGAATTTGCTTTCTTACTTTTTGCAACACAATTTCATTTAAACTTTCTTAAACAAATATTGTTCCATTATACCTTCTAAAAGAAGGTTGTATGGAACAACGTTGCATTTTCTTGCAGATAACGTATATATAGAGTTCAAAGAATAACACATTGGGATTACTATGGGCTACGAAGAATTATTCCCCACAAACGATCTCAACGGATGGCATGCAAATGCCGCCAAGAGATTCGCAAGCCCCTTCGTGGACAACTACCACGACAGAATCGACGTTGATCCGATCATACTGTCGAATGCTGCCGTGCAGTGCGGGTTCACGATCAGGGACTTCTATGAGAAACCGGAACTAGGAATACACTGCGTCGGATACATATCCGAGCTGTTCGACCTGCTGCCTGTCACGCACTGGTTCTTCTCCCTTCCATGGGTAAGAGAGCTGGGCCTGACCCTGGTATACAAGGACACGCTCCCGCCGGTATCCACAGGACCTATATATGAGCCGACCGCAGAAGGCATCGAGAGCATGAGGGTCATCGAGAAGGAAGAGCTCATGAAGGGAACGACCATCCCGCTGTACTTCGGTCTGTATGACTATGTGCAGAAGAACCTGCCGCACACGCTGGTCCCCATTTCATATGGATTCGACCTCGTCGGAGCGCCCGCAGAGTTCGTCGGAGTCGAGAACTTCATCATGTGGACCTTCACCGAGCCTGACCTGGCGCACAAGGTGGTCGACACCTTCGTCGAGACGTCCATTAACGGTGCGGATGTCTTGTCCGACAAATACGGCATGGCCATGCTGATCGTCGGATCCGTTCTGGCGAACAACGACATATTCGCTGACGAGCAGGTAGAGGAGTTCTCCGCCAAGAAGATGGGCTACTATGTAGACCAGTGCTTCAGGAAGGGAGCAGGACCTCAGGTCTTCTATCACCTGTGCGGTAACCACGAGACCTCCTACAAGGTGTTCAAGGACAACCTTATGTGGTCTCCGTTCAACGTTCTGCACATAGGATACAAGGGTTCCAAGGATTTCCCGGCAGACCTGCTGAAAAAGGAGTTCCAGGATGTTACGACCTGCATGGGTTCCGTCGACACCAAGCTCATGATCAACCCGAACCCGAAGGTAGTGTACGAGCGCTCCAAGGAGTGTCTCCTTGCCGGTCGTGACGCTAAGAAAGGATTCATTCTGGGAACAGCATGCGAGACGCCCCCGTACACGATACCGGGCAACCTCCTCGCTATGACCAGAGCTGCTAGGGACTTCGGTACCTACGGAACATGGTGAGGTGACAGAAATGGCAATAACATTCAGCGACGCCGCGAAGGCCAGCATGGAAGCCAAGGGCCTGAAGGAAGCCGACATCAAACAGGTGGTGGAAGGCGCAGGGAAGGACAGGATCTACAACGGTGAGAAGTTCATCGCCAAGAGGAAGATCGGAGACCTGACCGTTTACGCCGACTACTCCGAGAAGGGCGACAAGATCGTCATCAACTCGGTGTACTGCCACAAGCTCGCCATCAGGGACATAGTCCTTACCGGTGAGGAGACCGCCTGGAAATACTGCAAGAACAACAAGCCCGTCATGAAGGGTCACACCGACCTGGAGTACATGGGCGCAGTAAGGTCCGGCCCCTCCCTGGTAGAGCCCGAGTCCGGTGAGTCCTGGTTCGAGGAGTACCTCGCAGTCGGTGCACTCGCCACGGCAGAGGCCCTTTTCCAGCAGAAGAGAGCATAATCCGGTAACGGATTCCGCCAAACCTTTTACTTTTACTTTTATTTTGCGAATTCAGCAGTTGTTATATCTGAGCAAATGTTACCCAGTCTCTAATGGCTAATAAGATAGGTGAGACGGATGCCCTGTGCCCTGTGTGCCTGAGGACCATACATGCGGACAAGGTTGAGGAGGGCGATGATGTCTTCATCGTCAAGAGCTGCCCGGACCACGGGGAGTGGAAGGTCAAGATCTGGTCCGGCGCCGAGAATTACAAGTATCTCTATGAGTTCGCGGCTGTTCCCAAAACGCCTAAGAAAAGAGCGGTGGGTGAGATAAAGGACTGTCCTCAGGAATGCGGCCTCTGCGAGAGGCATCTGCAGCATTCCTGTCTCGTGGTCGCCGAGGTGACCAACCGATGCAATCTGAATTGTCCGATATGCTTCGCAACGGCAAACGGCTGCGGGTATGATTTCCACCCCGACATGGAAACCATAAGAGGGATGTTCAAGACGATCGTCGATTACGTCAACAGCCCCCGCTGCGTTCAGCTGTCCGGAGGAGAGCCCACGGTCAGGGACGATCTCCCGGAGATAGTCAAAATGGCCAAAGATATGGGCATTGAGCACATAGAGGTCAATACCAATGCCGTACGCATATCCAAGGACCTCGAGTATCTGAAGAGGCTCAGGGATGCGGGCGTGACGATTTCTACATGCAGTTCGACGGTACGAATGATGAGATATACATGAAAACGAGGGGTAAGCCCCTTTTCGAAGTCAAGAAGAAAGCGATAGAGAACTGCAAGGAAGTCGGAGGCATAGGGATAACTTTGGTGGTGACCGTTTCCCCGGACATAAACCTTGATTCGGTGGGCGACATCATCAAATTCGCGGCGGATAACGTACCTGTTGTGAAAGGGGTGCATTTCCAGCCGATAGCCCATTTCGGAAGGTATCCTGTGGAGCCAAAGGACGAGAACCGCGTACTACTCCCGGATCTGGTCAAGGCCATCGAGAAACAGACGAAAGGCATGCTCAGGGCTGACAATTTCATGCCCACCTCATGCTCCAACGTTCACTGCGATGTGAAGTCCCTTTCCGTGGTCCTGCCCGACGGGAGCCTTTTCCCGCTGACGACAATGTCCCTGGGCCCGCCAAAGAAGACGGATAATATCGCCGATAAGACCAGGACTGAGGTTTCCCAGTACTGGAGGGTGATCGAGGACACGATGGACGGAGGCAATGATACTGAAGACAATTCGTGGAGATCCTTCGTCAAGAGGGCTAAGACACACTACCTGACAGTCTCAGCCATGGCATTCCAGGACGCATGGACCGGTGAGACGGAGAGGTGGGAGCGCTGCTGCATCCATGTGGTGACTCTGGACGGCAAGCTGATACCATTCTGCCTTTTCAACGTCACATCCAAGGACGGGACCACGCTATATCGCAGGAAAACATTCTGCGCGTGATCTACTTCCGGTAGTATCCGAAGGAGTTGTGGTAGTTCTTCACCACACCGTTCATGTAGTTAGAGATGAACTTCTCCTTCTCCTTGGTGTTGACGATGAATCCCTGTATGGGGAACTCGGTGTCGCAGTGTATGCACCTGACATACTTGCAGTTCTTGGTGCTCTGAGGGCAGGATCTGCAGGCTATGGCTCTTGACTGAAAGAGACTGAATTCCTTTCCGCACTTCGGGCATTTGAACCTGTGCGCGGCGGACAGCATCTGAGGCGTAACGCCTGATCTTGCCATTTCCGGTGTGAGCGTCATTTTAACAACCCTACTAAAGACCTCCCCATATTTACATTCAGCGGATTGCGCCTCCCCGACATAATCTTATATCGTCGTGCCAGTCCGACATCTTATGGAACTCTTGGACTCCATGAAGGCGTTTTTCGTAAGGCGCATGCTTCTTTCGAGGAAGGTGCCCAAGGACTGTGAGAATCCCTTGGAAGGATGGATGGCCATCAAGGCCAGGGAAGTTCTGAAGAAAAGCGGTTCCAAGTTCCCAGCGTCCGAAAGGACGGACACGATAGGCAGAGAGGAATTCGAAGAGTACCAGCTCCTGAGATTCAGGGAGCAGATGAAGTACGCGGAAGCGGAAGCGCCCCATTACAGGAGTCTTTACAAGGACGCAGGGATAAGGCCCGAGGACATAAGGACGTATGAGGATCTCGAGAAGGTGCCGTTCACATACTCCCACGATCTGGCGGAGAAGCCGTATTCTTTTGTGCGGTATCGGTCACCAAGCTTGCGAGGGAATTCACCACCACCGGCACGACAGGCCGCAGGAAGACCATCGGATTCACGTCCGGCGACCTCGTCGGCAAGGTGGATATAATAGCATCCGCCCTTTCCAATATAGGCATGAGGAAGGGCGATTCCCTTCACATCATGTTCCCCACAGTCTCAGCCTGGGATCCCAGCCTGATGATGTCCGCCGCATGCAAGGTTCTCGGCTACGGATCGTCCACGTGCTCGGACACAGACATAGCCATGCAGATGAAGGTCATGAGGGAGGCAGGGTCCACCCATATAATCGGCCTTCCGTCATTCATCTACAGGGTCACCGCCCTTATGGGGAAGGAGACGGACCTCAAGACCCTGGGCATAAAGAAGATAATATCCACCTCTGAACCCCTGTCGGAGAGCGTCAGGAAGACCTTGGAGGAAGCATGGGGATGCAAGGTTCTGGATGTATGGGGCATGACGGAGATGGGGCTCGCCTGCGCCGTTGAATGCGATGAGCAGGACGGCCTGCATACAGATGAGGCGAACATACTCTTCGAGGTCATAGATCCGGAAACCGGGAAGCATGTGCCAGCCGGGCAGGAAGGGGAGTTGGTGGTGTCGGGTCTGAATTCACAGGGGACCGTTCTCCTCAGATACCGCACTAATGATCTGGTGTCCATGCAGGACCCGCCCTGTGATTGCGGCATGTCCTTCAATAAGAAGCTGAACAAGCCCCATGGCAGGATCGACATGCAGTCCAAGGTGGGCATGGGCTATAAGGTATACCCTCTGCTGTTCGACGAGGTCCTTTTCAAGGAGAATGACGTCGTGGAATACCAGCTGAAGATAACCAAGGAGAATTACAGGGACGTTCTAACATTCGAAGTGGAGACTCCAGCCCCCAGCCATGAGCTGGAAGAGCGGATAATCTCCTTGGTCTCCTCGGTGAGGGAGGTATCGGACGGTATAGCTGAGGATCTGATCGAAAGACCCAGAGTCAGATTCGTGGACGTAGGTCTCATGGAGTACTCAGCCAAAGCCAAGAAGATAGTGGACCTGAGAGAGAATTATGACTAGGGCCCCTTGGACGCTTTGACGACCTGATTCAGAAGACCGTTGTCATTGCAGCGTTCAAGGAATGTCCCGGTAACGATCATATCGGCCCCCGCCTCCCTGGCAGCCTTCGCGGCCTCCGGGGACCTTATGCCGCCGCCCACTATGAGGGGGACAGAAAGGATCCCTTTGACCGCTTTGATCATCTCGGGGGGAACCGGGCGGTCGGCGCCGCTTCCCGCTTCAAGATACACAAAGCTCATCCCGAGATATTCCGAAGCGAGAGCGCATGACATGGCCTTCTTGAGATCATCTCTTTTCACAAGATCGGCTTTCCCGACCTCTCCCACCTTCATTCCCGGTTCTACGACGATGTAGCCCATGCTTATGGGCTCTATGCCGAGCTTCTTCACCGCAAGGCTCGTGTGTATCTGAGCCTTCATCACGTAGTTCAGATCCGTGCTGTTGATCATGCTCATGAAGAATATGGCATCACAGTGGGCGGAAAGGGCCTGGGGCCCCCGGGGAAGAATATTATCGGAAGCCCGGTCGCCTTCTTTATGGCTACAGCCGTGGCATCCAGATTCTCCTGTGTCACGCCGGTGGATCCGCCGATCATTATGGCGTCAGTGCCGGCCTTCTTGCATTCAGAGGCTATAGCCGCAGCCTCGTCCGGCGTCTGCTTGTCAGGGTCCAGAAGGGACATGTGGAGTGTTCCTTTGGAGACACCTTCCATGAGATAGTTCTTAACATTCATGATAATGCTCCGAGCACGAATGCCACAAGGGCTGCGAACATGGCGGTCTTAGCAGTCTTCTGAGCCTTGTGGGGGTCCCTGAAAACAAGCCGGGCGGCGTATATAAACATTGCATCGGCGAGCAGTACGGTCAGATAAAGAGCGCCCAGCCCGCCGTCCAAGAAAGGCCAGAGGCTGAGGAGGGGCCCGGCGATGAAGAATGCCGCAGATACGAATGCCGCATTCCTCTCGCCTATGCTCATGGGCAGGGTGTTCCTCCCCTCATCCCCTTCCATATCCTCTATGTCCTTGGCCACCTCTCTGCCTGTCGTGGCCAGGAAAGCCATTACTGCGAATACTGCCACGTCGGTCATGTTGCCGACCACAGCACCGCCGAAGAGGAAGACCATGCCTGTGAGCACACCTATCGTCAGATTGCCTATGAATCCCCTCTGCTTCAGCACCATCTCGTATGATATCATCAGAGCGCATGCCACGACGACGATGCCGGTCAGCAGGAGACTTCCCATGAGCACTGAGATCATACATGCCAGCACAAGGGAGGCGAGACCGACCCTCAGGGCACTGCGCGGCGCGATCTCCCCTGAAGGCACAGGGCGCTCGGGATGCGCCGTTCTGTCTATGTCCCTGTCCACATAGTCGTTGACGGAGTTGCCTCCGGCCATGACGGCAACGACGACAAGACAGGCTATCGCTATATTGAGCCAGTAGCTTCCAATTCCCAGACCCTCGGCTACGAAGGCACCGGCGATCACGCCGATGAAACCTATCACTGCATTCCCGAGCCGGAATAGCCTGAGGTATCTGTTCACGCTGCCGTAACAGCATTGGGGATATAATTAATTCAGTTCCTCAGCACGTGATAGTATCTGGACAGGGATCCGTGGACTCTCTGCACATGAAGACCATCCATTTTAAGAGGGGAAGGGTCGAGTTCGTGGGGAAGCACGACGCCCGCGGTCCCGCCCGGTCTCAGCACTTCGCTGAAGGATCTCATGGCTCTGGCATATATGCTGTCGATCTTCTCCCCCCCTGTTTTCGTGGACCTGCCGTAAGGCGGATCGGTGGCTATGACGTCCACAGGGCCGAACCTGGGGCCTATTTCCGAAATGTCCAGAACATCGCTGTCCTCCAGATCAAGGTTGAAGAAATCCATGTTCTCCCGGGTCCCGGCGATCATCTCAGAGTCGAAATCGGAGGCCGCGGCCCTGATGCCCATGGATGCCGCCTCGATCACTATGCCGCCTGTGCCGCAGAACGGATCCAGAATCAGATCACCCTTCCTTGCACCTGTAAGATTTATGAGTGCTCTGGCATATTTCGGATGCAGGGATATCGGGGAGAAGAACGGCCTCTCGCTGACCTTCCTGTTCTCCAGAGATTCCCTGTCTACGGTCCTTTCGGACAGGAAAACGTGGATCATGTCGCTCATCAGGACACGGACCTCTATGTCCGGGTCTTTGAGTCTTACATCGTTGCTCACGGACAGTTCCTTTCCCAGTTTCCTCACGAGGTCCTGAGAGTCTATATCCCTCATCATTCCCTCGAACCTTCTGCACCTTACGGAGAATGTCCCTTCCGGTATGCGTATGCTACCAAGTCCTGACAGGTCGTTGGGGCTGAAGGAGCCCAGATGCCTCCCTATGTGCCTTGTGAGGGATATCCTGTCCGCTATCGGCTCCACAGCATTCTCTTCGAATGACGCTATGAAATAGCCTGGCCCGGAGGACAGCGCTCTGAATCCCGGTGCTTCCGCTCTCAGGCAGCCCAGGGCCTCGGCTGAGCAGAGGCTGCCGTGTTCTCCGGAAAGCTCAAAAAAGAAAGGGGAGGGGCTCACGCCCCTCCAATGTTTCAGTCTTTAATACCATCTTCGGTTATGGTGAAGACAGCCTCGCCCTCGGGCATATTGGGTGAGTCTATCAGCCTGGCCACTCTCTTACCTGCTTTGCCCTTGCGCAGATAGATACGGAATGTGGCTGTGTGACCCACGATATGACCGCCTATCGGTCTGGTGGGGTCCCCGAAGAACGCATCAGGCTTGGATGATACCTGATTGGTCACGGCTATGGACGCGTTGTTCAGCGTGGCGAAGTTCAGCAGATCGTGCATGTGACGGTTCAGCATCTGCTGTCTCTCGGCCAGAGCGCCCCTGCCTATGTACTCGGCTCTGAAATGAGAAGTGAGCGAGTCGACGATGAGCAGTTTGATCTTCTTGGTCTTCGACAGCTCCATGGCCTTGTCGACCAGCAGTATCTGATGCTGGGAGTTGAAGGCCCTGGCCACATGTATCTTCTTCAGAACCTCGACGGGATCAATGCCCAGATAATTCGACATCTGGACGATCCTTTCCGGTCTGAACGTGTTCTCGGTGTCGATTATAACGACCTCCGAATCGAAACCTCCCATCTCCTCGGGGAGAGTGGCGTTCACTGCCAGCTGGAAGCATATCTGGGTCTTGCTGCTGCCGAACTCTCCGAAGAATTCTGTTATGGCCTGGGATTCAAGACCTCCCCCCAGAAGCTCATCCACGGCCTTAGAGCCTGTCGTGAGCTTGGTGACGCTCTTCCTTCTCTCCAGGATGTCCTCTCCGGTCTCGAAGTTGCCTATGTCCGCACAGACCTTGGCCCCTTCGATGATGTCTGCAGCTTTCTTGTCGCCTATCTCGCATTTCTCGGCCAGATCGGCCGGGGAGGCGACAGCTATGGCCATCAGATCGTCGTAACCCGCTTCACGGAGTTTTTCTGCTATAGCCGGTCCTACTCCTGGTATATCTTCAAGGGTTTTGTTGACCATTTCATAACCTCAGGCTTCGCTAAACAGTTCAGGTATTTAAGCGGGGAAAGGGGGGTGTCCGAAAGCGGGCGAAAACGGAGGTCCATTATAAAACTATAAATGGAAGACATTGATTGTGGACTGCAATGGCTAAAAAGAGAAAGCGAACCAAGCCGAAGGAGGAGGAATACGAGTTCGTACCTCCGGACTTCGACGAGAGAGAATTCATTCTCAAGGACATCTACGGAACGAAGATCCTGCTGGTGGTTTCGCTCCTCGCAGTCCTGATCGGTATCGCCGCATCTTTCATAGACAAGGCGTGGGAATGGTACGGCGGCATGCTGCTGTTGATTCTTGCGATCGCAGGCATGAAGGAGTTCCTGAAGCTGCTCAGGTTCGATATGGACCTTATAGAGACGAAGACGATGCTGGGGAATTATCTCCTGTTCTTCTTCCTGTCCCTGGGCACGTGGATACTTCTGATCAATCCGCCCTTCGTCTGATTCAGATCTCCCAGGGCAGCTTTGGATCGAGAAGCTCCGTCAGCAGGCCGGCGTCGGCCATTGATAATGTGTCATCGTGGTCCAGGATCCTCATGGTTCCCGGGTCGATCTCCCTTCCTATGCTGGAGAACACAGCCTCTTCCGCAAGCATCTCCGCTGCGGTGAAGTACATTCTTTCAGCTATGACTTTCCAGACCCCGTCCTCAATGAAAGGCTCCCCGAATTCGTTGGTCCTCCATTTCTCGAGGAATGATTCCGCGGACCCGACCCATACGGGGGGGCCCACGTGCTTGAACGTCTTGGACAGCAGGTCCCTCTCCAGTTCGAATATGAATGCAAGTTCCTCGTTCCCCAGGTCATGGACTGTTCTCAGCACATTGAATGAGAAGGCATCCAGCTTTTTCGAAAGCGCATATCGGGTCTTCCACATCTGAGAATGCAGGTTGTCCTCGTTTATGTCAGGTTTTTTGAATGTTGCGGTCAGAAGACGGCTTCCGTGCACTTTCACAAGTCTTCTGAGCTCGGCCGCGGGCAGAGGCACTCTGGCACTCGGGAAGAAGAACTTCTCTGACGGGTTGCTGAGATACGCTTTGCATGCGGTTATGAAAAGAGCGAATGTATCCACGTGGACCGCGGATGCGACATTCCTCCGCGGGTCCACCGGGTCGTAGAATACCAGGGGTGCCACCATGGGCGGGCCCTTTTTGTCTATGGCTATCGAAATGCCCTCCTTCCAGGCGGCTCCCGCCTCGAGGACGGCTCTGAAACTGCCGTAGCGTATGACGAGGAGTTCGCACAGATATCCGGAGAATCCTCTGTTGTTCGGTTCGGCCCCGTAGGCCAATATGCCCTTCATAAAGACCTTGAGAAGACGTATCTGGTCCCTCATGGCCGCGTCCGTATTGGACAGCACATAATCGGTATGGAAAGGGGTCCTGTCGACAGCGGAGAGCATCTTCTCCGGGGATGTCACCTTGTAGCACGGGACCATGTCCACCTCGAAGCCGCCGTATCTGCCGGTTATGTACGGGTGCTCGGCATACATCCTCTTCCCGCCGAGGATGTCCTCTCCGATCCGCAGACCCTTTCTCTCCATATCCTCTCGTGATGTCCCGTCCGGGAACATCACAAAAGATCTATGTCCGGGTCTGTGAGGAAAGTCCCCTTGGCCACGGATCCCACGCATCTCACGTCGGCTGAGATGTTGTTCTCTTCGAGATATCTCTCCGTCTCGGCCTTCATTCTCTCTGTGGTAGCCCTTATCTCTTCCGCAAGCTCGGGACCGGGCACGATCCTCTGAAGCACTGCATCCTCTATGCTCACGGGCATGCTCAAGGGTTCTGCTGATTAATCCTTTGCTATTTATCTGTGCAACGTGTTAACGCAGGTATATGCTTCGTTGCAAGGACTGCGGGAGAACATACGAAGACGAGTCCCTGAGATACTGCATGAACTGCGGTGCCCCTCTTCAGGGCCCGGAGAGCATCCATCCTGTTTCGGGGAGGGCCCGTAAAAAGAGGATGATGATCCTCGTTGCGACATTCGCCGTAGCCGCGGTGCTGATCCTGGCTGCCGGCCAGTACTTCCTTCGTGAGGAAGAGGAGTCCGGGAGTATGGTGCGCACCAACACCTGGGTGTTCGATGTTGACAGGGCCATGTACAGTCTGGAATTCGAGATAGATGCCGATGACCTCAATGCGGCCAGGAGCAGCACCATAGATCGCTCCGGTTCCTCATCCCCCACCACCTATATGGTCGGCTCGGGAAGCGATGCCAGGGAGGTCTTGGCGGTGGAGGAGTACATAGTGGTCGGGGACACAGTCACGAATTTGGAGATCCTCCTGAGGGACGTATTCCCCTCCAGTAACGGCATCGCCGGCTCCGCGAATCCGGAGTACGCAACATTCCTCATAAATTTCTGTCAGAGCCGGGGAACCACGGGCGACGGGAATATGAAGTACCTTTCCGACCGGAGCACCCACGGCACTGATGAGTATTGGAACTATCCCGTGGAGACCCTGGACCTCATGGGCGGCGACTGCGAGGACACATCCATCCTGATGGCCGCGCTCCTTCGTGCTGCAGGATTCGATTCAGGCATAGCTCTTCTGCCCGGGCATGCCATGGCGATAATCGGGATGGAGCCTGCGGAGGCCCCGGATCCTTTGGCCGGCGACGATCTTCTGGTTTACGGCGTGGATTACGTCAAGAAGATGGTCTTCAATTCAAAGGAATATTGGATGCTGGAGACAACGAACTCCCGTTTCCTTCCCGGTGAGATATCCGGTGTCTATGCATTCTCGACGTTCCTTCTGTTCCCTTCCGAGTCCGATGCTGTCTATTTGACTTAGATAGCTTCGAATGAGACTGAGTAACCGAAGAATCCCCGCGGGTCAGCATCTCCGCCGGAATCATCAGTGTGATCTTCTCCGACAGGGATATTGATCTTTATCCCCTGGCTGCTGGAACCTCCGGAGGGGGAGCCGTCGTCATACAGATCCAGGATATCGTCGCCCGAGCCGTTAGAGAATATTGCAGGGCCATCATAGTCGCACATGAATATTGTTATCGATACCGTCGTCTCCCCCACCGGCACGTAGAAAACGGCTGTTGTGTATTCAGTCGGGAATATCTTGTTCAGTTTCGCCGTCAGAACGTCTGTATGTACGGGGGCAGAGCGCGTCGAATAGTAGCCCAGGGGGTCTTCCGTGTCGATCAGGAGGAATCGCATATCTCCGCCGTAACTTACCTGGAAATATACTTCTGCGTCATCGTCATAGTCGTTGTCGACCGTCCCGTCGGCATCCGTCACAGTGTACCAGTTCACCGTGAACGTCATCCTGTAAGCGTTCTGCTCCCGGAAGAGAAGGGGCGCCGCCGCAACAGCGAGGATGAGGATCGCAACAACCACGAATACGGCTATCCACCTGACAGGCCGGGGCCTCTTGGGCACCGCATCCGTATTGGAGCCGCATTGGGGGCAGAACACGTCCCCTTCCCCCAACTCCTTGCCGCAGTTTCGGCAGAACCTCATGTCTGAGGATTATAATCACGATATATCAACATGTGTCGGATCAGATATTCCAAACGGGATTCCAGGATCCGTCGCGGAGGGGCGCGCTGTCCATTCTCACTTTCTCTTCCAGATCAAGGGTCATGAGGTCCCTTCCTGCTATCGTACGTATGCCTGTCGCCTCCTCCACCTCCCGTGCCTGCGCGTCCGCATCGCGTCTGAGCATAACGATGCCCATGTGCACGAACACGGCAAGCTCCGGTTTTACGATATCGATGAATTCGTAGGCATCGTCTGTGCACAGATGGTATTTTATGCGGTTTCCGGAAGGGGTTGTAACGGGCAGAAGGAGCACACGCGCACCTTTGTGCTGAGCTGCTATCTCTTCCGAATATGACGTGTCGCTGACATACGAGACTATTCCGTCCCCGGTGTCGAATCTGAAGCCCACGTTGCAGGGGTCGCTGTGGTCGGTCTTCGTGATCTCCGCGGGTATGCCGCATATCATCCTCCGGTCCCCTGCCTTAACCAGGTGCCTTCCGGAGGCAAGTCCCTGGTGATACTTCGATATGCACGGTCCGAGACCGCCGGACCCTTCGAGGACGCTCTTGGTCCCGTACAGCTCCCCGTTCCTGACCCAGCCCCCGCGGCTCATGCCCTCTATCGCCACTTCCGCATCCGAATAGTGGTCTGGATGGCAATGGGAGATCACTATTCCGTTGGTCCCTTCCAGGTTGTATCCGATCCTCATCATGTTCACAAGGGCGCCCGGTCCCGGGTCGACATGCACCCACGAATCGCGGGCATTCAGCAGGAAACCTCCGGTGCTGCGTGCCTGGAACATCGTGGTGTGCCGTCCCCCGCCTGTGCCTAGGAGGATGAGCTTAGAGGGCATAGGGGCCAATCGCCTAAAGGATATTTCAGCCTTAAGGCGGAAACCGTTAATACCAATCAACAGGATTAGACGTCATGCTGACTGTTATAAGGGATGCCTGGATCGTTACCCAGGACGATTCCAGGAAAGTCGTTCGCGGAGATGTCGTCGTAAAAGGCGACAGGATATCATCTGTGGGGCCCAGGTACGAGGGTTCTGCCGACAGGGAGATAGACGCCTCCGGCGACATAGTCATGCCGGGGATGATAAACACCCACACCCACGTGGCCATGTCCGTTATGAAGGGGTCCTTGGATGATATGACCTTCCAGGACTTCCTGGACAGGGCTTTCAAAGTGGATTCGGAGAGGTCCGACAAGGACATAGGGATAGGTGCCAGGCTGGGATGCATGGAGATGATCCGCGGAGGAACGACAACCTTCGTGGATCTTTATTATTCGCAGGAGGTCATCGCCGAGGCAGTCAGAGAATCAGGCATAAGGGGGGTGCTTTGCTGGTGCTGTTTGGATGAGGAGTTCACGACCCAGAAAGGCAATCCTCTCAGCAACTGCAAGCATTTCTATGAGACCCATAAGGACATGAGGAAGGTGATCCCGGCGGTAGGGCTCCAGGGCGTTTACGTATGCAATGAGGAGACATGCCTGGGCGCTAAGGAATTCGCAGAGAGCAAGGACCTACCTCTGAATTTCCATCTCTCAGAGACCAGAGGGGAGGTCAATCAGCACAGGAAGAGCACGGGGATGAGGCCGGCGGAATGGCTGGCACATATAGGTGCCCTGTCCAAGAACGGAATAGGCGCTCATTCGGCGTGGCTCACCCTGAACGAGGTCAGGCTGCTGGCGAAGGCAGGTTCCTCCATATCCACGTGCCCCGTGTCGAATATGAAGCTGGCCACAGGCGGTGTGGCCCCCATACCGGAGATGATGGAGAACGGTGTGAACGTAAGCATAGGCACCGACGGCAGCACCACCAACAACTCACTTGACATGTTCGCGGAGATGAAGACGCTGGGTCTGTTGCAGAAATCCAGCAGATGGGATGCCAGGGTATGCTCCGCTCAGCAGCTTCTGGATTTCGCTACCCGGGGAGGTGCCAAGGCCATCGGCATGGAGAAGGACCTCGGTTCCATAGAGGCAGGCAAGTATGCGGACATCGTGATACTCGACGGGAAGGCACCCAGCCTGAGGCCCCTCGTACCGGAGAATATCATATCGAACATCGCATACTCGGCATCAAGCCTTAATGTTAAAACAGTGATGTGCCAGGGAGACACCGTATTGGAAGACGGAAGGATAACATCCATGGATACGGAGAAGGTGCTGTCCGAATCCGAGTGGGCCTGGGGCCGCCTTTGCAGAAGGTGATGGGATGGACGACTGGAAGAGATGCATGGAATTCCACGGTCACGGTTGCCCCGGGCTCGCCATAGGGTATCGCGCCGCCCTGTTGGCAGCGAAGGAGCTGGGGATAGGCAGGTCGGAGGATGAGGAGATAGTCTGCGTATCAGAGAACACGGCCTGCGGAGTGGATTCTATCCAGGTCATACTGGCCTGTACTGCCGGAAAGGGAAATCTGATCTTCCGCAAGGTCGGGAAGCATGCCTATTCCTTCTTCGACAGAAGAACCGGCAGGTCCGTCCGCATAGTGGCAAAACCCTTTGACAGGTCGGGCAGGACCCGGGACGAGATAATGGACTGGATACTCTCTGCTTCCGACCGGGAGATCCTCATCGTGAAATCGCCCTCATACGGCATGCCGGAAGAGGCGGAGATACTCGAGAGCATAGTGTGTGAGAGCTGTGGCGAGTCCGCATCCGAGGACATGGTTCGCATCAGGAAGGGAAGACGTCTCTGTCTGGACTGTACGGATAGCCAGCGCTTATAATCTGTATAGTTGTAACCTCAACACGCTTATACGTACATCAGCAGATACCTAGTCAACATGGTTCTGTCCTCTCTTCTTAAGACATTGGAAAATGAAGGCAGCCCCGTTTCCCATAACAACATGGGAGAGATATACGAGGAAGGGCGCATTTTCAGGAAAAGCTACCGGAAAGCGGCCAAGTGGTACGAGAAAGCCGCATCCGGCGGAAGTGCCATCGGAATGTACAATCTCGCCCGCCTCTGCGAGGAAGGAAAGGGGGTTCCCCGGGATTCCGATAAAGCGATGCGGCTGGTGGTGAGCGCGGCTGAGGCTGGCCTCTCCGACGCCCAGTCCCATCTCGGTTGGAGATACATAACGGGATACAACACAGAGAAGAATGTAGCAGAGGCTTTGAGATGGTACAGCACCGCAGCCGAAAGAGGCGATGAGCTGGCACTTATCAGCCTCGGCGTCATATACAAGCTCGGGGAGCAGGTACCCAAGGACAACGACAAAGCCAAGATGTACTTCTCCAAGGCCGCCAACAGGGGCAGTGCGGACGGATCGTTCAATCTGGCTTCCATACTGGAAGAGGAAGGTGATCCCGAGGGCGCCGTGAGATATTTCAGGAACTCTGCCTACAGGGGCAGGGTCGAGGCCATGTACAAGCTGGGCACATACTATGAGTCAGGCATGGGCTTGGAGCAGGACTTCGAGAAAGCACTTATGATATACAGCGAGGCGGCCCTGCTTGGCGATACGAATGCTCAGAACAGCATAGGCCGGATGTACCGCGAGGGCATGGGGATAGAGAAGGATTCTATAGAAGCCGCCAAGTGGTTCAGGATCTCCGCGAAAAGAGGGAATCTGAATGCCATTTACAATCTGGCCGATCTGTACTCCTCGGGAGAGGGAGTCCGCCGGAATCCGAGACGCGCGTTCAGGCTCTATCGTATGGTCGCGGACAGAGGATTGCCCGAAGGGCATCTGCGCCTGGGTCTCATGTACTCCTTCGGAATAGGGGTGAGAGCCGACAGGTCCATGGCGCTGCGCCATTTGAAGGAGGCAGTGCGTATGGGTTGCGATGAGGCGAAGGAGCAACTCAAGAAGCTCACCGATAAGGAATCCGAGAAGCACCAACAGATGTGCTAGCGAGTCCGTTCGAAAGACGGATGCATGTTCCAGGTCTCAGAACCGAAGACATGAGGTTCTTTTCCGCTCCGGCTGAAGGCAGTAAGCGGTCACAGGAACAGACGGACGTTCCTCTATGCGCACAGATTTATCCTGAAAACGGATTCTACATCGGTCATGGAGCTTCAGGTACTCGAGTGCCCCTATTGTCGTGGCAACGTAAGGATGGATCCCGATCACGGTTCCGAGGTCTGCGCCAATTGCGGCAAGAGCATAATAGTAAAGGAATACGGGGAGATGCAGAGCCGGATCCTGGAGGATCGCAGGTCCTCCTATGAGAAGGTTGTTCAGGCCAAAAACCTGCTGGAAGCAAAGAGGAATCCTCTCGGCAGGGACGGGAGGATAAGGGAGCTGATCGACTCCGCCATGGCCCTCGATTCCGGGAGTCCCGACGGATGGTATCTCAATGCCGCCTTCACCATGTGCGAGTCCGGCAGATGGGACGGCACATCCGATAACATGGTCTCCAGAGCCAGAGAGCTCGAGAAGAACAGAAAGGCCAAGTACTTCACCTACGAGGACTGTATGAATGTGAGGAAGGAAGCGGAGCAGGTGACCAATAGGATAGGCAGGGGCATGAGTGGTGTCTTTGCCCTTGTAACGGTGTTCTTCGGTCTTTTCTTCCTGGGGATACCGGCGATCCTCTATCTGGCCGGAATAATGCCTCTTTTCGTTGTCGGGATAATGGCGGGCATGTTCGCATTCATGGCCATAGCTGTGTTCTTCGCTCTGAGGGTCAGCAGGATAGAGGTGTGAGATCGTTTCCCTGCCGGCATCTTACTTTCTATCGCTGAAGTGACGGCTCACGTGGCTGGCGTCGCAGAAGGGCGCATCCTTTGAGGCACCGCATCTGCAGAGCATGTAACGATTGCGGGTCTCGTACTCCTCTCCGTCAGAGGATATGAGCCTGATACCGCCCTTTACGTAATATCCTCCGCTGCATGATTTCTCCGGGTCCTGAACAACGATTATCTCCTGCTCCAATTCCGCCTCTCGAAGGGTCCCGTCCTTATCATATGCGACAAGTCTTCCGGCGGGGCATTCATTCGCGGCCTTCAGAGCAGCTTCATAGTTCTTCGGATCATCGGATTTCTTGGTGAGCTTCCAAACGTCTCCTCTGTCGGTATGGCAGAAGCGGGCGAAGGCACAGCGACCGTCGTCCTTCAGGTCCATTCCCCTGCCCTTTAGGGTCTTGGCCCTTTTGTCATAGGGCTTTCTGCCGGCAGTCTCCCTTCCCCTGAACGGGGCGCCTTTGGCGTGGTTGCCGTCACAGAACGGTGCTCTCTCGGTCCGGCCGCATCTGCACAGAGCATACTTGCCCTTCTGCTCGATCTCGGTACCTTCCTCCCAGATGTATCCCTCCTCCTTCGGGGTTATGATCTTCTCTGAAATGGGCACAGCACCGGAGACGATGTAGGCCCCTCCGTCTGTTATCCTTATGGTCCTCTCCTCATCCGTCATGCGCCCGGTTCCTTCTTCTCCCTGGAAGATACATGCTTCCCGGCCACATATCCGAACGTCATGGCCGGGCCGATGGTGCTGCCTCCGCCCCAGTATGTGTCAGCGGTAGGGGAGGCGATGCAGTTCCCGGCCCCGTAGAGACCGTTTATGGGCTTGTCCGTCCAATCAAGGACCCGGGCTTTGCCGTCTATCACCGGACCGCCGTTAGTATCCAATGTGCCAGATCCGATGATCGCTGCGTAATAAGGTGGCTTATCGATAGGGTGCATCGTGATGTTCCTGCTGCCTTTCTCCGGCCATTCCGTCCCGGCCGGAGGCATCATGGACCATTCCTTGTCGTAGTCGAAATCACCGCGTCCGAATTCCGGGTCCTTTCCCTCCGCAGCGTACTTGTTGAATCTTCTCACAGTATCCTTCAAATTCTTCCTGAAGGAGGGATCAAGTGAGAAATTACCTGTGCGCTCAGCGATACCCTTCAGGCGCTCAGCGATCCTGTCTGCCAAAGCGTCAAGATCGTCCGCTGCGATCAGATATCCGGGTGTAGCATCCCCCTTGACCGGGAAAGGCGGATGACCCTGCCACATGGTGGCTGTGCGCTCGTCGGCTATCAGGAATGTGAGCATGTTCCTGTATTCTGCCTTCTCTGAGTCCCAGTCGAAATGCCTTTTTCCTCTGTCGTTATAGTTCCTCTTCTCATTAACGTATCTTTTCCCATACTTATTCACGAGGATCGAGCCGTCCCCCGGGATGAAGAAGACCGTTGTCAGGTTATCGGGATCCTCCAGATACAGCTCTGCCAGGCTGTCTGCTCTGAATGCGCCTCTGGTATTCCCGATCTTGGCACCCGCCCTTCCGGCGATGGATATGAAATCACCCGTATTGGTGGGTACCGCGCACCCCCCGTATATGGGGCCGGGCTGGAAATTCTGCATGAACTCCCTGTTGTGCGAATATCCCCCGGTACCGAATATGACTCCCTGGCGGGCATAGAATCTCGTTCTCTCTTTCCCCGCGACCGCCTCCACTCCCACCACTTCCCCGTTCTTCTTGATGAGGTCCGTGGCGCGGCAGTCGGTGACGATGGTGATCCCGTTCGCATCAGCCCAGTCCTTGAAGCCTGCGATAAGGCCGAACCCCATCTTCCCCTTGTCGTTCTCAGAGAAAAGGAGACGGCCGCGTATGCCTTTGTTCTCGGGAAGGAACTCGGCATAGTCGCAGTACGCCTTCCCGTTCCAGCCGACACCCAATACCGAATTCACGGCACCGATGCTCCCCAGATGCTCGACCATCTCCGAGGCGTTGTCGTAGAATGAGTTCAAGAGATCGAACTGATGCGCCGTCAGGCCGTACCTGTCGTCCTTGGGATCGTAACTGTTCGGGTAAGAATATCTTGCCATATATCGCAGGGCGTCATCCTTGCTGTCCTTGTAACCGGCTGTTTTCTGGATATGATTACCGGGGACCCAGTACCCTCCGCCGGAACGCCGTGTCGTGCCTCCGACCTTCGAGG
>LJKL01000012.1 GCA_001421175.1 Methanomassiliicoccales archaeon RumEn M2 | reverse complement strand
CTATCTCCTTCTTCCATCTCCTCTCATATGCGGAGAGCATTCCTGAGGAGAAATCCCCCTCTTCAGCGGCATCGAAGGCCACAGAGGCCAGATGCGGAGCTGCTTTGAACATGGGATAGAGCCCGCCACCGGATACGGGCTTGACCTGCCCTGCGGCATCCCCGATGAGCATGGTCCTGTCACCGAACGTTTGCTCCACCCCCCCTACGGGGATCTTCCCGGAGATCTTCGATACAACCTCCTTCGTGTCAAGCCCTGTCTTCCTGAGCAGCCTGCTGAGATGATCGGACGGGGGGCCTGCGGACCATCTGGCACATAGACCCACGCGCGTAAGGTCCCCGAGAGGTATCTCCCATGAGAAGAATCCGGGCGCTAATGAACCGACCCTAAGCTCCATGGTCTCCTGGTCCTCCATCCTGTGCTTTATGTCGACCTGCATCCCTCTGACGAAACGGGGCGCGGCGAACCCCATGCTCCTGAGCACCGACGACGTATGACCATCCGCACCTATCAGCAGATCCGCGTCCGTCCTCCCGCCTGAGGAGTGTACCGAAACCTTATCGGGGAGAAGCTCTGCCCCGGTGTATCTGTCAGAATACCTGTACTCGGCACCTGCATCCCTGGCCGCATCAGCCATCCTGGTATCGAAATCATACCTGTCGACTAGAACGCCTTTGGGCTTCTCCGACCTGACGGATATGATGCCCCCTCCGGGAAAATGGACCTTCGCACCGTATATCGTGTTGAGGATGTCGGGCCTGATGCCTGACATGCGAACCGTGTCCTCGGTTATCAGCCCCGTGCACTGCACGGGCTTCCCGGATGTCTCCCGGGAATCCAGAACGGTGACGTCGAACCTCCCGGCCAACAATCTTGCCGCCATGCTGCCGGCCGGGCCTCCTCCGACAATGACTGCGGAGGCCATGGGCTCTCACTTCTTGGACTTCTTGTAGTCCTCGATGAATTTGGCTATGCCCTCATCCGTCTTGGGGTGCGACACCATCTTGGTCAGAATATCATAGGGGATCGTCGCTATGTCGCAGCCTATGGCCGCCGCGGCGTAGACGTGTATCGGGTGCCTTATGCTGGCAGCGATCACCTCGGTGTCGAAGTCATAATTCTCGAACACGTCCATTATCTGCACCAGGAGATCCGTCCCGTCCTGCCCTATGTCATCCAGGCGTCCCACGAAGGGGGAAACGAAGGCCGCGCCGGCCTTGGCTGCCAGCAGCGCCTGCTGAGATGAGAATATCAGCGTCATATTGACCTTGATCCCCTCTTCCGAGAGCTTCTTGGTCGCCTTGAGGGACTCTATGCACATGGGGAGCTTCACATTGATGTTCTCGTGTATGGCGGCAAGCTCTCTGCCCTCCTTCACCATGTCCTCGGCCTTCATGGACATCGCCTCAGCGGATATCGGGCCGTCGACTATCTCCGAGATCTGCTTGACGCAGGTCCTCAGGTCCATGCCCTCCTTGGCAACCAGACTGGGATTGGTGGTCACTCCGTCCAGTATCCCCCAGCTGTTGATTTCCTTTATTCTCTCGATGTTAGCGGTGTCTATGAAGATCTTCATCTGCTTCAGCTCCTTCTTCTCTTGGCCATGGACTTTCTGGCGGCCGATGCCACGTCCTCTGCGGTAAGTCCGTATTTCTTGAAAAGCTCCTCCGGTGTCCCGGATTCGCCGAACGTGTCCCGTGTCCCAATTCTTGTCAGAGGTACGAATCCCTCCTCCGAGATGTATTCCGCAACAGCGGACCCGAGACCGCCTATTATGCTGTGCTCCTCCGCCGTGACGATACAGCCGGTTCTGCTTATGGTCTTCCCGAGGGTCGCGGTGTCCAGAGGTTTTATCGTGGACATGTTGACGACCTCTGCGGATATCCCTTCCTTCCTCAGGATCTTGGCTGCCTCCAGACACGCATGCACCATCTGGCCGGTGCCGACCAGTGAGACGTCCTTACCGTCGACCAGCACACTGGCCTTCCCGATCCTGAACCCTGTATCCTCCGGCATGATCGTCGGCACGTCCGAGCGGCCCATCCTCATGTAGAACGGACCGTCCTTTTCCGAGATCGCCAGTGTGGCATCGTAGGTCTCATAGGCATCCGCAGGGGATACCACGGTCATGTTGGGCAGAGAGCGCATAAGGGATATGTCCTCCAGCGCCTGATGGGATGTTCCGTCCGCTCCAACGCTGATGCCGCAGTGGGTGGCGACTATCTTCACGTTCAGTTTGGGATATGCTACAGAGAGCCTTATCTGCTCCCAGCAGCGGCCTGTGGCGAACACGGCGAAAGTGGATGCGAACACCGTCTTGCCTGATGCTGCAAGGCCTGCGGAAACGCCGATCATGTTCTGCTCCGCGATGCCGACCTCTACGAACCTGTCCGGTGCCGCATCAAGGAAATCGGATGTCTTGGTGGATGATGCCAGATCCGCATCCAGAACAACCACGTCCTCCCTGGTCTTACCCAGGTATTCGAGTGCCTTACCGTAGTAATTGCGCTGTGCCAGTTTCATTTTGTGATCCTCTCCCTGATCTCACGCATAGCGCATTCGTTCTGATCGTAGTCACAGCTCTTGCCGTGGAATTCGGCTTTATTCTCCATGAAGGACACGCCTTTGCCCTTCACCGTGTCGAGTATGACACAGGTAGGCCTGTCAGCTTTATCGGCTTTCCCGCAGGCCTCGAGGATGGCCCCGATGTCGTGACCGTCGATCTCCAGTACGTTCCATCCGAAGGCCCTCCATTTGTCAGCCAGGGGCTCCAGATCCATGACGTCGCTGGTGCATCCGGAGATCTGGAGGCGGTTCCTGTCCACGAAAGCTGTGAGCCTCCTGAGTTTGTGATGGGCAGCGAACATGGCTGCTTCCCAGTTCTGGCCGCTCTGAAGCTCTCCGTCGCCCAGAAGACAGAATGTTCTGTAGTCCTTCCCGTCCATCTTGCCTGCCAGAGCTATGCCGCATGCCATGCTGAGGCCCTGTCCCAATGATCCGGTGGACATCTCTATCCCCGGGATCTTGTCCTTGACGGGGTGCCCCTGGAGTCTGGACCCCATCTTCCTGAGGGTCTTCAGCTCCTCGGTGGGAAGATACCCGGACTCGGCAAGTACGGAGTACAGAATGGGGGCCGCATGCCCTTTTGAAAGTATGAAACGGTCCCTGTCCTCCCATTTTGGTCTTTTCGGGTCATGCCTCATCACTCCGAAATAGAGGGCGGCCATAAGATCGGCGGATGAAAGAGACCCTCCGGGATGGCCTGAGCCCGCCTCCGTGGTCATCTCGATCACGTGAAGCCTCAGTACGTTGGCCATTCTGGCTATCTCTTCCTTTGTCTTTACCATTGTGCAGACCTTCACGATCAGTCGTTCTCTATTCTCGGGGCCAGCAGATATCTTACCTTTCCGTTCCCGTCAGCCATATCGAAGTTGATCTTAACAGGGAAATCCGTGTCCAGACCTATAGTCACAGTCAGGTCGGAAGGGACCGCCTTGATGAGATTCGAGAAATAGTCCAGAGGGAATATGCTGCGAACCTCGGACTTGACATCGAGCTTCGACAGCACGGATTTGTCCAGTACCAGGTCCACGGAGTCCGTGTCGCCTTCGCAGGAAAGGCTGAAGCCCGCCTCGTTGGCCGTGAGGGCTATGTGGTCAGATATGGATTCCGAGGCCTTTATGCCCCTCTGAAGCTCTGAAACGGGTACGCTGACGCTGGCGGACAGGTCCAGCTGAGGGACCTTGGTCTCTCCCATGCTGGATGTGTCCACGAGATTCATGCGCCTGGTGATGTTCCCCACCTTGAATATCAGTTTGCCGCGGTCCTCGTCCTGCTCTATGGATATCACATCGCTGGCGCCCGCCAGCTTCAGAACGTCCTTTATCTTGTCCAGGTCGACGCCTATCTCCGTGCTGTCCGCAGAGAAGGATTCGAATGCTCCGGACCCTATCTGCATCTCGATCATGGCCACATGGGCGGGATCAACAGCTTTCAGCCCCATGCCGTCCTGATCTATTGTGAACTTTACCTCGTCTATAAGTGTGGAAATGATATTTACGACGCTTTTGAGCGTATCGGATCTTATCTCTGCCTTGAACATTCTTATGCTTCCTGACCGGCATTGCCGATCAGTACTCCCTCCAGGTATGGTTACATCTGCAACAGCGATATATTCTAGTTTCCGGTTCGTCAGCAGAACGTGTCTGCCTCAATGAAAAATATGCCTCGGTGTTGGCGCACTCCGGGCATATTATGTGTGTCTTAGGAAGGGTCGCTATATTCTCGGTGATAACTGTCGTCTCCTTCGCTTTCATGTCTGTTGAGAAGGTCTCACTGGGACCCAGATCTGCCGTCTTCTGGCATTTACTGCAAACGTACTCCCCATTCTTGGGAAACATCAATGAACCACATGAACAAAACAAGTTTTCAGCCTCTGAAACCCTCATAGGGTGACTCTATAAAATAATGTTGCACGTTGCGCACGCGTGCTTCTCAGTAATAGAGGGCTCAGATATATTCGAAGTCCTTGCCCGGGGCCGGCTTCTCCTGGTCCTCACGTTTCGCACTGCGGGCCACCAGTCCGGCGAATGGGTTGTCCGTTGCGGCCTGGACATCATCGGCCGGCTCCGAGGTCGTGGACGTGGTCGCTACCCTCATCTCCGCCGTCGTTGTGACAGCGCTCTGCTTGGTCTGAACCTCCGGTACCGGCGCAGGAGCCTTCGCGACAGGTTCTGACGGGGGCATGGCGTTCACGCATATCGCCGAGCAGTCGTCAAAGGACTCGAATCCGGTCTTCTTCCCTTTCATGTAGAGGTCAAGAGAACGCACGCGGCGTGTCTGGCTTGCCGAACCTGCTACGGCCATCATCTCGGCCTCCTTGCGCACCTGATTCGCCATGAAGCCGCCTATCATACCGAAGACAGCCATCATGAACAGCGGCTCAAGGCTTATGCTCGAGGTGCTGCCCACAGTCATGAACAAGGATGCTATGTACTGAACCGCCGGCTCGAAGACCGAGCCGACTGCCAGGGTCGTGAGGTAATTGGATATGCTCTGCCCGGAGAACATCCCCAGGGAGAGCACGAACCAGAGAGCTATTATCGTAAGGGCTGCCAGGGATGAGGAGGCCAGACCGCGCATCGTGGTACCGGACTTCCTGCCGCCGACATATCCTGCGACCATGGGGCCCAGGACCGGGACCCACCACAGCAGCGCGGCCAGGATCAGCGTCATGAAGAACCCCGTCCTCATGCTGTAGGTCTCCCTTATGCTGCTGTCCGCCAGGTCGCGGACGAAACTCTTGGTTTTGGCGCCGCTGCTAGAGCGCTTATTCTCCTTTTTCGGCAAATGCATCCCCTGTGTCAGACTTATGTCCGACAAATTGCATTATCTACGTCACAGATATTTAAACGTGGTTGCTGTCCGACAACCGCAGAACGGCACCCCTGACAATCTAAATATATATGGAGCCGATAAAGTGCCGTAATTTCACAGCTGTGAGAATTGCTTTCAAGGGGCTCTGGAGCCCTTTCACAAGTCCTTCCACGGAAGGCGAAAAAAGGAGAGAAACAAATGAAAATGAAATTCAGATTCCTCGGCGGGGCGGAAGGCATCGGCCGAATGGGAATGACCATGGAAGGGGGAGGTAAGACCCTCCTCATAGAGTACGGGATGAGCCCGTCCAAACCGCCGGAATACCCTCTGCAGGCACCCAGGACAGATCACATCTTCCTGACGCACTGCCACTTGGACCACTGCGGCATGCTGCCGTCCATATGCGGAAGGGACCGCAGTGAGGTATTCACCACGCCCCTGTCGGCCGAAGTAAGTGAGATCATAATGTACGACAGCCTGAAGATCGCCAAGGCAGAGGGGTACCCCCAGCCTTACACCTCAGGCGATATAGAGAGGACCATGAAAGAGGTCGTACCGATAACCTTCGGGGACACCATAGACCTGGGCGGCACCGAGGTCGTCGTGCATCCCGCGGGCCACATACCCGGAGCCGCGATGTATGAGTTCAAAAGAGACGTCAGCACCCTTTACACAGGGGACTTCAACACCACTTCGACCCGACTCGTCGCCGGGGCAGAGCCTGTGAAGTGCCAGAACCTGATAATAGAGGGGACGTACGGCGGCAGGCTGCACACCAGCAGGAAAGAGGTGGAGAAGGCTTTCCTGGATAAGGTCAGAGAGGTCATAGACCGCGGCGGAACGGTTCTCATACCCGTCTTCGCCATAGGCCGTACGCAGGAGATGATGCTCCTGCTCAAGGATCTGGGATATGAGATGTGGGTTGACGGGATGGGGAGATCCGTCACGAAACTGTACGTGAATTACCCGGAGTACCTGGCGAACGCCAAGAATATGAAGGCCGCCAAGCGCAAATTCAATGAGATAAGGAACAGCCGCATGAGGAGCAGCGCTACCCGTGCTGCGGAGATCATACTCACCACGGGCGGCATGATGGACGGCGGGCCCGTTCTCGGATATCTCAGCAGGATAAAGGATGATCCGAAGAGCGCGGTCCTCATGGTAGGATACCAGGCAGACGACACCAACGGCAAGCTGCTGCTGGAGACCGGGACTATCGCCATAGAGGGGAACCTTGAGAAGGTGCATTGCGAAGTGATCAAATACGATTTCTCTGCCCATGCGGACCACAATCAGATAGTGCAGTTCATAAGGGACTGCGATCCGGAGAACGTGGTCTTCATGCACTCGGAGACCAGGGAGCTCTTCCTTAAGGACCTTGGGAACTACAATGTCCTTCTCCCCAAGACCGGTGAGGAGTTCGAGCTTGACGTCTGAGAAGGAACTGATAGCCGCGTTCCTTGCGGAAGATGTCCGCACGGGGGACATAACCACGGAGCTTACCACTCCTGACTCCCGGGGACGGGCGACCATACACTGCGAGGAGAGCGCCGTGGTGGCGGGCCTCCGATACGCAGGAATGGTGTTCGAGCTTATGGGAGTGGATTACGAACTTATTGCAGAGGACGGCTCCCGCGTCGAGGAAGGGCAGGAGGTCATGCGGCTTGAAGGTCCTCTCAGAGGCATAATGAGCTGCGAGCGCACCGCTCTGAACATCATAATGAGGATGAGCGGCATAGCCACGGCCACCGCCGCTGTCCTCGAGTCGTGCAGGGCCCGGAACCCGAAGATAAGGATAGCCGGAACCCGCAAGACCACTCCCGGTTTCAGGTACTTCGAGAAGGCGGCGATAGCCATGGGGGGCGGAGAGCCCCACAGATTCGCCCTTGATGACATGATGCTCATCAAGGACAATCACATAAAGGCAGCCGGCGGCGTCGCAGAGGCCATGGAGGCGTCCCTCGATGCTCCTTATTCCATGAAGGTGGAGATAGAGGTCGATACCGTCGAGGATGCGATGACCGCTGCGAAGATGGGGGCGGACATCATCATGGTAGATAACAGAACCCCGGAAGAGACGGCGAGGTTCCGTGACGCTATAAAGGCGATCAATGAGGACATCATCGTCGAGGCCTCCGGCGGCATAACCGCCGAGAACGCGCCCGAATATTCATCCTCAGCGGACATGATCTCAATGGGGTCCCTTACCCATTCGGTCAGGGCCGTTCAGTTCTCACTCGATATAATCTAAGCTCTGTGGTACTGAGACGTGTCGGCGTCCCAGCCCATGGCTGCCGCAACTATCTCTGCCACATGGTATGTTCTGAATCTCGCTACTGAATCGAACTGCACGAAGCAGAACGGGCATGACGTCACCACCGCATCCGCACCCGATTCGGCGAAGGCTCTGACGGCCTCCTCCCTTATTCTCTGCGAAAGAGGAACGTTCACCCCGGATACCCCTCCGCCGCAGCACATGTTATCCTTCACTCTGATCGGAGAAGCGCCGGCGGCTGACACTATCTCTGAAAGGATCCCCACGGCGGAGGAGCCGTGCCTTTCGCATACGGCTTCGCAATGGCATCCCGGGAAAACAGCCAATCTCAATCCGGATTTGCGGACGGTTCCTCTTCTGATATCATCTATCCGCTCATGCAGGAGTTCCGGGAGGCCTATGATCTCCGACCCCGTATGTTCAGATGCAGAATCCAGAGAGATCGTGCAACCATCACATATGCTGACGATTCTTCTGCCAGCGGCCTTCTCCGCTATGATGTCGGCGGCTCCTCTCCAGGCGCTCAGGCTCATGGGGCGAAGGCCCACCGGCTCCATGCAACATACCTCATTTTCCATATCTGGCACATCTGCGCCTATCCTTTCAAGGATGTACTTCACCGCCGCCTCTATATGAGGCAGCCTGGATTGTACGGTGCACCCTCTGTACAGAACGTCACTCATCGGGCCACCCCTCTCTGTCGAGCACCCGGCGCAGAGCGTCGGCATCCGCATCGTCCGCGGGAGAAAGACCCAGACCCTCTCTCTGGGAAGCTGTTCTCTTGGATGCTGACACAGTCCTCCCGGTTCTGTAGACCTGAACGGCCGATCTGAGATATCTTTCGGGAGTGCCGTCCGAGATGCCCCTCAAAAGGGCCATCATCTCTGCCACATCTATCTTCTGAGGACAGGCCATTGAGCACCTGTGGCACATGAGGCAGTCCCATATCCTTTCAGGGGTCTCACCGACGGTGACGGATGCCACGGCCGCGTCGGGGACTATGCCGCCGTGGCGGGCACTCGGGCAGGCATCAGTACAGACGCCGCACGATACGCATCTGTCCAGGCCAAGGATCTCCCTGATGTCGCCGCAGTCCATGATGTTGCGAAGAATATGCGCGTATAAATCCTGTGCGAGGGAAACACTTAATCGTCATAAGCCCGTTGTCCGGATATGGCGATAGATTTCGAGGATTATGAATGCCAATACTGCGGGAAACCCTGCACCAATTTCGTGTTCGCCGCCTTCGTCTGTGACGATCCGGAGTGCATAGAGAAGGCCAGGATCGACCGCGGAGGGCCCGGCGGCCATATGAAGAGGAAGGCTGAGGGGAAGCCTATAATCCCGGAAGACCTTGATCGGGACGATTAGTGCCTGAACACCCGGCAGCCGGTGAACACCATTGCCATACCGTGCTCGTTCACTGCATCTATGACCTCTTGGTCCCTTATCGACCCTCCCGGCTGTATTATGGCGGTGACACCGGCCTTCGCGGCCTCATCCACACCATCCCTGAAGGGGAAGAAGGCGTCCGATGCCATGACGCACCCCTCGGTGGGCTCGTTGGCCTTCATGGTCGCGATCTTGGCTGAGTCGACTCTGCTCATCTGCCCTGCGCCTATGCCCACTGCGCGCTCCCCCTTGACGTAGACAACGCTATTGGATGTGACGTGCTTTACAAGCTTCCATGCGAACAGCATGGCATCGATCTCCTCCGCCGTGGGGGCGCGCTTTGAGATCACCTTGAGATTATTCCTGTCAACGTGGACGTCCTCGTCCGTCTGGACGAGCATACCGCCCTGGACCCTCTTCATCTTGAACTCCCTCTCCCGGTAGGCGGGGCCTATGGGTCTGCCGACCTTCATGAGGCGGATGTTCTTCTTCTTGGAGAGAAGGTCGTAGGCTTCCTTGGAGAACTCGGGTGCGATCACGACCTCCACGAAATTCTCAGCGATCTTCTCCGCCGTGGCAAGGTCGCAGTCCCTGTTCAGCGCTATGACGCAGCCAAAGGCCGACAGCGGATCCACGGCATAAGCGGTGATGAATGCTTCTGATATCGTTGCTGCGGATGCGAGACCGCAGGGATTGGTATGCTTCATGACGACAGCTGTGGGCTTATCGAAATCGGTAACGATGTCCAAGGCCTTGTCCATATCCAGTATGTTGTTGTAAGAGAGCTCCTTTCCGTGAAGCTGCTCCATCTTGGATACGGTGTTCCCTGCGGTGAAGGGGTCCCTGTAAAAGGCAGCCCTCTGATTCGGATTCTCTCCGTACCTGAGGTCCATGACCTTCTCCGTAGGTATGGGGAACGAGTCGGGGAATCCTTTCCCGAACCTTCTCTGCATGCGGTCCGCGATCATGGCATCGTACTCCGCAGTGACCAGGAATGCCTGTGCCATAAGCTCGGAGAGCATATCCTGGCTCAATTCACCGGCGGACTTGAGCTCCTCCAGCACGGGGGCGTACTGCTCGGGAGATGTGACCACGGCAACCGATTCATAATTCTTGGCGGCGGCCCTTATCATGCTGGGGCCTCCGATGTCGATGTTCTCCACTATGTCCCGGAAATCGGAACCTCTCAGCACTGTCTCCTTGAAGGGGTAGAGATTGATGACGACCATATCTATGGGCTCTATGCCGCATTCCTTTATCGCAGCCATATGCTCAGGGCTGTCCCTTCTCGCCAGTATTCCCGCATGAACGTTGGGGTGCAGGGTCTTGACGCGCCCGTCCAGCATCTCCGGGAATCCTGTCACCTGAGAGACCTCTTCCACGTTCACGCCGTTCTTCTTGAGAAGATCATACGTTCCGCCGGTAGAGATCAGCTTTATGCCCATACCGGAAAGTTCCTTCGAGAAATCCACTATGCCGTTCTTGTCAGATACGCTTATCAGCGCCCTCTTGATGATTGCCAGACCTATTCCCCCGTAAACAAGCGCACGCAGGATGTGTGCGTGCAGGGAAGGCCATCGTGTCTAATAAGATTTGGCTACCTGTTTCCCCATATCCGCATGGTTAGCCTAAAATATACAGAAGCGTTAACGTCGGAACGGGCCGAGGTAATCTAGTCCGGTAAGGTGGCGGTCTCGAAAACCGCTGGCGTTTCGCCTCGGGAGTTCGAATCTCCTCCTCGGCGCCACTCCTTCTCCGATCCCGAATCAGAACCGTATGATGCGCAGCCACTGCTGAGAAATTGTCGCCGGCGAAGTTTTTAACAATCGAAAGTGCATATTCGGGCGATGGACATCAAAGAGAAGGTATTGGAGACCATGAGACAGGCCGGGAAGCCTCTCAGCGCGGGAGAGGTGGAGAAGATCAGCGGTATGGACAGGAAAGAGATAGACAAGGCCTTCAAGGAACTGAGGCCGACGGAACGATCGTCTCGCCTGTCAGATGCAAATGGCAGCCGAAATAGAGCCTTTTGGGACGTATTAGGATTCGGTTGCTCTCAGCGGCCGGGTCAAGGAACCGAAGCAAAAAAAATACATCCGAAGACCCATTTCCCCCTCATGATAAGACAGATCATCCACATAGACAGGGAGAAGTGCGACGGCTGCGGCCTTTGCGCCAAGCTTGCCATGAGGGCGCCATAGAGATGGTGAACGGGAAGGCTGCCCTTACGCGGGAGGACTTCTGCGACGGATTGGGTGACTGCCTGCCGGCCTGCCCCACCGGTGCCATAACATTCGAGATGAGGGAAGCGCCTGCTTACGACGAGAAGGCTGTCGAAGAGGCTAAGGGGATCCCGATGGCCGTTGCCAAGGGGCCCGGGGGATTCACATCAAAAGACGGAGCACTGGCACAATGGCCGGTGCAGATCAGGCTCATCCCGACCAAGGCTCCGTACTACGACGGGAAGGGGCTCCTGATAGCTGCCGACTGCGCAGCATATGCGTCCGGTTCCTTCCATGATATGTTCATGAAGGGAAGGACCACGGTGATCGGATGCCCCAAGCTTGACCCTGTGGATTACACGGAGAAACTTGCAGCCATAATATCCAGCAACGATATAACCGACGTTACGGTCGTCGGGATGGAGGTCCCCTGCTGCTCCGGGCTCACGAAAGCCGCGGAGAGCGCTGTGAAGATGAGCGGGAAGAACATCCCGATCAAAAAGGTGACGCTGTCCTCCAGAGGCGGTGTCCTCTAAAGACCCAGCTTCTTCTTCAGCTTGTCTTTTTTAGTGGTCTTGGAGCCTGCGCTGTCGTCCAGTTTCCTGAGCAGCTCCTCTTCCATGCCCGAGACCTTCTTAGGAACGCTTATGTCCACTCTTACGAAGAGGTCGCCGCGGACTCCGGGAGAGGTCCTCCGGGGCATACCGTTGCCCGGGATCCTCAAAACGGCCCCCACCTGTGTGCCCGGCGGGATGTTGAGACGTGCGGTCTTCCCGTCCAGGGTCTTCACGTCCTCCTCCCCTCCCAGTACCAGCCTGGGATATGTCGTTGTGACCGTTGTCCACAGATTTATGCCGTCCCTCTCGAAGCCTTTCTTAGGCTTCACATGGACCACAACGTACAGATCCCCGGCCTGACCTCCGTTGTAGCCTGCGTCGCCGCCTCCGGGTATCTTTATGCGGTCCCCGTCACTTATCCCAGCAGGGACCTTTATGCGCATCTTGGTGGTCTCATTGGACCTTCCGGAGCCGTGGCACTTATCGCACTTCTCCTCGAAGGTCTTCCCTCTGCCGCGGCAGGTGGGGCACTCCACGACCTGCACCATCTGTCCCAGCATCGAGTTGCGGACCATCTGCACCCTGCCCTGACCTCCGCAATTGCGGCAGGTCTCGGATTTACCGTCCTTGCCGCCCGTTCCCTTGCATTCTGGGCAGTTACGGGTCCGGGGATAGGAGATGTCGATCTCCTTGTCCGCCAGAGCGTCCGCCAGGTTTATCTCCACGTCGTAGCGCAGAGACTCTCCCGTGCGGGGGCCGGCGGCGGACTGCTGGCGACGCCTGCCGAATCCGAACATATCGCCGAACATATCGCCGAATATGTCACGGATATCGTCATATCTGGTGAAATCATCCCAGGTGAATCCGTCGGACCCGAACTGCTTATCGACGCCGGCGTGACCGTACTGATCGTACAGCTTCCGCTTCTCGGCGTCGGACAGGACCTCGTATGCCTCGGAGACCTCTTTGAACTTCTCCTCTGCGACCTCTTTTGCCTCTGAGGAGACGTCGGGATGGTACTTCCGGGCGAGATTGCGGTACGCTTTCTTTATCTCGTCCGGTGCGGCGTCCTTGCTGACACCCAGTACCTCATAGTAGTCCCTTGGCATAGTCGGTCCCTTTTCGTTTTTCCTTACTTCTTCTCTTCTTCTTCGTCGTCGACTATCTTGTAGTCCGCATCGACGTAGTCGCCCTCAGCACCTTCATTGGGCTGTTCTCCTTCGGCGGCCTGCTGCTTCGAAGCCTCCTCGTAGACCTTCTTCGAGATGGGCTCCATGGCCTTGAAGAGCTCCTCTATTCCGGACTTTATCTTAGCCGAATCCTTGGATGCCCTTGCGGACTCCAGATCGGATATCGCGGCCTCGACTTTCGTCCTCTCCTCATTGGACACCTTCTCTCCGAGCTCGTCCATGGATTTCCTGACCGAGTAGATCGCCTGGTCGGCCTGGTTCTCAAGCTCGACCTCTTCGCGTTTCTTCTTGTCAGCCTCTGCGAACTGCTCGGCCTGCTTGACCATGCTCTCGATCTCCTCCTTGGAGAGTTTGTTGGAGGACGCTATCGTTATCTTCTGCTCTTTCCCCGTGCCCTTGTCCTTCGCCGTGACATTGATTATGCCGTTGGCATCGATATCGAAGGTCACCTCGATCTGCGGCACTCCGCGGGGTGCGGGGGGGTATGCCGTCGAGTATGAACTTGCCCAAGGACGTGTTGTCGGAGGCCATCTCCCTCTCCCCCTGTACCACGTGTATCTCGACGGATGTCTGCCTGTCGGCAGCCGTGGAGAACACCTGGGACTTCCTCGTGGGGATCGTGGTGTTCCTCTCGATGAGCTTGGTGGCTATGCCTCCCATCGTCTCTATGCCCAGGGAAAGCGGCGTGACGTCCAGGAGGAGAACCCCCTTGACGTCGCCGGAGAGCACTGCGCCCTGCACGGCGGCGCCCATGGAAACGCATTCCATCGGATCTATGCCGCGCTGGATCTTGGGGCCGACTATGTTCTCCACGAAATTCTGGACTATGGGCATCCTCGTGGGACCGCCGACCATTATGACCTTGTCGATCTGGTCGTTCTTGAGGTTGGCATCCTTTATCGCCTGATCTATGGACTTCCTGCATCTGGAGACAATGGGCTCCACAAGCTCCTCCAGTTTGGCCCTTGTTATTGTCTGCACAAGGTGCTTGGGGCCGCTGGCATCCGATGATATGTACGGGAGGTTGATCTCTGTCTGCATGGTCGTGGACAGCTCGATCTTGGCCTTCTCGCATGCCTCACGGACCCTCCAGACCGCCATATTGTCCTTGGACAGATCGACTCCCGTCTCCTTCTTGAACTGCTCGATGACGTATTTCGTCAGGGATTCGTCCATATCTGAGCCGCCCAATTTGGTGTCCCCGGACGTGGACAGGACCTCGAACACTCCTCCGCTGAGATCCATTATCGTAACATCGAGGGTTCCTCCTCCCAGATCGAACACCAGGATCTTCTGCTCCACATCGGTCTTGTCCAGGCCGTAAGCCAGTGCGGCTGCCGTGGGCTCATTGATTATGCGGACGACCTCCATGCCTGCTATGGCGCCGGCATCTTTGGTTGCCTGCCTCTGGTTGTCATCGAAGTAGGCCGGGACCGTTATCACGGCTTTGGAGATGGTTTCCCCGAGATAGGCCTCTGCATCCCTCTTTATCTTCTGAAGGATGTAGGCGGACACCTGTTGCGGTGTGTACTCCTTGCCGAGGGCTTTGACCTTCTCGGAGGTGCCCATCTTCCTCTTCACGTTCTTTATCGTGCCGTCCGGGTTGGAAACGGCCTGCCTTCTGGCGGGCTCTCCCACCAGGAGCTGCCCGTCCTTTGTGAATGCCACGTATGACGGGAACGCCTTTCCGCCCACGGTAGTGCCTTCGGCACTGGGTATCATGGTCGGCCTGCCTCCTTCCATTATGGCGGCCGCCGAGTTGCTCGTACCCAAATCAATTCCTATGATCCTCTCTGCCATTTTACTCACCATTCTCCTCTTTTTTCCTCATGACCTTCACCTTAGAACATCTAAGGAGTCGGCCGTTGATAGTATATCCCTTCTGGAACACCTCGGTTATCCTCCCGTCGGTGTCCCCTTCCTCAGTCAGCAGGGCCTCATGCATCAGCGGGTTGAACCCGCCGTCCGTAGGTATCTCTTCCAGACCTTTCGATGTCAGGAGCTTCGTCAGGTTCTTGTGAACCGCTTCTATCCCCTTCACGAACTCGCTGTCAGGGTCCTTGGCAAGTGCCAGTGCCCTTTCCAGATCGTCCACCGTCAGCAATAGGTCGGCCAGAAGCTCCGATGTCGCATACTTCCTGTACTCCTCGTTGTCGCGCTGGGCCCGCTTGCGGTAGTTCTCGAAATCGGCCTGCAGTCTTCTGGCCATATCGAGATACTCGTCCGCTTTGGCCTTCGCCTCGGAGAGCTCCTTCTCCTTCATATCGAGAGCCTGCTTCTCCTCTTCCGCGACCTTCTTCCTTTCAGACTTCCCAGTCATGCGCATCGCCTCTGTAGTCTAACCTATAAGATGGGGTAAGGGGGGTTGGTCCCCCCGGTTTCCGGACTCAGTCCATGTCATCCATGCCGTCCATTCCGCCCGGTCCTCCGGGTGGGCCGGAAGGCATGGGCATGCCGCGGGCCGCGATGACATCATCGATCCTCAGGATCATGACGGCAGCGTCTGTGGCCGAGTTGATGGCCTGCTTGCCGATCCTGTAGGGCTCGATGACGTTGAGCTTCAGCATGTCCTCCACCTTGTTGGCGAAGGGGTTGAGGCCTGCGTGTATCTTTCCCGCCTTGTGCTGCTTCCTCATCTCTATGAGTATGTCGATGGGGTCGAGACCCGCATTCTCCGCGAGGGTGGTGGCTATGGATTCCATCGCGGATGCGAATGCATCGATGGCTATCTGCTCCCTTCCTCCGATGGTCGAGGAGTAGTCCCTGAGCCTCATGGCTATCTCCACTGCGGTGGATCCGCCGCCGGTGACTATCTTCCCGTCCTCTATCGCTACTTTCACGACGGACCATGCGTCCACAAGGGATCTCTCGATCTCCTCGGTGACATGGGGGGTGCCTCCCCTTATCAGGATGGACACGCTCTTGGCGTTGACGCCGGTGATGAATGTCATCTCCTCATCCTGAACCCTCTTGACCTCCACAAGCTCCGCCTTGCCCAGGTCGGAAGCCTCGAGTTCGTCGATCTTGTTTATGATGTTGCCGCCGGTGGAGAGGGCGAGCTTCTCCATATCGGTCTTCTTGACCCGCCTGGCAGCCATGATGCCCTCTTTGGCGAGGAAGTGCTGGGCCAGATCGTCTATGCCCTTCTGGCAGAATACGACGTTGGCTCCGACCTCCTTCACTTTCTGCACCATGCGCCTGAGCATGTTCTCTTCCTCTGCGAGGAAGGCGTTGAGCTTGGACGGGTCCGTTATCTCGATCTTCGCGTCTATCTCGGTCTTCTTGACCTCGAAGGCTGCATCTATGAGAGCGATCTTCGCGTTCTCTATTACCTTGGGCATTCCGGAGTGCACAGGCTCCTTGTCGATTATGAGTCCCTTTATGAGAGAGGACTCCTCCATGGAGGCCCCGGACTTCTTGACAGTCTGTATGTTCTTGAGGTCTATCTCGTACTTGCCGTCCTTCTTCTCCGCAATGGTCTTAACGGCCTCTACGCAGATCTTGGCGAAGTGCTCTTTGTATCCGACGACCTGTTTGCTGATCATCGCGATCTCGGCGATGTTCGTGAGCAGGTCGTTATCATCTATGGAGACTTTCTTGGAAACCTCGGAGAGGACCTTCTGGGCCTGATCGTTGGCCATCTTGTATCCCGCCGTGATGATGGTGGGGTGAACGTTGGCGTCTATGAGGTCCAGGGACTTCTTCAGAAGCTCCCCTGCGAGAATGACGGAGGTTGTGGTACCGTCCCCTACTTCTGCATCCTGGGTCTTCGCGACCTCGACCAGCATCTTGGCTGCCGGGTGCTGTACATCCATCTCCTTGAGGATCGTCACACCGTCGTTGGTTATGACAACATCCCCCCATGGAGTCCACGAGCATCTTGTCCATTCCCCTGGGACCAAGGCTGCTCCTCACAGAGTCAGAAATCGTCCTGGCTGCTGCGATGTTGTTGAACTGAGCGTCCTTCCCTTTGTCTCTTTTCGTTCCTTCTTTAAGAATCACTATAGGTGTGTTACCCATGCCCATATTTTCATTCCTCCAATACTGTTGGATTGCCTGACCTGCCTAAAGTTTGTTCTTCTATATAAATGTAACTTGATTTGATGTTTCCGTCCGCACAAGACCTGACCCCTCGAAGAGACATCTGGCATCACAGCCGGGCGACAGTATCATTAAACCTTCCGGCAATACGAAGGCATGACCGACCTCCGCTTCCCGCTGAACGGATACCATCTCGAGGAGGCAGGGGACTCTGGCAACGACTATCTGCTCAGAACCGTTGAAGAGAGCGTCATAGGGTCTGTGCCTGAAGACGAGGCGGCGGCATCCCATCTTTGGATGGATGATATACTGACCGTTATTTTTGAGGTCAGGGAGAATGGTGGCATGGAGAACGAGCTCTACATCCTCAAAGACGATAACGAAGAACAGGCCGGACTTCTGTGGATGGGAGTGTCCAGGGACCAGTTCACCTGCGACGAGACGGGATATGTGCTGCAGATATACGTGGAGGAGCGTCTTCGCCGGAGGGGACTCGGCAAGGCCCTCATGAGGTCGGCAGAGGAATGGTGCCGGAAGAAGGGGCTCTTCTCGATGACCCTCAACGTCGGCAGCGTCAACAAGGCCGCGGACAGGCTCTACCGTTCCGCCGGGCTCGGACCAAGAACGATCGTGATGCATAAACGGTTGGTCTAGAGGGTCAGCTTCGTTCCTTTGAACGGATCGTTGCCGGCCGCATACCCGATCCATTTCCAAAGGGGAACCTCATCCGCATATGTAGGTGTGAAGAATCTCCTTATCCCGGGCAGGAACATGTACGCCACCAGGACCATCATGGCAGCCGCCATCAGAACGGGGGGTATCTCCAGGATCCCGAGATCCACATGGACGTCGAACAGCCGCAGCCCTATGAGATCCATCAGCACCAGGAAAACATATGTCACCGAGGACCTCACGGTCCCGGCCCAGACGGCACGATTACCGGAGGACAGGCTGAACATGTTCGATGCGAACCTTATGAACATCAGGAAGAAGACCACCACGATGGCGAGGGTCCATATCTTCGCAGTGAAGCTGTCAGACTCCACCGCCTGCGGTATGTATGACAGCGCCCTGTACAGGTACATGGCCGAGAAGAGCACCGCGCCGATGGCCGCCAACGGCAGAGTGGCCGGCGGTTTCCGATAGTACTTGTGCGCCTTCTTGGTCCTGAAGACCCCGGACGGAACCGAGGACCTGATCCTTTCCGTTCCTTTATCCAGCATGCCCTTGCCTTTCTCGAGCAGACCGTCTATCCCCGGGATCATCTCTACGGTATCCCTAAGGCATACTATAAAACGTAGCCCGCATCTCAGGATTCGATGAATGCCAAAGAATCCGCCAACGGCATAATCGTCAATATCGCCAACCGCGACAGGACGGATTCCTATGTGCCGCCCGCAATGGTATCCCTGGTGATCCTTGCGTACATAATCATAATGCTGCGGTACTACGTGCTGACCGCGAGGTCCTTCGACGGGGCGCTGACCCCGGCCCAGATGTTCAACATCATGTCCATATTCGTCATCGGCATGGCCCTGGTGCTCTCCATATTCTATCTTCTTACATCCAGGAATATAAAGCACATGCAGAGGGAGAGCGGGCTGCGGTGCCATCTGATCGATTACGCGGAGGCAATGGGCGCCGACGTCGGGAATCTCAGAAGAATGGATTCGGAGATACGCGAACAGGAGAAGGTCAGGTCCTACAGAATCAGGAAGATGATGCTGATCCTCCCTGCGGCTCTGGGCACCGGGACCCTTTTCTTCCTGGACCTGCGGATCTACGGGGCCGGGATGATGATACTCTGCTGGATCCTGTCCCTGATCGCCATATTCACGGCGGCTCCTGCCCTTACAACCGCGCCCAGGGCCCACGAGAAGAGGACACTGCCATTCTACGAGGAGTTCAACCGGATAGCCCCCCGCATCGGCACAGACTCCGCCGGATTCGAGAGAGTGCTGGGTGTGCGCTCCTTCCTTCTCTTCACAGTCATCTCTGCACTCACCGCCGGCCTTTTCCTGCCTGTCTGGGCGTTCATGGCATTCAACGATATGAACCGCCATTTCATGGAGCAGTGGTACTTCGAGGATTCTGTGATAAGGTCCCTGCGCAGGACCTTCGCGTGACAAAAGAGAATAATAGAGCTAACACATCGTCGGACGGATGAGCGAAGACAGAAGCCTCAGGAATGTCATCATCGGCTTCATAATCGGAGTGGGGTCTGTCCTTCCCGGAGTCAGCGGCGGAATATTGGCCGTCGGTTTCGGGATATACGAGAGGCTCGTGACTGCGGTCGGCAACATACGCGAGAGGCTCAAACCCGACTTCTGGTTCCTTCTCACCATCGGCGGGGGTCTGGCCTTCGGCGCCGGTATCACCGTGCTCGGACTTGACTACGCCTTCGGCAATTACACTGTGATGATGATGTGCCTTTTCCTGGGACTTGTGGCCGGACAGGTGCCGGAGGTCTGGAATCTGGCCAGGAACGACGAGGGGATCAAACCTCTGTATGTCGCCATGGCTGTGATCGGCCTTGCCGTCATGGCCGTGCTTCTTCCGTTCGAGAACGCGGCCCCGGGCACGGACTTCTACGCCAACGATCTCACGGCTGCGGCGGTTTTCATGTTCTGCGGGCTCATAATGGCAATGGCCAAGATAGTGCCGGGCCTCAGCGGCACGGCCATACTTCTCGCCATGGGCCTTTTCACTGTGTCGATCGAAAGAGTGGCGGATATGGATCTTTTTGTCATAGCCTCCCTCGGTATCGGCTTCGTTGCAGGGATATTCCTTTTCGCAAGAATGATGTCTGATGTGCTGGAGCGCTTCCCCAGGGAGACATACTACCTCATATTCGGACTCACACTGGGCTCCATAATCGTGATCCTGTTCTCCGCCGAGATAGATACCTTGGCCGAAGCGGCCGTGGGGGTCGCGGCGGCCATAGTGGGGATCCTGATCTCCCTTGCCTTCGCGAAATACGGCGGGAATGAGACGGGCGCACCTCTGATGAAACCTTGATCGCGAACGGTCAACGTAAGCTGCGCAACACCCTTGAATAAGATTAAAAGCAGATTCCCCCCTTGCAATATCTAGAGGTGGCCCGATGGCTTTCGGATTCTTCAAAGACGGGGACGAACTGTACGATGAGGGGGAGGACCTCATCAAAAGAAGGGAGTACGACAAGGCCGCCAAATCATTCGATAAATGCCTTGACAAGGACAAGTGCACCAAGAAGGACATGGCACGTTTGATGCTCTCGATACTCAATATAAGAACCAACATAAACAGTCCAGGAGCATATCTTTCGACGGCGGAGATCCTCAGAGGGCAGGGGGACCTGAGATTCGAGTTCGGTCTGACCCAGATGAGCGCCCCGGCGGTGGTGGCCGAATGCGAGGCCACCGCCAAGATGCTGACCGCGCAACAGATGCCCTCCAATAACAATACCTACGAAGCGAAGGGGCAGGCCCTCATAAGCGCGGCGCAGGAGATGCAGACGAAGGTCGGTAACGCGAATCTCGTCTTCTATGAGCTTTTCCGCAACACCCAGATGACGGGGATGCGCCTGTCCGCCCTGCTAATGGCCACAGGATTCGAGAGCATGTCAGAGGGGCATGTGTGGGCAGATCCGAAGAAGGCGGCCGAATACCTGCAGATGGCGCACAACTACAGGCGCCAATTCGGGGAAACGGGCGAAGAGAACCTGGACAAGATCAAAAAATACTCAAAATCATGCACCTGCTGGATCTGCGGCAGGGAGACCTCGGGAGAGGGTGTGCACTTCTTCGCCATGCCCAGCGAGATAAGCCCTCAGCTCAGGAATGCGGGGGACAGCCCCCTTGCATCAGCCAACGAGAGCTATGATTCCATATTCGCCTGCAGGGCCTGCTACTCCGCGATCTCAAAACGGGCCGACAGCATAGCTCAGTACTATCACAACAAGTCCATGGCAGAGATAGCAAGAGTGAGAGCGGAACTGCTCGCATCCATAGCCGCTCTGGAGAGCCAGATAGCCTATCTCAGGATGACAAGGTGATCGATTGACCGATATTGTGGCCCTGAGGTGCAAATATTGCGGCGCTCCCTTCGAAAGAGAGGCGGTGGAGTCCACGATTCCGTACATCACATGCTCCAGCTGCGGCACCACGCAGCAGAGACTGGATGCGAAGGCGTATCTGGAAGAGATGATGGTCCAGGTCAAATCATGGATAAGCAGTGCGATACCGTCAGGTTTCAACATGTCGGCCGCGGAGAATGTGGACCCTATAGCCAGGAACAGCATATTCGTCAGGGACATCAGGCCCAGGGTGAGCATGGAGCTCATGGATTACAAGTTCGGAAACACCAGTCTTCTCGGTAACTGTCTGATCGCCCTGCCCTTCTCCCGCTCTTCAGCCTATGTTCCGGCACACACCCCCGCCAAGGCATTCGAGTTCAACGCCCGGATAAAATCGGTGGAGCCCCTGGCCGTGGACGATGCGGGAAGAGCATTGCTGAAGGAAGCCGACTCGCTGACCAAGAGCTACGCCCTGATGATAAACAACATGAATCTCCTGTCCGAGGACAAGGAAGGAAGATACGTCCTCATGTCGAAGAACTTCAGAGAGGCCGCGGCGGTTCTCAGAAGCAGCAAAGGAAGCGAGACGGTCGCCCTGAGATACACGGCCCTGGCTGATATCTGCGACGGGAGCCAGTATCTGCTGGATGGAAAGCCCGGGGATGCGGGATCCCGTCTTCGCAGCGGAAAGAAGACCCTGGAGGAGGTCCGTTCCAAAGCGGCTGCGGACCCGCAGCTGGGGATAATGGTCAACGCTGTTGATCAGGAGATCTCCGTATCTGACATGCTTATCAGCGTGGCAGACATGATGGGGACCTCTCCGGGGACGGACGGCCTGAAGATCCTGAACGTGATAAAAAGAGTCATGGACACACCTCTGGCACAGAATCAGGGATGGAGTCATATGCTGAAGAACCGCAGCAGGTACGGAGAGATATTCGGCCAGGTATCCGCTGTCCTGGCGGCCAAGGCCGGCAGGGCCCCGTTGCCCATATCCGCCGGTGCCGGCGAGTACCTGATGCCCTTCTGGGAGGTAGACCTGAGATACAGCTTCACCACCGGGGCGCTTTGGTCCAAGAAGAGCGTCGAGGTGGCGGAGGACCTTCTCGTCTGCGCGGATTTCGTCACTGACCCGGCCTGCCTAAGCAACCCGGCATCCGCCATCACCGACATATTCAAGATCAGACCGGAGAGCAGCATCCTCGCCGGCATAAAAGGCAGCGAGACGAGCATAAGCCAGGGTCAGGGAATAGGCAGGATACAGGATTCGGTCGCGAATAACTCTCCGGGGGCGAGGAAGGTCATCATACCTCTCAGCACCAAGAGGGAGGCTGAGAACCTCGTGGCCGAATACCTCAGGCAGCGCACAGCCTCCGACAACAAACTGAGACTGAGCCAGCCTTTGGTGAGGAGGGTGATCTATATCCCTGTCAGCCTGAACAGCGGCCTGCGCCTTCCTTCCGATTTCGGGACACTGATACCCGAGAGGGTGGGCAGAATGGATAAGAACACGATACTTTACGTATAAGGAGGAGAACAAAAATGGCAATCGACAAGAACAGGATCAACGCCAGAAGCGATGCCGGCATTTTGATAGCCGTCACGATTCTGGCACTTGCCCTGGGCATAGTGGTATGGATGATCACTGACCTGCCCTGGTACTCCGTATTTCTGGTCTTCATGATCGTGATCGGAGCATATATTCTGATCAGATCCATATTCATGGAAAGTACGATGGATATGGCCCCTACGAGGGGAGAATTCGGACTGGTTTGGGGATATCTTCTCCTGGCCGTGGGCTTCGTCGGGGTGCTTGCCATTACGACGGATCTCAAGGCGTGGATACTATTCGTGGTACTCCTCATACTGGTTGCGCTGCTTATCGTTTTCAAGAGCATGAAAGGGAGGATGTGAAATGACATATGACAGAACGGTCACCGAGAAAGGGACCGGGGACAGAGGGATATTCGAGCGGGCTGCCATGTACATGCCCGGGTACAGAGGATACAGGGACCGCAACCTGCGCAGGGAGATGGACAAGGAGGTCAGGGCGGAGGTGGCCCGCACGATAAAGAACTCGGGAGAGGCCCTGGCCAATGTGCACAGGAGTGTTGTGAGGGCGGGAAAGGACCTGGACCTGGCCAAGGATATCGACAGGATACGCGTCAAGGTCGACACCTGCATGAAGAAGATCGAGAGCGCCGAGGAAGGATACTCGGGACTCTGGGAAGCGATAAAGACCGAGGGGAAAGAGCTCTCCTCCGTGGTGGAGTGGGACGCGAAGCTCCTCGAGGAAACGGCGAAGCTGAGGGATGGCACCAGGATGCTGAAGGACGACCCCGGCAGGCACGCCCCGGAGATCGAGAGCCTGGTGGACGACATGCTCGAGGACCTCAGGGAGAGGAAGAAGGTGCTCAAGGGCCTTTCCAAGGGCGGTGATTGATTATGGCAAGAACCAACGTGATAAAATGGGACAACGCGGGACCGGACGACATACTCTGGGAGTATGACGAGGAATACATCCGTACGGCCTCGGTCCTCGTGGTCAATGATTGGCAGTGGGCCGTCTTCGTAAGGGACGGGCAGATACTCGCCTCCTTCGAGGGCGGGAAGCACACCATAACCACGGCGAACATACCGATACTGACGAAGATCTACGAGAAGGTCCTGGGATACGATGAGGGGGCCTTCAAGGCCAAGGTTATCTTCATCTCCAAGAAGCAGTTCAACGGAAGATGGGGCATAAGGACCATGGTCAAGGTGGCAGAGGACTACCAGGCCCCGGTCCCGCTGATGTCCAACGGAGACTACCAGTTCCGCATAGAGGACCCGACGCTTTTCATAACGCAGATGATCGGCGGCCTCAAGACCTATTCCACGGGACAGGTGTCGGACTTCCTGAAGAGCTACATAAACGAGCAGATCAGCCAGCACCTTGCAAGGCAGTACTACATGGATGTCTTCTCGAATCTCGAGAAGGCCTCGATAACCGCCAAGGTCAACATAGAGGATGACTTCAAGAACAGGGGCGTTCAGCTCCTCAACCTGAAGATCAACGCTGTCAGCACCGAAGACGCATACCAGAAGGACATCTACGAATTCCAGCAGTTCAGATCCTCCGGAGGGAGGGAATGGAAGCAGTTCGGTGTCATGGAGTCCATGGCGGATGCCATCGGAACGTCGAGTGGCGGTGCCGCCATCGGAACCGGCATGCTGCTGTTCCCTCAGATGTACCAGCAGCTCAACCAGCAACAGCAGCAGCAGGCCATGGCGCAGATGCAGCAGCAGGGAGCCAGCGGCGGCAGCCCGAAGATCATGTGCCCGTACTGCGGGGGAGTGAATGACTACCCCTACAAATTCTGCAGGGAGTGCGGTAAGCCCTCTCCGAAGGAGAAGGCCGTAGAGGCCCCGGCAGCCCAGCCGGCGGCCGCTGCGGCGGCACCGGGCAGCGGGAACGAGAAGAAATTCAAGAACTGCCCGTACTGCGGGGAGAGCCTGGCGGATCTGCCGAAGACCCCTCGTTTCTGCCCGTACTGCTCCGAGAAACTTCGATGAGCCGTGTCCGGCCCGCGTCAATGCGGGCCGGACGGTATTTTTCAGGTCTGGCCCTCTTTCAGGAACCCTTCATGGAACTGATGAAAAGTACGTCAAATGAATACTCTTTAATACTCAGCAAAAATCAGGTATATGCGGAGGTGTGAAATTATGGCAGCCGCAAAACCGGACAAAAAAACAGACAAGAAGGCAGCGCCCGCAAAGGACGAGAAGCCCGCTAAGAAGAAGTAACCGGGGCGTTAGCCCGGGTTGCCCTTCGAGGTCTAAACCCTTCTTCTTCTAACCACTCCTCTCATTGTTGTTAACACTGCCTTCCCATATCTTCGATTTTTATTAACAAAATAGATACAGTTTAATAATAAATTCGAAAATCGCCGTTCATGGAGCGGAGGGTAACGGCAACGATCGCACTGATCATGGCATTCTCCATGGTAAGCGGAGGCGCGTGATCATTCTCACGGACAGCAGTGAGAGCGACGGGCGCCCGATGATATACACATCAATGAATTGGCAGAAGGAGATGGTGCAGGAGATAGTCGGCGAGGATTACGCCGTGCACTCCCTCATCGGTGCGGGCAAGGACCCCCACACATATACAGAAACTCCCAAGGATGCTGCCAGGATCGAAAGGGCCGTTGCCTACTTCTACATAGGAGCCGGAATGGCCTGGGAGGACAGATACGTGAATGTGGCTGCCGACAACGGTGTGAGATCCCTCGATCTCTTCCATGGCGCAGGAATCGAGCCTTATACGGGGGGATGCGCCCATGAGGACCACGACCACGGCGCTGTGGACCTTCATGTGTGGACGTCCCCCTGGAACCTTACTGCCATGGCCGGGTACGTCAGGGATGAAATGAAGAGGATCGATCCCTCCCGTGCTGACGATTTCGACGCCGGGTACGACCGCTATGTCTACGGGGAGGGGGGGACGAAGGCTCTGGAGCTTCTCGCGACCGAGAAGCTCAAGGCTCTTGCGGATGAGAAGGCCGTTGAAGGGGAGGAGCTGATGCTGGTGGTATGGCACGGATCCTGGGGTTACCTGCTCAGGGACTGCGGCATAGACCAGCATTCGATAGAGGGTCTGACGGACCCGGCCTTCGGTCGCGTCATCGGCCTGGAGGAGCTCAACCACGGCGAACCGTTCAGGATATTCGTCGGAACAGAAGCGGAGCGGAGCAATGCATCAAAGGCGGCCCCCGGATGCGAGACCGTGCTGGTTAATCCTCTGTCCGGCAATTGGCTTGATGCACTAGGGGATGCGATAGGAAAAATAAGCGAAGGGCTGATAGAGGGTGAACACTGATGACCTCCAAACCGATAGAGATCAAGAACCTTACCTCAGGATATGATGGCGTACCGGTCATCGAGAACGTGAATCTCGAGCTGCGGGATTCCGATTTCCTGGCTGTCATCGGGCCGAACGGAGGGGGGAAGACCACCCTTTTCAAGACGATACTGGGCCTGATAGATCCCATCTCCGGGGAGGTGAGGATAAACGGGCTCCCTCCTTCAAAGGGGTCAAAGCAGATAGGCTATGTCCCGCAGAAGGAGAGGACCGACCCCGCATATCCCATAAGAGTCGAGGACGTCGTCCTGATGGGACTGAGAGGCAGGAAGGGGCTTCGCCCCACATACTCCGCGGATGCCCGGGAGGCTGCGGAAAGAGCCATGGAGTACGCAGAGGTCCTGAGCTTCAGAAGGAGCAGGATCAGCGAGCTCTCCGGAGGACAGCTCCAAAGGGTGTTCCTGGCCAGGGCCTTGGCCCCGGAGCCCCCCATACTCATGCTGGATGAGCCGACCGCGAGCCTGGACCCCAATATGAAGGACTGCACTTACGACATACTGAGGAAGGTGAATCGGGAGAGGGGCACTGCGATAGTGATCATAACCCATGATATGAGCAGCATATCCCATGATGTGAAAAGGGTGGCCTGCATGAACCGCAGGCTCATAGTGAACGATGCGCCCGAGGTGACGAAGGAGATGCTGGAGCTGAGCCTCCACTGCATCCCGGAGCTGGTACACATGGGCCCCTGCAACTGCGGAGGCGACAAAGATGACTGATTGGGCCCTGATGCTCTCCTCGTCGCTGATACAGAACATGTTCATCTGCACAGCCATATGCTGTATCCTTGCCGCCGTCATAGGCACCTTCGTAGTGGTCAAGAGGATAGTCTTCGTGACCGGCGGTATAGCCCACACCACCTTCGGCGGCGTCGGCCTTGCGTTCTATCTCCAATCGAACTTCCTCATGATGTGGTTCAAGCCCATGCTGGGCGCGGCCATATTCGCTGTCTCCGCAGCCGTGATAATGGCCTCTCCCAAGGTCAGCAGAATGCTCAGGGAGGATTCCGTCATAGGGGTCCTGTGGTCTGTGGGCATGGCGCTGGGCGTCATATTCATGCATTACGTCGACACGTCGGTGATCACACCCGCGGGATACGAGACCGTGCTTTTCGGCAGCATGGTCTTCCTGACGAGACCGGATGTTTACCTGATAGCCGCGGTGACCTCTGCCATACTGATCCTGGTGGCCCTTCTGTTCAGGGACCTCCAGCTGACGACATTTGATGAGACCCAGGCGAAGCTCTCCGGGATCAACGTCACCGCTATGAACGTCATACTCTACGTAATGGTCGCCATAACCTGCGTCCTGATGGCCAACCTGATCGGGATAATCATGATCATAGCTCTGATGACCATACCGCCGGCGATGGCTAACATGTTCTGCAACGATCTGAAGGAGATGATCATCTCTGCGACCGTGATATCCCTGTGCCTCACAATGCTGGCTCTTTTGATATCCATCGCTACGGACATACCTCCCGGGGCCACGGTGGCCATAGTGCTGGGCGTATCGTTCATGATCTCCGTCATTGCCAGGTCCGTTTCCGGGAAGCTTGCGGCGGGAAGGATCTCTGCCTGAGCACATTTCAGAGGAGTGGAAATGCGCTGTCTGGCACAATGGGACGACGGCCTCTGAGGGGCGGATGTGGATCGTGTTAGCGGATTTATGATTCAGATGCTCCGGAGCGATATGTTTAATAGCATATCATCCGGTCTACAGCGGCGAGCATAATGAAGGACATCAAGGCTTTCGTGAAGACCATACCGGATTTCCCCAAACCCGGGATCCAGTTCAGAGACGTGACGACGATAGTCGAGAGCCCCGAGGGCATGAGGATGGCCGTGGACGGTATCGTCGATATGCTGAAGGACCTTGATTTCGATCTGATCGTGGGATCTGAGTCGAGAGGCTTCCTCTTCGGTGCGCCGGTCGCTTACGCCGTGGACAGGGGCTTCGTCATGGTAAGGAAGAAGGGGAAGCTCCCCCGGGAGACCGTTTGCGAGGAATACTGTCTCGAGTACGGCACCGCTACCCTGGAGATGCACAAGGACGCCATAAAGACGGGGCAGAGGGTTGTCATCGTTGACGACCTCATAGCCACCGGCGGGACGACGGAAGCGATAATCAAGATGGTGGAGAAACTGGGCGGCGAAGTTGTCCGGATATGCTTCGTGATAGAGCTCGCAGGACTCGAAGGAAGGAAGAAACTGAAGGGATACGATGTGAGGTCCCTTGCGGTATACGAAGGAAACTAAGTGAGCCTGCCGGGATTCGAACCCGGGTCGTCGGTTCCGAAGACCGACAGGATTGATCCTCTACCCCACAAGCCCGCGACGAGATAGGTTGTTGCCTATAAATTCGCTTGTCCCTCCCTCGCAAGTTTTATTCATGAGTCCCGACATCCGAGAGCTCATGGCCAAAGTAATCCTCAATCACGGGGCGGGAGGGGAGATAATGCAGGAGTTCATCTCCAAGCACATAATCTGTCACTACCCCAAAGTCAAGACAGACGTTCCGTTGGATTCGATGGATGATTCTGCCGTTGTGGACGGCATCGTGTTCACGACCGACGGTCATACCGTCAAACCTTTGATATTCCCGGGCGGGGATATCGGACGGCTCTCCGTAGCGGGAACCGTGAACGACATAGCCGTGATGGGCGCAGAGCCCTTGGCTCTTTCCTGCTCCCTCGTCCTTGAGGCGGGATTGGACCTGGACATCGTTGATGAGGTGCTCCGGTCCGTGGGAGAGACCAGCAGAGAGTGCGGCGTCCCGGTGGTCACCGGGGATACCAAGGTCGTAGAGGCGGGCGGAGTGGACGAGATGATCATGGTCACCTCGGCAATAGGGAGGAGGACCCCTCTGCTGGACCACAATCTAAGGATCGCTTCGGAGTACAGGAAGGTGGATTCGAAATGGACGACGGACGACAATGTCCGTCCGGGTGACGTGATAATCGCTTCCGGTACCGTTGGCGATCACGGGATAGCGATACTGTCGTTCAGAGAGGGTTACGGCTTCGAGAGCGTCATAGAAAGTGATGTGGCTCCCCTCAACGGGATGATAGCCGAAGCAATGAAGGCCGGAGGCATAACGGCTATGAAGGACCCGACCCGCGGCGGCATAGCGAACACACTTAACGAGTGGTGCTCCAAGTCAAAGGTCGGTCTTGACATAACGGAGAAGGACATCCCCCTCAGGCAGGGAGTGGTCAGCGCCTGCGAGATGCTGGGCCTCGATCCTTTCAGCATAGGCAACGAGGGCAAGGTCATCATCGCCTGCGTACCTGAGATGGCAGAGGATGTGCTCAGGGCCCTGAGAGGCAACAAGTACGGCAGGGATGCGGCCATAATCGGACGCGCCGTGGAATCCGAGGTGCCCAGGGTCGTCCTGAGGACAGAGGTGGGCGGAAGAAGGATACTGGAACCTCCTGCGGGAGACCCGGTCCCCAGGATCTGCTGAGTTTTCGCTTCGCAGTTGAGAGCGATGAATGCGGGTGCGCCGAAGCTCGATAGAGTAATATAAGGCCGAAACCTAGCCCGGAGCATGGTTATTTTCCTCCCGTTCCCAGGGTACAGGCCTGCTTTGAAGAAGGACGAGAAGATCGATGACAGGATATCCCCTCCTTATGATGTCATAGACGGAGACTACCTCGAGAAGCTCCAAAGCCTCCCGCGCAACGTGACCCGTCTGACACTCATGCCGGAGAACGGCCGCTACGGGAGATCGAGAAGGGAACTGGATTCCTGGATAGATGACGGGTCTCTTGCACAGGATCCCGATTCCTTCTACTTCTACAGGCAGACATTCCGTGATGACGGGAATATAAGGGTCCGCACAGGAATAGTCGGGATATTGAAAACCGAAGATTATTCTGAAGGGAATATTATACCCCATGAGGAAACATTCTCCAAGGTCAAGGACGACCGCCTGAATCTGCTCAGGGATATGGAGACCCACCTTGAGTCCATATTCGGCATATACGGGGGGCTGTCCCCCGAGCTTAACGGCAGAATCGCGGAGAACGCCGTTCTGATCTATTCTTACGAGGATGGTTCCGGGGTCCTTCACGAGTACTACCGCATATCCGACCCCATGATAATGGCCGACATATCCGACGAGATGGAGTGCCAGAAGATGCTCATCGCAGATGGCCACCACCGTTACGAGACGGCTCTGAACTACTCAAGGGAGAATCCTGACGATGAAAGGAAGGGCTTCGTACTGGCCACCCTGGTGGCCGGCGATGATGACGGGCTGGTCATATGGCCCACTCACAGGCTGATACGCGGGAACGACATATCCGAGAAGAACGCCATCAAGGGAATATCCGGGAAGATGGCTCTTACCGATGTCGACGGCGTGCAGAGCCTGAGGGCCCGGCTGAAGGACCACACCTCGGGATACTGTTCAGATCTGGGAAATGCTTCCTGGCGGATCACAGGGGCGAGGGGCTTTGGAGCCTCGACACGTACGTGGCCCAGGAGCTCGTTATGAGGGGCGTCTACAAAAGCGATGAGGGCAAAGCCGATATCTCGTATGACGCAGAGTTCGATTCCGCGGTCAGTAAAGTAAAGGACGGGAAATACGACGCTGTCCTGCTTTTCAACGATCCGAGACTACAGACCATCTGGGACCTGTCCCTGGCAGGGAAGAGGATGCCGAAGAAGACGACTTTCTTCTTCCCGAAGATCTGGTCGGGCTGGGTATTCTACAGGATGTGCTGAATCTCCTGAGTCCGTATCTAAACCCTTTCCGATCCCTCATACCGGATATGCGTTAACCGCTGTCCCGAACATCACGGCATAGGTGAGCGGCCTTCACCGCGAAGACCGGACCGCCGCATAATGCGGTAGTAAAAGTGGAGCCGCTGGAGGGAATTGAACCCTCGACCTACGCCTTACCAAGGCGTCGCTATACCCCTTAGCCACAGCGGCCTCTGGCGGTCTAACAAGGCGCTTATTGATAAAGGTTTCTTCCGCCGGGGGCCTGGATAAGTTTATTTCGGTGACCCACTATAGACGCGCGTATGAAGAAGGAGATGAGCTCTTTTGATGTCCGCGCCCTTGTGGCCGAGATGTCGGCACTGGAAGGCGCCCATATGGACAAGATATTCCAGTGGGGGTCGGGCAATGTTCTCTTCAGGATAAACGTATCAGGGGAAGGGAAGAAGGAGCTTTTCTTCAAAGACAAGAAGTGGGTCTACATGCCGGCCAACAAACCGGAGACGCCCATAAATCCCCTGAGCTTTGCGACGTACCTCCGCAAATACATCAATAACGCCCTGATAGGAAAGACCATACAGGCGGGCTTCGACAGGGTCATAATAATGGACATCATGAAAGCCGATGCCGACTACAAGCTCATATTCGAGATGTTCGGCGGCGGGAATATCCTGCTTGTACTTGACGGGAAGATAATGAACTGCCTCGTCCACAAGACGATGAGGGACCGGAGCGTCAGGCCCGGGGAAGAGTACGTTATGCCGAAGACGCGGTTCGATCCCGCATCATCCTCTTACGAGGAGTTCGCAGAGATGTTCTCCAGATCCAGCTCCGATCTCGTCAGGACTCTGGCGACAGGGGCGAATCTGGGCGGACAGTATGCCGAGGAGGTATGTGCCAGAATAGGCATCCCCAAGGATACTCCCTCCGAGAGCATGACTGAGGACTGGCTTCTCAGAGCTTACGGCAGCATGCGGGACCTGGTGGCGGCCGTCGCCGAATCGCCGGAGCCCGCGGTCTATTACGAGGACGGGGTGGCAGTGGATTTCTCGCCTGTCCCGCTGACGATATACGATCATCTGGAATCCAAGAGATTCGATACCCTGTCCCAGGCCATGGACGGGTACATGGAATCCCTGGCTGAGAGCGAGGTCGAGACCTACGTCGACCCGGAGATCGAGAGGATACGCAGAAGGGGGGGAGAGGCAGCGGGAGACCATAGAAGGGTACAGGGCTGAGGCGGAGGAGCTCAAGAGAAGGGCCGAGGCCGTCTATACCGAGTACGGGAAGGTGGACGAGCTGCTGAGGGTCCTGGAAGAGCAATCGGCGCTCATCGGCTGGGAGAAGCTGAAAGCGGGCGCCATGAAGATCCCTTACGTCATAAGCATAGACCCGTCGAAGAATCTCGTCACCGCGGCGGTCAACGGTCATTCCGTCACGCTGAACTACACCAAGAACATAGATGCCAATGCCTCCGATATATATCAAAGGAGCAAGGATCTAAGCGACAAGGCGAAAAGGGCCGATGACGCTCTCAGGGAGACCTTGGACGCCCTTGAGAAAAAGGAGAAGGGCCTGATCAAGGAGAAGCGCAAGATGGCCTCCAGAGCCCAGCCCACCAAACAATTCTGGTTCGAGAGATATAAGTGGTTCATCACAACGGAGGGGAAGCTTGTCATCGCAGGCAGGGACGCCCACACCAACGACGGCATAGTGAAGAAGCACCTGAAGGACAACGATGTCTATGCCCATGCGGATGTTCACGGTGCGCCGTCCGTCATACTCAAGGAGGGGAGGAGCGCATCGGATGCGGAGCTCAGGCAGGCGTGCGTCTTCGCCATAACGCAATCCAAAGGATGGGTCTCTGCCGTGGGAGAGGGCAGCGCTTTCTGGGTCTTCCCCGATCAGGTGAGCAAGACCCTGAAGCGGGAGAGTTCGTTCCCAGGGGCGCGTTCATTGTCCGCGGGAAGAGGAACTACGAGTACCATATCCCGCTGAAGATGGCCGTGGGGGAGATCATGTACATGAACGAGCGGAAGGTCATGTGCGCTCCCCTGGAGTGCATCAAGGACCGGTCCTCCAAGTACTTCATCATCGAACCGGGCCGCGGGAAGGCGGGAAGGACAGCCGCTCAGATGGCGAAGGAGCTCTCCGTTCCGGAGGAGGAGGTCTCCCGCATAATACCCCCGGGCGACTCCCAGATAGTTTCTAAGGTCTGGCACGAGGAGCCTGAGGAAAAGGCCGGCGAGTGAGGATCCTCTGGGGAGAGCACCGGCGGTCCGCTCTGCGCGGATCAAGAAACAATCGTTTACTTATATTGCCCGCAAGCTATTATATTCCGCATACCGGAAGAGCCGCGGACAGTCGGCTGTCCTGCGGCATCGGTACCGATGACGGAGGAACAGACATGGAACTTATATTCATCATATCGGCGCTCGGCCTGGCGGCAGTCATACTCCTTTTGACGCCCAGAAGAGCCGATGCGCACTGCGATACAATGGACGGCCCTACTGTCAAAGACGGCATGAGGGCCCTGGAGACCGGCAACGTGAATCATGCGATCAAATGGGTCTTCCCTGAGATGGAGGCTGAAGTCAGGGAGGCATTCGCCCTGAGCCTCAAGGTCCGCAAGCTGGGAGCCGAGGCGAAGGAGCTGGCCGACAGATACTTCATCGAGACGCTCGTAAGAGTGCACCGCGCAGGGGAGGGCGTTCCGTTCACCGGGGTCAAGCCCCGCGGCACGCCTGTGGATGAGAGAGTCGCCGCGGCCGACAGGAGCCTGGAGATCGGTGATCTGTCACCGCTCAGGGGCCTGGTCTCCCGCGAGGTGATGCATGACCTTGAGAAGAAGTTCGAGAGGGCGATGGCCCTGAAGGATTTCGACGTGAACGACATTGATGCCGCGCGGAAATACATCGAGGCCTATGTGATCTTCTTCAAAACAGCAGAGGGACACGAAGACACCCACAGCCACGGTCATCACCACTGAACCCGCCCGGACCCCCGGAATGTGATTTACAAAAGACGGAGGTCACAGAACATATGGAATCGCTCCTCTGGGCCGTAGCCGTTGTGATTGCCGCTCTGATGGTCGCATTGCTGGTCAGGAGTTTCCTCGTCTTCGTGGTGCGGATATCCTCCCGGTCGATGTTGCCCGCGCTCAGACCGGGCCAGAGGATCCTGGCCATGCGCGTTTACAACGAGAACCGCATAAAACGGGGAGACGTCATCATATTCCGTTCAGATGAGGTCGACGATACTCTGATCAAAAGGGTCATCGGGATCCGGGGGGGACACCGTCCGCGTATACCCGGACGGAACTGTGAGCGTAAACGGGGAGGAGCCCTACGTCAGTAATGACGGAGAGGCCTCTGCCGAGTGCCATGTCCCGGATGAAGGATATTTCGTCCTGGGCGACAACAGAGAAGAATCCCGGGACAGCCGCCATTGGCGGAGCCCCTGCGTTAAAGCAGAGAGCATCATAGGCAAAGCGATAATCATCCCGAGGACAGGAAAAATCAAAAGGGCGAACAGGAACCGGAAAACCGCCCTTTCCGGGATTAAATGTCGCAGTGGAAGGTGGTGCCCGCGCCGGAATTCGAATCCGGGTCAAGAGATCCGCAATCTCTCAGGATATCCAGGCTACCCCACGCGGGCTCTTTCCGGAGTGGATCCGGGGATCAGACCTCAGCGCGGGCCGCGTAACGGGTTATGTAGCCAGCGATGCGGTTCCTCATCTTGGTTGTGGATACATCGCTGAGCTTTGAGACCATCTCTTTGTTGTTCTCGAAGTCGACGTTGAACGCCTTCGGATACTTGCTGTAGAGCTCAAGGGAAACTCTTTTGATGTATGTGGGTCTAATTCTTCCCATTAATCCTCACCGATTATGCGGGATTAAGTGGATTCCTTATTTAAGGCTTGCTGGAAGAAACGGTTCTCTTTCGGGGTTTGCCACAGGACAGCTTCCCTTCGGGGCATGGCCCCCTCACGCAGGGCGGGCCGCCGTCCCTGAATATCGTCGGGGATACTTCCCTGCAGAGCACCAGCATACGGTCCGCCATTTCTCGTATCTCCCACTGGGCCCTGTTGCAGCATCTCAGGGAGAAGAAGTGCAGCAGCTCCCTCGCATTCATTGTTATCGTTATATTGGTGGTGCAGGCGTTGGGAAGCACATATCTGGCATCCTCTGCGGGGAACTCTCCCCCAGATCCCTATAGACCTTCCATATCTTTTCCATCGTCTCCTCGAACAGCTTCGCGGCCTCCGGGTCGGCACGCATCGTCTCCGGCATGACGTACGTCGGCTCGTCCAACGATACGTATCTTTGGCTCTGTTGCGAGAAGGACGCTATCCTGTGCCTGACGAGCTGATGCGTCAGGGAGCGGGATACCCCCTCCGCTGAGAACGTGAAGGATGCATGCTCTATCACGGAGTGATGGCCCATGCCGACTATCCGATCAAGGACCCTCTCGGGGCTCTCGTCGAGGATCAGCTCCGAAGCGGGCCTGTCTGAATAGCACGATTTACCGGCCGCGGCGCATATAGCGTCCGCGTCCCTTGTGTACGCCAGGAGCTTAACCTTCATCCTCAGGCCTCCTGTTCCAAAGATCTGATCTCAATGCGTTCATCTTAGACCTGTCGAGTATGGTCTCAAGCCTTATTTTCCTTACCTCTCGATCTCCGAGAAGCCTTATCAATCCTTCAACGTGGGCGTCTCCCACAACCACCACCACATTGTTCTTCCTGGAAGAGTATTCTGCGATCCTGCCCGCCATGTGCTCATTCCTCTCGTCGATGAGCTTCCTTACCAGGGTCGGGAACTTTTTCCGCATGTCCTCTATCATGCGTCGCTGTCCCGTGCGAACTCCGCAGCGGTCTTCTCCGCCTTCCTCTTCCCCCTGTGCCTGTCAACGAACATGGACCAGGAATACCTGCGCCTTTCCCAGAACGGCATCTCTGCCCATACCTCATCCAGGACGTTTATGGCGGCCTTGTCTATGAATCCGATCTCTGCTCCGAGGGCTTTGCCGGAGCTTACGGCTATCAGCATCTCGGCGCCGGTCTGGGAGCCGTACTCTCTGGACAGGCCGTCCTGATACTCGGCGGTATGCCGGTAGAGCTTCGAGATCTGTTTCTTCTGTTCCTCTGAGGGCTCCGCAGCCTTGTACTCTCCGGTCATTATCTTGTACCTGACCTCGTCCAGCTCCACCAGCACGGCATCCGGCCAGAGCTGTTTGATTATGAACGCCACCGGTTCAGCGATGTTGAACACGTGGCCGACGCCGATGATGGTTATCACGGCGTTGATATCGGCACGTGCTATAATATCACTTTCAAATCGCACTGGACGATACGGACCGACCCTGCTTACGATCCCCGGGCCTTCGGGACGGCCCATTCAGATACAGTTTTAGAGGGGAGGGGCATCAGACCCCATGGGCCGCAAGTTCGATCTTGTCATATTCGATATGGACGGGACCCTCACCCGGTGCAAGAGCTCGTGGGGCTTTGTGCACGATGAGCTGGGAGTAGACAATGACGAAGCCTACAAGGCATTCGTCAACATGGAGATCGACGAGGCAGAGTTCATGCGCCGCGACATAGGTTTATGGCTTGAGGTGTGCCCAGGCATAAAAGATGTCGACATCGCCCGGATACTCACCCGGATGCCCCTTATGGACGGCATACAGGAAACTGTGGCCGCCCTCTCCTATAACGGGATAAAGAGCGTAATATGCAGCGGCGGGATCGGCCACGCAGCCAGGATGATCGCCGAGGAATTCGGATTCGACGGATGGCTGGCCGATGCCCTAGAGGCCGATGAGAACGGTGTGCTTACCGGAGAAGGAATACGGAACGTGGACCTCATGGATAAAGGGAAGAGCGCCGTGAAGCTTATGCAAGACTTCGGCGCCGCCAAGGAGAGGACGATATCCGTAGGGAATTCCTATATCGATATCTCCGTCTTCAAACAGACGGGGCTTTCCATAGCCTTCAATCCTGCCGATGAGGAATACACGGCGGCTGCCGCGGACCATGTTGTCAGAAGCTCTAACCTGTCCGATATCCTAGACATCATCCTCGAGATCGAGAACGGGGATTGATTTCCTCTTGTAACGGCCGTATATGCGCACCACGTTCCTGGCCTCCGCGGTTCCGCGGGTGATGAGCCTTTCCCGGGTCTTTATCGCATGCACGAAGCAGTCCATGTCCTCCATGGACAGAAGCTGCCCTATGGCGTACTCGTCATCCGGGAGGGCCGGGATCCTTCTCGAATAGCTTTTCGTGCCGTCGTTGACGGTAACTTTCACATTGAGGATGTCGAATTTCTGAGCCCATATGGTCTTGACCTTGGGGGCACTGGCCTTCTTGACGCGCTTGTCATCGTTATTCTCTATGGAAGCTATCCTCACTCTGAGGCCGCTCTCCAGATAGAACTCGTCCCCCTCCATCAGCAGCTCGTCCTCCTCAAGGATCGTGGATGACTGATAGGACACGGGGCCGTCACTGACTATGACCCTTGTGGGGATCTGACGGGGCATGGGGATCGTGGTCGTGAAGGTCTTCCCGCACTCCATGCATTTCAGCGTGCCCTCCAGGGATGCCTTTCCCATCTTGCCTTTCAGCACCTCATGGGCCGTCTGCTCACGGCATTTCGTGCATTCTATGTAAACGGCTTCCGGGACCTCTCTTTCCATGATCATCTCTTCCTTATTCTGAACGGCGCACCGTGACCGGGCACGATCACGTCTGCGAAGTTGGCTATGGTCTTAATGCTTTTCATAGCCGCGTCCTTATCTACATTGAACCGGGGAGGGACCATTCTCCTGAGATTATCCTCCAGAGGTATGGCGTCTCCTGCTATGGCATACTTCAGATCGCCTTTGACGAAGACGCTCATGGAATCCCACGTGTGCCCCGGGGTATGTACCAGTTCCACCCCCTCGGCGATCTTCAGGTCTCCTTCCACCACCGTGTGATCCGGACCGCCTTCCCCACCCGAATGGATCAGCACCTCGGCATCCGGGAATAGGTCCAGGTTCTCCATGTGATCATAGTGGAGATGCGTCAGAACCACCGTGTCGACATCCTTCATGAATACGCCGATCTGCCTGAAGGACAGCTTTACCGCCGGCCTCATCATCCTGCTCCCGGGGTCCACGACGATCAGACGTCCGTCCGACCTTATCAGAGTGGATGTCGAGTTCGCTTCGATCACCGAACCGTCCTCCCCCCTCAAAAGATTTCCGATCGCAAGAATATCCAGGTAATTCACGTAAGCCACCGTTTGTCTGTAACGCTATCAGAATATAAAATGTGGAAAGGCAGGCACAATCAGTAAATCGACAATGCGATTACATGACAGGATGAAGATCGACGAACGGATATACGTTGAAACGTGCACGGATGTGTACCCCCCGTCAGAGGACAGCTATCTGCTGATAGGGTCCTTCGATGTTCTCAGAGGAGAATCGGTCCTTGAGATCGGATGCGGCTCGGGCATAGTTTCAATGCACTGTGCCAGCAACGGAGCTTTGGTTACAGCCGTCGATATAAACGAACGGGCAGTGGAATGTACCAGAGAGAACTTCCGCAGAAACGGGCTGGAAGCATATGTCCTCGTATCCGACTTATGCGAACGCGTAGAGGGGGTCTTCGATACCTTCATCTTCAATCTGCCCTACCTGCCTGTAAGCGAGGACGGCGAATTGGAGAGAGCGTGGTCCGGGGGTCCCGACGGCATCGGTCCCCTCCCGAGACTAATCCGTTGCGCGGAGAAGCACCTGGAATGCGGAGGGAGGATCATAATCGTTGTCTCCTCTCTGATGGACCGGGAGCGGCTGGACTGTCTGCTCGAAGGCATGGAAGTCTCCGAACTGGGTCGTCTCCCGCTCTTCTTCGAGACCCTCAGGGTACTTGAGATCAGACCTTAGCCTATCATCCTGGCTATAGCCTCCGACAGAAGCTGGCTGGCCTTCTTGCCGTCAACCTTGCCCCTAAGGGATTCCATGACCGGGCCCATCAGCGGCCCTGCCGCCGCTTTGCCCTTGGACCTCACGAACTCCTCCCGTTCCTTCAATATGGAGTCGATTATCCTTTCGGCCTCCCGGTCGTTCATGGACTCGAGACCCAGCTTGCCCGGGGCCTTTTCCGGGGGAGTCCCGGAAGCAACTTCCTTCAGAACGTCCGGCAGGGCCTCCTTGGCGAATTTGGATTCCGAGAGCAGCGAGAATACCGCCATCACATCCGCTTCGCTTATCGAGGAGGTGTCCACGCCCGCCTTCTCCAATTCACTGTAAGTGTTCAGGAAGGTCGTCGCTATTACCGCTGACATATCGACGTAGGTGTTGCAGGCGCGCTCGAACAGCTCTGCGAAGTCCTGCCTTACCAGCTGCCTGGCCTGCTGTCTGTTGACTCCGTGATCCGTGATAAGGCGGGCCTCGGTCTCCTCAGGCAGCTCCGGAAGGCTGGCCCGTATCTGCTTCAGCTTCTCATCGGTTATCTCCTTAGGCGGAACGTCCGTCTCCGGATACATCCTGGCTGCGCCGGGGAGGGGCCTCGAGTACTTCGATGTGCCATCTGGCAGCGGATCCCTGGTCTCCTCCGGAATTCCCCCGAGAGCTTCGTTTGCCCTTTCCACCGCAGCCGCAAGGGCGGAACGGGCCTTCTTCTCGGGCGCGGCGCATATTGCGAAGGCGTCATCTGAGCCATCAAGCCCAAGTCTCTCTCTTAGGCTGTCTACGTAACGCTGCTCTATACCGTAGGCGGGCAGCTCATCAGAATGGAATATCCCCTTGACCCCTCTGGTCCTGGCTCTTTGCGCCATCTCTGCTCCGAGACGGAGTTTGCCACCGTCACCGTTCATCACTCCCGCGAATCCCGGGAGCCTCACGGCAAGCACCTTCCCCTTGGATGACAGCGCCCCTGTGATGACCTTCGACTCGGAATCTGCGAAAATGTCGGTAACATCCTCAATATCCGTATCGGCGGGTACTGTCCCCCTTTCATTCAGTATCTCCTTCACGGCAAGGAGCATCTTCTGCCTGGTAACCTCGTTGGATACGTAATCCGGCAAAAGTCTCAGCTCCTGAGCGCCCTTTATCTCTACGCGCGCTCCGCCGGGTATCGATATGTTCAGGTCCTCCCTTATGGTGCCGATGCCCCTCTTAACTCTCCTTGTGGCTCTTAGAAGGGTCCCTATCCTGAGAGCCGTCTCCATGGCCTCCTCCGGGGTCCTTATGTCGGGACCCGTTGCAACCTCTATAAGCGGAATGCCCAGACGGTCCAGGCGGTATGTGATCTCCCCGTCCTTCTCCTCGATCTTCCTGGCGGCATCCTCCTCCAGACATACCGAGAGTATTGAGATCTTCCTGCCGTTGACCTCGACCCAGCCTCCGGTAGAGACCAGTGCGGTCCTCTGGTAGCCTCCGGTGTTGGAGCCGTCAACCACCACTTTCCTCATGAAATGTATCTCATCGGCTATCCTGGCGTGCAACATCTCCGAGAAAACGAGTGCTGTCTCCAGAGCCTCCGGGTCGGGTCCGTTCGGGGGCTCCTCATCAAGATCTACCAAACAGGATACGCCTTCGGCCATCTGATATCTGAATCCTATACCTTTATTATACTGTGCCAGAGCAGCTCTGTCGATCTCGCCGGTCTCCCCGGTGGTCGGTCTAAGCTTCCTGAAGTAGGCTCCGTTGCCCTCGTCACAAAGGTGGCTCTCGCAGGAGCAGAACAGCTTCCTGGTGCTAAGCTGCTGGTGTATCTCTATGCCGCATACCAGTTCAGGAGAGCCCTTCAAAGCACGCACCTCCTGCTGCCTGTCTCATTCGCCATCGGCTCTACCATCATCCTCTTCGCATCATCGGCGGACTTACTGTTGGCCAGTGCCCACATTAACTTCACGTATGCGACCTCAGGTAGCATATCCCCCACAGATATGACGCCTGCCGATATCAGGTCCCTGCCAGTATCGTAGACGTTCATGTTGGTGGTGCCTCCCAGGCATTGGGATGTCATGACCACGACTATGCCCTTTTCACACGCTTCCTTCAGGACCCCGCACATCGGCTCTCCCACATGACCCAGGCCCGTTCCCGCGATAACAACGCCACGGCTGCCCATTATGACCGGACCAAAGACCTTGGGGTCCATTCCGGGATAATATTGCAATAGGACTGTTCTCTCATCCATGGCGGTCCTCGCCGCCGCCTTGCCTTTAGAAGGGGGCCGGAGCTCGCCGCGGTACTCCACGCTTCCGTCCTTGCGCACCGTTGCCGCAGGCGGTACGTTGACGCTCTTGAAGGAGTCCCTGCGGGATGTGTGCATCTTCCTTACGCGTGAACCTATATGAACGGAGAAAAGATCGTCGCCCAAAGCTTCGTGCATAACCACGAATACCCCGGCAGCCTTGCCTTCCGCGCAGAACCTGGCACATGCCATCATATTGCTGGACGCATCCGAGGACGGACGGTCCGACGACCTCTGGGCCCCCACAAGGACCACTGGTCTCGGAACATCTCCCAGCATGAAGCTCAGAGCGGCCGCTGTGTAGCCCATGGTGTCCGTCCCGTGAGGTATTATGACCGCATCGGCGCCTGAGTTGATCTCTTCGGCCACCACATCGGCCAGCTCCTGCCAGTGACTGACGTTCATGTTCTCCGAGAATATCGAGAAAAGGACCCTGGCCTTGATGTTGGCTATGTCCCTCAACTCCGGAACAGCATCCACCAGTTCCGATGCGGACATGGCCGGGCGAACCGCACCCGTGCGGTAATCCACGAATGACGCGATGGTCCCTCCCGTGCTGACCAGGGTAAAATTCGGAAATCCCTCCCGTGCCTTCGTCTCCTCTCTCTTCACCGCGACGATGCTGGGTCTTTCGATGACCTCTATCTCGCTGTCCCCGAGTACGCGGATCCCTATGTTGTACCCGCTCTTCATCTTCAATATCAATACGTCTGGAGCGCTGAAATCATGGTGGGGCATCAGCCTCCCCACATATTCTTCGTCGCCCCTCCTGACGGATATTCGGTCTCCTTCTTTCGCATCCGCCTCTTTCAGCTTCTTCAACAGCATTTCAGAATATACCATGATCCTTACCTTCCGAACAGTCTCTTGGAGATCTTGTTACCTATGCCGCGCCCTATGGCGGAGGCGGCGTTGCCTATAGCCCGGTCCACGGTCTTCTCCGTGCGCGACTTGGTCTTCCTGGTCCGGGGAGAGGCGGAGGTCTTCTTTTTAGATTCCTCCTTCACGGCCTTCGCCGCTTCCTTGGCCTTGGCCTCCTTTATCTCGGTCAGCTCCTCGTAGGCCGTTTCCGCGTCCAATCTGTCCCTGTACTTGACATCGAGCGCGCTGCTCTCCGTCATAACCCTGTAATCGTCATCGCTTATGGCCCCCAGGAAGGACTGCGGCGGAAGGATCATCGCCCTCTCCACCACGGACGGGCTTCCCCTCTCATCCAGGAACGACACCAGCGCCTCCCCGGTCCCCAGCTCCATTATTGCTTCCGCCGTCTTGAATCCGGGGTTGCTGCGGAAGGTCTCCGCTGCGGCACGCACCGCCTTCTGCTCTTTCGGCGTATAGGCACGAAGAGCATGCTGGATCCTGTTGCTGAGCTGTGCCAGCACTCCGTCCGGTATATCGGAGGGGCTCTGTGATATGAAATATATGCCCACACCTTTGGAACGTATCAACTTGACCGTCTGCTCCACCTTCTTTGTCAGTGCGGGCGAAGAGTCGCCGAAAAGCATGTGGGCCTCGTCGAAGAAGAACACCAGCTTCGGCTTGTCAAGATCCCCAACTTCCGGAAGAACATCGAAGAGCTCCTCCATGAGCCAGATCATGAATGTCGAGTATAATTCCGGATTCCTTGCAAGTTTCACACCCGACAATATATTGATCATCCCACGTCCGTCGGGGGCCGTGCTCATCCAATCGTATATATCCAAAGCCGGTTCGCCGAAGAACATGTCTCCCCCTATATCCTCCAGGGCCATCACCGATCTCTGTATGACACTCATGGATTGGGGGTTAAGGCTCCCGTACTCATCCTCGTAATCCTTCCTGTGATCGCTTATGAAGCTGACGGCAGCCCTAAGGTCCTTGGTGTCGACTAGCCTCCAGCCCTCCTCCTCGCATATCCTGAAAACCATCCTCAGGACATCTTCCTGGACCTCGGACATCCCCATCATCCTGGAGAGCAGGTCCGTTCCCATGGATTCCAGGGTCGTCCTCACCGGATGTCCCTTCTCCCCGTAGATGTCCCAGAACTCGCAGGGATATCCAGTATAATCGAATCCGTCTACACCGAGAGAGGATATTCTCTTCCTCATGCTCTCGCTGTCTTTGCCTGCCCTGCAGAGACCCCCGACGTCACCCTTTATGTCGGCCATGAAGACGGGGACGCCCATGGCGCTGAAGGATTCCGCCATCACCTTGATCGTTACCGTCTTCCCCGTGCCGCTGGCACCTGCGATCAGCCCGTGCCTGTTCGCATACTTCGGGAGGAGATGAATCTTGTTTTCCGCCTTGGCAATCCACAATTTCCCGTCCGCGTACATGATGTGGCCGTTCCTTACGGTGTTGGTTATGAGACTTCCCCGTAATGATACTTTGCGAAGGTGGAAGCTTCCTTGAGGCGGTGTACCTTCCTGCGTGGTTGGGCAACGGTTAATACGGATTAGCTGATTCGAGAGAGCATGCACAAGATCACCGACGTCAGCATGGAATACGACGTCCTCCGGGAGAACAGTAAACTGGCCCGCGAGAACTATGAGCTGTTGAAGGAGCACGACATAATGTCGGTAGACTTCATGGGCTCCATCGGGTCCGGGAAGACATCACTGATCATCAAAATAGGCGAGAAGCTGGCCGCCAAGGGGCTGAAGGTCGGGGCCATCGCCGGCGACGTCACGGGCGAGGACGATTTCGGAAGGATGAAGAGATCGGGGATCGATGCCTACAATTGCAACACGGGCAAAGAATGCCACCTGGATGCGAACATGATACACCGGGCGCTGCACCAGATGGACCTTGACCGCATCGATGTTCTGCTGATAGAGAACGTCGGGAACCTGGTTTGCCCCGCCGATTTCCCCTTGGGTGCGGACATAAGGGTCGTGGTCATATCCGTCACCGAAGGCGACGATATGGTGAGAAAGCACCCGGACATATTCCTCCATTCCGATCTGGCAGTGCTTAACAAGATTGATATAGCCGACGCCGTAGATGTGGATCCGACGGTGATCGCAGGCGATTACTCCAGACTCACCGGCGGAAGGCGGGAGATCATGATGTGCAGCGTGAAGAAGGACAGTGGCGTTGACGAGATAATCTCGGAAATGGGGCTGTGAACATGCGGGTTCTTACCGTAGGCGGAGGCGGGAGGGAGCATGCGGCGGTGGAGGCTTTCCACAGAGCGGGCTCCGAGATATACGCAGTGATGAGCAATGTCAATCCGGGGATCGTAGCGAGAGCGAAGAAATACGCTCTGATCAACGAGAAGGATGTTGAGAGGGTACGCGATTTCGCTCTCGAGAACTCGGTGGAGATGGCCTTCGTCGGACCAGAGGCCCCTCTGGAAGCAGGTATCGTAGACGCTCTCGAAAAGGCAGGGATACCCTGCGCATCACCCACCAAGGCCGCAGCCAGGATAGAGACGTCCAAATCTTTCATGAGGAACCTCGTTAAGGATCACGGCATCGAAGGGAATCTGGGATTCGCGTCCTTCGATAACGCGAAGGACGCGGAAGAATATCTGAAAAAAGTGGATCACGAGATCGTCGTGAAGCCCATAGGACTTACCGGCGGCAAAGGTGTGAAGGTCCAGGGCGAGCATCTCCACAGCTTCGAGGATACGATGGAGTACATCAATGAGATCTTCGACAACAACATAGGCGGCGCGGGAGTCATACTCGAAGAGAGGGCAGTGGGGGAGGAATTCACCCAGATGGTATTCTGCGACGGAAGGAACATAGCACCGATGCCCCTGGTTCAGGATCATAAGAGAGCATACGAGGGGGATGTCGGGCCCAACACGGGAGGTATGGGCTCCTATTCCGATGCGGATCATCTTCTGCCCTTCGTCACGAAGAAGGACAGAGAGGACGCGCTGAATATCCTGAGGAAGATCGTCAAAGCGATGTCGAAGGAGGGCTGCCCTTACCGCGGTCCTATGTATGGCCAGTTCATGCTGACCAAGAACGGCCCGAAGATCATCGAGATAAACGCCAGATTCGGCGACCCGGAGGCCATGAATGTGCTTCCCATCCTGGAGGACAGCTTCGAAGACATATGCCGCGCTATGGCGGGCGGCAACATGAGTGAGATCGTCAGATTCAGGAAGGCAGCGACCGTCTGCAAATACGTTGTGCCGGAAGGATACGGCACCAACCCCGTATACGGGAAGGCGATAACCGTCGATGAGGACGGCGTATCCTTGGAAGGGGCCAAGGTGTTCTATGCGAACGTTGACATGGTGAACGGGAAACTGGTTACCGGGAGATCCCGCTCGGTCGGTATCGTCGGTATCGCCGGAAGCATATCCGAAGCTGAGGAAAAGTGCGAGAGAGCCCTCGCACATGTCAAGAGCGAGCATGTTTTTGTTCGTCATGACATAGGCAAAAAGGAGCTCATCCAGCGCAGAATAGATCATATGAAGAGCCTATGACCCGAAGAGTGGCCGTGAAAATAGCCTATGAGGGAGAGGGCTTCAGCGGATCCCAGTACCAGCCCGGCCTCAGGACCGTGGAGGGGGAGGTCCTCTCCAATCTGTCCCTTATCAGCGGAGGAAGGGATTCGGAATGGTTCAACTTCAAATGTGCCAGCAGAACAGATGCCGGTGTCAATTCCTTGGGTAACGTGATCGTCTTCAACACGGAGATCCATAACGACCGGGAACTTCTCAAGGGCCTCAACGCCGTGTCCAAAGGCGTATACTACAGGTCAATAGCAGATGTGGACGAGAGCTTCAATCCGCGCTGGGCGAACTCCCGGATATACAAGTACGTCCTAAAATCGGACGGCATGGACCGCGGAACCGTAGAGGCCTGCCTGAAGCTCTTCGAAGGTAGGCACGATTTCAAGAATTTCTGCAAGCAGGACGGCAAGCCCACAGAAGCGAATATAGAATCCATAAGCTTGGAGTGGGGCGAAGGCACTGCAATCATCAGATTCCAGGCCAGATACTTCCTCTGGCATCTCATAAGGCGGATCGTCGGCGCCGTGAACGCTGTCGGACGGGGGGATGCGTCCATACAAGATGCGGAAAGGGCCCTGAACGGGGACAGTATATCCTTCGGAACCGCCAGAGCCGATGCCCTGACCCTTGTGGACATTGAGTACAAAGGAGTGGAGTTCTCTGTCCCGGACGACGGTCTTCTGGACTGCGCAATAGATGAGGAGCTTTTCAGATGCTCCCTCCGAAGACTCTTCTTCTCTTCTCTATAGCCCACCAAAAGGTATATATTTCCTCTCTTGCGATTACATTCGCCGTGTCTGCTGACGGATCAGAAACCATAATCGAGGTTTCCGGGCTGAGTAGGGCCTTCGGGGATATCAAAGCCGTAAACGATATCAGCTTCTCTGTCAAAGAAGGACAGCTTTTCGCCTTTCTCGGTCCCAACGGCGCGGGGAAGAGCACCACCATCAACATGCTCTGCACCCTCCTCGAACCGGACTCTGGCCGCGTGATCATAGGCGGCCGTTCACTCGGAGAGGACGATGCTGAGATCAAGGAATCCATAGGTATCGTCTTCCAAAGGGGGGTCCTCGATCCTCTGCTGACGGTGAGGGAGAATCTCCTGGTAAGGGGGTCCCTCTACGGTCTGGACAGGAATGAATCCGCCAGGATGGCGGATGACGCCATGGCGGCCATGGAGATCACGGACCTGGCTGACAGGAGATACAAGATCCTATCCGGCGGACAAAAGAGAAAGGCAGACATAGCCAGAGCTCTGGTCAACAAACCGAAGCTCATATTCCTGGACGAACCGACCACAGGACTGGATCCGAGCACCAGGAAGCACGTGTGGAATCTTATACTGGATCTGAAGAAGAAGGGAGTCACTGTCTTCCTGACCACGCACTATATGGAGGAGGCAGAAGGAGCCGATATGGTGGTGGTGATCAACGACGGCAGGATAGTGGCGGAAGGGACGCCGTTCCAGCTCATGGAAGAATATAGTTCTGATATGCTGACATTGGTCCCGAAGGACCCGGTAGCCTTCGACAGCGCTCTCAGAAAGGATTCCGTCAGATTCTCCAGGCACGGTGAGAGATTCGTGATCCCTATTGAAAGGACGCTGGAGGCGGCAGATATCATACAGAGATACAGAGAGCACCTGGTATCCCTGGAAGTGCGCGCCGGAACACTGGATGACGCGTTCATAAACATAACTGGAGGCGGCATAGAATGAGCAGCGCCAATGTTGTGCTCTCTCTGACGAAGAGGAATGCCCTGCTCTTCTTCAGGGACAGGAGCGCCGTCTTCTTCTCATTTCTTGGCGCGATAATCATACTGGGTCTTTACATCCTGTTCCTCAGAGACAACTATCTCGGAGAGATGGGCTCCAATCCCGGGGCGGCCGCGATCGTGGACGGGTGGATGATGGCGGGTGTTATCGCCGTCACGTCGGTCACTACCACGGGTGTTTTCCTTCAATGCATGGTTAAAGACAGGAGCACAGGCGTGGCGGACGACTTCATGTCCTCTCCTGCAAAGCCCACCGCCTTCACCATGGGATACATCCTTAGCACATTCCTTATGGGCCTGCTTATGAGCCTGGCCGTCATGGCCCTGGCTCTGATATACCTTTTCAGCATGGGGGCCTCCATCCCCGCAGAGAGCATACTTTTGGCTGTAGGAGTGCTTTTCCCCTCAGTCCTGTCAGCCAGCGCCATAATGTTCTTCCTGGCCTCGTTCATAAGGACGGAGGCGGCGTACGGCGGGTTCAATGCTATCGTGGGTACGATGACGGGATTCGTTACCGGGACGTACATGCCTGTCGGTATACTGCCGGGAAGCGTCCAGAATGTGGTGGGGGCCCTTCCCGCATCCCATGCCGCCATGATACTCAGAGGGCTCTTCGGAGGTCGGGGCATAGATGCCATGTTCTCCGGTGACACAGTGGCGGCGGACGAATTCAGGGACCTGATGGGCTTCAACCTCTACGTGGGGGGATTCCAGATAGAGCCGTGGATGGGCATCGCGGCGATGCTGATCACCGCCGTTGTGTTCTTCATTCTGGGGACTTACAACATCCACCGTAAAAGGGCCTGATCAACGCCTTCCCTTGGGCTTCCCGTAATTCTTTATAGGCTTGCGGTAGACGTATATCAACAGCAGTATCAGTATTATGACGACGATGACCATCAGGTAATTGAGCCAGTCATAATTCGTATCCTGGGCATGGAAAGACACCGCATAAGACGGGCCCAGACCCTCTATCGGACCGATCATACCTGTATCGTCAGATCCCACATAGAAACTATGGCTGCCGGAGAAATCGCTCACAACGAAATTGTATGTGATCTCCTTGCTTCCTCCCGCAGGTATGGTGACGGCAGAATCGCTGCCTTCCATGCGCTGGCCGTCAACGACGAAGAAAACGTTTGTCGTAACGGATACGGCCCCAGTGTTCTTCAGCGTCGCCTTAAGGATTATGGGGTCCACGACTTTGATCGGGACCTTTACCTCTGATACCAGAACGCTGTTGTCCTCAACAGAGAAGAACTTCACATGATACCTGTAGTCCCCTGCGGCCGCGGGTGCCTTCACCGTCCTATCTGTGGGTGAAGAAGGACTGATTGTCCCGGTGACCGTGGAAACGGATGTCACTCTGTTGCCGCTGCTGTCGATCAGCATCGCCTCGTACTTATAGGCGGCATCGCCGGAGAGGGTGAAGATCACATTCTTGCCGGTCTCCACATATGTGCGGTCTCCCGCCACGTTCGTTATAGCCGCGTCTGTTCCGTCATCCGAGGCCAACACCAGGAATCCTCCTGCCATCAGCATCACCGCAATCGCCAGCACGGGCATCACTTTCTTCGTGAGAACACCCCCCTTCTGTAACCTAACCATAATGTGAGAAGTAGCAGGAGCACAGCGGTTACCAAGAGACCCCAGAATACCGGGGGTATGCCGCTCAGGCTGACCAGCGCACCCCTGCCGTCGGCATCCGTCTTCTCCAGGGACAGCTTGGCAGTCTCGTGTTCGAAGGTGTCCTGTAAGACGGTCGAGGATGCGTTGTCCTTCACAAGGACACCCACATCCGGGACCTCACCGGGGGCGTCCAACGACATCGCAGTCAGCTTCACATATACCGTCTCCTCGGACAGACCCTTTATGACGAAGTCCTGAGACACAGACGACAGATCCTCCAGAGTGAATCCGTCTGCGGAAACCAGGGTGACGTACCATCCGGTGACCGAGATCGGGTCGATCGTGTAGGTCTTGGCGTAATTGTATGTGTTGATCGCCGAGATCGCATACATGTACTCGCGCTCGCTGACAACGTCAGTACCTCTGGAGAATGTGACCTCTCCGTCGGTTGTCCTCTCCCACAACAGATCCGTGTCATTCAGCGTGACCGTTGCCGTGCTGTCGCCGGACAGATCCGCCGCAGAGATCTTCAGATCCTGTGCGGCCATCTGCCTGCCGTCGAATACACCCGTTGCGTACAGGAAGCCCGTCGTCGATATAGCGGACGCGGGAGTGGTCCTTCCAGAATCGGAATAGAAGATCAGGGATCTCCATCCGCTTCCCGAGAGAACGACCGTTCTGTCGGGGGTCATTGTAACGTTGACCGTGAACTCGACTTCGGAGTTCATCGGATCGCTTATGTCCATTGCCGTCAGAGAAGAGGATAACGCAACGCCGGTATCCTCGGGGACCCCTGCACCACCATACAATACGGCCAGGTTGACCGTTGCGCTGTCCCAATCGTTGTGTATGTCTGCGGATTGTATTGTTCTCGCAGCAGCATAGGGATATTCTGTGCCGTCGGACTCCATGGTCACTTCTGCATCGAATGTTATGCTGCCGGCCGCAGGCACGGGGACCTTGATCGCGTATGTTCCGTTGGACACGGTGCCCTGTATCTTCGCACCGCCCACAGTAGTCACTTCTATGGTTCCGCTTGCGGATGCTCCGACATATCCTGTGAAGGTCACGATGTGATCCATGGCGGTCACGTCAGACGTGACATCCGCAGTTGTCACACTGACGTTGCCTACTGCCATCTGCTTACCGTCAGCGCTTGTCGCGATTATCGTGTAATCCTTTGCCGTCGCACCGCCGAGCAACATGTAAGTGCGTGTGGATGTACCATTACCGGAAAGGTATGTGACCTTGCCGTCGTTGGAAGGTGTTACATCGACTTTCGCATCCGCTTCGCAACTGACAGTCAACTCATAGTACGGTTCGGGGAACACATTCACGTTATCTACCAATTCCATCCCGTGGTATACCGGCATACCGGTCTGCCTGAAGTAGTTCCCTGAAGCGTTAGCGGTCTCAACGGTCATTGTGTTATAGCTGATGTTATCGAAAGTATGTGAGCCAGAAGCAGCTATGGATATTCCTCCTACCTTCATCTCATAGCCAGTGCTGTTCGTTACTTCAATGGTGGCATATGCCGTGAAATTGAGATTCCTGTCCGCAGTATTTCCTGCAATGACACTCTCCGCCTTGGATTTTACGTATGTCGCTGGTGTTGTGCTCGCATCCCTGAAGGTGAATTCGCTGCCTGAAGAGAACTCGACCTCCACGGTCGCCTTCCAGGAATCCGGCACCATCAGGGAGTACGCGCCGCTCTTATCCGTCGCAACGGGTATCTCGATGTCGCTGTCGCCGATCGTCGCGATGACCTTCAGGTAAGGCAGTGCGAATGATCCCCATTTCACATTCCCGTAGATCTTGTAGGCGCTTCCCAAGGCAATGTCCTTGGTGACTGCGGAATCCACCACCGTTATCTCACTGACCGATGCCTCTGATGTGGTGTAAGCGTAGACCGTGTACGTGCCGGCAGGCAGCATAGTGCTGTATGCACCGTCGGAACCTGTCGAAAGGTAAAGGGTGCGGCCGTCGTCAGCTATTATCACGATCGTGCCGGAAACCGCCTTTGCGGCAGAATTCTTCAGCACCCCGGATACTTCGTAACCTGTCACCGTCGATGGCGCCGCAGAGGTCAGATTCCATGTTACCTGGTCACCGTCGGACTTGTAGAACGAATATGCAGGAACGCTGCCGGGATCCGCTCCCTCAGGAACGAATGTCCCGTTAACGGATCTGAATGTGGGCCCGTGAACAAAGTACAGCGCCACGGGCGCATTCGCCGAAACATCTGTGACCGGGGCGCATGTGATCGTGGCCTCGTAGAAGTGGCTGTTGCCGTAGCCTGGAACATGCTGCCGAAGGCAGTGCCGAACGTCGGATCGATAGCGGTAGCTGTGTACCATCCTGCCGGGACGGAGGTCTTGACAACCTTCTCGCCCGCGCTAGCGGTCGCGGGATATGTCACTCCCGTTTCCACGTTGGCAAGGGTCACGGTCTGCCCGACGAGCACCTCCCCGTACATGTTCTTGACTGTGATCTCTACCTCTGAATCATCCAGGTCTATGACGAAGCCCGTGTTGGTGCCTGGATGTACCGTAACGGTCGTCGTCTTGAGGGATGTGCCGTCGGACGCAAGGACATCGACCGTATACTTGTCAGGTATCATGCTGCCGATCGTGAACGTGTTGATTGTGAAGGCATATGTGTAGACTCCTCCGGATGCCGTGCCTGTGAGCTTCAGAGTGGCCCCAGTCGGGATTGCGGTCCCGGAAAGGCTTCCGGACAAGGATGTGGCGGGAATAGCGCAGTCAACGGTTGGCGCCGGAGCAGAGCTCTGTATCAGGACCCCGTCCGTCAGGTTCACCGATCCGGTGTAGAAGTTGACCTTTCCGCCAGTGGGCACCGTTACGCTATAGTTACCGTCAGCATCGGTGAAGGCGCTGCTGCGGACCATTCCGTCTGAATCGACCGCGGATACGCGGATACCGGAGACGGGTGTACCGCCCATGGTGACCGTGCCGCTTACGTCCGTGCCGGTCACGCCGACATATTTCATTATGAGAGGCAGTCCGCTCATGTAATTGATCAGACCACCGTCGTTCTTCTGCAGCTCCACCGCAGCGGTCTGGCTCATCCTGATCCATCCGTCAGAGCTGTGGATCGCATCATCGTCCGGGTTGTACATGACCTCCCAGTACTCAACCTCGAAACCGGACATTCCGAATCCCGGGTGCGGCACAACTGTGCCGTCGCTGAGACTCAGGTCATTGAAGTAATTGTAGGCCCCGAATGTGCCGGTGTAGCCGGCCTCCTCGGGGCTCATCCCGATATAGGACCTCCAAAGGTAGGTATCGTACATCTCGCTGGTGTACGTGAACCCGTAGTACGAGGAGGTTGCGAACTGGGGGACCGAGCCGCTGTCCACAACATACCCGTTGAGGAAGGCCAACATAAGGAACGCATTGCTGTACTGGGGATAGAGCGGGAACATCGTGCCGCCTACCGCCCCGTAAGATATCTTCTCCCCTGTCGCGGCGCACACATCATCGTACATCTTGGCTACCTGGGACTGCCCGTATCTCTCCGTGAGCATGTTCCCGAGATAGATGTACATGAGATTCTCGCAGCTCACGTCCGAGCTGATTATGCCATACCTGCCGGGGTTCAACAGTACCTCGGACCTCTTGGAATCGGGATCGGCCATGACGGCTTTCAGTTCGTTATAATCCGCATCGCTCATACCGGCTCCCTTGAGAGCTGTTTCTAAAGCGCCGGGGCCGTTGACGGACAGCAGCCTGATCAGCATTGCGGCGATGACGCCTCCGTCAGAGGCGCTGGCCAACAGCATATTCGATGCGGCGGCCGAGCCGTTGCCCTGAGGATCGCTGACGCTCTTGTATCCTCCGCGCGTCACGGCATCCGATACATACTCGGCCCAGGTGAACATGGCCCCTTCTTTGGTGACTCCTGCCTGGGTTCCGAATGCGTCGCCTATGACCCAGTTGTCCGGTGTCATGACATTGTAGCCTATGGCCCCGAAGACGTCCCCGCTGAAAAGCGGTCCCATGCTCTCGTTGCGCTCATCCTTCTCGTTGTAAGAGATACCGGCGTCCATGGCGTACATGGCATTCGGGGCGCCGACCAGCAGGATGACGGATATGATTGAAAGAAGCGGTATGGGCTTGAGCATCTTCTTCAGGAAGGGTGTTGCGTCAGAGGCTTTCAGGGAGGAAAGGTAGTCCTTCAGCCCCGCCGTCTTGTAGATCTGGATTGATATTATGGCGAACCCCACCGCATATGCGGGCGCGGCTATGGATGCCAGAGTCACATTCCTCCAGCTTATGACCATGAGGACCACGAGCCAGCTCATCGTGAACAGATAGTGCCTGGAGGCCATGCTCTTCCTGAGCAGGATCATCACGAAAACGGATGCCCAGCCCAACCACATGGTCACCCATCCGAAGTAGGCCGAGAGCGCCGAGACGCTCGTCGTGTTGCCTCTCATGAGCTCAGCGAACTGGGAGGAGCCGTACAGGCTGCCTCCGAAGATCACATCGTTGAAGAGCCCTCCGCCGAAATAGTAGAGAAGGGCAAGAGCCAGCACCGTTATTCCTGCGAAAACGGGGATCGTGGCTATCCAAGGCATCCTCCTGGTCTCTGCGAAGGCTGTGCACGCAACGCATGCCATTATCGCATAGAGCAGTGTGCCCAGCAGAAGAGGTCTGAAGAGGCTGACCCCGAGGAAAACAGGGACTGCGATCAAAAGACCCAGCATTATGGTTATGGAGTAGAACAGGGTCAGGGGCCTCGGGTCCCTGCGTGTGAACCTGTCATAGAACAGCTGTATGGCCATCAGGACGCTGTACGCAAGGATCAGGATGTGGAATCCGTTCCATGAGAGCACGATCAGGGCCATGAAAACACCGGCCAGCAGAGCGTTGATCAGTGCGCTCCTGTTGCCTTTGAGCGTTCCTTTGAGCCCGCCGAAATCCGTCTCGCTGTCGGTGGCGCGGATGAACCTCACGGTGAAATAGAACATCATGACCGCCAGGAAGGACACGAAGGCGGTCTCGGTACCCATGGATATCACGGATGTTGCGATGAGTATCGGGCACATGGCCATGAACAGAGAGGTCAGTATCCCGCCGGCACTGCTGCCGGTTATCTCCCTGCCCAGATAGTATGCGGCTATGCAGGACAGCACACCGAACACGGGGGCCTGACAGGCCAGAGCGGCGGATGCTGCGGTGGAGGGGCTCATCCCGAAGACCGTGGCCAGGTACGCCACTGTGCCGACCATGAGATCGAAGAGGGGCGGGTTGGGGTTGACTGAGGTCAGCGGATAGTTGAGATAATCGTCCCAGATGATGAAATTCCCGGTCTCCACGAATTCGCGGATCACGCGGAGATGGTATGTGGCATCGGAGCCTCCGGAAAGAGCGAAGGAAGCTCCCATGATGCCGGCGGCGAAGTAGATCCTGATGAAGGCGGCTGTCGCGAGTATGACTATCAGCACCGCAATGGTGCGCCACTTGCTTTTCATCCTATCCGCGATGCCTTTCTTATCGGGAATGTCGGACCTTTCTCCGAATCTGACCATTATATCTATGTCTCCGCCTGCGAAGTGGCTGACGATTGCCAACTACGTATAAAAAGCTGACAGGGGTGCATGCGCGCGTACCTAGAGCACAGACCTTATCTCGGACTCGAAGGCCCGGGCCGCCTTCCTGGGCTCTGCTGCACCGTATATCGCCCTTCCGATTATGGCATAGTCCGCCCCGGCCCTTATCGCATCCGCCGCGGAGCCTCCCTGGGCCCCCACTCCGGGCGACAGGATCTTCCTTCCCCCTATGATGCGCCTTATGTCGGCTATCCTCTCAGGCCTGGTGGCTGGGGCTATGAATCCTGCGGCTCCGCACCTTGCGCCCATGGCAGCCATCTCCTCCGCATGGGGGGCGGTGAACATCTTTCCGCCGGGATGGCTCATCTCGGTGACGGCATATATCTCGGCCTTGCCCGCCGCCTCTACCGCCGCTACCATGGAGTCCTCCCCGGTGAAGGCGTGCACTATGACAGCGGACGCTCCCCGGGAAACGGCGTTGCCGACTATCAGCTTCACCGTGTTCGGTATATCGGCAACCTTGAAATCGCAGATCACGTCGGTTATCTCCGATAGCTCCGAGATCATGCCGGGGCCTGCCGAAAGGACCAGGGGCCAGTTTATCTTCACCGCGTCGATGTGACCCGACACATCCCTGGCTATGGCCAGGGCCTTATCGCCGTCCGTCTCGTCAAGAGCCAGGACTATGCGCGTGTCCTTCTTCATGTGCTGAGCATAGCCCCGCAAGGGTTATTAAAACATCGCGCCGTTCACGCGGATATGAGGACCACGCGAATGGAGTGCGGCTCCGCCAGGACCGGACCTTTGGCAACCGGCTGTGAGCATTGCCTGAACGGCAGTAAGATGGTGCTCTTCGTGACGGGACTCTGCGATTCCGGATGCTTCTATTGCCCTGTCTCCTTTGAGAGGAAGGATAAGGATGCTGTATACGCTGATGAGATGCTTGTGTCAGAAGAGGACGACATCATAGAGGAAGCTGTATCAATAGGTGCCACTGGCACAGGGATAACGGGCGGGGATCCCCTGTTGAATATAGACAGGACCGTTTCGTTCATAAGGATGCTGAAGGCCCGTTTCGGACCGGATCACCACATTCACCTTTACACAGCCACCATGGATGCCGATAAGGCCGGGACGCTCAGGGATGCGGGCCTGGATGAGATAAGATTCCATCCTCCGGAGCATATGTGGGACCGTTTGGAGGAAACGCCGCTGAGGGAGATAGCGGAAATGGGGGGGAATGGATGTCGGGATAGAGGTGCCGGCTCTCCCGGGCCATGAAGACGGGCTGAGATCGCTATTGGATTTCTGCGATTCTGCCGCCATTAAGTTCGTCAACCTCAACGAGCTTGAGTTCTCAGAGAGTAACTGGCACATGATGGAGGATATGAAATACGGCTTGTTGGATGAGATCTCCTCAGCGGTAGGGGGCTCTGCCGTCACAGCCGCCGCAGTCATGAGGGGACGCCGCAAGACCCCCGTGCATTTCTGCAGCTCCGCATTCAAGGACGGAGTCCAGCTCAGGAGGCGCCTCATCAGGAGGGCAGAGCGTGTGGCGGAGGATTACGATCTGGTGACCGATGACGGCACGATACTGAGGGGACTCCTCTATGCCGATGACCCCGGGGCCGCCGTGGAGCTGATGGCGGACAGGTACGATGTGCCGAAGGAGCTCATGAGGATCTCCGATTTCGGTCTGGAAATAGCAAGCTGGATCATTGAGGAGCTTGCTTCAGAGCTCCCCTATAAATGCTACATATCCGAGCGCTATCCGACCGCAGACGGCCTCGAGGTCGAGAGGGTCCCCCTGAACTAAAAGTAATAGAAGTAAATGGTTTCCTAAGATTCGGGGGACCGGTCAGTCCACGCTTATGCTCTGGATCTCATGGTGCCTGTTGACGATATCCCGGGCTATGCGAAGGTTCCTTCCCTCTTTGCCTATGGCCCTGCCTTTCAGCTTAGGGTCGACGGTGACGGTGGCGTGAGTTATGTTGTCACGTTTCTCTATCACGACCTTCTGGGGGCCGTAGATGAAGAAAACGTTCTTCACGAACTGCTCCGGGTCCTCAGAGTACTCGACGACTTGGATGTCCTTCCCCGTCCTGTCCTTCATGGTGAGCATGTGCTCGCCTTTCTTGCCCACAGCTTTGTTGCCCTGGCTCTTATCAACGACGAAGACAAGCTTGTCCTTCGTCACCATGCAGTCCCTCACGTTCGTCTTGGTCACGCCCTCGAACAGGCGTATGTACCTGAGCGTATCCTCATTCAGCACTATGTCCGCTGCCATATTTTCACAACGTAAGTATGTTGGACGTTCCCTTGTCTATGACCGCCAGAGCGGAGACCGAGAAGGGTTTGCCGCAGAGGGCGCCCAGTTCCATGTTGTTGCCTTCGAACACATGGACCTTGACCCCCGAGTCCCCGGCCACCAGGGCCTTGCTGGGGCAGTTGTTGGCCACTATGACCATCTGTGCCTTTCCGGACTTAACAGCTTTCTCAGTCTGCATGACCCCGAACTCCACCTCTCCGGTGGTTATGGCGGCCTTCAGTGCCTTTCCTATGTCTATCATTTCTTATCCCCCTTTTTCTTCTTAGGCGAGTATACCAGGTTTACGGCGCCCGTTCCGAGTGTCACGGGCTGACCGACTATGATGTTCTCCGCCACTCCCTCGAGGTTGTCCACCTCTCCGTTCATGGCAGCCCGCAACAGGTGCGGGGCAGTTATCTCGAGGCCGCTCTGGCCAGCACACTGGACTTCCTTCCGGATATACCGTGTCTGCCTATGGCCTTCACCGCGCCGTCGTTGGTCATCAGGTCGGATACGAGCATTATGTGCCTTGTATCCACGTTCAGACCTGCTTCTCCGAGTGTGCCCTTGGCCTCCTTTATGATGGAGTTCCTAGCGGCCTCTATGCCCAGGACCTCCCCGATCTCAAGGATGCTGTTGGTCATTGTCCTCTCGGCGTCCACGCTGGGGACCTTCAGGACCTCCTTCAGGTTGCTCCCTTCCGTGACGATGTACCATCTGCCGGTCTTCTCGTCACGGGCCAGAACCGCCCTGGTGATCCCGTCTATCCCTTTTATCTTGGCCGCTTTCGCGGCCTCGTAGATCATCTGTAGCTTCTTGAAGGACGGCTCGTCGCAGCGGATCAGTATATCGAAGTCCCTGACCTCTACCAGACCGCGCAGGAGCCTGACCTTGTTGAGCTTGTCCGCGATCTCTTCCTTGGTAAGACCGCGGGCGCTGAGGGCGCTGTTGATCAGCTGGACCTCTATCACCATGTTGGTGGAGTCCGCCTTCAGCGATGCTACGTTGTCAAGGACCGTTGTCTCTATCTCGAAGGCTATGCGCCTGGCAACGCCCTCGTCCTCCGCCGCATCCCCGATCAGAGGGATGTTCATGGACGGTGTGCTGGGAACGCGCCTGGCGTCCACTATCTCGATCAGCCTGGGCAGACCCAGGGTGACGTTGATGTTCGCCACACCCGCGTGGTGGAAGGTACGCATGTTCATCTGGGTACCGGGCTCACCGATGGAGTGCGCGGCCATCATCCCGACCGACTCGTTGGGGTCCATGCGGCGCTCTTTGTACATGCGGTCCGCAGCGACCAAAACCTTCTCGACGGTCTCATCGTCCAGGCCCGCATCCTCTATGCGCCCGGCGATCTCGATTATGGTCTTCAGGGTCAGCTCCGCGCCTCTCTTCTCGGCGAGAGCGAGGACCCTCTCCTCCTCCGCGGTGTAGGTGTGGGTGTTCCTCAGTATCTCCATCGGCTCCTGGGGCTTGACCTCCTCCACCTTCTTCGCCTTCACGGGCGCCGAGGATTTGGAGGGGCGCTTGCCTATGCTGTCCAGCACCGTCTTCGCCTCTGCCTCGGATATCCCGAGGGCAGTAAGGTCCTGAACGGTGGCGTCCCCTATGTCCTTCAGTGTGTTGTATTTGGTCGTCAGCGCTTCCGCCGTCCTCTCCTCAATACCTCTCCTGACCAGGGCATTGACCGTGTCTTTTCTAGCCATTTCACTCACCCCCCGTAGTCGGTCTCGTAGTCCTCGGATTCAAGGGCTTCCTCTTCTTCCTCGAACTCCATCTCATCCTTCTCGCGGGTACCGTAGTCCTCGCCGACGTCCTTGGTCTCCAGCTTCAGAAGCTTGTCCGCCTCGTCGCCCAGGACCTCTGTGAACAGATCATCCAGATTGAGGGCCTTCCCCTGAACGGACCTGGTCGGGTCGACCCCGTCCTCTCCGTAGAGGAACTGCACTATGGTACCGGCGGTGTTCCTGACGGAACCGCCCTCGGTCAGCTTCAGGTCCTCAAGCGCGGAGACGAGTCTCCTCTGCATGTAACCGGACCTGGATGTCCTGACCGCGGTGTCCACCAGCCCTTCTCTCCCTCCCATTGAGTGGAAGAAGAACTCGGTGGGCGAGAGCCCCTCCTTGTAGGAGCTGGACACGAACCCTCTGGAATATGCTCCCAGATCCTCTTTCTGGAAATGGGGCAGGGTCCTCTGCCAGTATCCTCTGGAGAGCCTCTCTCCGCGGACGGTCTGCTGGCCGACGCAGCCTGCCATCTGAGTGAGGTTCAGCATTGAGCCTCTGGCTCCGGCCTTGGCATGATGACTGCCGAATTCGAAAGACCCAGATGTTTCTCTGCAATGCGTCCGTCCGTGTCACGGGCATCTTCCAGGGTCTTCTTCACGTTGACCTCCAGGGTGTCCTTGATCGTGCGTCCGGGCATGGGGTCCAGGGTGCCGTCCTTGAAGGAGCGCACATAGGCCTGGGCCTTCTCGACCGCATCCGCATTGTTGCTCTGGATCTGCAGCCTTGCGCTGCTGGGTATATCCTCGTCGTCTATGCCTGTGCTGAATCCGTGCTCCATGATGGCGCCGAGGACGAGCCTCGTCACCTCATCTATGAACTGGGCCGCCCGGTCATAGCCGTAATCGCGTGTTATGCGGTCAAGGATCTTCCCCTTGCTGTTCCCGATGGCCTTCACATCGATGGTCCCGAGCAACAGCTGACCGTCGCGTATCTTGACGTAGGCGTCATTCTCGCAGCCCTCCCTCTTGCACTTGGTGCAGCCGAGGCATATGCTGCTCTTGAAGGTGGTGCGGAAATCGTCCGGCAGCACTATGGAGAACAGCTGCTTCCCGGTCCAGTACTCGTTGCCGTCAGCATCGATCTGGGGCTCCGGGATCTCTATGTTCTTCAGCTTGGAGAGGATGCTCATGGCCTCCATCCTGTTGAAGACAGGGTTCTTGTGGGTCAGGAAGAACGCCCCCGTTATGTAGTCGTGGATGGCACCGATTATGGGGCCTCCGTACCTGGGGGACAGTATGTTCTCCTGGACCTGCATGATTATGCGCGCCTCGGCCCTGGCCTCCTCGCTCTGAATGACGTGGAGGTTCATCTCGTCACCGTCGAAGTCCGCGTTGTAAGGCGGGCAGACGCAGAGGTTGAACCTGAAGGTGCGGTCCGTCATGACCCTCACGCGGTGGGCCATCATGGACATCCTGTGCAGTGACGGCTGTCTGTTGAACAGAACGACGTCACCGTCCATCAGCTGCCTCTCGACTATGTACTCCGGCTCTATCCCTTCCGCGACCTCCTCTGCGTTGCGGTCGGTGAGCCTGATCCTCCTTCCGTCAGACCTTATTATGTAGTTGACTCCGGGAATGTACCCTCCTTTCTCGTCGAGAGGCGCCACGCCTCTGCGTACGAGCTCCCTCATCTTCTCGATGTTATTCTCGTTGACGTGGGTCGGGACGGTCAGTTCCCTGGCCGCCGGTATCGGGACTCCCACTTCGTTTATGGAGAGCATGGGGTCCGGAGATATGACCGTACGGGCAGAGAAGTTCACGCGCTTACCGGAAAGGTTGGACCTGAAACGCCCCTCCTTGCCTTTCAGCCTCTGCGTCAGGGTCTTGAGGGGGCGCCCGCTCCTGTGCCTTGCCGGCGGTATGCCGGAGGTCTGGTTATCGAAGTAGGTGGTTATGTGGTACTGCAGAAGCTCCCAGAGATCCTCGACGATCAGCTGGGGAGCGCCCGCGTCGCGGTTCTCCCTCAGCCTCTGGTTGATCCTGAGGACATCCACCAGCTTGTGGGTCAGATCATCTTCGGATCTGTCCCCTGAGTCCAGGGTTATGGAGGGCCTCACGGTGACGGGGGGCACGGCGAGGGCGGTGAGAACCATCCACTCCGGCCTGCACGTCTTGGGGTCCATTCCCAGGGTCTTCAGGTCCTCATCTGTTATGCGCTCGAGCCTCTCGCGGACCTCTTTGGCCGTAAGCTTGTGGTTGTCCGTGACCTCCCTGAAGGTGGTGGGCTTGTCCAGCTTTATCTTCACCTGCTCGGTGCCGCAGTAGGGGCAGACACCCTTGTTGGCGGCGTCCTTGACCGTCTCCTTGGAGAATGTCTTGGTATCCACCGTGTCTGCTCCCAGCTCCTCCATGCGCTCCATGCTGTCCCTGCGGACGCTTATCTGGTCCTGGGTCAGCATGAGCCTGCCGCACTTGTGGCAGGTCGATTCCAGCATGGACTTTATGTCCTTGATGAACCCGACGTGGATGACGGGCATTGCCAGCTCGATGTGCCCGAAGTGCCCCGGGCACTCGTCGACCTTGCATCCGCAGGTCTTGCAGCGTATCCCAGGCTCTATGACTCCCATATGGGGGTCCATGAGGCCCATCTCTATCGGGTAGCCTTCGTCATCGTAGGTGTCGGCGGTTATGACTTTGGTCGCCGACATCTTCCTTATCTCCTCAGGCGAAACGCAGGAGAATTTTATGGATCCTATCCTTTTCGTTATTCCGCGCATATGATCACCTCAGGTCCTCCAACTGCAGTCTCATCGCAACACCCAGCGAGAGCAGCTCATCCATGAGCAGCTTGAACGCATAGGAGGTCTGGACCAGATGCACATTGGTGTTGTTCTTGCACACGGGGCAGTAGACCGCGCCGCGCCTGTCCATTATGGCAATGTGACCGCAGTTCGGGTTACCGCAGACGTGCTGCTGCGTGCCGTCGGACTCGTCGAGAAGACGGTCCTTGATCACCATGGCAGCGCCGTGGCCGATCAGACAGTCACGCTCCATCTCACCGAATCTGAGACCTCCCTGCCTGGAACGTCCCTCGGTGGGCTGACGGGTCAGGATCTGCACGGGGCCGCGGGAACGGACGTGCATCTTGCCGCTGACCATGTGGTGCAGCTTCTCGTAGAATATCACTCCGGTGTAGATCTCCATCTGGATCTGCCTTCCGGTGGTGCCGTCGTACATGACCTCCCTTCCGGTGTGCTTGAAACCGTTCCTGACCAGTCCGTCACGTATGGATTCCTCCCTCTCTCCGGAGAACACCGTGCCGTCCACGGTGCGGCCCTCCATGGAGCCGACCCTGCCGCCGATCATCTCGAGGATGTGGGCGACGGTCATACGGGAAGGTATGCCGTGGGGGTTGACCACCAGATCTGGCGTCACACCGTCTATCGTGAACGGCATGTCGCACTGATCCACCAGGCGTCCGATGACGCCTTTCTGCCCGTGTCTGGAACAGAACTTGTCGCCCAGCTCGGGTATCCTCTGGTCCCTGATCTTCACCCTTACGAGCCTGGAGCCGTTCTCTGACTCGGTGACCATCACAGAGTCCACGTATCCGTGCTCCCCGGGCCTTACGGTGACGGAGGTCTCCCTTCTCTTCTGGGGCGTGAGGAAATCGGTCTCCTCCTCCAGGAACCTGGGGGGTGACGTCTTCCCTATCAGCACATCGCTTCCGGTGACCTCGGCCTCCGGGAATATCAGACCGTCCTCGCCGAGGGATGCGTACGAGAGGTCTGCGCGGGCGCCCATCACGTCGGGAGAGGGGATCTCGAAGTGATCCTCCTGACCTCCCGGGTAGCGGCGCTCCTCCGCACGGTACGTCCTCATGAAGGTGGACCTTCCGAGGCCGCGCTGCACGGAGCTCTTGTTCATCACAAGGGCGTCCTCGATGTTGTATCCGTGGTAGGACATGACCGCAACGCAGAAGTTCTGCCCTGCGGGCCTGCGGTTGTATCCGACGAACTCCATCGTCTGAGTCTGCACCATGGGCTTCTGGGGATAGTGGAGAAGGTGGCCGCGGGTGTCGGGCCTGAGACGATAGTTCGCCGCAGGGATACCCAGGGACTGCTTCGCCATTCCCGCGCCCATGGTTACACGCGGCGAGGAGTTGTGCTCGGGATACGGGACAAGACCGGCCGCCACTCCGAGTATGACCATGGGGTCTATCTCCATGTGGGTGTGGGCCTTGGTTATCTTGGGATCCACAGTGAACTCGTCATCGCAGAGATGGCATCTGAGAACGGGGTCGCCGCTCTCACCGATGTTCATCCAGTCCACGTCGTTAGCGGACATGGGGTGGTTGCAGTCCTTGCAATAATCGGGGACGCTGAAGGGCTCCACCGCTATGTAGGTGTCCTCCTCCTCCTCTGCGTCAACCCACTCGATTATGCCCTCGCGGAACAGGTCGTCCCATTTCAGGGTCCTGTTGCGTATGGAATCGAGATGCTTCCTGGTCAGCGTGGTCCTGCCGTCCTTGAGGACCAGCAGGGGGCGCCTGAGGCGACCCTCATCGCAGTTGATGATGACCTCGTCCATATCCTCGTCGTAGCGCACGTTTATCTCATCGGAGAGAAGACCGCATCTCCTTCTGCTGCGGATCTCCGCTACCAATTTGACCGGATCATCGTGGCTTCCGACCAGGTCTCCGTTGATGTACACGCGGCTCTTGTACTGCCCCACCTTCGACATGCCGAGATCCTTGTTCAGGGTCCACTCGACATCGGAATCCGGGGATCCCTTGGAAACGTCGATTATGAGGGCGGCGTTCTTCACCAGACCGCAGTTCTGTCCTTCCGGGGTCTCCGAGGGGCAGAGTCTGCCCCACTGAGTGGGGTGCAGGTCACGAGCCTCGAAGTGGGGCTGGCTCCTCGTCAGCGAGGAGGTTATCCTGCGCAGGTGGGACAGAGCGGACATGCTCGTCGTCCTGTCCAGCAACTGCGATACACCGGCGCGTCCGCCGACCCAGTTACCTGTGGCGAGAGCGTGGAGCAGTTTGTGCGTGAGGAGGTCCGGGCGTATGGATGACGAGATCTTGAGCTCGTCCTTCTTCCTGCCCCAATTCCTCTCCAGCTGATACTTCAGATCCTTCATCAGGCTGCTGAAGCTGGTCCTGAAGAGGTCCTCCATGAGGTCGCCGGAGAGCTTGAGCCTCTTGTTGGCGTAGTGGTCCTTGTCGTCCTCCTTCCTCTTGCCCATGGAGAGCTCGAGAACGGAGCGTGCGACACGCCCGAGGAAGATGGCCTTCTTCATGCGGTCTTCCTTGGTGTCTCCCAGGTGCGGGAGCAGGGAACGGTCGAGTATGCTCTCGACCTTCTTCGTCCTGTACTCCTTCGCCTGTCCTGCAGCGAAGTTCCTCTCCAGGAACGCTATTGCGTCCTCCTGGGTGTGGTAGCCGTTGGGAGCATAGTTCTTCTTATCGTCACTGCTCTCGATGTTGGCATAGACGATGTTGGCCATGTCCCCCCACGTTCTCGTTGGAGACTATGGCCTCGTAGATCTGCCTGTCATCCTCCATCCCCAGCGCCCTCATTATGGCGACCAGGGGTATGGCGGTAGGGGCGACCGGTACGGTGACTGTGACCATACCGTCCTTCTTCTTCTCGACCAGGGTCAGGGCGCGATACCCTTCTCTCTGGGAGAAGACCTTCGCAACCTCGACGGCGGAGCCGTACTTCTCATTGTACTCGACCATGACCCTGTTGGGGGCAAGATCCTCCAGCGTTATGAGCACCCTCTCCGTCCCTCCGATTATGAAGTACCCTCCGGAGTCCATCGGGTCCTCCTTCCTCTCTATCAGGAACTTGTTGTACTCCTCATCGGACATCTGGCGCTGCTCGTGGGCTTCCACCACGCCCCTGTTCAGATTGCAGCCTTTGGACCGGACCATCATGGGGAGGTCGCCTACGCGAACCCTCTCCGTCTCCTTCTCGATCCCGTCCTCTATGATTGTGAAATCAACGTATATGGAGGCCATGTAGTTGAGGTTCCTGAGCCTTGCCTCCATAGGCGTGAGCTCGTGGCTGTAACCGTTGGCCTCCATGACGCTGGGTTCGCTGATGCGAATGGTGGGTTTGGCCTGTACGTCTATGTTACCGTCCTCGTCCCTCTTCCTGCCGATGCGTATCTCGATGTTCCTTCCGTTCGTACGCTCGGGGTCGAGCCTTATGGTTCCGCGGTCGGTGTCGTCGGTCGGGACCCTTATGTCATCGACGATCTTCTGCATGCGGCTGTTGGCGTTGTCATTGGTGGCCAAGAAGTCGTTGAAAGAAGAGGTGTGGTGATTTACTATGCTGCGCTCATCGAAGTAGAGCTTTACGAGATCTCTCATCCGCTCAGCCCCCTATGACAAGCCTGTAAGCGACGAATAGCTCCGCCGTTTCGCTTTTCCTTACTATTTTTATGACGCTCCCCTCCTGGATTGGGTGCCCATACACATTCTCCAGCACTTTTATCGCCGCGTCGCTCGTCTTTATCTTTGGAAGTTGGTCGCGAGTGATCCTGAATTTCGCGAGGACCTTCTGGACCTCCTCCTCGGGAAGGAGATCGTGCTCCGGGACGAGCTCGTGCTTAAGGACGTTAAACGAGATGTTTTCTGTTGCCAAGTATATCACCTATTCTCAATGCCCCGCTGCGGGTCAGCGGGAAACCCCTTCACTATAAAATCCGATTCCATTTCAGATGTTCCTCATACTTGATCCTTTGTTCGATCGCTCATGAAGACTACCAGCGGGCCTGAGGGGATTCGAACCCCCGACCACCTGATTAAAAGTCAGATGCTCTACCTAGCTGAGCTACAGGCCCATGGATAGCTTAAGCTTGCGTTCAATGGGGAGCGTGTCATCCTATTTAATAATGTGTGCCAATACCGGGCTGCTTTCGGCGGTTCTTCCCTCCGGAGGGCTCTCCGTCCCATCCGCAGCAAGCGGTTTAATAGCGAGACGCCCTATTTACTTTAGCTTACCTTAGGGGGCGTGCGCATGAGAAGGACGATAAAGGGCAATGTGAGCTGGGTCGGATATATGGATTGGGAGCTGCAGACGTTCCACGGAGACGATTTCTCCATAATGAACGGATCTAGTCAGAATGCGTACCTCATAGAGGAGGGGAAGACCGTGCTCATAGATACGGTCTGGACGCCTCACGGGAAGGAATTCATAGACAACCTGCGGGAAGAGGTCGGTCTCGAGAATATAGATATAATAATCATGAACCACGGGGAGGCGGACCACTCGGGGGCCCTCCCTGACCTGATGAGGGAGATTCCCGGCACACCGATCTACTGCACGGCTAACGCCGTTAAGAGCCTGGAAGGGCAGTACGGCAAGAACGGATGGGACCTGAGGACCGTCAAAACGGGGGGACTCGGTGGACATAGGCAACGGCAAGAAGCTCGTATTCGTGGAGATGAAGATGCTCCACTGGCCGGACAGCATGGCCACCTATCTGACCGGAGACAACATCTTGTTCTCCAACGACGCCTTCGGGCAGCACTTCGCAGTCGGAGGGCTTTTCAACGACACGGCGGACCAATGCCTGCTGGAGAAGGAGGCAATGAAGTACTACGCCAACATACTCAACCCCTTCTCATCCTTCGTGACCAAGAAGCTGGAGGAGATAAAATCCCTGGGTCTGCCCATCGACGTGATCGCCCCCAGCCACGGGGTGATATGGAGGAAGGACCCCCTCAGCATCTTCGGGAAATACGCCGAATGGGCCGATGACTATCAGGAGGATCAGCTGACCATAGTCTACGACACGATGTGGGAGGGCACCGCCGCCATCGCTCACGAGATAGCGGAGGCGGCCGCCAGGGTCAGCCCCGGTACGGCCGTCAAGGTATTCAACTGCTCCAAGGCGGACAAGAACGAGATGATGACCGAGGTCTTCAGATCAAGGGCTGTCGCAGTGGGCTCGCCCACGGTCGGCAATGACATACTTACCAGCGTCAGCAGCACCATCCATTTCATGAAATCCCTGAAATTCAGGAGCAAACGGGCCGCAGCGTTCGGATGCTACGGGTGGAGCGGAGAGAGCGTGAAGATCCTGAAGGAGAGACTGGCTGATGCGGGCTTCCTGGTGGCGGATGAGAGCATCCGCTCCATGTGGAAACCGAACGACGAGGAGCTGGCTTCGGCGGAGCCTTTGGTAAGGGCCCTGCTCGGATAGAGACCTTCGGCGAGATTCATATAAACGAACATCGCATTGGCCCTGATATGGCAGATCACATGGAGCTCAGGGTGGCTCCGATGACCAAAAGGTCGGAAGCGGGGCTCGGAAGAGCCAGAATAGACCCTGCGACCATGTTCAGTATGGGTTTGGAGCTAGGCGATTCGATAGAGGTCGTCGGGAAGAGATCTGCCGCCCTCAAGGTCTTCAAGGGGTCCCCTGAGGACAAGGGGCTTATAAGGATCGACGGCCAGACCCGCACCAACGCGGGCGTCGGAGTCGACGACAACGTGAGGATCATCGTCCACAAAGACCCCGCAACGGCCGAGAGGGTGACCCTGGCGCCCAATATACCGGAGGACAAGAGGATATCCTTCGGCGAGGGTGTGAAGGACATTTTCATGAAGAGCCTCCTGCACAGGCCCCTGATGGCCGGGAACGACATAGTGGTGCCGAACGTCGCCCTCATGGGATGCCTCGCCCCGTTCACGGTGGTCAGCACCTCCCCGAAGGGACTGGTGGTCGTGGACGCCGGTACGGACATCGTGATAAAGGAGGCCGCACAGACCGAGAAGGTCCGGATGATCGGGAAGATAAACTACGAGGACATCGGCGGCCTTGACGAGGAACTGAAAAGGATCCGCGAGATGATTGAGCTGCCCCTGAAGCATCCTGAGCTGTTCAGGAGGCTCGGGATCTCCGCACCCAAGGGTGTTCTCCTCTACGGACCGCCCGGAACTGGGAAGACCCTAATCGCCAAAGCGGTCGCCAACGAGTCCGGCGCATCATTCTATCCCATTCAGGGCCCCGAGATAATCGGAAGGTACTACGGGCAGAGCGAGGAGCGCCTCAGGAATGTATTCAAGGAAGCTCACGACAACGCGCCCAGCATCATCTTCCTGGATGAGATAGACAGCATAGCCCCCAACAGAGAGAGCGTGTCAGGCGAGGTGGAGAGAAGGGTGGTGGCTCAGCTGCTGACCCTGATGGATGGTCTGGGCGAAAGAGGGGACGTGATCGTTCTGGGGGCCACGAACAGGGAGGACTCCATCGACCCTGCCCTGCGCAGGCCCGGAAGATTCGACCGAGAGATAGAGATCGGGATCCCGGGCCTGGACGGCAGGACCGAGATACTCAGCGTCCACCTCAGGGGGATGCCCTTGGCCGAGGATGTGAACATAGAGTCCCTCGCAGGAATGACCCAGGGATTCGTCGGGGCGGACATAGCATCCCTGGCCCGGGAGGCGGCGATGAAATGCCTCAGCAGGAACCTCACGGAATTCGACCTGGACAAGCCGATACCGGATTCTGTGCTGGATAAGATGAAGGTCACCATGAAGGACTTCACGGATGCCCTGGCAGATGTCGAGCCCAGCGGGATGAGGGAGGTCCTTGTGGACATACCCAAGGTGAAATGGTCGGACGTCGGCGGCCTGGAGAACGTCAAGCGGGAGATACGGGAGGTGTTCATCCCCACCGAGGCAAAGAGGAATTTCGAGCGTCTCGGCATAAAGCCCCCCAGGGGGGTCCTGCTCTACGGACCGCCCGGGACGGGGAAGACCCTCATCGCCAAAGCGGTCGCCAACGAGTCCGGGGCCAATTTCATATCGATAAGCGGACCGGAGATAGCCAGTAAATGGATGGGCGAATCCGAGAAAGCGATAAGGCAGATCTTCAAGAGGGCCAAGCAGATGGCGCCCTGCATAATATTCTTCGACGAGATAGACAGCATAGCGCCTCAAAGGGGATCGGGCGACGCCACGTGGGAGAGGGTTGTGAACCAGCTGCTCCTGGCAATGGACGGCGTGGAGGAGCTCCCCAATGTAACCGTCATGGGGGCCACCAACCGTCCGGACATGATAGACCCGGCATTGCTGCGCCCCGGTCGCTTCGACAAGATGATAATGATCGGCCTCCCGGGCCTGGAGGAGAGGCTCAGGATACTCGAGATCCACACAAGGGATATGCCTCTGATGAACATCGACCTCCTGACCCTGGCGGAGAAGACCGACGGCTATGTCGGGGCGGACCTTGCCGGGCTGTGCCGTGAAGCGGGCATGATAGCCTTCAGGGAGAACGAGAACGCTAAGTACATAGACGGCCGTCATTTCACGGCCGCTCTGAAGGTGGTGAAGCCGTCCGTGGATGCCAAGGCCATGGAGAGATACGCCGCCATCGGAACAGAGATGAGGAAGCGCAGAACCGGATACGAGGCATTCTACAGGTGATCGAATGGGCGATAAGATGTTCTCTGAGGAATTCGTCGGCATGACCGCCATGACCGTGGGCGGCTACCTTCTCGGAATGGTGGACGACGTGGTATTCGATACCGAGACGGGAGAGCTGAAGTACCTTCTGATAAAATTGCGCGGGACGCCAAAGAAAGGGCAGAAGATGGACGCCAGCGGCAGAGCGATAGTCGCCTTCGACGGCCTGAGGGTCAGCGGTAAGAACGTGACTATTCTCTGAGAGGCTTCACCATGTACGGCCTGTCCAAAGCGTACCCTAATGATTCGTAGTACCCTCTGACCCCTACTCCGCTGGTCACCCTCATGGTCTTCGCGCCGTTCTCCGCGGCGACTCTCTCCGCCTCGGCCATGAGCTCCCGTCCGAAGCCCCTGTGCTGCCATTCTCCCGTATGCCCGAGCTCTGCCATCCTGCCGAAGACCTTGAGCTCCCTGACCGTGGCTGTGCCGTTCCCGTCGTTGCGGAGACGGACGTACCCGACCAGACGGTCCCCGCTCTCCAGGGATATGAAATCCTCCGTGCGGCCTGATGCCTCGTAGGAGATCCTTCTCAAAGACGGTTCCCCGTCCCACTGCTCAAGGCCCACCTCACGGCATCTTATGCACCTGCACTTCCTTCCCGTGGCCGCCATCTCCCGCTGGACCAGCTGTCTGATGTTGCTGTCCCTTATTCCCGCAGCGATCTCCGGCGCGGGGATGTCCCTCTGTATGCGCTGTATCCTGACATATTCCGGGACCTCGGCCTTCATCTCCGCGATGAGGGCAACGGCCGTCTCGGTATCGTAGGGCAGATATGCGCCTTCGGCCCACATATCATGGAGCCCTGTCCCCGGGATCACCAGCGTCGTATAGATCTTGAGCATGTCCGGCCTGAAATCCGGGTCGGAGAACATCGCCCTGAACGACTCCAGGTCCTTCTCCGGGGAAGAACCGGGGAGACCGGGCATCACATGGTAGCAGACCTTCAGCCCCCGCTCACGGCAGCGGGCGGTGCATTCCCTGATATCCCGCACACCATGGCCGCGGTTCACTGATGCAAGTATCTCATCATCCAGTATCTGGATGCCCAGCTCCACCCGGGTGCGCCCAGGAGCATGGCCCGTTCTATCTGTGCGTCATCGAACACGTCGGGACGGGTCTCCACCGTCAGCCCCACGCACCTGTGCTCGGCATCCCGGTTCCTGGTCTGTGCCTCCTCCAACGTCTCCGAGTCGATGCCGTTCATGGCATCCAGGCACCTTCTGACGAACCATTCCTGATACCCGGCATCCCGGGATGTGAAGGTGCCGCCCATTATTATCAGGTCTATCTTGTCCGTCTTGTGGCCTATGGCTTCCAGCTGCTGTATGCGGTCGGAGACCTGCCTTTGCGGGTCGAAGTCGTTCCTCGCCGCCCTCCTGGCAGCCGGCTCCTTCCCCGTATAGGATTGCGGAGAATCGTTCTCCACCCCTCCCGGGCAATATACGCACTTGCCGTGAGGGCACGGATGCGGCGAGGTCATCACGGCGACGACCGCAACACCGCTGGCCGTGCGCATCGGCTTCTTGATCAGCAGCCCGAGCACCGAGTCCCTTCGATCCTCCGGTATGAGCTCCAATATCTCTGAGTTGGAGGGCATCCTTTCCGCCCTCGCCTCCCCGCAGAGCCTGATCTTCTCCGCCTGGATGGCGTCCCTGTCCGCAAGCGTCCCGTCCAGAATGCCCTCGGCAATCTTCCTGCAGATCTTATCCATAATATATGTCCGCCCTGCGGCCGGCTGCGTCCCTGTCCTCTTCCTCTGGGGCCTGATCGGTCAGATCAAGGTATGAGATGTTGGCCATTATCATGAAACGGGCCACGCCGTCCCGGGTCCTCAGAACCAGAGCGTTCTCGCTCCCCATCATGGTGTAGCCTAGGAACTCCCCCTCCGTCTCCGCCTCGTCCATGACCTTGACCCGGCACTTCGACCCCTTCCTTATCTCCGGGACGTCGTTCATTGCTTCCTCGCCTCCGAGGCCAGCTTCTGGAAGTGGGACACCGTCCTCCGATAGTTCTCCATGGCCATGTTGACGTTGGCCTCGGTGAAGCTCCATGCCTTGGACAGGTCGCCGTACCTTATGCGGTAGCCTTTCCTTATCTGCCCGTCGAATTCGACGTTCAGGCTCTCCAGGAGGTCCATTGATTTCAGCTTGTTTATGTGCCTGTATATGGTCGGCTTCGTTGTATCTAGAAGAGCGGCCAGCTCCTCCACGGCCCATGCCCTGCCGGGGTTGCGCATGAAGAAATCCATGAAGAGGCGGTACGGTACGCTGTCCCTGAGCCCGGTGGCCGATGTCTTGGGATCATAGCCCTTCGGTATATACCCTATATTTATCAGGAACGTCTCCGCCACGATGTCTATATTCTGTTCTGCTCCCAAGGGCACGTTGCTAACGATCTGCAGTTCGAACACTGAAGGACACTCCGTACCTATCTGGTTAAGCAGGTATTTTAAATATTCTGCGATCGGGCTTAATTAATTCTGCGAATCCTCAGCATCAGATGAAGCCTTTCACCCTTTCCACCGCACGCATCAGACTGGTCTGGGGTATCACCGGTGAGACGGGTATGCTCAGTATCCTCTCCACAGTCGGCGTGACTATGGGCGCGCAAACAACTGCCAGGGCTCCGTCCCTTTCAGCTTTCACCGCCGCCACTATGGCATCCTCCACCGTCGAGACCGGGTACTCCCGGAGGAATATCTCCCTGCCGTCCGAGTTTATGGACTTGGGCAGGGTCTTCGTTACCTGATGGGATGCGATGATCGCTATGAAATCCTCCGATGCGGGATCGGAGAGGGCCTTCACCGCCTTGATTATGTTCCTTACCGTGCGAAGATTGGGCTCCCTCTTGTCCTCCAGTATCTTGTACATTGTGCTCTGGGATATCCCGGACAGCCTGGAGAACTCGTTTATCGTCATCTTCAGCTCCTCGTCAAGGACCGTCTTCAGGGCCTTCTGGAACCCGCCCTCCTGTTTCAGCATGCCGTTAATAAGGTCACTGACCGACATTGCCCCTCACCCATTCCGCTGCCGCGGTCCCGGCCACGGCCCCCTGGCCCACGGCCTTCGCCATCTGCCAGGGCTTCCCTGTGACATCACCGCAGGCATATACACCCTCGGTACCGGTGAAGCAGGAGGCGTCCACCTTTATCGTATCATCCATTTCGGGCATAACGTCCATGTCCATGGCCAGATCCGCAGAGGATCTGGCACCCAGCTCTATGAACACGCCGTCCAGGTCCAGGACCGTGCCGTCATCGAGCTCCAGGGCGGTGACTTTGTCCTCGCCCTTTATGGCCTTCGCCGATGCCCTGAGAAGCTCCGCACCTGCCGCCACCGATCTTCTGACCATGTTCTCGGAGGCAACGACATCCTTCGCCACCCAGTACACCTTCGAGGCATAGGCCGTCATGAGCTCCGCGGACGCTGCCGCTTCCGTTTCCCCGCCTATGATCGCCACAACCTTGCCTTTATAGAAATTGCCGTCGCAGGCCGCGCAATAGCTGACCCCCTTCCCGAAGAATTCCTTTTCCCCGGGAACGCCCAGCTTGACCCTCGATATGCCTGTGGCTAGGATCACGGCCTTGGCTCTTATGGCGGTATCCGTCTCCGTCACGATGTCGAATCCGCCCTCATTCCTGACGGCGGAGGTCACATTCTCCCTGAGTATCCTGCACCCGAAGCCCTCGGCTTGCCCGATGCCGACCTTCAGTATCCCGGAGCCGTCCGCCTTGCCCGGGATCCCCAGATAGTTCTCTATATGGCGCCGGCAAGGGCGCTGTTCTCCGGTTTGCCGACCAGAACGACGGAGACCTTCTTCCTGACAGCGTGTATGGCTGCCTGGAGGCCCGCGGGCCCGGCACCGATGATCAGGACATCGGCATCGATCATGCTATCACAGTTCCAGCACTCTGTCCTTGAGGCTCTCTGCGGTGAGAGTCGGGCTAAGGCCCACTATCTGGCCTTCCAGCTTCCCGTCCTTGAACACCAGGATCGTAGGTATTGAGGATATGTTGTATTTCCTGGATATCTTCTGGTTCTCGTCCACGTTCAGCTTCCCCACGGATATCTCGCCGACGGATATCTCCGCCAGCTTCTCGATTATGGGCGCCATCCTCCTGCAGGGGCCGCACCACGGGGCCCAGCAGTCGACGACCGCGTACTTCGCTCCGATGAATCCTTCGAAGGATGCGTCAGTGACCTCTATGACGCTCATTTCGTCACCCCCGCCTTGCTGCACGGTATGAGCCCGCGGCTCGCCATCAGATCCAGGATGCTGTTCTTGGGCATCATGCCTATCAGAGGGGCAGATGCCTCGCCGCCCTTGAAGAGGATTAGCGTCGGTATTGCGGCGATCTCGAACCTGTTCGCGAGGGTGGGGTTCTCGTCCACGTTGATCTTCGCAACCTTCGCGCAGCCGTTCACCTCCTCCGCTATCTCCGTCAGAAGAGGGGCCATCCTCCTGCAGGGGCCGCACCACGGGGCCCAGAAATCCACGAGCACGCTGTCGTTCTCTTTTATAAAACTGTCGAAATTGCTGTCATTGAGCTCGATTACCATCGGTTACACCTACTATGGGCTTGCAATTGTACAAACGGGTTAAATATGTTTCATATCAACCCCGTTGATATCATCAATGCGGTTAAATCCGCGATGTGCGATGGTCCCCCGGGTTACCGCTGATGCTTGAGGAAGTGAACAACGTGATCGGACTAGAGGTCTACACCCCTGACGGGATGTTCCTGGGTCAGGTCGACAGGGTCATTCTGGACGTCCCCAACAAGAAAGTGGGCGGACTGTTCCTGGAGAAGGCGAGCCCCGTCCTCGTCGATGAGGGCGTCTCCATAAACATACCCTACAGCTGGGTGCAGTCCGTGGGCGATATCGTCATACTGAAGCATTTCCCGAAGAGAGTATCCAGGGACGGCCGTGTGGACGGATGATCAGCGCAGGCCGGCACAGGGCCCGATCAGCACAGGTTTCGTTCCGAGCCTGTCCACCAGAATATCCAGGTCCTCGCCGTATGCGGATGACAGCTCTTTGTGCAGGAGCCCCATCCTTGCGGCCCCGCGGGCGTGCCCCCTGAGTGCCAATCTCTCCATGGAATAGGTATGATCCACCAGGATCGAATCGCTTACGAGATTGTCGGAATGCGCCACTATCTTCTCTTCGACCGTCGCCGGTATGTAATCCCCCGGCGGCAGGCCGAACTCCTCCACGTCCTTCTGGTCCAGTCCCGCGCCGGTGTGCTTCCTTACGATCTCGGCCAGCTCCTCCGGCAGACCCATGTCCAACAGCATCCTGTAACCTTTGTAGGCGTGCATTATGGAATGATCGGCGGATCTTCCGATATCATGCAGCAGGGCCCCGGCGAATACCAGATCTCTGTCGCAGGGTATGCGTTCCGCAACTGCTTCCGCCACGGCCCTTACCGTGCAGCAGTGGAGCCTGACGCGTTTGCTGCAGCCGACGCTCTTCAGCAGCTCCATGCACTCTTTATCATTCGGATAGATCGACAACGGTCTTCCCCCTCTCATTGGGCACGACGGTCATCTTGCCGCCGCGGTCCTCGTAAAGAGCTCTCCCCTCCGTGAAGCGATCGAGGAATATGGCCAATGCCGCGATCTCGGAGTGCGGCTGGTTACCGACGGATACGTTGAAATCCGCCCTCTCATAGACCTCCGGAGGGACCTTCTCCGCACCGACGATTATCATGATCCTCCCGTCCCGCGGTATCTTCTCCAAAGCCTCATCGACCCTCTGCCCGTACATGGTGAGGTGGACTATGGTGCCCCCGTGGTCTTCGGCGGCCTTCTTCCATCTCACTCCCGTCTCTATGAAGAAATCCCCTCCGAAGCGGTTCGCGACGCTCCGTATGTTCTCCTCGAGGACCGGGTCCCTTGTATCCACATATATCCCCCTGGCGCCCAGCGCCCGGGAGGCCAGAGCAACATGGGTCGTGACCCTCTTGTCCCTCTGCGGTCTGTGGCCTATCCTCATGATCACTATGTCGGACATCGGTCGCCTTACTCCCGGCGAAGCTCTATTCTGTGGCCCCGATAATCCATCTTGACGGATCTGCGCACCAGGCTCTTCAGCATCGTGGATGTGAGCTCGAGGGCCTCTGCGACATCACCGGAGAACCTGCCCCTTTCACCGACCAGCTCGACGATCTTGCTCTCGATGGCCGTGTACTCCTCTTCGCTCATCATGGCGGCGGCGAGAACGTCGCTTATCTCATAGACGGGCCATTGCGCGTTTATGTGGAAGGAGGTGTAGAATGTATGGTATGATTTCACGGGGGGAGACCCGCCAACAGAAACCCAGCGGCTCTCGACCAATTTCATTTTCTCGAAGAAGGATATGGCATCTCTTCCTTCTGGACCGTATTTCTTCTCGATCTCGTCCGCGGTCCTCCACTCGAGGGTTATCTCTTTCAAAACGTCCCTCTTCACCGGCGTATCAACCGCTCTGAGCATGGGCACCAACTCCGAAGGCTCGTTGATGACCTTTATTTGATTCATAGTCCCCCTACATTGCCATGTTTCTATATAAAAACTCGACTCCATTCAGGGTCTCTTTTGCGGGAAAACGGGCTTTGGAATGATTTCCGAAGCCTGATTCCCCTCATTTCATAGCACGGCGGAAACCGCCAGTATTCTCCCGAGGATGGCGCCCAGAAGGCACAGGCCCACATTGGCAGACACGTTGAGGGCGGCATATGCGTAATTCCCGGCGACCATGAGGTCCACCGTCTCCAGGCTCATGGCCGACATGGTCGTGAAGGCGCCGAAGACGCCGACGAAGAGGAAACTGCGCGCCTCGTACGACATCTCCGCCCCTAATCCGAATATGAGGAGGGATGCCAGAAAGCATCCGATGACATTGACTGCGAATGTCGCCCACGGAAAAACCTGGGAATCGATCAGTCTGTACGTCCCGAATCTCAGCAGAGCGCCTGCGGCACCGCCTGCGGCGACCAATAATACGGCCATGAGCATATTGGTTTCCGGTTCCAAGCAGATCCACGTCCCGGCCCGTAGACCTTTCTGACCCTACTTAAGCTTAGCCGAACCCTCCGCGGCGATTTGTAAAGGTTTATTAACGAACCTCACAATGAGGGTGGCGATAGCTATGAAAGCCAAGGAACCCGAGATGAGGTGGCAATGCCTCAAGTGTTACAAGACCCATAAGTCCGAGCAGGCAGCCTTGGACTGCTGCGGATCAGCCATACAGGGATGGCTGAAGAATTACAACAAATGGGGAAAACAGAAGTGGTACGGCCGCTGAACGCGGATCCCTCCGGGCCCCGTAAAGGAATCTGATTCCTCTAGCACCTATTGAAATACGGGCTCGTACATTTACTGCCCGCATGACAGAATATGAGAGCATGGCTGAGAAGCTGAAGGACGAGATAGAGCTCCTGGCGCGGCATATCGGCATGCTCAAGATGATCAAGACCCACCAGCCATCGGCATAATCCGGTTGGCCGAGGGGCTGGGGATACCCAAGCACAAGGTGCGCTATTCCCTCAGGCTTTTGGAGAAGGAGGGGCTGATCCAGCCTTCCAGGGAAGGGGCCATGGTCGCAGAGGGTTACGACGACTACATGGAGTACATGCACGAATGCCTGGAAGAGATGGTGGACCAGATTCGTTCCCTTATCTCGCAAATCCCCAAGGGATAACTCTTTAATATCAGTCTTTCTTTGCGAGACACAAGCCGTCGTAGCTCAGTCGGTAGAGCGTGTGACTGTTAATCACAAGGTCCACGGTTCGAGCCCGTGCGACGGCGCCATATCCCCTTTTCGTTCGATAGCTTTTTATGTTATCTCCCTTCTAACGGGTCTACGCGGGCCTGTAGCTTAGTCTGGTGGAGCGTCTGGCTCATAACCAGATGGTCGCCGGTTCAAATCCGGTCAGGCCCACTATCCCTTTTAATCCCGCATCAGGACCTGAGGGAGGCGATTACCCCCGGGAGAACTTCCAGGAGCGCCTTCGAATCCTTGTCGGTCGTGTATCTGGATATCGTTATCCTCAGAGCGGACATCGCTTCCTGCGGTGTACGGCCT
>LJKL01000014.1 GCA_001421175.1 Methanomassiliicoccales archaeon RumEn M2 | reverse complement strand
CAATTGATTCAGCAATTCGTTCGGTGCGCGCTGTTCGATCCAAATGGCATCGAGATTGAGTGTGTAACCTTTGTTGTCCAGCATCAAAATGAGCTTGGATATGGAATATGCGGTGAGGCATTTTCCTTCTCCTGACATCATCCAAGGTACGAGACTTTTATTGCTCAACATCTTGTGGAAAGCCGTGTATATTATCGCTATGCCGACGGTTTCTTTGAAGTAATGATCATTGACAGATGACCCTTTGATGTTGGTTGCTTCCCACATTTTGTCGGCTTCTTCCCCGAATTTGACGAAGTTCGTCTCCGGAGCTTTGCTCACATCGTAAGGTCTCATTTCGAATGTGTTTCTGTATCTGGCAAAATCGGTCTTTGTTATGACCTGATTTTTTTGGATTCTCCTTTTGGAATGCCCTTATCTCAGCTTGGGTTTTTCCCAGAGTTTCTTGTATGTATGATCCTCTGGCGCGTTCGTAGTACCATTTGGTGGTGTAGACCGAACCTTGAGCTGCGGGGGCATTCAACCTTCGGGATATCTTTTCTATTTTGATATGGAATGGCGAGTTGGAGAAGAAATCGGACTTTCCTACCTTATTCTGACTGTTGGAATATTCGGAGATGCGTCTTGTCAAGTCATCAGGGGCGTCTTTGGGAATGACGCATATTTTCATCGGAACATACACTTCCGACACATCCGATGGGGCCTTTCCCACAGTGGCGTTGTATATGGATGCGGTGGTTTGTCCGCCGTTTACGATTTGTAGAGAATCCATGCGGAAAATTTTCAAAACCTCGGAAGTGGAACCAAGTTCCACGCTTGTTGCGGTGGCCGATATCCCGTTGTTGTATGCGAAAAAGCGAGTCGGTTCATTTTGATGGAATCCCTTATGCCGCGATTGACCTTTCCCTTTACTGAAAGGAAGGATCTGACATTAGATTCCAAAAGCTGACTGCCGTATTTCGCATAAATGTCAGCCAATAATTTACCGGGCATGACGCAAAGATAGGCATCGTAATCGGCGCCTTCCGATATTTCATTGGCTTTCACGCAGTTTATACCTGATTCGAATCCATAGTTTTCCAAAATTATATCGACATCTTGATTTGTTCTTTTTGATATCAACTCAGAGTAGTATCTCACAGTATCCCAAACAGCGACCTGTGTGTGCTTTCCGTCGATGAATTCGATGTCGAGTCCTTTGTTGGCTCTGTCGCTCAATACATCGTCGGTAACAATGAAGATCCTGAACCTTTGAATGTCCTCTCTCCTGTCATGAATCATTTTCGCAGCCAAAAATTCCTGTGATCCCGGTTTCAAAAATCTTATTGCTGATTCATCGAAAGAAGAAGTGACAAACAGCTTGGCCCTGTTGTAAATTTTTTCAATCTCGGTTTTTGTCAAGACATTCGGTATGTTGTTCCCCGTGTATTTGCAACAAAGATGGATAGGGTCCCGTCAATTTTATTCTCTTCATCGAAATAATAACCGTCAAATTCAACTTTCTTATTTCCAGGGCCCACACCTTCAAAACGACACGGTGAGAAACCATCACATTGGCTCAGATCACACAGATCGTTGACGACTTCCGAAAGAAACGATTCTCTTCTGCTGGCATTATCGCCATATTCGGCATTTATCCTTTCGATTATTTCCGTTCTGAAAACTTCGGAATCCATCAAATGACTCACCTCCATCTTGGATATTTTAATGATTTGGCGTTATATGCAAAAATCAAACCTCTCATGCGGATTCATTTTTTCTTTTAGAAATTTCTTAATGTTCTGTATTTTCCTCATACCCAGTTATATAATTACAATATGGTTCTCCCTTCGAACCAAATGACAGACACCAGCGATAAAGCTTACAACGGTCTGAGAGAATGGATCAAAAGAGCCAGAAACAAAGAGTACTCTTGGGAAACCATTATTTCTAAAGCGGATGGCAGCGAAGACGATGTACGCTTTTTCAGAAACAATATCGAATCTAATTTCTGGCCGGATAATTCCATGTCGGTGTGGTCGAAAGTAGTTGGTGAAGTTCGTCATGTTGAAGATACTTTGAAAAGAGCCATTGAGCGTACGAACAGATCGACTCTTCTGGGTCCGAATCAGAAAAACATGTTGGAAGTGCCAGAAGAAGAGGATTCGTGTTGGGCATTATACAGTTTGAAGCTCAGGGAAAAAGGATTTACCAATATTGAAACGATTCAATCGGAGTGTCTCAATATTCTTCAAAGCATAAGTTCAGACACCAGAGAAGATTCCCCCGTCAAGGGGCTGGTAGTTGGAAATGTGCAGTCAGGCAAAACGGCAAACATGGCTGGACTGATTGCCATGGCTGCAGATCACGGATGGAATTTTTTCATCATCCTTTCGGGTACAATAGATAGTCTGAGAATACAGACCCGCAATCGATTGTATGGAGATTTGAAGAATGATGAATTGGGCAAATTCGCCTGGCAGACGATTGACCATTTAAATTTGAAAAATCCCGATCATCATCCCACGAAAATCAATTTAAAAAATGATAATGTGACACGATACCTCACTGTTTGTTTGAAGAATCCAAAGAGATTGAGGGATATGTTGCGTTGGATAAACTATGATCCCAAAAAGAGCCAGATGAAAATTCTTTTGATAGATGACGAGGCAGATCAGGCAAGTATAAACACAGCGCAACCCGACGAACAGCGCAGAACAATCAACAGATTGATAGTGAATCTGGTGGAAGGCAAAGATGCCAAAGGAAATGCCACCGGGCGTTACGGCGCCATGAATTATATCGCATACACGGCGACGCCATATGCCAATTTTCTAAGTGAAGGTTTACCAGAATCGCTTTATCCAAAAGATTTCATCACTCTATTGACTCCTCCGAATTTGTATTTTGGCCCGTCCGAAATTTATGGTTCTGATGATATGCCAGGTATGAATGTGATAAACACGTATGAGAATGTCGATAGAGCGATAGAGTCTTTGCATGGCGGCACGTCCGATCAATTGCCAGACAGTTTGAAAGATGCGGTATGTTGGTTCCTTTGTTGTGTTGCCATTCTCAGAAAACAAAAATATTCAGGTCCGTGCAGTATGTTGATTCATACCAGTTTGTATACTGACCACCATGATAATGTTGCCCGCGCCGTGTTTTCATATCTCACGACGGAGCGTTCCGTAATCAACAAACGTTGCGAAACCGTTTATCCGAAGCAGACATCCATGCTACCCCTCGACAGATTTTTCGAAGAATATCCGAACTTTGCCGTACCCAAGTCCAAAATACACAATTACCCGCCATTCTCGGAAATATCGAAAGGCATCGATGAATTAATTTCCGCAGAGCCCAGACACATCCGGATGGAAGAAGAGGAAAGGGTCTATCACAACGGAATACATCTTTGCATAGATAACAGCAAAAGATGATAATCGACGATGAGGAAAACAGCCTTCCGAGATTACTCTACCCCGACGAGAACAGTAAAAATTGTCCAAGTGTACCCGCATTCATCGTTGTTGGAGGAAACACCTTATCCAGAGGTCTTACGGTAGAGGGATTGGTCAGCACATATTTTGCCAGGATTGTGGCTCAGGGCGACACCCTGATGCAGATGGGGAGATGGTTCGGATACCGTAAAAACTATGAATTGCTTCCGAGACTTTGGATGTCCGATTCTTCAAGTGAATCTTTCAGAGAAATGGTCAAAATAGACAACTCACTGAGAGAGTTTATCCGAGAAAATTACAACCTGATGACCCCTGCCGATTTCCCGCCCAAAGTTCGTAAATTCCCCGGCACGTCTTATTTGAAGAGAATCACATCCCCATCCAAAATGCGTGCGGCAGTTGAAACGGATTATGATTTCGACGGAACACTCATCGAGACTACGAGTTTTGATAAATCTCCCGAGATAATTAAGGCCAACAAGGCTTGTACGGAGAACTTCATCAAATCATTGAACAAACCGGAAAGATCAGAGGTCGCCGAAGCTTGGGTTTGGCGCGGCGTATCGGGAGAAGATATTTTCGGAGACTTCTTCAGCCCCTTTAAATTCAGTGAACGATCAAAGAATTTCATCATGCTAGATTCCATGAAAAAATGGATCAGCACAAAATCTGATTTTTACAATTGGAACGTCATTCTTGCAGGTATCGGAGATTCCAAACGCGGACAATGGGAAATTGGAAACGGTGTTTCCATAAACAAAGTAGAACGAGGCATAGAAAAAGACTATGGGGATGCGGTGTTCATCGGCAATACGCTCGCGTCTCCGATTGACAGGGTTGCGGACATTTACAAGTCCAATTACAAATCGAAGGAAGATTTCGATACAGTTTTGAAGGATCGCTCCAAGTGGAGAGAGTTGAGGGCGGAATGCGGTCTGAGGGATGTACCTACGTTACTCATCTATTGCATATCAAAAGATTCAGAACCATCTTCGATTAACAAATCCAAATTGGATGTCGAAGAAGATCTTATCGGATTGACCGTTATAATGCCCGGTGTGAAGCAAACCAAACTCAAAGCCCAATATCTTCAGATTCCTCCGTCATTCGTGAGAGGAGAGGAGTAAATGGATATTCAGATCCTCCAGCAAGAGAGAATGTCTCAAACAGGCAGCTCTTTGGTTTCGCTGATGCAGGATCAATCGATAAGAAAATTGGATTTGCTTGTCAGAGAGGCCGTTCAGAACAGTTTAGATGCCAGTCTGGACCGGAGCAAAAACACTCGCGTCGACGTTGATTTCATTACGGGGTGGTTTGAAGGACGCAAGTTAAACTCCGAATTCGAACACATCGAATCCCGCTTGAATGCCCGTTATCCTGAAAAAGATTATCACTTCATCGCGATACGCGATTCCGGTACCTTCGGGTTGACCGGAACAAACGATATTTCGGATGACAAAACAAGATTGCAAGGCTTGGTATATCACATCTCCAAAAGGCAGAGCATGGAAGGTTCCGGAGGATATTGGGGGTTGGGGAAAACAACATTTTTTAAAATGGGAATCGGACTCGTGATATACTATAGCAAGACCAAAGAAAACGGAGCATACATATCGAAGTTGGCTGCGGCTCTGGTGGAGGACGAGTCTGCGAACCCTCTCGTAGACGAAAAAAATTCGAGGGGGATTTCGTTTTTGGTCAATATGCGATCGCTGATGAAAACAACATACGGGACGTCACGATACCCATCACCGATGAAGGATACATCAGAATATTTTTGGATATTTTTAAGATTAAACCATACCTTAATTCTGAGACTGGCACCACCATAATAATGCCCTATGTTAATTTCGGGACTTTGCTGAAAGACGCCAAACCCTCCCGTATCGAAAACATCTCTGGGAGGGACCCCGTATGGGTTTCATCCGTGGAAGATTATATTCGTATCGCCGTTCAAAGATGGTATTCTCCCAGATTATCGAACCCGGAATACGAGGGATCTTGGTTGAAAGCATCGATAAACGGCGAGCCGATACCTCGTGACGGGATGATCCCGTTGTTCCGTTTGATTTCGGAATTGTATAATGTATCTTCCAACCCGAATTACACATCCGATTATCTCAAAAACTTTGATGTGAAAACCGCACCCATTCGTTGTGCCGCAGTCAAGGGGTTCGTGGCAGGAAACATAGGTGCCGTTTACACCACAGTCGAATCGCTAAAATTGACCAACGAATATTTCAGGAATGCATACTCCTTGATCGGAGAATACGAAGCCGCATTGTCTTCCCCCATAGTTACTTACACCAGAAAACCGGGAATGTTGGTCAGATACGTAACAAAGAGCAGTTCGTGGATTCCGAGAATGCAGAACCAGGAAGACGGAAAGATTCTCATATGCGTGTTCAAGCTTGCTTCGGACAGAATATTGAAGGACAACAAAACCTCGCTTGAAGAATACATTCGGGCCAGAGAAAGAGCGGATCATAACAATTGGGAAAACGAAACGGAATTCGGAATTGTCGACAGAATTGCGGAAAACACTGCTTCAGCACTCAAAAGTTTATTCAATCCGACGGTAAAAAACGAACTTGTGACCCGCTCCACGCTTTCAAAGTTATTTGCAGATATATTCCTTCCCCCCTCAAATGTCAATTCTGACACAATGCGGAATTCTCCAAAGAGGAAAACCGGGGATGTTAAAGCTCGTAAAAAATCACGGACTTCCAAATCCAAATTCGAAATTGAGTCTTCCTCATTGGAGGGAAACACACGCACAATCGAATTCACCTTGGGGGCAGGAGCGGAATCAGACGCAATAGACTTCGAATTGGTTGTTTGCAGTGAACGTAGTTCGGTAAATTGCGCCGAATGGGAGATGGATTTGGATAAAGAGTTCCCATTATCTATCAAAAAATTCACTGTTAAAGAAATCACAGGGCTGTCTGGCAAAGCCATTGAAAAAAACTATGAGGTAAATCTTTCAAACACAATCAATATTATCGGAGATTACACAGTATTTACCAAAAAAAGCATAAAGGGTGTAACTTACGGGTTAAAGGTTGACGGAAAAAGGGCTGGTTTTTCGTTGAAAGGAACCATCTCCATAGAATGTGCGCAAAAATCCATCTCATTCGAGGTAAAAAATCAATCCATGAGGTTTGATTAATGGCATCCAAACAAATTTCCTTCTTCAAAACGCTAGAAGACACGAATCTTTTGGATAAAATCCGCTATTCTGCGGGGCAATATGCCGCTTCTTATATCAAAGGAGAATCCGAATTCAAACTGGATGTGGATGAAGATCCAGATGATGCTGCTTCCGTCAAAATCAAAGATAAGAATTTTTCGTGGGACATTTCTGTCGACGGACTCATGCTTACCCGTAAGATAAAGATCGAATCCCCATCCATGCTCTTCGGAAACGACGGAATCGCGGACGCCGATTCCATTCTGGGACTTGCCGTCATCTGCACATCTTCGGTTTCCGACCGTCTGGAAACATTCAATATTTGTTCATTCGGTGCCGATGAAACCTCGATTGAATACGTGGGCAAAGTGAATCTGTCTGCTGGGAAATATCGCGGAAATGCCATATTGAAAACAGTCCTTTATCTTGTCGAAAACCGGGGTAAGAATTCTGGTTTTCCAAAACAATCCGGCACCATCCTTGGGGAATTGGACAGAGTAAATATAATTCTGTTCGATAATGATACATTATTTCCGGTTTATGAGGTACAATCTGAAGAACCGTCGCCTTGGTGGGCAATCTGTGAGTGGACCAACATTGAAGAAGATCCCTTCACATCGGAGTTCGTTGCCATTGTCATCAATAAGTCCAGCAAAATATATCCGCAGATATCTTTGAAAGAGAACAGTTCCGATTTCAACCCAGGATATCTTGCCGAAATCATGTCCTCTGCCATTCAGACGATAATCGAAAAAATCAAGGAATCTACGACCCAATGGAATAGGATAATGTCTGATGTCACGTTTGCGAACGGTACCATTGCACACATGGTGCAATATATGCGCACAACATTGGAATGGGATTTCTCCTCCCCCAATCTCATGGCCAAGTCCATTAGATCTTATGTCTATTCCAGGGTGGTGCCGCAATGAAATGGAAAACGCTGACGCGCTCGGATTCATCTGTGATTGCGAATGAGTGGAATTCGATAAACAGCGACGAGTTTCTGCACACTCTAGAATCATGGAATAATGAATTGCCCGCTACTTTGACGATCGATTACAGAAAAATGAGGGACGGTCTTTGGAAAATTTACCGCACATCATCCGAAGAAGCGCAAGAGGGGAATTCCAAGAAGTATTTGGCCGATCTTTTTCTCGGGCTGAAGATGTATGCATTTCTTAACGATGATTTTGACATGAACGCCAGCACCGCTTCTGATGACGACATCTGGCGTTTCATCCAGATGAAGGTCGTTCCAGACCTTCTTTTCGACAGGTGGTCCGAGGACAACGGTTCAGACAGAATAAACGACGATCGGTTTTGGAAAGATTCGAGACGCATGTGGCTCAAGACGATGTGGTGGTACATTCATCTTTCACTGCAGGGCGATTCGTTGGTGGAAACAAAACGTATCCTCATGGGCAACGGTTCGGATGACATTTCACAATTGGTCGAACGCTCCGGATCTGGATATAGGGTCGACCTCTACAGGGAAATAATGCGTAGGTATCATGAATCGGGTCGCAAAGATAAACAGATATTACGGAAAGTACTGAAGCTGAACGTTGTGCGTTGTGCCACGGTGGAGCCCCTTCTGTTCTCGTCAGGCATAGAAGATTATGTAAACGATTTATTCGAATATTTTGAGGGATAGAGCGTGAATCACAAAGACGAAATTTATAAATGGTTCATAAACAGCAACAAGAGCGGTTGCTGTTTCATCGGCGGCCTACCTGTCGGGGCGGAAGCACAACTCTATCGGGACAGCGAGAGTTACGGCGTCATGCTGGCATTAGATGATCCGCAGACGGAGATCGATGAGCATTTCTCCAACGTCAGATTATACACAAAGCACCTTTCCTTCGGTGAATCTGAAGACGAAAGGTACCTGATTCTCTCTTGCAGACTGACCGGTGAAAACTTCAGTGAAAAATTTGCCACCATGTGTGATGACTTCATTGATCCTGGTGATGGCTGTCGCAAAAGAATCGACATATTGGATAACCCCTTTTCTTGGTGGGCGGATTGGAAAAAACTCATTGGAAATGTAGACAGGGATAAGAAGCCGCACGCGGTCTTGGGCGAACTAATATCCTACGATCACCTGCTGTCCCTTGGAGAAAATCCCGTATGGGAGGGGGCTGAATCCGGGACGGTGGATATCCGCGGAAAACGTTTCGATTGTGAAGTCAAATCCACGACGATAAGGGGGAGCAAAAGCATATCCGTCTCCAGTACCCACCAATTGAATAATTTGGACAGAGAACTGCATTTGTATCATTGTTGTTTTGAGCAATCTAACTCTGGATTGTGCATCAACGATATGCTGGAGAGGTTAAAGAACCACGGGGCGGACATGAATCTGATCGAGAATGGGTTAGACGCTCTCGGATATTCCAAAGGATCCTCCGGAAGAATTTTGAGGTATCGTTTGTTGAGCATGGATGATTATCTCATCGATGACGATTTTCCCAGAATCGTGCCGAACTCATTCAAAGGTGGTGTGCTCCCCAAAGGAATCGAATCGATAACCTATGTTGTTTCGTTAATCAATTTGAAATCAGTTGCGATTGATTACCGTTGACCGCCATTGGCAAGATGTCTGTCCAAAACGAATTTGATTTGTTCAGCGATTGCCTGGATGACTGGCACAGTAACGCTGTTACCTAGTTGATGATATTGATATGTTTTGGCGACCGGCAACTCGAAATCATCCGGAAATCCCTGTAATCTCTTCCATTCCTTCGGCGTCATCATTCTGATGTGTTCTTTGTTAAATTCTCTCCCGGTACGAGGGTTGATTTCAGGCAGTTTAGTCCTGGGATCGTAAAGCAGGTTTCTTTCGCGCCCCATTCCGCCGCACATCAATGCGCCCGCCAAGGTATCAACGTAAGTTTCATCCCTCACCACATATCCAAATCCGTTTCCGGCCGCCTTTTGATTCAATTTGTGTTTTTTCAGCGTGGAAAGATATTGTTCACTGAGATAATACGAAGCATCGACTGGATCTTCTTCCAAAAGGCTTTTCAATGTAACCTCAAGTCTTTGCGGTTTGGGAAATTCAAAATCATCAGACCTCACATCTTTTCTGAAGGCCACGATGTAGATTCTTTCTCGATTTTGAGGAATGTTGAAATCCTTGCTGTTAAGCACCATTGATTTGGGATCGTAACCAATTTCTGTCAGAGAATCCAAGATCGTCTTGAAAGTGTTGCCTTTGTCAATGGATAACAGGCCCTTGACGTTTTCGCAGAAGATGACCATCGGTTTTTTTGACTTGGACAAACGCAATAATTCGTAGAAGAGAGTACCTCTGGTTTTATCTTCGAATCCTTCTTTTTTACCTGCGCTGCTGAATGCCTGGCATGGAAAACCGGCCATGCAGATATCAAATTTGGGAACGGAATTCAGTTTGATTTCCCTTATATCTTCCTTTATCGTTTCCGGATATGAGAAATTCTGTTTGTAAGTCGTTTGGGCGTTTTTGTCTGTTTCTGAAACCATTTCAACGGTGACTTTTTCTTTGAAAGCATGCTGGAATCCCAGCCTTATTCCGCCGATCCCTGCAAACAAATCCACAGATTTATATCGCGGATCGACGTCTGAAAGAGCCGATATTATCTCGTCTGCACACTCGGAAACGGATTCTTTAATTCTTTTTTCATTGAATCGGATAACTTTCCAGCCCGTTTCGGTCAAAGTGGCGTTGACGATCTTGTCACGCTGAATGTTTCTTTCTATTTTGGATGTCCAAAATCATCGTTCTTTTTCAATTTCTTTTTATCGTTTTCCCAATTGAGACCATGCCAAAAACACTGTCACAAAACACGGCAACCCTCTTACCCTTGAAAACCACGTCAGGCTTCCCGAAAACGGTTTTATCGTTGGTTCTAAAACGGAGCTTGCGTTTCTTCAACTCCTCACAAAGCATGCGCTCAATCAGGGTGTTCTTACACTTTATCTGGCTCATGTTGAAACTGATTTGTTCTTCAGTTTTCTCCATCGATTCCGGGATGGTCTTCGCAATATATTCTTTTGCCGGAATACAATTATATCATTTTTGGGTGAATTAAAGAGCAGCACGCACAGCGGCAGGTTTTTACCTGTTTTCGAAGATTCTTGGATATGGCTGAAATCACCCTGTTGGCTTCGGTATCCGAAAAAGATCAAAATGATTTTTATTCAGACAAATACAAAACGTTTCTTTCGAACGCCCTTTATGGGTACTTATTCTTGGGATCTGATCTTCGTGAAATTGAAAGAGAATACCTCAATACCAACGAATTATTAGGATTTTTTCCAAAGGCGTTCTCAATATGATGGGCATTGATACATCAAGAAAATCAAAAAACAGGGGCAAATATCACAATATGAAGATTTCCGAAGTTGTTCCATTGCTTATGAGCCGAAACGATGTGCGTTTGAACAACATAGGGAGGCTACTTTCGGAAATAAAGAATTGATGGCATCGGTTAATCAATCCCAAATATCCTTTTTTCAAACAATTTAACCCCTCCGGGAGAGCGATCGAAACGTAAAGGTTGGGCATGCAGTCGCAGTCCCCTTTCATTTTGATATTGCACCGACCCCGCATTGTCCCTTGCCCAGGGAACGTCTATTTGAATAATTGATAGGTTCTATCAAAAAATTGGACAGGGTTACAGGAATCTCGGAACGACCGGGAATCTGATGATCGTCTTCAGCTTGCTCTCTTCCACTCGGTTTGGATCGGAGAGGTATATCTCATGATATGGGCCGTTCACGGCGTACTCTTTCTCTTCGATGTAATCCATCATCTTGCTGATAGATTCGCCGACGGAGCTGTAGCTTCCCATGTGCAGCATCTGTACCGAGGGTCCTTCTTCGGTTTCGAGAAGATACGCCTTATCCAGGTCCATTCCGGGCTTCTTTTTCTTCACAGACTCTTTGATGGCTTCGAAGAGCTCCTCATCCACGAATTCGGGCTGGCGGATCGCCATCTTCCAGACCCAAGTACTCTCGTCCTCGATGCAGAAAGGAGTATCAAGAGTCCCGTACAGACCCTCAGGCGGCATCACGGTGTATTCGTAGTATCCTTCAGGCTGGACTCCGTGCATCCTGCACAGCTTGATCCCGTATGCCAGATTGAAAATGACCCCCATCATCTTCTGAATATTCTCTCCGGTCAGCGGTCCGATGCCGTCCACGGCGATGAACTTCATGGAAGGGACGGAAACTTCAAAGATGCCGGCCTCGGAGAGTACAGGTCCTTGCGCTCTTTCTTGAAATCTCTTTTCACCATAAAGACTCTGAGAATCGTATTGTTTTGCAATATTAAATAATCGGGTATTCTGCCCAAAAGCCCATTGAATTGTTTAGCACATTCTTGCTTGTAAGATGAAATGCTGCAGTTTTAATGTTCATCAATAATGATTTCGTAAATATGGCTGGCACTAACATTATTTCTTCCGGATCACATGCAGATTCAAATGTCATTCATCGAGAAGGTCTTCTCCTGGTGGAGATCCCGCCGCGAGAGAAGAGAAACCGAGCGCCGACTCCGGCGTGAGAGAGAAGAACGTCTCCGCGTACAAAAAATAGAAGAGGAGAAGGAAAGGCGCTTCCTCTATCGTCTCGGAAATGATTTCGAGAGCTATGTGGTCTCGATGTTCGATCCGGAGAAATTCGAACTTATACACCGTACCCCAACAAATGACGATACAAATGGAAAATATGTCAAATCGATGAAGTTCCCCGATTTGAGATTCAGAGAAAGATCTTCGGGAATAAGCTTCTGGGTGGAATGCAAATACAGAGCCAGGACGGAGGATTTGGGTAACATAACCTGGTGCACGGAAAGACAGCTGAAAAACTACAAACGAACATACTACGATACAAGAGACACTATCTTCATCATGTTAGGCCTCGGAGGCTCTGTCATGGCACCAAATAAGGTTTTTTGTTTGAATCTTGAGAAGATCAATTTCACCAAGCTGTTTTATAGTACGTATTGCACCAATCGAGTGAAGGTTGACGGGATCGAATCTTATCAGCAGCTGTTGGAGATATCTGAACTCAAAGGAAAGAAACAGTGAAAGAACCGAGATCCGAATTTTAACATTTCATACTCTCAAATTCTAATCTTCTTCAGAATCTATTGCCAAGCTCAGTTAACATCGGGACCTGTCGGGCTCTGAACTAAATAGAAAAAACATGGTCTATGAACGGTGTCTGCTTGAAAGAAAGATTCATCCCCACGGATAACGGGAAGATCTGGAGCTGCGTGTACGGAGAGGAGAAAAGGGGGACACCTCTGCTCATAGTGCACGGAGGCCCCGGATTCCTAAGCATGCCTCAGACTGTCAGCGACCTCTCTGACGAACGGCCTGTGTACTTCTATGATCAACTAGGCTGCGGAAGGTCCGACGGAGCTTCCAATGACGAGCTCTATTCCTTGAAAACATACACAGAGGAACTGACCGTGGTAAGGGATGAACTGGGGCTATCCGATGTGATATTGATCGGATTCTCCTGGGGATGCGGGCTGGTATGCTCCTACCTTCTGGACAAAGGTATGGAGGGGGTCAGGGGACTGATCCTGTCCGGCCCTCTGCTCAGCTCTCCGATGTGGGAAAGAGATCAAAGAATGAATATCAATGACTTATCGGATTCTGCTATAGCCGCGATCGAGAACGGGGAAAGAGACCAAGAATACGGCAATGAATACGGCGAAGCAGTGACCGAATACTACAGGAGATTCGTCTGCAACCTGGATCCGTGGCCCGATTATCTGGTCGATTCCATGGAAAAGATGAATATGGGCGTTTACATAAGAATGTGCCCCAGCGAGTTCACGGTCACCGGCAACCTGAAGAACTTCGACCTGTATCCGAGACTTGGGGAGATAGATGTTCCCGTCCTCCTCACGTGCGGTGACAGGGACGAAGCGTATGTTAAAACAGTGAAGGATTTTCAGGAAGCTTTCGGCAATGCATGCATGGCGGTCATACCTGACGCAACGCATATGCATCACATCGAACAGCCAGAGATATACAGGGCTGTCGTCAATCGGTTCCTGAGAGGACTGAAGGACAGATGATTGCTTTACGCACTCTCAGTTCAATACATCAGACATCTCGTACACGACGCCCTTCTTCTGAGAGACAACCCATTTAGCGGCCATGACCGCCCCACCCACGAAGATCTCTCTTGAATGGGCTTGATGACGCAGCTCGATGCGCTCGGAGTTGCCTATGAACATCACTGTGTGGTCGCCGACGATATCGCCGCCTCTGACCGCGTGTATTCCTATTTCTTTACCGCGCGGGCAGAGACCTTCGCGTCCGAAGACGAAGTCCTTCCCGCCCATCTCCTTGCTGATTATCTCGGCCGCGGTCATCGCAGTGCCGCTGGGCGCATCCTTCTTCTGGTTATGATGCGCTTCGATTATCTCCACATCGTAATCATTACCCAGATACCGGGCGGCATCTCTGATGAGCTTGAAGAAGACCCCTACACCTATGGAATAATTGGATGATATTACCGCCGAAACGTTGTTCTTTATGACCGCCTCGGTGATGTTCGTTCTCTGCTCTGCCGTGAGTCCAGTAGTGCCTATTATGAGGTTGACACCTGCGGCTGCTGCGACTGGCGCGTTCACGGCTGTCGCCGGAGCGATGGTGAAATCGATGAGGACATCGGTCCTCGTTTCCTTCAGAACAGATGACAGGTCCTTTGAATCTGATACAAGAACGTTCAGCTTCCCTGCGCCGATGACCTCACCGACGTCCTTGCCTATGTTCACCAGATCGAACGCCGCCGATAGCGCAACGCCGTCCGTAGCCAGAAGACGGCGTATGATCAGACTGCCCATCTTGCCGCAGGCACCCACCAGCGCCACTCTGACATCGCTCATCAATACGCGCCCCCCAGACATTATCTTACATTCGTGGCAAATAAACGAAATGAGTGTGCTGGACAGTTTGGCGATACGTTCTCCGTTCATGTCAGATCGGAACACAATCTGAAAATGGATATTTAACGAGTGGTGTGAAAGAGATTGAAACGGCACTATAATGCATTCTAAAAACAAATTGCGTACCTTGTTGTATCAAATGAAAAAGACGCGGTTCAAAGAGAGCAGGTTAAATGGCCGGAGCCCATTCAATGTGACAATCCTGCAAGGTCGAAGTCCCCATGATAATCTATTCCAACGATGTGACAGGTTTCCGCGACGACGTGGACAACAACAAAATAACCGATAAGCTGAAAGGGTCAATAAAAGAAGTTATGGGGAGATCGCCGTCGAACAGCGAGATTGCATCCTGGAATAATTCTCTAAGGGCGATGGAAAGCCCGATAAGAATCGCAGGTCTTCCCGGTGATTGCGGGATACTCATAGAATATAATTTGCCCTCCACTTCCAAAAGGATTGATTTCATCATCACAGGCAAGGATGCCGCAGGCAACAAGAACTTCCTTATAATCGAATTAAAACAATGGTCCGAAGTAGAGAGAACTGAAGTTGGAGAGATCTTCATTGGGCACGTTGGACCCAAAGACAAGGTCAGAACATACACCGGAGGCGGTATGAGAGATGTGGTCCATCCCTGCTACCAGGCCTGGTCTTATAAATCGTATCTTCTGGACATGAATGAAGCCGCAACATCAGAGAATATCCGATTGCACTCATGCGCTTACCTTCATAACTACAAAGAGATCGACCCGGATCCTTTGAAATCAGACAGATTTAGCAGATTGATAGAAGATACTCCTCTCTTCCTGCGTGACGACGTGACCAAGCTTCAGGATTTCCTTAGAAAGTATGTCGGTCAAGGGAACGGAATGGACATCCTCTATGAAGTTTCTAAAGGGCGTATAAAACCGACCCGAAAGTTAATAGACTACGTTTCTGAGATAATGGACGGAAATGACGCATTCAAGCTCTTGGATGGTCAGAAGGTCGCTCATGCCAAGATAGTCCATGCCGCAAGCCAATCGGAGAAGACTACTGTGATAGTCAACGGCGGACCCGGGACCGGTAAGTCCGTAGTGGCCATCAATGCCCTGTCTGCACTTCTCAGAGATGGGAAGAACGTCAGATTCGTTGCACCGAATGCCGCTTTCAGGGGTGCAGTGGAGCGGGGTTTGGGTAAGAGACGTGCGGACCGCGGCAGATTGAAAGCGGTAATAAGTGGATCCGGAGGATTCTGGGACGCAGAGGCGGAGACCTTTGACTCGATAATAGTGGACGAAGCCCACAGACTGAAGAGAAAAGGGGCATATATGTACAGGGGAGAAAGCCAGGTCAGGGACGTTATAGCAGCCTCCCGTACCAATGTGTTCTTTGTCGATGATGACCAGATGATCCGCTCGACGGATGAGGGTTCAGTGGAAAAGATAATCTCTGTTGCGAAGGAACTCGGGTCAAGGATCGTCTATGTAAGACTTGACGCTCAATTCAGATGCGGCGGGGCAGAAGGTTTCATCAACTGGATGGAAAGTGCCCTTCAGATAAGGGATACGGGTAACTTTGAAGGCTGGGATAAAGAGGACTTCGACTTCCGTATTTTCAATGATCCGAACGCAATGTCCGAGATGATAGAGAAAAGGCGATTAGAAGGCTACAAGGCCAGGGTACTTGCTGGATATGCCTGGAAGTGGACCAATAAGGGCAATCCGGATGCTAACGTAGATGACATAGTCATAGAGGAACACAATTTCTTCAGACCCTGGAACAGCCGTTCCAGAAGCCAGGAGTGGCCTATTGACGATTCCATGGAAGATCAGATCGGATGCGTACATACAGTTCAGGGCCTGGAATTCGATTATGTAGGCGTTATCTTGGGCAATGATCTCAGATTCAATCCCGAAACAAGCGAAATATATGCTAGCAAAGAAGATTATTACGATGCAGAAGGGAAGAAGGGAGTCAAAGACGGGGAAACTCTGACTCGATATATCAAAAATATCTATCGCATCTTGCTTTCACGCGGCACTAAAGGCTGCTACATCTTCTGTCGCAACCCGGAACTCGAAAAACATCTGAAAGCGAGGTCAGGTCTAATCTAATCTTTACCCAGAGTGTTCTAAATAAAAGCTGAACCATCCCTTCACCATGGCAGCAGCGAAGATAAAGTTCGATCCCTCCCTGATCGAGGAGATAGATTGTGAGGCAAAGGTCATAAGATTCAGGAAGGGGGGATGGCTGCGCCGCATCACCGGTTCCAGGCTGGGGACCATACTGCAATGCAACGATTTCGATACGCCCTTCTCCGCCGCCCTCGCCATGGCGGGGATATACAGCAAATACGAGACGAACAAGTATCTCGAAGCCGGGTCGATCATAGAGCCGAAGATCAGGAACTACCTGCGCACCGACGGGAAAAACAGATTATCCGAGGCCCTCGGCGGGATCCCTGTCGCAGGTATCGAGGAACCGGTCGACAAGTTCTCGTGCAATTTCGAGCACTTCCCCCGGGGCGGCAGATTCGGCGGCATGGTGGACGGTTACGTGATAGCCGAAAGGAAGCGCTACGCGGTGCTGGAAGTGAAGACCGCAGGCAATCGCCGATCATGGACAGATGATAACGGCGTTATCTCGAAGGTCCCGGGATCCTATGTAATGCAGGCTTCCCTTTATGCGGAGCTCAGCGGTATCGACACCATAGTGTTCGCCGTCGGATTCCTCGAAGAGGAAGATTACGAGGAACCGTCCTCCTGGATCCCGTCAGAGGACAACTGCTTCATACTTCCGGTCAGCAAGCCGCCGGAGATCTCGTCGTGGATGGATGCCGCATCAGAATGGTACGACGAGCACCTCGTTAACGGAGTCACCCCTCAGTGGACTGACGCAGATGCTGAGATCATGGAATACATACTCGGCGCTGTGAATCAACAACGATAATATTTTTACGGATACGCGCATTGATGCGTCATGCCCTTCCCGGTAGCCGGAAAATTGGTATCCCACACCGGGCCCGGACTGGCGATACAGGAGTCCCTGTACGGTTTCATAATGGCGATGATATTCGTCAATGCCGCTCAGGCGGGCATTCTCACATTCACCTCGAATATCCAACTGGCGATCGTCATATTCTCGATGAATTTCACATGGGGCGTGATCGACGCCCTCGTGATCATACTGGTCGGGAGCCTAGAAAGGAAGAGGGATCTGCTGATACTCGAACGCAGCAGGGATAACAACGATTCCAAGTACAGGATAATGGTCAAGGACGATCTGTCCGGAACGATTGTCGATGCGGTCAGGGAAGAGGACGAATGCAGGATAATACAGCAGATCCTCGCATCGGAAGTGGAATCTGACGAAGAGCTTGCCAAGGACCGTAAGGACCTGTACATGGCAGGCGTGTCAAGCTTCGTTATAACGGTGCTCGCCGCCGTTCCGGTGCTGATTCCGATACTTCTCATACCCGACCTGCGCACAGCGCTCTTCATTGCATCTGCTTTAGGTGCTACGGCGCTTTTCTTCGTCGGGTACGGCATGAGCAGGCACATAGGCGCCAACAGATGGGGCATGGCCGTGATGTTCATGACCATCGGATGGGCCGTCACGGTGATGGCCACATTCATGGGCGGATGATCATCTCTTCTTAAAACGGACCACTCCGTTCCCCTTTATGACGCGACCCTGTCTGACGGCGAGCTCCAGGCCCTCGGCCATAACGGAGCTTATCCTTGCACCCGTTCTGGGGAACCCGAGCTCCTTCGCGGCCGCTTTGAGAATGCTGCCCTCGTCGGCTGCTATGCTGCTCTCTGCTACCGCTACGACGGCGTTCGCAACTTCCTCTGTAGGGATCTCGTCGATGCCCCTGCGCTCCGAAACGGAGCCGGGCGTACGGTATGACCTGTATTCTGAAGGGGACTGCACCCTTGACCAGTAAGTGCGCTCCCTCCCGAATAACGTCGTGTTGGTGCACGATCTTCCCAGCACTTCCAATATGGATTCTCTGCTCTTCGGCGTGAGACGGTTGATGTCGAACGCCTCACCTATGCGCCTCACCAGTCTTCCTTCGGTGACCGGGGCCTCCTCTGCAAGTATCCCGTAGGCCGCGTTCGCTATGGATACCTCGTTGCCGAGAGCTTCCTCAAAGGATATGATACGGGGCGTGATCTCCGCGGCGGAGAAGCGCTCCGCCGTATCGGTGCTCGTCGTCTCCACATACTGCGGCTCGTAATCCGTCACGGTAACGGATTCCCGCATTCTGCCGCACCTTATGTCGTCCAATGCGCGCAGAAGGCGGTCCGCTGTTCCCTCGGGGTTGTAGAACCATTCGACGGACCATACCCTCTCGATGTTCCATCCCAAGTTCCTCAGGACGTCGGCCCTGGCGAATTCCCTGTCCCTGGTGTTCTTGGAAGCTACATAGCTGTCGCCGTCGGTCATTATCCCCATTATGTAGCGGTCCTGTCTCACCGGATCTATCACCGCCACGTCTATCCTGAACTTAGAGTTCCCGATGCCGAAGTGGGTCTTGTATCCGTTCTCGTTCAATGCTTTAGCGATACTGCCTGCAAGGGCGGACATCTCCGGATTTTGCTCTGTGCCTCTGAAACGGCCACTGTTCTCCGCATATTCCAGGAAGCCCTTCATCTGCCTCACGCCGTCCGGCGTGGTGGCCTCCACTTTTATCATATCCGATCTCATTGACGAGAACACGACCATTTCTTGTCTGGCTCTCGAAACGGCAACGTTAAGCCTGCGTCCCCCTCCCGGTTTGTTTATCGGTCCGAAATTGGATGACACCTTTCCTCTTGAGTCGGGGCCGTAGCCCACAGAGAACAGGATGACATCCCTCTCGTCGCCCTGGACATTCTCCAGGTTCTTGACGAACACAGGCTCGTTCCCTTCCGTCGCCGCCCTGTACAATACGTCGTCATCCTTTATCGCCGACCAAAGAAGATCGTCGATCATCTCCTGCTGGCTCTTGTTGAATGCGACGACGCCTATGCTCTGCCCTCTGTGCTCCGGGTCCCTGAGCCTGCGGACGATCTCCTCCGTTACGGCCTTTGCTCGATCTCGTTGGTCCTGGTGCCCCCTCTGCCGTAGACGCCGTCCACCTGCCTCAGGGATACCTTGGTCGCCATATCATCAGGGGACGGGAAGGTAAGCATCCTGTTGCCGTAGTACGTCCTGTTGCTGAAGGCGATCAGGCTCTCGTGCCTGCTGCGGTAGTGCCACTCCAGATGTGTGCTGGGCATCGGCAGTGCTAGACAGTCCTCCAGGAAGCTCTCCATGTCCTCGGCGTTCTCGTCCCCGTCCTCTATGCGCGCTTCGAAGAACGTGGTCGGGGGAAGCTGCTTCGGGTCCCCAGCGACCACCGCGCTGTCACCTCTGGCGAGGGCGCTGATGGCCTTGTGCGTCGGTATCTGGGACGCCTCGTCGAATATGACCATGTCGAATCCGAACCTGCCCGGCTCCAGATACTGGGCCACAGACAGGGGGCTCATGAGCATGCACGGGCATATCCTCTGCAGCAGGTTAGGTATCTCCCCGAACAGGGTGCGCAGGGACTTCCTTGTCCTTTGAGCTGTCAGCGCCCTATAGAGTATGTTCGTCTCCGACCCTTCCGCCGACGTATCGAGCTTGGACGGCACGTTCTCCTGAAGGCGCAGCTTCAGGACCTCCCGGTTGATGCTGCCCCATTCCGAATCCATCCTTTTGAAATCGGATACGAACAGCTCGAAGTTGTCCCCGTTGAACGTCCTGAGGTCGTCGGAATCGGCTATGCCCCTTCTCGCTATCGACCTGTAGAGGGATCTTGCGAAGGAATCCTCCAGCTTCACGCCTCCGTTCCTCTCCGCTGCCTCTATCACCGAGAACAGTCCCTGCTTCCCCGCCTCCGCGCACGAGCTCTTCCACCGCGTCCAATCGGGAAGCCTTCCTATGGACGAGAGCATAGCATCGCAGAACCTCAGGCAATCCTCCGGTGCGCTGAGCTCCGATTCCAGGGAGAGGAGCTCCCTGGCCCTCGCCCTGTTCTCCTTGTAATCCCTGCCGACCTCCGCAAGTTCCCTGGACAGGCCTTCCGCGTCTTTCAGCTTGCCGAAGAGCTCCGCCACCTTCCCCGGGTCGCCGCCGTAGCGCTCTATGACGGGGATGTGCCTGTCGGCGAATCTGCCGTACTCCCTGATGCGCTTCGTCTGCTCCTTGAGAATCTTCGCCCCGTCCCCGGATATGCGGCCTTCGGCCACCTGTCTGAGGAGGCGTGTCTTCTCTATCGCCGTATCCACGCTCCTCAGGGCCCGGGGGACCTTCCTGAACCTTGTCCGGGGGTTGATGAGCATGGGCAGTATCGATTCCATGAATTGCTTTTTGGCTCTGGAACGCCGTAGTAGCGGCGCATTCTTCGCTGCATTCCACCTGGAACCTATATCGTTCTCTTTGTTGAATTCGATCATGTACGGCTTCCAGTAGATCTTGGATGCCGCGAAGCCTGCCGCGGCCTCGTCCGATATGTCCCTTATGAAGAGCAGGTCCTCCATCCTGCGGTCCACGGCCGACAGGTCGCCGGAGTAGCCTGAGGCGACGATGGCGTTCCTAGCCGTATCGATGCGCATAACGGACTCAGTGATCATCTCACTGAAACGGAAGGCGCTCTCGGCGGCCATGCGGGTCATCTCCTTCATGAGGGAATCCGACCTCTCGACGGCCTCGGCCAGCTCCGAGGCTATCCACGGTATGTCCCTGATGCGGCCGTTCATTATCATCCCCGCGTCCGCGGAGCTCATATCCTCCATCAGGGCGATCAGACCTTCCGCATCCCGTATATCTATGGGTATCCCCAGGGATTCGGCCTCGGAGTTCATGGCTATAAGGCTCCTGCTGTTGTTCGCAAGCCTTCTCAATACCGTCCCTGCCTCAGATGTCAGGGAAAGGGACGTATCCGTGCACCCGATCAAAGAGAAAGGATATGCGGGGCATCCTGCCAGATTCCTCCTGCTGCGTTCCATGCGCCCCACGGTCGCCATCCATTTCTTGAGATCCTCTGGCCCAGCCTCGAACAGCAGGCTCGGGTCCAGCTCTATATCGTACAGAGAGGCGTCCCGGTATGATTCGTATCTCTCTATCGCTTCCGCTATGCTCAGGCCCGAGGGCTGCTTGGCGTACAGCGCTGCGACATAGCGGTCCAGCTCCTCCCGGGCGCTCTCTATCTGCGCCGTCTTGGCCGCCTGTTCCTCCGGGTCCACGGTCCTTCTGCGCTCAAGGGCCCTGCTGAGCTGATCGAGAACTTTTCTCTTCTCGGTCTTGTTGGAATGCATCTCCAGGCAGTGGTTGTCTATTCCTATCTCTTGCAAGCGCCTTTGAACCACCTCCAGGGCTGCCATCTTCTCGGCGACGAACAGCACTGTTTTCCCGTTGTGCAAAGCGTTGGATATTATGTTGGTGATCGTCTGGGACTTTCCCGTCCCCGGCGGCCCGTGGAGCACGAAGGACTGCCCGTCCCCGGATGCCCTGACGGCCCTTACCTGAGAAGCGTCCGCCGGGACCGTAAGGCACAGACCGGACGGGTCTGCGCTGTCATCTATCTCCCTGGCATCCCAGGACAGCCTGGAGCGTACGAGGCTGTTGACGATCTTATTATCGCAGATCGCATCGCCCATCGCCCTGAGGTCATTCCACATCACGAACTGGTCAAAGGAGAATATCCCTATGGAGACGGAGTCCACCACGTCCCATCCCTGCCTTCCCCTAACGGATTCTCTGACGGAGCGCATGATGCGCTTCATATCAGGCACCTCGTCGGACACCATATCGTAAACGCGGTCGATGTCCATGCCGTGCTCCGTTCTGAGCTTCTCCCCTATGGTGACGTTGAAGACGACGTCCTCGTCCCTTCTGCTCAGGAAGTATCCTTTCGATACCTTCCTGTCAATGGAAACGGGGATCAGCACCAGGGGCGCATAATGTGTAGTTTCCCCGTCGATCCATTTCAAAGCGCCCACGGCAAGGAACAGGGAGTTGGCCCCGTCCTCCTCCATGGCCTTCTTCGATGTTCTGTAAAGGAATGTGATCGCCCTCTCCAGCTCCTTATCCGTAACTGGCGCGATGATCTCCCCTCTGCCCAGGGACTCCCTGACCGCACCGGCGGCGTTCTCCGTGTATCTGGAGGATTCGAAGGGCATCCTCTCGAAGAGGTCCTCTCCGCTCCATCCCCCCGGTTTCCCGCGGAAGGTCATCTCCCCGTTCCCGATCTTGCTCAAAAATGCCGCGGTATCGTCGAGCATCAGAGGCAGCACCCTCTGGGTCCTCCTCAGGCTGATGAGATTGTTCTTTACCGATATATCAAGCAGCTTCCTCTCCCACTGCTCCCTTTTGCTGTACGTTCTGCAGATACTCTGCTCCTCAGGCAGGGATGCGTGATCGTCCGCCTCCCATCTTCCGTCGATGAAGACCCGAGGGGGCATTGGCCCCACGGTCTCTCTGGACCTCATTACGTCCACCGCATAACGGAACTCCTTTGGCACCTCCGCGGTCAACCCCGTCAAGCATTCGGTGCCATAGAGTGAGAATGGATCGAAAAGCATGACCGCCCCCTTTTCTACGGCAGCTGTGATGACCTGTTCGTCATATACGACCGCATCCGGGAATCTGTCCTCTGTGACCCAGACACCCAAATGTGTCCCTCCTTCAGTGAAGATGGGCACGGGATTGAGACCTGCGGACTCCAGTGCGGATGCGAACAGCGTCATCATCTCGGCCGGTGTGGCCTCTCCTTCGGTTTCGATCTCGGCGGCGGTCCTGATTCTCTGCCCTCCGTTCTGCCGGTCCCCTTCCGGCTCTGTCGGCCTTATCTCCCGGTCACGTATCGCCGTGTGGATCGCCGATATGACCTCTCTGTTGCGCTCCTCTTCCCCGTATCCGTAGGAAATGCCTTTTCCTCCATTTTCGCGGAGCCTGCCGGAAGCTTCGGAGAGGATCCCGCACACAGTGCTGCTGTCTGGGTCGATGAATGCGGATATCAGCACCGCATTATCGTGGCCAGGCCACATATTGTAGGGGAGAACGGTGACCGGATGGTCCCGGGTCGAGACCTTGATGCCGTCCGCATATGTCTCCACCCTTACGAAGCCCTCTGATTCCTCTGTGATATTGGCAAGAAGATCCTCGTTCAGGGAAACGGCATCATTGTCGGCATCGACGACCTCCCCCGGTCTGACGTTCGTGAATATATACTCGGTATCCCGGAGGAACGGCGGCTCCGATCTGACCGTTATCTTGAGCTCCTCTATTACCGCGCTGCCCGGATTCCTTGCGGATATGGAATTGACTATCCTTGCGGAGCTGCGGCACATTGCGTAACCTACGCTCGCGTTGATATCCGCGTTTGCCTCTATGACGCTGATGCTATTCCCCCCTGACCTCTTTTGGACCCGGACTCCATCCCGAGAGCCCCTTCGCGGGTCCGTGCAGCATCCCATTCGCTACATGATTCGTTATGCATTTTTCGTATATTACCATAGCGGGCTCTTTCGGGAAGGGCTTAGAACCCATGTGCCAAGGCCAGTATTCCTGAGCTCGCCTATCGATGTGCCAGATGCCTGAAGCTCTCTGCTGTGCGGAAAAACCTTAAAGGAGGTTTGCCCATGAACGGCAGTGCGCTACGAGAAGACCGAAAAGGCCGCGTTCCTCGGGCGTCCTATCAGATTCATGACCGTGGTCTCCCTCGACGGAAGAGGGATAGTCTGCCATGTGAAGAACAGCGGTACCTGTGGGCCATGTGTTTCCTAACGTCTTGTGCTTATTTCAAGAATTGCCCTTTTCATCGGATAATAATGATTCGGCATCCTTCTTGAATTCTTTAACCCAGCGGATCTCTTGTTCAATGATTGTTGCACTAGGTTCTACATTACCATCGTTGTGGACGACACTATTCAAAGTGTCTATGTGTTTCCAATTTGATTCACGAAGTGATTCTGGATATCTATTCATGACCATGTTGTATAGTTTTCCGAGAGGTTTTCCTTTAGCATCGGCTTCCGGAATGTATCTCTTTAGAATATCTTCGCAGTATAGCCTGACACAGAGCATGGAACATGAATACAGTTTTTCTTCCTTCAAAATCTCAGCATTTTCTAGAAGAGTATTCAGATACCTCGGGTTCGCATTATTTGTTATCGCCCTTAGATAACTGATACAACTATATACAGTGGAAATAGTAATGTATCTGCCAATCTCAGTGCCTATCAAACTATGCAGGATCATTCCATCTTCGGGGAATTGTTTCTGAATCCCTTCAAAGATTGGCCGCACCTCAAGACTGAATTGGGCACTGAGTCTATCTAGATCCCTTCTACGGGCATTATTGAATGCACGTTCATAATGTTCCATCAGTTTTTCTAAAGCTCCCAAATATGCCTCTGCTGCTGTAACCTTGTCCATTATATCCCCGGATTATGTCGTAAGAGTGATTGGTTCAAAATCTTCTTCGCTTATTTGGTGGTAAAGAGAGAACACGAATTGTTTCTTTTCTTTATGACTGACATTGATACGAAATGGAAAATTGGGAACCGTGGCATATTCAACCATAATCCAAAAAGCCTTGATATCCACTCCGTTTCTTTTCACTGTGATAATAGTCGATTCGTACATCGAGCACTGAGGTTTCACAATGATATTTTGGATTGGACAATCGGTTACTAACAAATAGTTAGACTTGGGCTCAGTGTACATGGTAGCTTCTATCGCAAGATCGTATGAGTCCCCATTGGCCTTCACATGACAAATTAGATTGTTCTTTAACGGTTGTAATGGTGTTTTCGATTGTCCTCTTATTATATCCACCATTTGATTAAGCACGGTTTCAACACCATTGGAATATACAGATAGGTGGTTGATATCGCCAAAAATGGCGGGGTACTGGTACATTTTCAAGCATTACGGGAACGAATTTTAACTCCCCTCTGATTGCACGATATAAACTGCTCTGCCACTCTCTTTCCACCATTTTACTGTTAAGACTGGCTTTTGAGATGAATAAGAAAAAGAATCCACTGTCTCCGATACCATCACTCATCTTCCTAATTATGGACTCCCCAGGTGCAATCGACCATCTATCGTAGAATATGCGTTCAGTACCAAAATATCGGACAATCTTGAGGCAAAAGTATCTACAATTGGTTTATCCGCACCTGTATGTGAAAGAAAGATGAGTTCTCTCATTGTCTTGAGATAATACGTTTCAACAATAATCTTTTTTTTTGAAACGACAAGTGAGTGTCGCGCAGGTGTTATTCTGATATACACTTGTATATCGCTTTTATTATATTTCCAACGCCTATTTACATTGCTTGATGTTTTATATCAAGACCCCGAAAACCGTCACCGTTACCGGCAGGAAGAGGATCCTGGCGGTCGGCACGGAAGTTAAGAAGCTCGGTCTTGATGGCGGCGACGATGTCATCGTCTACATTCTACGCCCCGAGGACGAGCTGCAGATGGACATGCTCATCGAGAACACCGGGAGCAAATTCTACCTCCTGTTCTCCGAGAATCCCGATCTCATCGTCGCCCGCACCCTCACCGAGGCCAAGGACATAGCGAAAGAGACTGAACACTGCGACCACATCGTCGTCGGATCCTTCACCTCCCAGGCCAAGGCCCTCAGGTACAGGAGCATCATCCAAGAGGAACTGAAGAAAGGACTGCCGTACACGGAGAAGGACATCCAGGACAGATTGGATATCCTATTGCAATACGACTGAACGGCGACGTACATGCCAGACAAATACACCATCGTCATCTCCTGCGTCACCACCGAGACGGTCATGGTCTCCTCTCCGGTCATCCATTACCAGGCCGATGAAGTTCATCTGTTCCGCTACATCCGCGATCCCGGGACCCCCAAAGCCCAACTGTACGATGATCATTTCAAAGAAACGTGCCGCCAGATCTCCGAATCCCTGCCGCAATGCCTCATAGTGGAGCACTCCGACGCGGTCATCTACGATTTCTCCAGCATGACCCGCAGTCTCGGGAAATTATATTCCAGACTGATGCAGGAACACCCCGACTCCGTCGTCTACGCCAACTTCTCCTCCGGCCCCAGCGAGTTCATCGCCTCCCTCGGCGTGTTCTCCTTCCTCAACCCCGAAGTCAAGTTATTCAAGGTATCCACCAAGTCCTACACCCTGGACACCCCGGAGTACCGTCTCCTCTATTACGACGACAACGGCAAACCCGTCGGACTCTCCAGGGAGGTCTATCCTCCCAGGCCTGTGCCGTCGGTGAAGCTGGACAAGCCCGACGAGATCTTGGTCAAATCGTTGCGCATCTACAACGATTTCCTGCAGAGGGGGGAGAGGCCGCTGGTCCCGGAGATGCAGAGGATCCTTGAAGAGAAAGGATTGTGGGTGGTCAGGCACAGGACCAACGGCGGGAAGTACGGGGACGGTACGCTGGACAGGAACAACTTCTACCGCAACTACTCGGACGTGTGGAAGATACTCGGGTGGATCGAAGATAAAGACCTGAGGGAATGCCCTAAATTGACCGAGGAAGGGGAAGCTGTTATCGACCTGTTCTGGAACGAATGATCAATCCTTCCCGACCGCCCTCTTCGCCCATTGCGTTATCATCCGTTCGGACGACTGCGCCTCGCCGCCGCGTATTGCGAGCCCTTCCCCTACGATAGCACCGGGATAGAGCCTCTTCAGATCGGATTCGCACGAACCAAGTCCGCTCCCTTCGTGGGTCATCACAGGAATCAACTTCTTGCCATCCAGGTCCAGCCTGTCCAGCTGCGAGAACACCGCCATCGGGAACGTTCCCCACCAGCAGGGTCCGCAGACGAAGACGTCCCTGTATTGGGATACGTCGGGGATGTACTCCTTCAGTTCCGGACGCGCGCTGTCCTTCTTCTCCCTCTTGGCCTCCTCGGTGCATTCGGTGTAGTCCTCGGAGTACGGTCTGACGGTATCGACCTCGAATATGTCCGCACCGACCGCGGAGGCGATGTATTCCGCAGCATATTCGGTGTTGCCTTTGGATACGGAGCGTATGCTCCCGGAGAAATAGTTCTGTCCCTTCCTGGAGTAGTAGATCACGAGACTGTCTGCCATGGTATCTCGAATGGATCGTGCGTATTTGAAAACTGGCGGCGGGGGGGAGCGGGTTCGATTATAATTCTTAATTGGTAATTAGAAATTAAATGAAACCTTTAAATGCCCGAGATCGGTTATCTTATCAGAGGCAAGCAGCCTGTTCCTGTCTCTGTCCCAACCAAGAGGGTGCGCCGGTGCATCCCATATTCCCATTCGGCGCATCCCCACCTACTCTTTTTTATGTCAAGATTACTATTTCGGAATCGCAGAAAGGAGGGAAGATGGGCCGGGTATCGTACACGCTTACCGATGACAACAGGAGACGCGTCGAGCTGCTGACCGCGTTCGGGATACTCAACGGACGCTTCCCCACCAAGGAGGAGATCGTGAACGAGTGCATCCGCGCGTACTTCATGCAGGTGTACGAGTCGTACAGCAGCAAGGCGGATCCCAACGACATGATGCTGAGGATGATGGAGGAGGTTCTGAGCTGAATTCAATCGGCGATTGTACTGTACCAAATGCATCATGTTATGATTGATACTTCACAATCCCAATAATCAATGACACATTCGTAGTTTTACTGATGATCCATTCTGGTTTCCCTGTGTTAAATAATATATGACACAACAAAGATACATGGAAGGGAGACTCGGATGAATAAAGAGATTGAATTGCTTATCAAAGCTCAGGCTAATGTGATCGAAGTCGTTTCTTACGAGGACAAGCGCATCCATGGATACGTCAATGCGGCTGCCAAGTCCTTGGGTATGTCCTGGTATTGTTGGAACGAAGTAAATGGACTCCAGAGATACGATTATGCGAGCAAAGAGTACGTCAAAGAGGACGACATCAAGGATTATCTCGATATTCTGAACTTCTTCACCGATACCCTCGAGGAAAATGCAATTCTCATCCTTCAGGACTTCCACCACGTCCTCGGTAGAGATGATCCGAAGATTTTACGCAAATTCAGGGAGATCCTTCAGAATAAATCTCTGCCGAACAAGGTCATCATACTCTCCATGCCTGTCAAATGCGTTCCGGATGATCTCTCGAAGGAACTGTCTGTTGTGGAGATCGGTCTCCCAGATGTGAAGCAGTTGAGAACAATAGCCAACACCTGTCTCAATAATTACGAAGTGAATCAGAGCTCCATTGATGTGCCTGTATTGGAGGCCGCTCTCGGATTGACCACGATGGAAGCACAACTGGCATTCTCTAAAGCGATTATCGAGTTCAATAAACTCGATCAGTCCTGTATCCCGTTCATCATCAGCGAGAAAGAGAGCATCATCAAGAAGACAGGCCTTCTCGAATATTACCATACATCCACGAAACTTGGTGACGTCGGAGGTCTGGAGAATCTTAAAAACTGGATCGATAAACGTGGGAAGAGCTTCACTCCCGAAGCTAAAGAATTCGGTCTTGAGACTCCCAAAGGTATTATGCTTCTCGGCGTACCCGGTTGCGGTAAGTCATTAACTGCCAAGGCCGTAGCAAAAGCGTGGAATTATCCTCTTTTAAGATTCGATATCGGTAAGGTGTTCGCGGGAATCGTCGGAGAGTCCGAGAACAACGTGAGGAAAGCTCTCGAGATAGCAAGGGCCATCGCACCCTGTGTCCTGTGGATAGACGAGATTGAGAAGGGTCTATCGGGAATCCAGAGTTCCGGACAAACCGACGGCGGAACCACTTCCCGTGTTTTCGGAACACTTCTTACCTGGATGCAGGAAAAGACGGAACCGGTATTTGTCATCGCAACCGCAAACAACATCAGTCAGCTCCCTCCCGAACTTATGCGTAAAGGAAGGTTTGATGAGGTATTCTTCGTAGATCTGCCGAGTTACGATGAGCGTAAGAAAATCTTCCAGATCCACATCGAGAACAGAAAACGTTCCATCGATAATCTGGATATGGAACAGCTCGCAAGGGAGACCAAAGGATTCTCTGGTTCTGAAATTGAAGAATGCGTGAAAGAAGCTCTCCAGACGGCATTTAGCGAGGGCAGTAAACCTCTGACAACCGAATATCTGCTTGAGGCCATTCGTTCGACAGTTCCGCTGTCCATCACTATGGGTGAAGGCCTTCGCAGACTGAGGGATTGGGCTAAGTTCAGAGCCAGACTTGCAAGTAACGGCCAAGTGGAAGACATCGACACCGAAAAGAGCAAGTCCATACCCAGATTGAAATCTGAAAATTCCAACCCGTTCCTTGATGATTGATAGGATGGCTGAAGAAACAAATCGTCAATCTGGAGTGAGGTTCCGCGAACCAGGTGGGAATAATCGCGATGGTCCACAGCGCGTTCAGGGTGGCGGCATCCCCTGGTCGTTCTATTACGGGAACATCCTCAATGACGATAAGAAAGCTGCAAATCTTTATTACGACACACTGAACAGTCTTGAACCGTTCAGGGAATTGCTTAGAAGTCTTCTGGACAACAGCAATTACATCTCCCAGATTTCAGCCGATATCAGCAAAGTAGAATCGAATTTGGTTCTTCTTAGGAAATTCTCCCTTATCAGAATAAAAGTCGGTATGAACTCTGAATATCGTGTTCCGGAAGGATTCTTTTACATCATTCGTTTGAACACGGATCCCGATGGAGATTTTGAGATTACCAATCGCAATGGTTCGGTACATCTGACCTCTGATGATCTCATAGACTACTACAATTCGTATGCGGTATTCCGTCTGGATGCACCGATATCTGATAAGAAACTAACACTCTATTTTGGAGACGATATGGATATTGTTGAGCCAAGACTTGTTGACTATGCGCATGATTTCAAAGCTGGACGCATTCGTATCGAAAGTGATAGCGGCATCGAAGATGTTGATTATAACGACAATGTAATCAGAACTTCGGTTTCAGATTCTTCCATCCGGTTTTTCGGCAAAATCGAATCAAATAAAATCGGTTCGGGAATGGTCGAATCTGCGTACAAATTCAACAATGGTGCTAATTATACCCTAATAAAACCGGATTTAGCCATCGTATTCGACAGGGATGTCAAATCAGTGAAGGCGAACGGTGATCCAATAGGTTATGAGAAGGTGGAAATCTCCGAATACCCTTCTATTCTGGGTGATCCGAATATTGTCGCACTTGGTCACAATCTTGTTGCCAGGAGTGGAGCGACCATATCCAATAATCAATATAATTCGAATTATGGGGCAGAATTCGGAGTCAGCCAGATGGAAGGGCTGAGATACAGATTCCGTGTCGGAACATTCATTCAGTTAACAGATAACGATAGTTACCAGAGTGACGTATTCGGTAGCTCTTCTTTCTTCTTCCGTGAAGAGATTGAAAGACTTTCCGATGTTGCCAATGCAGATGTGAAGAAGAACAGAATCTTCAGAATAGGGAGCCGCTACGAAAATCTCAACATCATCGAGATTGTAGAAGAATACGACAATGGTAAACTGAAAAAAGTAACGGATCTCCCTGATCAGTTGTATCTGGTTTCAAATCCGTTCCAAACCATAATGCAAAACAATGCCGTGAATTCCCTGCTCAATTCTCCTTCTTTGCATCATTTGAACCTTCTGCGCCTAATGAGATCGGGTTTCAGATGGCAGGATATAGATACGAGCCGGGTGCCAATTGACCAATGGTATGTTCTGACTAATGATTCTTACGATGGTGTCGACGCTCAGAGAGAGATGGTTCGTCGCTCTTTGTGTACGACAGATTTTGCGTTCCTGGAGGGTCCTCCCGGAAGTGGAAAAACGACCACGATTCTTGAAATCATAGCTCAGATGGTGATGAGGGACAAAAAAGTACTACTCGCTGCATCAACCCATGCTGCAATAGATAACATTCTCGAACGTCTGGACAAACTGCCAGAACAGGTAAGAAATCGTTTGCTCGTTGCGAGAATTGGTAACGAGGGTTCTGTCGGAGACAATGTATTGCAATACCTGCCGACGAATATTTACGATGCTGACATTCAAGAATTAGTATATCGGAATGCCAATCTAGTCTGCGGAACAACATTTGGCATTCTAAAACATCCGGATTTCAATCTGAGAGATAAGGCCAGATCGAAGTATCTGTCGCCACTATATGACTGTCTTATCATCGATGAGGCAAGTAAAACCACTTTCCAAGATTTCCTTGTTCCAGCGGTTTTCGCACGGAAATGGATTCTCTCCGGGGACATTAAGCAATTGACTCCTTATGTGGAATCGTCAGATGTTGCTACTTCCATAAGGAGCATGAAGAAATTCGATCTCCAGCACCAGGAGATATACGGTCTTATCCAGAATTTGGTTTCAGATATCCGTGATTTGAAGGGATATCGCTTCACCATCCCTGTGGGGCAGGCCGTTATTGCCGATTTGAGTTCGATGATCCCCTCAGATATCAACTATCTATGTATCGCAGAATCTTCATCCGATGATTGCATAACGCCTTTAGATATCATCAATGGGACCAAGGAATCGATGTTAATCTACGGTGTAGATCTGATTTTCATCGACAGGGAATTATTGAAACAATTGTCCGATTACTTGCCCGCATCTAACATTTTAATCAACGATTACTCTGGGGAAAACAATCGCTACATCTACTACAGCAACCACTACTATTCCGACCTCAAAAAAGGGGCAGATCAAAGGTTCTCTTCTTCGACAGGGATCGTCATGAAGGTGCCGAACAAGTTCGTGACGGTATCAACGCACTCATTCGCAAAGCAGATTGGGCCGGACAGATAGCTTGGCGCATTTCAAGACAGAAGGAGCTATTCATGCTGAAGGACATCAGTTCTGGTAATACAACTGTCAGGCATTACCAGGAAGATATAGACAGAAGGATACCGGATGCATATCGGGAAGAGATCGATTCGTATCTTAACCTTCTCCGTGAACTATCGATGCCCTCTATTCTTCAACTTTTGAAACAAGGTGTGGCAGAGAACGCGATTAAGAGCAAACATGAACGCAAAAACACGACTCTCAACAGAGGATTCGGAGACGATTACGATTGTAGATGCACGTGTTTGGATTATCAGAATCGTATGCATAGGGACATATCCAAATTCTCCAGAGAGCACATTTATGGTGGAGAAGCCCTGAAAGACAATGAGAAACTAAATCGTGAATGGGGTTGCAAAATGTTCAAAAATCATGCAGTGTGGGAGAATGTGGAGACTCCAAAAAGCTGCAATAACGACAATCCATACGAGGCCGGGCGGATTGCCAACCTTATCAGTAAATTCGCCGAATTTGCCCGTGAGAACCCTAATAAAAACGATCCAGAAGGAATTTGGACAATCGCGGTGCTGACGTACTATAAACGTCAGGAAGAGACGTTGAAGAGGATACTGACAGAATCGGCTAATGTGGCCTATGGAAGATCATTCAGGCTGCCGGATTACAACCTCCACGTCGAAATATTCACAGTCGATAAATACCAGGGAAAGGAAGCGGATCTCGTCTTCATATCCATGGTCAAATCTTCGAACGGAAAGGGCGTAAGCCTCGGGTTTATGGATAGCCCCAACAGACTTAATGTTGCTTTGACTAGGGCAAGGTTCCAGAGGGTAATTGTCGGAAACAGGGATTATTTCCTTAATCAATCGAATAGCCCGCTTTTGAGAAAACTAGCGGAGGAATCCCAATGAGGATAATAGTAAACAAATCAGCAATCATCAAGAAATTCCTGGTTCAGGGGGAGCTCGACACATACCAGCAGGACAAGGCCTTATCCAATGTGTTGAACAACATCGGAAAAACAGGTTTTGCAAAGTTGGATGTCCCCGATGCATTTAGGCAGGGATTGAAATTCTATCTGGAGAACTCCGGATACCTGTATAATGACAAACTGACACTGGAAGGACAGAAGATAGCTGAGACTGGAAATCTATGGAAAACTCTCCTGGGGCGCTTTGAGATTTCCATTTTATCATGTGATGACAAGCAGTATCTCTGGTCGTGCAACGTCCTCACCGATGACTACCGCGACAGGGTCTTAACCGACACTACCGACTCAATCAATCTCCCAGACATTTACACCATTGACGGGAGACAATACAAGAATTTCGATTTCGGTCGTGTTCGCAAGCTCGTTGAAACTAAAAACACGAAGATACGGATAGTTTACAATTATCCAGATCGCTCTGTTAGTTACGAATGCGATAACAGAAAATTCACAAATTCAGGCAATTTCGAACTACTTTCGGATGACAATGCGGATACTCTCTTGGAATCCCTGGCAGGACGTTATGATTTCCTTACTGCCGAAGACGGTGTCCTTAGATGCTATAAGGTAACTGGACCTGTGAATGAATCGATCCTCAAGAACATTCTAATCAAGAAAGATTGCCATCTTGAACCGGTTGAAAACGAATCCGCCAGACTTGAGGACATGACCTTCGAATTATCATCCGCTGAAGTTGTTGACAAGTTATTCACACAGTACATCTGCATCAGTTCCGAAAATGAGTATTGTCCCAAACACTATCTGCCATCGCTGTTCTCCGACTTCTCGTCGATTTTCAACAATGTTTGTGAAAGAGGAACGGACTTCAGCACATTATTCAGCGATGCTCTGAAAGAATCTACAGGAAAAGCGCATCTGAGACTCCAGGCATGTATCGATCTCAATCCCGAATCAGTAGGAAACATGGGCAAAACGGTGGAAATGTCCGGCGAATCCGTTTCTATCAATGATCTTGTCAATAAACTCATTGGAAATCTGAAAAATGTCAGATCCGTATCCTGCATCTCAAAATTCATCCCACTTAATATTAAAATCGCCCGCAATACGGGTCTCCTGGCAGAGGCTATCAAGAAAAACTACAATGTCCCGCTCACTGTCGTCACTTGCAAATGGTCTACACGTAAAACGACAGATGAAAAGAGTAAGGCTTTCGAGGAATTTTCAAAATTGGACAGTGTAGATTTAAGGTATGTTCCTGAAGCAGACCTGCGTACAGTCCATGACAGGTATTATAGGATAGATACGGATGCTGAAACCGTCTGGATAAAGATGACCAACGAGTTGGATTCACTTCAATACGATACTATCAATCCGACCGCTTCCACTGTTTGTAGGGTAAAAGAACTCACTCTGATTAGAATCGATGAAAAGAACATTCCTGAATTCGTGAAGAAATCCATGGAGGTTCGTAAATGAATCACTCACTCACTCTCAAAATCGACAATTCCGCCGTTGAAGAAAGGGATTTCTTCGAGTTGGTGTCATCAGGATCCGTTCCCGAAATTGCATCTAATTTGAGCTCAATACTCAGTAAGGCGAAGAATTCTGTCTGTGCCGTTTTATCGGATATATCCGCAACTTACGTGAATATGTTGGCTGGAATGAAGTACAGCAGATACATTCTGGTGCCTGATGTAAACAATAAAGCACTCGCTCCGTTGAAAGGTAAGGCAATCGTACGTGAAATGAAATGGTCTGGATTCGACATTTTCATCATTGATGATGATTGTGCAGTTGTCGTATCTGGGAAAAACGGTTCCATCATCAAAGATAGAGGATCCGTTGCGAATCTGATGGCACATTTCCGCAGATGGTTCTGGAATGAAGCCGATTTTGAGCTTATTAATGAAGTGTCGGGTGTCGATAATGGTGTTTTCGATGTGCCCCAAGTTGAATCTGATGGAAAGGTAGTCACAGATTGCGATGGAAGCGTCTCGGTTCTTACACAGAGATGCGACGCATCATCATTCGAGGGAAAATATCACCAGATTCTCGATGACAAGGTGCTATACTTCCGCAAGATTCCGGATGTATCTATACTGAAAGTGCGTGGAAAGGATTCTTTCTACGTTCCGGATTTATGGATTTCGTTCTGTGAAGTGGACGGTGACAGCTACGTTCTCAATTACAACCCTGCATCCTACCCTACCATGCCGGAAAAGGGAAGTAGCAAATTGATAGGCATACATGTCGATAAGCTGGAATACGGCACGAAGTACAAGTACTGCCAGAAGGAGGCCTACTCCAAGCTTATTGAAAAGGCACTTAAAGATTCGAATGGGAAGGACATAACCGTTTTGCCCTCGGTTACGGAGAACGTTTCGATGACCATGCCTCTTAAGGATTATCTGTTCTTTAAGGAACTCGAATCGAAAAACCCCGAGATGTTGGAGGATAGAATCCGTTCCAAGAATCCAAATCTTCTTGTGACAAACAAACGCGCGTGTAGTCTTGAATTCCAGATCAACGTTGAAATTCAGAAACACAGTCCGAAAGCCGTCAAAGATTCGATTTATCAGGAATACGACAACATGCCCAGAAACCTTTCTCAGAAGAAGAGCGAAATTGTAAAGCTGGCTAATGAAGAGAAAATGGAAAAACTGAGTTCAAAGGTGAACCAGATACAGATTCCGGGCACTATTGCCGATGTTGCTGAGTATAACAGATTCGTCACTGAACTGAACAAATACATCGATGAATTCAACAGCAGAGGTGGAGAGATAGATGAGTCTCTGGCCGAAGTATCCTCATCCAAAAAAACAGCTAAAGTGAAGACAATCGTTAAATTGAAAGAATCTGAGGCCAAACCTCTGCCGCGTTATGGGACCCTATACAGAAACGGCGGAGCTTACGAATATGTCTTGATCGACGAAAACAAAGTGTCCGAGGCTGAAAAGGAAGCTGAGGTACGCGGATGGAAGACCATATCTTACCATCTCGAGTGATAATATGAAGGAATACGCAATCGAAATAACAATTGATGAGGACGGTCTTCTTGAGGCTGAAACTTTTGGTTTCAAGGGAAAAGTCTGTGAGTCCGAAATCAAAGAACTGCTTTCTTCCGAATTCGTTATCGAAGAAATGGATCACAAGGATGAATACTTTCAGTCTGAGGAAGAAGTTGTGAACAAGAAAGAAACGGTACAGAGGCGGCAGTCATGAGTAGCCACGTCCGTATTTTGACCCTGAAGTTTTGTACATGCGAACTCAAGAATCTCACCTATGCCCTCGAGAAATGCGGAGAAAGCTATGAAATTGTAGGCGATCGTATCCGTTTAACTGATTGTGTCATAGAGAAACTGGGCACGTCATACTTCATCAGGACCGAGGATTATCGGACATCCGTGATACAGAAATTCAAACAGATCAATTCTACCGTTGCTGATGTTGAATCGAAGTTACGCGAACTCAAGATCGAAGAGCAGAAGGCCCTTGCTGAACAGGCCCGTATCAACATGGAAATGTTCAAGGTCAGGCAGATTAAGAAAGAACAGGACCAATTGGAATACGATCGCAGAAAACTCGAATTAGAAAAACAGGATTTCGTTATGGCCAAAAGATGGCCATCGAAGCTAAAGCCAAAGCGATGGGCTATTCGGTCAAAGAAACAGTCGAGAACGGCAAAGTAAAGCTGATGCTCGTGAAGAGAGTTTACTGATGCTAACAGTTTACGCCACCGAAACCAGTGAAATCTACGGTCATGGGAAACGTTTTGTCATTTGGTTCTCCGGATGTACTCTCCGCTGTAAAGGATGTATGAATAAGGAATTGTGGGATAGATCATCTGGTAAAGAAACCGCGGTGAAAGATCTTTTAAGCCAGATAATTGACTCGAACACAAAAGGGGTCACATACATCGGTGGGGAGCCGTTGCAGCAAGGAGAAGATCTTCTGATTCTTTCCAAACACATCAGAGAACTCGGTTTGGATATCGTTCTTTTTACAGGGTACGAGCTGGAAGAACTCAATGAACTTCAGAAGTCGATAGTGAATCTTTCTTCGGTAATAATTACAGGACGTTACGACGAGAGCAAAAGAAACACATACCTGACGCACAGGGGCAGCTCTAACCAGAGGATAATAATCCAAGATGAATCTCTGGAACAGTTTTATTCCGAGGAAGCCAGACAAGTGGAGATCATCATTACTGAAGACTCTGAAACCTATCTTGGTTTTCCAGAAGATTTCTTAAATGATGATAATCAATCAAAAGAAAGGCATTGAGATGGAAAAGAAGAGAATCATAGAAAGGATGAAACAATTGGCTGATTTGATACATTACGAGCCAGGAGACATCAGCCATCTTGCGAATGCCATGTGTGTGAATGTGTTGAACAATGGAAACACCTCAAACAAGGAGTACTCCAACGGTTCGCTGGCAACTCTGGGTGACACAGTTTTGAAAATGATCATCACGGAGAAACTGTACCTCGAAGGGAAGGACACCAAGGAAGCGAAGCGGTACATGAACGTGAAGAAGCTGGAGAGGGATCCCCGTGCGTTCGTGTTCGCCAAACAGGGATTCCACGCAAGGACGGAGATCATGTCCGTGCCTACCTCATCATGGACGACGGATCCCGAGAAGCTTCCCGTCGGGGGGTACGCATACGACCATCTGTCCAGCGCCGATTTCACGGTGGGGGATTTCCCGTTCCACGAGTTCGTCAGGTACATCTCCGGTAAGAGCAGCTTCGGGATGGTAAAGGCTGTGAGGGAGTTCTATTCCACTCTAAGCGAGGAATCCAAGCCCGCCACGCCGGACGGGAGGATGACCGAGAAGGAGATCGTCGCGGTCTACTACAAACGTCTGGTGGAGGCGGGGGTGGAGAAGAAACTTCTCAAGGATATCTTCGGTCATGCCCCAGTGACCCTGGACGCATGGGCGGGGATCGACACCTCGAGGAAGAAGAAGACACCGCCCGCTGAGGTTACTCCGAACGCTAAAACCTGAAACGAACAGGGGGACCGTTAGGCCCCCCGAATTCCGGGAAACAAGATACATATATACACCGCGCGGAAGGGGGTGTTTTATTTCATTCATTTCCTACTGGCTAATGTTTTTGAAATTAAACGATAAGATGCGATAATCCGCATAGAAGATCCCGTCTTTCTCAATCAAATACAAATACGCACGCTCGGATATCTTTATTATTAATACCTTAGACAAGGTGAAATACACATGATGAGCAAGAAATTGTTAGCGGTCTTGTTGGTCATTGTTATGTGTGTACCGAGTGCTTCCGTGGCATATCGTGCATTCGATGGCGATGATTCGACCAGTATCGGAATGACGGATGTCACGGACAACGGTAATGAGAATGTTGTCAAAACGACTGTGAACCAGCCGGTAAGTACGCAGAGCTTCGGCGTACTGTCGGACGAACCCCAGGGCGAGTTCGTCGAAGGGGCAGTATTGATCAAGGACGATTCCTTTGATGAATCCAAGTTGAACGGTATAGAGTATGACAACTGTTCTCCCCTTTTCCCTAACAGCGTATGGTATCGCATCGAGCTTTCAGATGGTGTGGATACGAAGGAAACCGTGAAGGCCCTGAACGATTCGGGACTGTTCCAGAAGGTGGATTATGATTATGTCATGGGTGCGGACGGGGAGATCGAGTCGATAGATGTGTCTTCGAATCCGAATGCTTCCGAACAGACCTATTTGGACACTATGTGCATCAGGGACGGATGGGGATATCTCGCTAACAACTCCGTCAGTCCCGGAGGGAATCCTAGTGTCGTGGTCGCGGTCATCGATACGGGTGTTGACTACAACCATATCGATCTCAGGAATAATATTTGGGTGAATACCGCGGAGATTCCTGATAACGGAATCGATGATGATGGTAACGGGTATGTTGATGATTACCGTGGATGGAACTTCGTCGCTAACACGAACGATCCGATGGACGATAACGGACACGGCACTCATGTCGCCGGTATAGTGGCTGCTGAGAATAATACGGTCGGAACAGTTGGAGTTGCTTGGAATTGTAAAGTGATGGTTTTGAAGGCGGGCAATTCATCTGGATACTTTACCAATTCTAGTATTGCTGCGGCTGTTCAGTATGCATACATGAATGGAGCATCGGTAATTAATATGTCTTTTGGCGGAACATCTATTTCAATGGCAGTTGAAGATGCACTTGAAAATGCATATGTTCAATGCGTACTTGTAGCCGCTGCAGGGAATAATGGTTATTGCAACCAACCTGGATGCCCACACCACATACCTTTTGTCGAAGTGGTTTACCCCGCAGCATTAACATATGTAGTAGGGGTCATGAGTTGTAATGCATACGGCGCCGTCTCTTCTTTTTCGAATTATGATCACAATCCGTACAACTCTATTGAGTATGACGTATTTGCTTGTGGAGAGAGCGTTGTTTCGACCTGGATAAACAATAGGGTTGCAAAAATGAGTGGGACTTCTATGGCGGCCCCTGTCATCTCAGGAATTGCTGCATTATTGCGTGCCCAAAATCCAGATCGGGATGTATATTCAAATAAATACATTCAATCCCAAATAACCAATACAGGAACTATACTTCCAATGGGCCCGTATGCATTTGCAAACGCACATGATGCTTTGACTAAGGTCCCATCACCGTATGTGAAGATGTATGATTACTACTGTTTTGATGACTCAAATTATTCTGACATGAACAATGCTGATAGAATAATTGATGCCGGTGAAAGAATACATCTGGCTATTGAACTAAGAAATAGGGGGGGGATACGCAACAAATGTAATTGCAACAATCGATGCATATCGTAATGGTGATAGTAGCATCACAGACCCCTATGTTAACATTGTTGAAAATACAATTCAGTTAAGTGACATCGGTACGTATTCCATCAGAGATTGTGGAAAGACATTCGATGAAAATGGAAACATGGTGGGTGTTACAAAATATTTTGATATTGTAATATCTCCGGATTGTCCAAATGATTATGCAGTAAACATTAATCTTCATGTCACATATGAAAATGGATGGGATCAATCAGATGATACACTTTATCATGAGGACGGTATCATCCAGTTCATAGTTATGAATGGGTTTAAATTACCCTCTTTAATTATGGAAGACACTGTTTATTCTAAAGAGAAAAAATATCTTCTGTCTAATGATTTAACCATACCCAGCGGAGTAACCATTACCTTTGAACCTGGGTCAGAAATAGAATTTACTATGGATGAAGATAACGATTATTACCCTTCGATAAGGCTATTTGGAAACTTAATTTTGCAGGGTACTGAAGATGATCGGATTCAAATAAAAACATCCGATATGTTTGCAAAGAACGGATATATCACATTATTTGATGGAAGAGACACTAATGAAGATTTTGCTGGGCATTTGATTATTACATACGCAGACATCAACAACGTAGTCATCCATGCGGCCGATGGTTCTTGGAGTCTTGCCAACGATGCAGCGACAATGGAACTGGATCATTGTTTTTACAACCTAGATGTAGTTTATAATTACAATCCAGACGGAAGGGCCCTTCAGATATCTTCGTTCACCAATTCCATTTTATCGGAGCCCATGGTACACAGGCACAATTCAAAGAGATAATTGATTCAGTTATTGATATTGAAGAGGGCAATTTTATTTCATGGGACTTTGTAAAAAAAGTAGAAAATACATTGATAGTTGGAAATGGACCATTATCTGCAAATTATTCTAGAGTATGTATGATTAGTGACGGATTATTCGTCAATAATGTGGTTTTATGAATACCAACAATTCGAATGAGATGGCGGTTCCACTGGTCGTAAATGCGCATCCAGAATTTGGTAATGTTGCAAAAATGGGCGCTTATAATCAGATGATCACAGAATACAAGAGTAATGGCGAACCAATCATTAATTTTACTAGCTTAGAAAATTTGGATTGTGACAGCCTTTGGCCATTTATAAAAAATGTCACTATATACGACGTAATGGGGATAAAGTGACGACATTAGATAAACAACAATACTCTGTAATTGTCGAATTTTCAAGGAATGTTGATGTTGATGTGCCATTTTACCTGTATTATGGTTCTGTTGAGCCATTTAGTGAATGTCGTGTTTTAGGGGAATATATCAGCAATACAAAATGGGAAGGTATCTTAGATTTGAGAAAAACAATGGAGAATGGACTTCAGTTTTTCAGAACAAAAGGAGGATGTTCTGAGACGGACCAATTCATGACCATTTTATCAACAAGAGGGTATTTTGAATTTGATGTTGATACATCGTCTTCATTATCGATGAATATTTGGAGTGAGGTGAGTGGAGACGAGGTAACTATTTCTTGGTACCAGGACGACTATGATACTCTAATGGGCTATAATGTGTACAGAAGTTCTGAGAAAGATGGAAATTTTGTTCGTTTAAACAACAACATTATTCCTGCAGGAGTTAATTCATATACAGATTGTGATGCTGAGCCCGGCATTTCCTATTGGTATACTTATACTGTGGTGATGTCTGATTTTTCGGAGTCAAAACCTGCTGGAAAAATAATTGCGACACCACTGGACACAATATCTCCGTCAATTTATCACACTCCACTTAATCAAGGCTATATTGATAATAATCTCGTCATTTCATGTACAGCAAACGATAATATTGGAGTAAAATCTGCATTTTTATACTATCGTAGTACTGGATCAAACGAATGGAAAATAATTCAGATGCTAAGACAGAATGACAAATACAGCGGAACAATTTATGGTAATGAACTATCTTTAGATGGACTAGAGTATTATATAGAGGTCTTTGACGGAGTTAACATCGTTTCTAAAGGAACTAGTGCTGAACCGTATTACGTTGTGATCAAAGATGCATCCACAATCTCTCGCCGGGGTGATGTCGATGGTGACGGAACCATAACCACCCGTGATGCCCTGATGATCATGAAATCCATCAACGGCGATATCATCCTCACCGACGATCAGTTCATCCGTGCGGACCTCAACGAGGACGGTGTCCTGTCCAGTTCCGAAGCCCTCAGGATACTCCAGTACATTAACGGGAAGGTAACAACGCTGACAATGTGAGAGAATGATCCCGAAGAGTGCTCAGCTGTCCGTAGCGGCCATAGCATTGCTGTGTGTCTGCTCGTCCGTTCTCCTTTCATCATCAGCGGATGCTGTCGATGGGAACGGACTGACGGCAAGCACCGAATCCTCCGTGATACAAGGCAACTCTGCATATTGTTACGTGTACATCGAATCGTTGGAGGACATAGCATCACTAGATATCCAAGTCCATTATGATACCGAGATGATCGATCTGGACATCAACAACGCATACAACAGCGCATCCTGTTCGATGTACGATTCCTCCCTGTCCAACGGTTGCCTGAACTTCTCCTACCTGTTCGATGATGGCGGCAGTGATTCACAGACGCTTCTTTTCTACTTCATGTACACGGTATCATCGGAAGCCGCTCCGGGAACGACATATTTCGACATCCTCGTCAACGAGGCATACGACCAATCCCTCGACCCGGCGGATGTATCTGGGTGCAGATGTTCCTTCGATATCGCCGAAAGAACAGTAACGAAGAACTGCAGCATCTACACCAACTCCACCCAATCCACATCCATAGACGGCACATTCGATTTATCATATTCATTCAGCACCAACCAGATCCTTTCCGGTTCGGTCACCGTCACCTATGATTCTGAACTGTTCGAACTCGTATCGCTGACCAACGGTTCGTTCCTTGACGGGAAGACCGTCGATTCCAACACGTCGCTGACCGGTTCCGTGTACCTCTCGTTCGTATCGCTGGAATACGGCAACGGTTACGATCTGATGACCCTCAGGTTCAGAACACTCCAGAATGTGAGTACTTCATCCCAGATCTCGATAGTCGTATCGGAACTGTACGATGACGAACTGAATCTCGTCCAATGCAACGGCTGTTCCACCACCGTGAACATCGCTTATGACAACACCTATGTTGAGGACAAGCCCGCCATGTACTGCGAATCATCGTACGATGCACAGGCGGACACAGTCACGGTGCAGATCAATTTAGAGGCTAACTCCCACCTCGGTGCCGGGGATTTCATCCTGAACTTCGACACATCGAAACTGACCTATTCGGAATCGACGAAGGGGTTCTCCCCGTCGTTCTTCAACGTCAACGATAAAGAAGTTGGTGAAGGGAAACTGAAGTTTTCCATAATCTCTATGGAGGACATCGTAGCATCCAATACGGTGCTTACCGTGGTCTTCACGCCGATCCATGCCTGTACGGATGCGGAGACGACACTGACGCTTACCGGTTCCGGACTAACGGATTCGATGACCGAGGCCATCATCCTGAACATCCGCGGCACTTCCCAGACAATCCCGTTGAGACACAGCTATGTCGATACCGTAACGGAGCCGACATGTACTTCTGGCGGATACACGACGCACGAATGTTCCGTCTGCGGACATTCATATGTGGATTCACAAGTCGATGCTCTCGGCCACGATCTCATCCACCACGATGCCAAGGCACCGACATGCACCGAAGTGGGTTGGGACGCTTACGATACCTGTTCAAGGTGCGATTTCACGACCTATCATGAGCTGGCGGCCCTCGGTCACGATCTGGTACATCATGACGCAAAATCTCCCACCTGTACCGAGGTAGGGTGGAACACCTGCGATACCTGTTCAAGGTGCGATTACACAACATATCAGGAGATACCCTCCCTCGGTCACGATTATGTCGCTACCGTTACACAGCCCACCTGTACCGAGGGGGGATACACAACCCACGTCTGTTCAAGATGCACAGGTTCCTATGTCGACACATATACTGATGCTTTGGGTCATGACCTAATCCATCATGACGCTAAGGCCTCTACCTGTACCGAAGTGAGTTGGGAGGCCTACGATACATGTTCCAGATGCGATTATTCCACCTATCAGGAAATAGTGGCCCTCGGTCATGATCTCATCCACCATGATGCTAAATCTCCGACTTGCACCGAGATTGGCTGGGATGCCTACGACACCTGTTCTAGGTGCGATTACACTACATATCACGAACTGGTCGCACTAGGTCACAATCTGGTTCATCATGACGCTCAATCTCCGACTTGCACCGAGATTGGTTGGGAAGAATACTACACTTGCTCCAGATGTGATTACTCGACATACCTAGAGATACCTGTCCTCGGTCACGACCTAATCCACCACGATGCCAAGCACCCACATGCACCGAAGTGGGTTGGGATGCCTACGATACGTGTTCAAGGTGTGACTATACCACATACCATGAGCTTGCCGTATTAGGTCATGATATCACCCACCATGATGCTAAAGCACCGACGTGTACCGAAATAGGCTGGAGCGCCTACGATACATGTTCGAGATGTTCATATACGACCTACTCGGAAATCCCCGCTTTGGGTCATGATTATTCCGCATCAGTTACCCATCCTACCTGCACCGAGAGGGGTTACACCACCCATACGTGCTCCAGATGTACCGATTCCTACATCGACACATACACCGATGCTCTAGGCCATGATCTCATCCACCATTATGGACGGGAGGCCACCTGTATCGAGGGAGGATGGAGCGCATATGATACCTGCTCCAGATGCGATTACACGACCTACTCCGCTATACCTGCCCTGGGGCACGATCCCATCCACCATGATGCAAGGGCGGCAACCTGCACGGATGTCGGTTGGAACGCTTACGACACCTGTTCAAGGTGCTCGTATAGTACCTATCAGGAGATCGCGGCTCTCGGCCATGACCTTGTACACCACGATGCCAAGGCTCCGACATGCACCGAGATTGGCTGGAACGAATACGATACCTGTTCTAGGTGCAACCATACCACGTACAGCGAATTGGGTGCATTGGGACACACATGGAGCGAGTGGTCCGAGATCACATCGGCCACCGAGGATTCCGAAGGGGAGGAAGGACGCGAATGTTCAGTATGTCACGCAACCGATACCAGGCCGATTCCCAAACTCGGTCATATCCATCAGATGACATTCTTCACAGCAAACGAATCCACCTGCTCCGTACAAGGCAACTCGCAGTATTGGCAATGCACCAAATGCGGCAGGTATTATTCAGACGAGAACGGGGAGAACGAGATAGAGGCCGGCAGTTGGCTCCTTCCATTGAAGGAGCACACGTTGGTCGACGATTCCGCTGTAGATCCCACCTGCACGGCAACGGGACTGACCGCCGGCAGTCATTGTTCCGAATGCGGTACGGTGATCGTCGCACAGAACGTCATCCCGGCATTGGGCCACTCCAGACAGCATCATGCGCACACCGATTCCATATGCACAGAGAATGGCAACATAGAGTACTGGGGATGCACTGTGTGCGGCAAATGCTATTCCGATGAATCGTGTACCGTGGAGATATCAAAGGAATCGACGGTCATCGCCTACAAAGGACATACGGAGGTCATCGACGAGGCGGTCGCGGCTACTTGCACGACAGCCGGTAAGACCGTAGGCAAACATTGCTCGGTTTGCGGAGAGGTGCTGATCGCCCAGACCGATGTGCCTGCCTTGGGTCACGACCTCATCCATCATGATGCCAAAGCACCCACCTGCACGGAGGTAGGCTGGAATGCTTATGATACGTGCTCCAGGTGCGATTACTCTACCTATTCTGAACTCAACGCATTGGGCCATAATCATGTCGCGACTGTTACGCAGCCCACCTGTACCGAGAAGGGATACACCACCCACACATGCTCCAGGTGCGGAGACTCCTACATAGACTCTTACATTGATGCTCTGGGTCATGCATATTCCGCGACCTATGACTGGTCTGCGGACGGTAAGAGCTGTACAGTCCATATCGTCTGTTCAAACGATAGTTCGCACAAGCACGACATAGCCGATATCATTGCCGTATCATCAATAAAGACAGTAGCTGCGATAGGCTCCATGGGCGTGACCACCTATTCCGTATCCGGAACCTATGACGGTTTCGCTTATTCCGATTCCATGGACGTAAGGAACATACCTGCCCTCGAACCTGAGATTATCCAGAAGGACGTCCAAGGCGAGACCACCTATTCTAATACCGTTGCGGAAAACCAGACTACCCAGATCACCGAGATCTTCAACACGGCCAAGACGAACAGCAGTTCCGTCGAGGTCTCCGTTCCCACTGCCGTTACGGAGTCCCCTGTCATCATCGCCTTTGATAACGATGCGGTCAATGCCATCGGAGGCAGCGAGGTCACCATCACCGCCAATGTCGTCGAGAACAGCACCGAGATCGAGGAAGCTGAATTGGTCATAGAGGTCAAACTGGAAGGTGCCACGTTCTCCGAGGGCAAGGCGAAGGTAACGGTACCGCTCACCGAGACTGTGCCGGAAGGCAAGACCGTCAAGGTGTACTTCATCAACGGCAACGAGAGAATAGATATGAATGCCGTTCTGGTCGATGGTAACGTGGTCTTCGAGACCAATCACTTCTCCACATACGCCATCTTCTTCGAGGATGCCCCATCCGACAACGGCAGTGAAGGATTCCCGATCGTTATCGTCATCGGGGTCGTCGTTGCGATTGCTCTTGTGAGCTGTGCCGTCATCTTCTTGAGAAGACATTGAGGGCCATAATAGCCATCAATCCGACCTCTCACCTACCATCAAATACCTGAAACTCACATAATGTAAACGCAGGAACGACGGAAGATCCGATCCAGGATGTGAAAACATGTGGAAAGGAAAGACCGCCGGCGATGAGATACTCATCGCCAACTACAACAGCAAGAACCGTACCGTCACGGACGGCCATCTCACCGAGATCTTCTCGATGGTCGGACACAGGTACGGTTACGACGACGTGAAAGCAGAGTTCTCCGCTCTGAGGGACTTCAAGGTGAGATGGCAGCGCTCCTACAAGTGGGCCATCTTCACCGTCTCGGACTATCTGGACAGAGCCCCCGACGATGTACTGGAGAATCTCGCTGAAGTATTATTCAGCAAGATCACCGGACAGGACGCACAGTACGGCGACGTGTTCCTCAACTACGTCACCGACAGGCAGCTCACCAGGACCAACCGCAAGGACTTCCTGAAGAGGAGCAGGAACCTCTCCAAGACATCAATCGGCGACTACCACGACCTCAACGACTGCGTGAACCGCCTGAGGGACCAGAGACTGATTCCGGACGACATCGAATGCGTCCTCACATGGGACAATTCGGGCAGCGAGAAGGCCGCCGGGGTATCCGTCCTTCAGGGAGTGGTCTGGGTCAGCAAGGTCCTCGACCAGAAGGGCATACCGGAATACGTGCTGGATTACAGCGTGTACCACATGATGTGCTATCTGATGCTCGGATTCAATCCCGGACCCGACATGGAGTACGATCACCGCAGGCTCATCGCCAAGCACCCCATGAGGTACGATGCGGAGTCCTGGCTGAACGAACACGGATTGTTCCTCTGAGTCCATGAAGCTCAGGTTCCGCAGACAGAAAGGCATACCCGTCGGAAAGGACGGGTACGTTCCCCTGAAGGACATCGTCAGGAGATATCAGGAGATCGGTGATTTCAAGGATTCCGATTCCGACGATCCCGTCATCCTTCCCAGGATGCTCACTCCCGAGGATATAGAGCAGTGGTGGGATGACCCTTCTGTATGCGACATCGACGGTATAGACACCAGGGAGTCGGACATCTACTCCGTTCCTTTATCCATAAGGGGAAGGAAGAGGAAGGCCCTGAAGAGGATCGCCGTCCTCGCCGACAGGAAGGAGAGCGACCGCATCAAGAAGGTGCTGGCCGAATCCTTCACCGCCGAGGAACTGGAGATGATGGCCGAGGACCGTTCCCTGATGGTGTCGGTACAGCCCCATCTCAGGGACTGCACCGGATTCTATCTGAGGAGACAGGACGGCGTACCGGTCCCGGAGATCGTCCTCGAGGAAGGTACCACGGCCGACGGCATTGTGCACGAAGCAGTCCACCATCTCAGGGTGAAGGACGGGAGGACCGTGTTCCCCACCAGGGACGGTGTCCTCGATGATCGCTACAGACGTTTATCCAAACAGGAGAAGGACAGGATCGTCGGCAGGGAGGAGAAGGAGACCGTCACCGAGACAGTGGCGAGAACAAGAATCGACCCCGTCGAATCCGGCTATTACGACCATGTCCCGGGCCAGTCCTCCAGATCCGCATATCTGCACGACCAGGCGACCGTCAGCGGTTCCAAGGCCCTGAAGGGTAAAGCGGCGATAAGAGCCGCGGAACGCAACTACGACCGCACCTCAATCTCCAGAGCGATACTGTCCAGCAACAGGAAGGGACGGAGATGAGAAAACACGTCAGTACGCACAGGACGATGCCACCGGACTGTCCTCCGCGGTGACCGACTTCAACGGCCATCCCGGTCCGGCCAGGATATTCTACAATCGGAATTCCAGGACATTCTTCACCCGCGTCTATCCGGACGGGGGAGACAGATGGTTCGGTCCGATGACCGACGGCCTGGACATAGTGGAACTGTACCGCAAGACCTCCGACTTCCCCGATGTGAAGGTCACCAAAGAGGAACTGAGGATCATGGAATCGGAGATCGGCCCCTATTCGGTGTGGTAATATGGCCACAAGACAGCAGAAGAGGGACAGGATGGACGTCGCCGGCCTCCTGATATCGGCGGCATCCCTGGGGGTGGGAATAGCAGCGTTATGCCTCAACGAGAAAGGTGAGAGAATGCCCAACAAGATAGACAGCAGCAAGTACTCCACTCGCAAGGATCTGAAAAGAGCTTACGCGAAGGAGATCAAGAGGGCGGCCGTTTCCGATATCGGATACACGGGAACGGTCATTGTCCTCAACGAGAGAGGGGAACCCGTTCAGTACGGACTCGTTCCCCTTGAGAACAGGAAGGCCGTTTCCGAAAGGAGGCCTCCGGCAAGGAAATCCAACAAGACCCAGACCTCAAAATCCTGGGTGGCGATGGAGATCAATTCCGCTACCGGGAAGGACAGGCAGGCCATAGTATGTTCCTCCAGGGAACAGGCGAAGGCGAAAGCTACGGCTATGAAGAAAGCGCACCGTTCCGGCTCGAAACAGAGCAGGGAATGCGTGCAGGGCTACGCATTGATGGACACTTCCGATACCATCGATGTCGCGGCCATGTTCTCCGGCAAGGGAGGACAGATGTACAGGGTGTGATACCATGGAGTTTTTCAAACTGATGAAGAAAGAGAGATCGAACAACAGCAAGGGCTACAATAAGGTAGCCTACGTGAGACCGGGGACCGACTACGTCGAGTCCCTGGGTAGCGGAACGGCAGGAAGGAAGAAGGTCCCGACCGTGTGGGTGACCGCCAGGAACGGACAGAAGTGGGAGATCCCCGTCGACCCCAAGACGGGGAAGGTCCCCAACGAATACCTCTACGGCAGATTCCTGTCTATCCACCAGGGTTCCAGGAACGGAAGGGAGAGGAACGTCCTCATCGACATAGGGAAGGACGCTGACATGATCCACCAGATCCCCGAAGGAGGATTCACCCCCCAGCAGCTCGTGGAGACCGGATGGTGGCAGGCGGTGAACGAGAGCGACATCGAAGGAATCGACGACACCGGAGCGCTGGCGTTCGCCAGGGAACTGGAAGCTGCTGCTAAACGGCGCAGTCGCAGGGCATGAAGATGGTATTGCTCATGCCCGAGGAATCCCAGAAGAGGGTGAGGGACATCATCGCCAGGGACTTCAACGCCTCCGAGGTCAAAAAGGCCGTCCGCAACGGCGGCATCATCATCAAGGAGGGCAACCCCGGAAGGGGAGCCGCGGGATGCTACGTCCCGATGCAGGAGACCTCTTCCCTCAAGACCCCTGTCATCATCCTCGGGAAGGGATGGGACGAGGAGACCCTGGTACACGAATTCACCCACCACCTCAGGCACGTGGATCAGACCAGGGGAGGACTCACCAGAACGCCCCTGAAACTCAATGCCGCAGGGGAGAGGGTATCCTCAAGGATGTACGACAGGAGGGAGTTCAACTCCGCCGTCAATCTGGAGGAAGCTGCCACAGTCGCAGAATCCCTCGTCAGGATCCAGGAGCCGTCGAAGGGCGTGAACGGTTACTATACGGCAACCAAGGTACACGGCGATTCCCCCAGGGAGAGGTACGACCACGACAGGAAAGCTCTCGTCCCCGACAAGCCCCAGAGGGGAAGGAAGGCGGAGAAGAAGGTCACGGAGAAGTTCGACGACACCTCGATCTCGCATCTCGGGTACTACAGGCCCGGTTCCAATGCGGCCAACTACTACCAGAAGAGGAAATCCGCAGGAACGCTGCCTAAAGCGGAGAAGCCAGTCAGGAAGAAGAAGTCCGATGCCACCAAAGGAATCGTGAAACCCGGAGGAGCCACCGCTTCAGCTGTGAAGACCGGGAACAGGAGAGCGACAAAGGCCAAAAGATGAGATGAGCCAGACCCCGAATAAACCTCTTAATTTCTATCTTTTCCAACATACGTGCCACATTTAGGACAATAGGACAAATCATCTACAGATTGATGTGTTAAATCCATACCGCATTTAGGACAGTAATTAATAGAATCCTGGGATGTGATTTCGGTTGATATAATACTGGTTTGTTCCATTTTATTGCTAGTTTTACGGTATATCGAATCTGCAAGATACGCAACAATCATGTTGATAAAAGCCAAACCCACTGCACCAGTCTCAGCAAATCCAGAACCGTACACCTCAGTGTAGTACGGGTAGTTATCGTATGTGTCCGTCACTGCAACATTAAACCACCATGAAAGTAGAAAAATTGCTACAAACACTATTACAGCATAATTGGTGCATTTCTGGTCCTTATAGACTTTGAATCTAATGAAGGAATATACAAAAAGAAGCGATATCAGAATTGGAACAATCATAGCGATTCCAAAGAAATACCCCGAATCGAATAGAGTAAATCCGTTGTAAGACTCATAAATTGGGCCATAGTGGTCATAATAATCGATGGTTACCCATGGTCCAAAAATTGTCAGCGCACCCAATGCTGATAATATCATACCGATGGTAAGCCATTGTTCGCGAGTCGTTGCCACAGATTATGCCCCCTGTTTAGCTATGCTATTTTTGATCTTAGTGAAAATTATCTGAAATACGTCAGATATCTGTTTTCCAGTTGGTGTCAGCGAGTACCTGATCTCCCTGTATCCCTCATCCGATTCCGAAATGGTGACCAGTCCTTCCTGTTCCATCCTCTTCAGGACCTTGGTGATGCTCTCGTAATAGGGCATGACCGCCTTGATGTCCTTCTGGACGACGTACGCTTTCCCCCCTCAGCATCCTCATTATCGGGTCGGCGTACCTCATGTTGATGCTCTTGTCCTCGATGTCATCGCCGGGGATGATGGAATTCATCATCGAAACGAGAAGTGCGATCTCCTTTCCGGCATCATTCAGGGATACTTTCACGAACTTGTGCGGTTCGTATGTGATCTGGATGTCGACGATACCGTCCTCTTCCATCCTGTCGAGTCTCTGACGCAGCGTCTGAGTATGATTGGTAATCTTTTGAAGATCCTTCATCACGATCGGACCGTCCGCATCGTACAATGCCAGAATCAAAGCGGCGGTGTGCCTGTCGCTCATGACCGTGAAGAACTCTCCTTCCCTCATCGGAATCGAAATGTTGATATGATGATATAATCCTATTCTGAAATGGTAATCCCGATCCGTTGCCCGCAGGACTCTGGACTTTTTGGATCGATTTGCAAAGGGTAATGTACTAGGAATTACTATCGGATTTTGTTAGTATTCAATATCTATATTATACCTATAAATTAGGTTGTCTTTATATATTGTAATTTAGAAAAGTTACAATTCTATGATAGTTATAAATATCCCCGACCCGTTTCTTATGGTTGCGAATACGGAGTGATATGATGAAACGTATAGCAAGAACCACGTTCCCGGGCAAATACGTCGAGAGGAACTCGCTGCGGTATGTGGCGGTCCCGATCTCGGTCGTAGAACGCATGGGGATACGTGACGGAGACTACCTGGACGTGACAGTCAGCTGGCCCGTCCTCGAGGAGTACGAGATCGATGATCTCAGGACTCCGGCAACGGTGAACGAAGAGAAACCCAAGAGGGGGAAGAAGAAGACAGAAGACGATGAATGAGATGGGAATAACGGCCCGCTGGCCGACTAGCAATCAAACTCAGCGGACCGAACCAAGGTCGTGAAACGATGGTTACGGATACAATCAGTTTTGATTATTTAAAGGCCAATACAGAACGTATTGGTTTCGATATCGAGAGATATCTGAAGTATTTGCAATCGGAAGGCAAGACTCCGGGAGGTTTGCAAAGGACGAGGAGCAATCTCGATACATTCTTCACATACGCCCATACTACGGAACCCTCCGCATCCCAGTTCCTGACCGTGAAGGAAGGGCTGGAATCCCACGGCTATGTGAGGAAGATCGTACACGAAATACTATGCTCTGCGGGGAAGATGTACAAGTTCCTGTGCAGATGCAATCCCTGGGACGAGATACGTCCGAAAAGGGATACCAAGTGGTACGTGGTCCCCGATGCGCTCTTCCCGTTCGAAAAGGAGATGGAATCGTTCAGCAAGTACCTCCAGTCGGAACCGATGAACTCGGTGATGAGGAAGAAGCAGATCTACCAGTCCGAGAAGGCCCTGAGAATTCTGTGCTACGAGAAGAACATACGGAACGTGTGGGATATCGACACAGGATGCTTCGTAATACTGGAGAGGTATCTTAAAGAGAGCAGTCTGGAGACCAGAAGATGCGTAATGTATTCCCTGGGGAGATTCGTCGAATACCATACAGGGAACGATGTGCTTCACAGGTATCAGCTCAGCAAGGAGCTGAAATTCGATTTCGAGGCGACCTCCCAATGGAAGAGGATGATGGAATCCGCCGACAGGTATCTGGAGGACTGTAAGGAGAGAGGGTTCACTGAGGTCTCCAGGAGGAATCTCCGCACCAATCTTACAACTGCGATACGCAGGCTGTTCAGATACTTCGGACCGCTGGATCCCGAAGAGGTGACGATGCACCACTTCCGTCTCTACAGGAACATGAGCACCGACCTCAAGGACAGGACGATAAAGATCAACCTATGCAATATGGGCAAGATGCTGGAGTTCGTCACAGGGGCCAACCCTTACGCCAAAGCGAAGATCGTCTGGACGAAACAGTCCATAGACCGCACCTGGGTGTTCAAGGATGAATGGAAGGCGATATTCGGTTCCGCCACCACGGTAGAGAGGGTGGCATTGGTCCTCTGTGCCGGAATGGGGCTGAGGAGGAACGAGGTAGCCACGCTGAAGCTCTCGGACATCTGCGGAAACACCATGACGATACGCGGAAAGGGTCACGGAGCGGGGAAGATTGTGGAGAAGGAGATCCCGAAATCGGTGATGGCGGTCATACAGGCATACCTGCCCGAGAGGGAACTGATCCTCAGAAAATACGGGGACAGATACCACGATTCGCTGATAGTCCCGCCGTTCTATTCCCACGGAGAACGTACACTCAACACCTACGTCGGGAACCTGATTGCGGAGGCATCGGCTAGGGCCGGAGTCAAGGCGACCTGCCACACGTTCCGCAGATTCTACTGCATGAATCTCCTCGACAACGGTTTCGAGCTTGATACGGTCCGCAGGATGATGCGCCATTCATCGGTGGAGATCACGCTGGAGAGCTACGTCTGCGCTGACCCTAGGAAACTCAAGACCGCTACCGATTCGGTGGATGATGCCCTGTTCGGGTGACCGGCAGAACGGTTAAACTAATTATATCACCAAACTCCATTCCCTCAATGCTGACCTAGTTAGCATTGGGGGCTTTTCTGAAAAGAATTGTCCCCGAACCGTCATTAATTCGATTAATAGTCGGATTTGGAAATGGTTCAATGAGGTACAACCGCGTAATCACAGGCACCTTCAGATCGAGACCCAACCGGTTCATAGCGATAGTGGAAATCACTGACCCAGATACCGGGAGATCGGCCGTTTGCAGGTGTCACGTCAAGAACACCGGCCGTTGCAAAGAGCTGCTGGTCGAGGGGGCTGAGGTCATACTCAGCGAGGCGGTCCCCGGGAAAAGGAGAACGAGATACGACGTGATTGCCGTGTACAAGGGCGGGAGGCTGATCAATATGGACAGCCAGGTCCTGAACGGCGTATTCGCCGAGGCGCTCCCCTCTCTGGGTCTTTTCAGGGACATGACATTGCTGAGGCCCGAGGCGGCATACGGGGACTCAAGATTCGATTTCTATGTGGAGCACGGAGGCGGCAGGGCCTATGTGGAGGTGAAGGGCGTGACCCTGGAAAGGGACCGCGTCGTCTTCTTCCCGGATGCTCCGACCGAAAGAGGCATCAGGCACGTAACGGAACTTACGAAATGCATTGAAGAGGGTTACGGTGCGTATCTGGTATTCGTCATCCAGATGTCCGATGTGGATTATCTGTCGGCGGAGGGCTCCCTGCATCCGGAGTTCTGGACCGCCGTAGAGGAAGCGGTTGCCAAGGGCGTGAAGGTCCTTGCCTATGACTGCTTCGTGGAAGAGGACAGCATCATACTTCGCAAACCCGTCCGCATTCAGCTTCGTTGATGGCCTTCCTTATGCTCATCTGGGTCTGTTCCGGTGTACCCGTGGTGTTGACCAGGAACACAGTGCATTTCCCGAAGAACTCCCTGAAGAAATCGGTTCTTATCCCCAGCTTCCTCTTGTCCCTGACCAGCTGATGCGGGTTGCAGAAATCGTTGCTGACTATGTACTCCAGAGCCTCTTCCAGATCCAGCTTACTGACTATGCGCTCATCATCCCTGTCCCTCTTCAAAAGGATGACGTGCCTCATTGAGGTGGTGGCCGTAACTGAATCTATGCCTGTGACCCACCGTATGTTGGCTATGCCCCTGCCCTTGTTGTCGAACTTGGTCGTGCTGACCAGGGGCTTGAACTCCGGCCACACGTCCCCTATGTCCGCATCGATGTAGCAGTTCTTCTCGGAACCCGTGACGAAGGGCCTCCCGGAGGTCAGCCTCACGAAGTACCAGTCATCCGTTATCAGGCGGGAGTCCCCGGTGCGCAGAAGGCCCCATGACTGCGTCGTCTTCCCTGTCTTCGAAGGTGCTATGAGCGTTACGCCCACACCGTCCAGGTCTATGGCGGCACCGTGAACGCTGTGTATGGAATGGGAATCCTCCAGAAGGTCCGCGGCCACGGCAAGGGCGATGCTCTTTATCCATCCGTAATAATCGAAGTTGATCAGGAACACGGTGAACGTGGACCTGTCGTAGAGGACCTCCATCTCCCTGCCCTCCTCCCTTACGGAGATTATACGGGCATGGGATTTCACGCTGGTGCTCATGGCGTAGAAGTTGTCCACCCACATATCCATGACCTGGTGCTCTTCAGTGTAGAGCTTCACGCAAATCCCTGATATGTCGGCCTTCCCCGAATGGAACTTGCGGCTCTCATATCTCCTCCGCAATACGGCGGTCTCCTCGGGCCCGATCTCCTTCACCACATAACCCATGCATCCCTGATGGCCTAGGCTGCTTAAATCCCCTGTGCCTAATTCTCGTCTGCCAGGGCGCCTTCCCTGATGACCGTATCCGTCTCAGTATCGAAATCAACCCAATTATGGAACATGTTATCCCTCCCCCATCTCGCCAGGGCCTCCAGCACCGGTACCAGGGACATCCCCTTCTCGGTTATGGAGTACTCAACTCTGGGGGGCACTTCTGGGTATGCTCTCCTGTCCACTATCCCGTCCTTCTCCAAACCCTTCAGTTGCTTGGTGAGCATCCTTGGGGAAACGCCTTCGATGGACTTGGCTAGCTGGTTGAACCTCTTCGGACCCCATTTGGCCAGAATGCACAGTATGGTGCTCTTCCATCTGCCTTCTATTACGGACATTGCGGCATCGACTGCACAGTCCATCCTGGGATTATCCTGGCGGGATTCCATGGTTAAGGAACATGATTGTAACTATAATAATGTAACTAAGAACTGATAAATATAGCTACTTACATAATGTTACTTGGTGTAATATGAGCACGACATTAGTCATTCTGGGATCTCCCCGTAAGGGAGCGAATTCCGAGACCATCGCCATGGCCATGGCCGAGGAATCCAAGAAGAAGGGCAACACGATCAAGACCTACAGGCTCAACGATCTGAAGAACGCAAGGGGCTGCCAGGGCTGCAACGCATGCAAGACGAAAGGATTCTGCATAACAAAAGACGACCATGCCCAGATACTGGACAATGTGAGGGATGCGGATTCCGTTATAATCGCCAGCCCCACATACTACGGGGAGGTCTCCGGCCAGCTCAGGCTGTTCATGGACAGACTTTACTGCTTCCTCGACGGCGGCATGAAATCCACCATCCGAAGGGCAAGAAGGTCGCTATCGCCGTGACATGCATGTCCGGCCTCGAAGGCGCCAAGGGTGTTGCGGACTGGATCGAGAAGGTCTGGGCAAAGTACTACGGCCAGGAAGTGGTCGGGAAGATAGTTCGCGGTGCCAGCAGCGCCCCGGGGGATGCGGCAGGCGATGCGGAAGTGATGAAGCAGGCCCAAGCGATAGGCGCAAAGCTCTGAGGCAAATAATATTCTAATCCCACCGCATCCGTTATACGAAGGATATGACGGATGCGGTTTTTATGCCACGAAATCCGGTGCCACGGAAGGCGCTGCGAGATACATTGCCAAGAGGATCGGTGCGGATGTCTTCAACCTTGACAAGGATCATGATGCTGACCCGTCGGAATACGACAGAGTCATACTCGGCAGCGGGGTCTATCTTCAAAATGTTCCGAAGACCGTGACCGATTTCGCCGCCAGATATGCGGACCTCATGCCGGATGTGAGCCTGTACCTGGTTTGCGCTTTCAAGGACAGAGAAGGTGACGAGCAGCTCGAGAGGATATCGAATGCTCTGGGCGTCAGTTACGGCGTTTACTTCAACAACCCCCGCGGGATGATGGGGGTGGAGGGATCCAAGCTCGAGCTCTTCATAGGGCACCTGAACAACAGGTGATCCGCTCTGAGCATTCAAGCTTGCGCAACAGAAATACTTTAGATATGTGACCTCATCCGTCATACGATAAACATGGCAGACGCGGTCTTCTACTTCACGAAACTGGGCTCTACAGGCAAAACGGCCAAATACATAGCCGAGAGGATAGGCGCGGAGGCTGTGGATCTGGGCACGGAACCTGATGCGGATCCTTCGAAATACGACAGAGTGATACTCGGCAGCGGCGTCTACGGAGGCAGTCCTTCGAAGAACGTCAGAGAATTCGCGGAGAAGCACAAGGACGCAATGCCGAAGATCAGCCTTTACCTGGTCTGCGCTTTCAAGGACAAGAAGGCAGAGGAACAGCTGAGGAAGATCTCTGGGGAGCTCGGGGTCGCCGACAGCATATACTTCAACAAGCCCCGCAAGATGTTCGGTGTAGAGGGGTCCAAACTGGAGCTGTACATCGACTCCCTTAAGAAGAACTGATGATCCTTCTGCTTCCGGTGGCGGCGTGCGTACTTCTCAACGTTATCGCAGCCTTGGCCTTCGCATCTGACAGGCGAAGGGTCGTGTGCGGCGAACGTAAGATCCCCGGGAATGCTCTGCTGACGGCTTCCGTTCTTGGCCCGTTCGGGGCCCGTGCGATGATAGGCCGTACCGGATGCAATATCAGCAAAGGGTGGTTCATTCTTATTTACTTAGCAATGGCGGTGCAGGCATCCTTGCTGTTCTGGGTCTTCTTCTATTTTTGAAGGTTGTACAGTTTCGTCACATCAAGCTCGATGCCCAGGCGCCCGAGAAGGGTGACCCGGCTGTCCTCTTTCTCCTTAAGGATCTCCATCCCGAGAGCGGAGCCTATGGTATCAGAGAAATCCTGAACCTCCCTGAAGGATGGCATGCAGTCCATGGACAGGCGCTGCCTTGACCCTCCGACGAAAACATACCCCTTCGGCTCGATCAGGTCCGGGTCCGCGATCCTGTCCAATTCCGCATACTTCTCCGGAGAATGCATGTTCCATCCCCTTACGAGGGTGTGACGAACCACGGTCCTGGTGTCCAGGGAAGGCAGCATCTCCAAGGTTCTCGTTATACGGTCCCATCCGTCGTCTATCTTCGGGATGCAGACCTTCCTGTACGTCTCCCGATCGGGAGCGGCCACCGTCACATACAGCTGCCTCGGAAGCGTGTCCAGGGCCTCCAGTTTCTCCGGGTATGTTCCGTTGGTCACGAGGAATGTCATCATTCCTCTGGAATGGCACTCCTTCAGGAAGTCTGACAGGTACGGGTATGTGATCGGCTCCCCGGCCAGGGATATCGCCACCTGGTTGGGGTTCCGTGCCTCCTCGTACATCTCCTTCGTGCACCGGTCATCGCCCTTGAACCCGGTTATCAGCTTCCGTTGCTTCTCTATGAGGGCGTCGAGCATCTCCTTCGGCTCGGCCCACTCCCTGACCTCGAAATCTTTACCTTGGACCCTCCAGCAGAAAACGCACTGGTGGGAGCATTCGTTTATGGCGGGGGTCATCTGAAGGCAGCGGTGGCTCCTTATCCCGTAGAAATCCTGTTTGTAGCAAGACCTGCCATGGATCAGGGATTCCTTGAGCCAGTGGCACATCTTCACTGCCGAGTGGTCCCTGTATATCCTGTACTGTTGCTTCTCCAGCAGCGCCCTGTACTCCTTATCCATGCAATGACCTCAGAATTGGAACAGGCTCTTCTGGCCTGCCGCAGGCTTCGGTTTCTCCGCCCTCTTCTCCCCTGCCGTCTCGCAGGGGGCCTTGCCCGGTGCCTTAGGAGGCTCGGCATCCTTCTTCGCCAGCTTCACCATCGGAGAGTCCACGCCGGTGTCCAGCAGGAAGGCGAGTTCCTCCTCCTCCAGGCCCACATCCCTGAGCATGAGGGCCCTGAGCCCCTGATCGTTCTTCAGCGCGACCCTGAGGGACGGCAACACATCCGAGGATATGCGCGCCTTGGATGTATGCAGATGCCCGCCCAGCTTCTCGGATATGGAATTCTTCATGTTCCTGACGCTCTTGCTCCGGGACATCTTCATCAGATACCCGGGGAATCTGAATCTTGTTCTGCTGACGGGACTGGTGCGCCTGGCCTCAGATACGCCTGCCGTCATCATGTCCGTGGCATAGGACCAGAATCCGTAGTACTGGCGCCTGTGCACCCTTCCGAGATGGATGTCCGCCTTCGAGAGCCTCTCACAACCCCTTACAAGGTCCCCGGTGTCGGTGTACTCATAAGGCAGGTTCTCCTCCACCCAGAGAAGGACGAAACCGGGTTCCTCATCGATGTCGAAGGATGCTTTCCTTGCGGCCATCGGGTCCCCCTTCCTGAACACGGCGTACATCAGGTCGTACATGTCCTTCCTTGCCGTCCGCTGGGACAGATTCCCCACTTCTGCAACGTTAAGAGTCTCCTTTCCGGCAGCAACCGACTGCAGATCCCTTACGGCGGCCCTCATATCCCCGCCGGCATTCTCCGCGATCGCCCTGAGAACGAGATCGTCGGTTCTCACGCCCTCGCTCTCCGCAATGGACCTGAGCGTCTTCGCGATGGTGGATGCTGAAGGCTTCTGGAACTTGATCTGCAGCGTATCATTCTTCACGGCGGAGGATTTCCTGCTCAGATCATAGAAATCATTGACGATGAGCACAACGGGCTGCTTCGTCTCCTTTATGAGCTCGGATATCGCCGGTATCCCTCCCCGGTCGGCGTTCCCGAACAGGTTGTCCGCCTCATCAAGAACTATGAGCTTCATGCCCCCGTCCTTCGTGTCCAGGTAGTCCCCTGCATCGTTGAATGTGTTGGTAAGCGAGCCCCTCAGTGCAACGGAGCGTATGGCTCCCCCTGTGCGCTGATCGGAGGCGTTCATCTCCACGAGCCCCCACCCCATCTCCGAGGCGAGTGCAAGGGCCAGAGTGGTCTTTCCGACACCGGGCGGCCCCATAAGGACGGCCGCTTTCTTCCTGGGCGTCCCTTTGCTCCAGTCCTTCGCCCATTCGAGAAGATCCGACACCGCCTTCGGATTGCCGACGACACCTTTGAGCGTGCCCGGTCTGTACTTCTCGGTCCAATCCTCTGCCATTCTCTCACCATCGCCCGATGCGCATTAAACCTTTTCCCGAAGACCTCTGGAGAACATCAGATCCAGGAATTGGACCGTGTATATCACCACCGAGACGACGGCCAGCCACTTCAGGTACTCGAGATTGTCTATGTACATCCCTTTCAGATACATCAGCGCCATGCTGCTGAGGGCCAGGGCCAATCCTCTGATCCATTTCCCCAGGAAGATGTGCCCCAGGCCGAATATATCGAACATGCCCGGGACCACTGCGAATATCAGAGCCAGGAAGTGCCGTCTGTCGTCCGTCGCACCGTATGCGTTCACGGGCCGGGAGCAGTTGCCGCAATAGGTGGTCCCTTCCGCAAGAACGGAACCGCAATTCTTGCAGACCGGATGCTCGATCCCGTCCGCTTTCAAGGCGCCGCATCTGGTGCAGAATCCGATATCGCCGTACTCCGTACGGCCGCACTCAGAGCATGTCCACGGCATCGGATCACTCCTTCAGTCTCATTCTGTACACCCCTCCGGACTCGGACACCTCGATGTCCTCATCGAAGAGACGTGAAAGATTCCCGGAGGTGAGAACCTTCTCCTTCGGGCCGTCGGCCATCTTCCTCCCTTCCTTGAGCATTATGACTCTTCTCACGCCCAGAGGTATGTCCTCCAGTTCATGGGTTATCATCATCACGCTTATCCCGGACGGGATCATTATGTCGAACATCCTTCTGAAGCGGTCCCTCATGACCACATCCAATCCCGTCATCGGCTCGTCCAGGACCAGCATCCTCGGTTTGGGGGCCAATGCCCTGGCGATCAGGGCCCTCCTCATCTCCCCCAGGGATACGACTCCGACTGAAGCTTCGAGCATGTTCTCCAATCCCATGGTCCTGGCCGCATCCAGCACCCCGGAGGCCATGGATTCCGTGACCTTGTGGTTCCTGAAGATGCCCATGCTGCCGAAGTAACCGGACAGCATGACCTCATACAGCGGCGTGTCCGGCGGGAATCTGCTCTGCAGGTCCATGGAGACTATGCCCATGCTCTTCCGGAGTTCTTCCAGATTCCAATTCCCCATTCCGAAGATTCGGATCGAGGCGGGGCTGTCCTCATCATAGTACGGGAGCACCTCCCCCCGGATGAGCTTGATGAGCGTGGTCTTCCCGGAGCCGTTGGGCCCTATAATGGCCACATTCTCGTCCGCATCGACATCCAGATCGATGGAGTCGAGAATTCTTCTGCCGTCCTTCACAACGGAGACCTTTCGCATTTCCAGGGCTTTCAGCATATCCACCGTGCCGCATTCATTGCTCTAGTATCTATTAGGTCTTGCGCTCCGTGGCAAAACATGGTATAATATATTTAACCGCAACAACGTTTCCCGGTTATGTCTATCATTCTGGCGTATGACGGCAGGTCCGCAGCGCAGAGAGCCCTGGATTTCGCGATAAGATACGCCGAGATGTCAGGATTGCCGCTTTACATCTATTCCTCCATAGTCTCACGCGATGTGATAGAGCGGGAGGACGAGTTCGCCGAGGTCAAGAGATATATGGGGGAGGCGGAAGCGAAGGCGAAGGATGCGGGCATAGAGGTTCACTCGGTCATAGAGCCGGGGCGGCCGCCGAGAACATATTGGCCGCGGCTTCCAGATTCAACTGCGACATCATAGTCCTGGGAAGGTCGGATAAGACGATAATCGACAGGGCCGTTCTCGGTAGCGTGTCCCAGCATGTCGTGAACCACGCCAAATGCAACGTGGTCCTGGTTCACTGACCCCTGCCGAAGGCCTTCAGTATCGCCAACAGAACCTCTCGGGAGGCGGCGGGCAGCCGGGTATGAACAGATCCACCGCCATTGTGTCCTTGATCCCTTTACCGAGGACGTCACCCTCTGCGAATATGCCGCCGGATATGGCGCATGTCCCCATGGCCACCACTGCCTTGGGGGAAGGGGTGGCGTCGAAGGTCTCCAGCGCAGCCCTGCTCATATTGTTGGTCATGGGGCCCGTAACGAGGAGCATGTCCGCATGCCTGGGCGATGCGACTATCTTGATGCCGAACCTCCCCATATCGTAGTACGGGTTGGACATGCAGTTCACCTCCACCTCGCAGGCATTGCAGGAGCCCGTATCCAACTCCCTTATCGCCATTGAGGATCCCAGGGCCTTCACCTTATCAGCATCCACCGTTCCCTCGGATTCCTTGGGAGGCTTGGATCCGCTGAATATCAGATCTTCGCGGATTAGCGCATACAAGGGTGCTGGTACCTTCGATATCGAGGATCCGGGACAGGAGTCGATGCAGTCCATGCAGAATATGCATTTCCCCAGGTCTATTGTCCAACCGTCCGACAGGGATATGGCGCGGGTGGGGCATATGCCGACGCATTCGCCGCAGCTGTCGCATTCGCCGCTTATGAAGGGCATCATGAGTGGACGGGACCCCATCTTCTCAAGGGATTCCGCAGGACGCTTCGACGACACCAGATTCGACAGGCTCTTCCTTATCATATCATCACCTCAAACATCGTTCCCGCTGTAGGACAGCCCGAAGCTCTTGTTTATCAATGGGAAATCGGGGACTATGTTGTTCATAACAGCCGTCTCCATGGCGGGCCAGTTGACGAAGGATGGATCCCGTATGTTATATCTCCATATCTCCCCGTCCCTTATGTCTGCACTGTGGACCAGCTCCCCCCTGGGAGATTCGACTATGCCGCAGGAGAATCCGTCCGGGGTCTCGAAGTCGGTCCTTATCTCTCCTTCCCTCATGTCTTTCATGCACTGAAGTATGAGGCTGACGGACTCGGTTATCTCGTCCGATCTGACGGCGGCCCGGGCCATGACATCGCCTTTCTTCCTGCATGCGATATTGAAGGACAGGTCGCCATAAGCATCATACGGGACCTCGGACCTTATGTCGGATATGACTCCGCTGGCTCTTGCTATCACCCCCACGGTGCCATAGTTAAGGGCGCTCTCCTTGCTCAATACGCCGGTGGTCTCCAGGCGGTCCACCTCCGAGGGGGTTTTCCTGATGTAGCTCTCCAGCTTCTTCGCTCCGAAACCCGCCCTCATAACGGCGCTCTCCAGTTTCGACAGATCCTCCCCCGTAAGGTCCTTCCTCACCCCTCCCGGGATGATGTTGCCCGTCAACAGCCTGCTGCCGAATATCTCGCGGTTGGCCCTCAGAAGCTCCTCACGGACCTCTGACCCGTATGAGGCTGCCACGGAAAGAGCTGTGTCCGTGCACAATCCGGCAATGACATCCAGATGGTTGTGGATCCTCTCCATCTCCGAGAGTATGACCCTTATCCGGCGAGCCCTCTCCGGTATCTCCGCATCCCCTTCCATGATATGAGCGCAGGCCAGAGCATGAGCCACGGCGTTATCCCCGGATATCCTCTCTGCGAGATTTATGCGATTGCGTGAAACGGGGCCCTCCATCAGCTTCTCGATGCCCTTGTGCGCATATCCCAGATGTATGCTGAGATGAAGTATGGGCTCCCCTGCCGCGCTGAATCTGAAGTGCCCCGGCTCTATTACCCCTGCGTGCACAGGGCCCACGGGTATCTCGAAGACCCCGGTCCCCCTTATGGGGTTGTTCGGTATGGGGATCCTTATCTCATCGCCTATGCTGTAGGGTCCCTTCTGAAGAGGATGCCCGTCCCCCTTCCTCCAGTATATCGCCGGTATGAGATTGCCGTGGCCTTCCGGATTTATGTCGTTCATCTCGTAGATGACTCTCTCGAAAACCGAGGCGGCCGGGATCTGAGCGGTAACGGCCGGATACGAATCAGTGACGTCGGAGGTTATCCACATGACCTCTCCGCCTCTGCGGAGGACGACGTTCACCGTCGCTCCCGGAGAAGACTCGGAAGCGAACATGGACATGATCTTCCATCCCTCATCATAATGGGTCTTCACATATTGTGCCAGCAGTACCGGGTCGCAGGATGTGGAATCCGTTATGATCATGGCGTTCCTCCTGAAAGTATAGCTACTATGCTGTTGAAAACGTTCTCCACGGACTCGGGCATGAACAGTCCGAAGAACAGGGCCCCCGCCATCAGGATGAATATGGAAAGCGCACGTGTCAACGATCTGTACTCGGACACTTCCTTTACTGTGCTTCCTGACAGCATCGGGAATATGCTTTTCGTCAGTCCCGCGAATATCACGACGAGCAACAGGGCAAGCGTGCCTGCCAAGGCATACATCCCTGAGTTTATGGCTCCGAAAATTATTATCAGCTCCCCGATGAAAAGCGGGAAGGGCGGGGCTCCGGCCACAGCCAATGCTCCCGCGGTGCTGGAGAATCCGGTGAATCTCATCTTCCCCGATATGCCCCGTATCTCGGACATCGTCCTCGTCCCGTAGGCCTGGGTTATATTCCCGGAGCAGAAGAACATGAGGGGCTTGCTTATCGAATGTGCCAGTATCAGGAATGCCGCACCGAAGAGCGCAGTTGACGTTCCTATCCCCAGGGCTATGGCGATCAGACCCATGTTCTCCACGCTGGAATATGCCAGCATCCTCTTGATGTCCTTGGATATCAATATGAAGGCAGCGGCAACGATGACGGACAGGAGACCGAACAGAAGGAGCATGGTCCTTGCGAATCCGGGGTTCACGATCTCCGATACGATGTAGAATCTCATTATCCCGTACATAGCGCAATTCAGCAGCACACCGGACATGAGACCGCTGACGGGGCTCGGCGCCTGGCTGTGTGCATCCGGCAGCCAGAAGTGCATGGGTGCCAGACCGACCTTGGTACCCAGGCCTATTATGAAGAATATGGCCGCGAACTTCATGAACACGGGATTCAGATTGACTGCGTTGGCGACGAGGGACGGCCATTCCAGGGAGGCGTCCCCGGGTATCACTCCAGAAGATGCGGCATACAGCATCGCTATCCCGAAAAGTGCCAGTGTTATGCCCACGGAGCAGAGCATGATGTACTTCCATGCGGCCTCCGTGGCATGCTGGTCCTTGTAGAGGCCCACCAGGAATGCGGATATCAGGGTCGTGGCCCCGATGCCTATCCACGTCAGAGCCGCAGACCTCACCGCGAAGGTCAGCAGCATCGTCGATATGAAGACCAGCAGCGTGAAGTAGAACCTCCTGAGCTCCCTGGAGCTAAGCCTGTGCTCATCCCTCTCCACGGCCAGATAGTCCCTGGAATAGAGAACGGCCAGGAAGGATATGACGGCGGTTATCATCAGGAAGAAAGCGGAGAGCTCATCCACATACCATATCCACGTATCCAGGATCTCGCCTTTGAGGGGAGGCAGACAGCAATACACTGCCACCGCGGCGGATGCCAGCGCCCCGATCGTGGCTATTCTGAACAGGTTCTTGCTCCCCAAGGGTATCAGGCACAGCAGCCCTGCGATGATGGGGATCAGGATCATGAGCGTGACGATCATTCTTCCCTGAGCCTCCTCAGCAATGTGTCATCGACGGAATCGAATGACTTGTTGATCCTGAATGCGAATATGCCTATGATTATCACGGCCATCAGAACATCGAAGAATGCCCCCAGCTCGACTATGAAGGGCATCCCGTTGGACAGGGCTATGGCCCCGAGGAAGAGACCGTTCTCTGCCATGAGCAGACCGATCACCTCACTGACGGCTTTGCTGCGGGTCGCCATCATCATTATGCCTATCAGCATGATCGAGAACGACAGGACGATGGTGTTCCTCTCTGCCGTCGCCAGGGTTGCCACCAAAGGCTCCGATACGTAATATGAGAACATTATCAGTGCCGCGGACATCAGCATGGACCCCGGTATGCCCACTGAGAGGACCATCTTGTCATCAACCTTTATGCGGTCCATTATGTATTGGAGAAGGCGGGGTATCACCAGCACCTTTATCACGAAGGTCATGGCCGCCATGATGTAGATATGAGGCTCATCTTGGGAGTAGGCTACTGTGAACTCGAAGGCGGACAGGAAGAGGGATTGCAGTATGAACAGCCTTATCAGAGGCCGCATCCGCGTGCTGGCCATTGCCAATACGGAAGTGAGTAGCATGCATACGGCGAAGATATCGATGAGATTGCTGGTAAGTATCGGATCCACATCATCACCTCAAAGCACGTAGAGCGAGATCATCGCCATGAGAGACAGCGCAAAGGACGCAGTCAGCATGTTGGGCATCCTGAAGACCCTCATCTTCGCAACGGTGCTCTCCAGAAGAGCTATGCCGAATGCGATGGCAAGCAGCTTTACAGCCATGACGGCCATTGAAAGAATCAGATCAGGGAATGACATGGTCATGGCGGTACCCCACGGGAAGAACATCGTCCCCAGCAGTACCATGAATATCGTGAGCCTCAGCATGGAAGCGAGCTCCATCATGGCCAATCCCTTCCCCGAATACTCGAGCAGCATGCCCTCATGGACCATGGTCAGCTCCAGGTGGGTATCCGGATTATCGAAGGGGACTCTTGTGTTCTCAGCCACCATGGTTATCACGAAGGCCGCACCTGTCAGCAGCAGCGCCGGGGATATCGCGGCGGCCCCGGCGGAGTTTATGGAGCGGGATATCTCGGTTATATCGAATCCGGCGCCGGTCATGGCGGACAGCGTCATTATCGAGATCAGCAGCGCCGGCTCTATCAGAACTGACATCATGACCTCCCTGCTGCTCCCCATCCCTCCGAATGCGGACCCTCCTTCCAGACCGCCGAGGACCATGGCGAACCTGAACATGGTGAATATGTACACCATGGCTATGACGTCCGCATAGGGGGGCTATCACCCCTGTGTAGATGAAGGGGGTCATGGCTGCCAAGAGCAGCATCGCCGTCATGCAGATGTAGGGCACCAAACGGAAAAGGAAGGATGCGTTCTCGGATACCACCGATTCCTTCCTTATGAGCTTTCCCAGATCCCTGTAAGGCTGGAAGATGCTGGCACCGACCTTGTGCTGCATAAGGGCCTTGATCTTCCTTATTATCCCGGTGATCAGAGGGGAGATGATTATCAAAGCGACAAGCTGGATGATCATCAGCATTATCTCGGGATGGTTCATAACATCCTCACCACCAGCAGAACTGCGAGCAGCGTCACGAGTATGTATGTGAAGTAGGTCTGAATATTCCCTGTCTGGGTCTTTCCTATCCTCTCTGCGATCGAGGAGATGGCCCTGCCCAGGGGTTTGTAAAGGTATCTTACGAAGGGCTCTGTGAATTCGGTATGGACGGTCTTCTTACCGCCCTCCTTGGTATCACGGACGACCGTGGTATCCCCGTAGAACGGATGGAATACCCTGACCAGGGGCTGGGAGAATCCTATCGAGGAATACTGCATATCCTTCCCCAGGCTCTCCCCGCATCCCCAAGTGCGCACCTCTCTCTCCTTTCCGGGCCTTATGACCAGAAGGACGACGGCAACGGTCACCACTATGAAGGCGCCCAGCACCAGAGGCAGCATCTCCCCGGACATGACGCTCCTGTAGCTGGGCGAGGGGGCCACCCCAGTCACGGATATGACGCCGGTCGCAAGTATGTCCATTATGAATGTTGCGAAGAAACCCATTCCCAGGCACAGAAGTGCCAGTACAGCTAAAGGAATTATCGTTCCCTTCTTCATGGCCCTGGGCTCCTTCATGCCTTCGGAACGGGGCCTGCCCAGGAATATGAAACCATACAGTCTCGCATAGGAAGCGGCCATCATCATCCCGCATATGCCGACTGCGGCCAGGACCAGCGGGATCAACAGGCTCATCCCCTTCGACTGGAGGTCAGCCCCTATGATGGACTGGATCATGAGCCACTCGCTTACGAAGCCGTTGGTCGGAGGTATCGCGGCCATGGACAGCACGCCTACGAGGGAGACTGCCGCAAGCGCCGGCAGAGCTTTCGCAAGACCTCCCGTCCGCCCTATGTTCTTCTCCCCCGTGCAGTCCTCCACGGTGTCGATGGTCATGAGCATCAGTGACTTGAAAACAGAGTGGTTGAGGGTATGCAGAAGACCTGCGATAAGGATCAGTTTGGCGAATACGGGCGACTCATTGAGAAAGATCATGCCCAGGGCCATGCACAGCACCACCAGTGCCATGTTCTCCATGCTGGAATACGCCATTATCTTCTTGGGCTCCTTCTGCACAAGAGACTCCAGGGCTCCCCAGAGAGCGGTTGCCGCGGAGATCCCGATTATCACGAAGGCGACAACGGACATGGAATCCTGGACGCCTATGTACGAGAATATGCTCTTGAATATCACCAGTATCGCGACGTTGGAGCATACGGTGGACAGGAGGGCCGCCGTGTGTATCGGGGCAGTTGCGTAAAGATTCGGCATCCATGCATGGAAAGGTATGAGACCCAGCTTGGTGCCGAAGCCCATCACTATCATCATGATCAGCACCATGGAAGCCACCGGGCTGATCGATGCGCCGATCCCTTTCCATTGGGAGAGCTCGGATGTTCCGGCGATATGGGCCATGTAGCCGTAGGCGCATATCAGCACAAGCCCTCCGATATGGGCTATGACGAAGAACATCCATCTGGCACGATCGTTGTTCCCTTTCTTGGAGAGCAGGAATGTCACGAGGGTTATCATCTCCCATGACATCAGCAGGACCAGGACGCTGTCCGCAGCCATGCATGAGAATACTGCCAGGAAGAGAGCGTTAAGCAGCCCGCTGTATCTGCAGCCGGAGTCGGAAGTGGATTTCACCACGTGCACGACTATGAGCATGAATATGACTGATGAGAAGGAGATCATCACCGCGGATAATTGGTCTATCGCCAGCGCATAATCTCCGACAGCGGACGAAACTGGGAGGGCATATGAAAGGGACAGCCCCGATCTCCAGAGAGGGTATGCGAACACACTGGCCGCACAGGACACGATGCACAGTCCTGCTATGACATTGGCTATCTTCGCAGACCTGAAAACGGTGCCCAGCGCTATGCCTGCTAATGCAGGTATCAGGATCGCGGCGAAGAATACGGCGACCAAGGTCTCGTTCTGCAGAGTTACGTTAAAGAGTTCCATCCAAACGAATAGGCCGTATGACCATCATATTTAAAGCACTTGGGTTCCCAAGGGCGCCGGGCCTAATCATACCTCCTCATCAGCGCTATCTCCGTCGGCAGCAGAGAGCCGACCATCATCGCCATCTCGGCAATAAGGAACCACGACAGGGTCTCCGCCGGAATAGAGTCGAATACCGCAGCGATGATCATGATCACCGCTATCGCAAGAACAGCAGAACCCACGATCTGCATCGTTCTTCCTGTATACCTGTCGGCGAACTCCCTGGCCTCCTCGCACCGCCTGAATCTGAAGGAGGAATAGCGAGGTAACGCGAGAGCCCGGATGGCAATCCGCGACGGAGGAAGTAACCCATGACGATCATGACAGCAGGAACCGCAAGGCAGAATGCGGACAGAAGAGCGAAGTACAGGCCGTCCATAGACAAGCCTTTATCATCCATGATATAAAACTTTTTCCCAGGTCTGAGAGAATAATAAATATGCATCTGGCTATATGGTTCTATGAAGGTCTGCATAGTCGGCGGTTTCCTCGGCAGCGGTAAAACCACACTGCTCATGAAGATGGCGAAACGCACCAAAGGGAACACAGTTATGATAATAAACGAGATGGGCGAGTTCGGAGTGGACTTCCTCTTCAAGGTTGAGTCCTGATACGCTGATGGTGCTGACTCCCCTTACTGGGTGCCACATGCTTATTTTATAATCTTATGGTGATTCATGACGCATGTCTGCTCTAAAGACAGTCAGATCATACGGTGCTTTGCTACCTCTGGCCATTCTGAGGATACTGCTCGGATTCCTGTTCCTTTGGTCATTCCTGGACAAGATGTTCGGTCTCGGCTTCAGCACCAAGTCGGCCAATTCCATGATCAACGGCGGATCCCCTACCGAGGGGTTCCTGATGTACGGCACGGATACAATGTCCTTCCTGGCGGACACCCCGGCTCTCGTACAGGTCCTTGACGTGGTCATCATGGCCGCATTCCTCCTGCTGGGCATCGCCCTGATACTGGGAATCGGCATGAAGCTGGCTGCCGTCGGAGGGACTCTGCTGCTTCTCCTTATGTATGTATCCCTGTTCCCCCTGACGAAGGCGGGATCCACCAACCCCCTCGTGGACTACCACATAATGTACATGTTCCTGCTGTGGGCCTTCTACCTCTCCAATGCCGGAGATGTGCTGGGTCTCGGGAAGTGGTGGAAGGAGCAGAGCCTGGTGGCAAGATATCCGATACTGGAGTGAGCTTCTTCTCAGCCGGTCCGACGCCCGATCGTCGGACCGGCCCCATAAACACTATTAACAGAAAGTTGTAATGATGAAGTCGGGGGGGAATCTCTTTTAAACAACGTCGATATATCTGGCTCCGCGCCTGTGGCTCACTCTAAGGGAGGGCGGAGTTATGGGGAAGAAGAAAATCATAGAATTGCACGGCTTCAATAATCTGGCCAAATCGTTAGACCTGAACCTCTACATAGTGGAACATACCCCGACGGATTCGGATAAGAAGCATTTCATATCATTTGTGGACGAACATTACAGCTCTGCTAAGCTCATGAGCATCATGGAAGGCGTCTGCAGGGACATAGACGCCACGATCCTCGACGTCTCCACCTACGATTACGAGCCGCACGGGGCATCGGCACTGCTGCTCCTGGCGGAAGAGGACACGAACCTTCACAAGAAGACGGTCGCGCACCTTGACAAGAGCCACATCTCCCTTCACACGTATCCCGAGCACCACTGCTCCGTCGGGATGTCCACATTCAGGATAGACGTCTCCGTGTCCACCTGCGGCGACATCTCGCCTCTCACGGTCCTCGACAGCCTTTTCGAATTCTTCTCGCCCCATATAGCGATACTGGATTACAATGTGAGAGGCTACACGAGGGACATCGAAGGGCGGAAGGTGTTCATAGACAGGGAGATCGGCTCGCTTCAGAGCTGTTTCGGAGATGGGACCCTTGAGAAATACGTCTCAGAGGATTTTAACACCCCGGAGCTGAGATCTTACTATACCCGTATGATGCACAGAGATCTTTTGAGCTGGAAAGACGAAGGACTGCTCTGGGACGAGGTTGAGGAGATCTACCTCGAACGCCTTGCCGGAGGAGATTGAATTGGATCTCTGGCACACGGAGCGGCAATCCGAAGGGACAGATCTGAGGATAAGGGTAGAGAAGATCCTCTGCGAGCATCAGAGCCCGTATCAGAAGATACAGGTCATAGAGACAAGGACCTTCGGCAGGATACTCGTAGTGGACGGATACATAATGATGACGGAAAAGGACGAGTTCATCTACCACGAGATGATCGTCCATGTTCCCATGTCTGTTATCCGAGATCCGAAGAGGGCACTGGTCATAGGCGGCGGGGACGGCGGGGCCGTCAGAGAATTGGTCAGGCACAGGTGCCTCGAGAAAGTGGACCTGGTGGAAATTGACGGCGAGGTCATCGAAGCGTCCAAGAGATTCTTCCCGTCCGTGGCCTCCGGCCTCGGCGATCCCCGGGTGACCGTGCATATCGAGGACGGTATAAGATTCGTCGCCGAGACCGGCGATACGTACGATCTGATCATCATCGATTCCACCGACCCGTTCACCGGGCCCGGGGAAGGCCTTTTCACCGAGAAGTTCTACAGGGACTGCGCCCGCATACTGAACGGGGGCGGCATACTGGTGAACCAGCATGAGAGCCCCTATTATGAAGAGAATGCCTCCGTCGTGAGGGAGATGCACGGCAAGATGAAGAGGGTGTTCCCGATATGCACAGTATACCAGGCGTACATACCCACATATCCTTCGGGCCACTGGCTCTTCGGTTTCGCATCCAAGGACGTAAGTCCCTCGGGGGACGCGGTGCCTGGACGCATGGACGGCATCGAAACTGGATATTTCAACGAAGAGGTTCGCGCGGCATCCTTTGCCCTGCCCAATTATGTTAAAGAGCTCTTGGAATGATCTACACCCCGAGCTCTTTCTTCAGGGCGCTCTCCGTCAGCGGTATTGTGCCCACCATGATCCCCATCTCTGCGAACAGGAGCAGCATACCTGCGATCCAGTAGTCGTATCCTTCCGTATTCAGTAGAAAAAGCAAGGAGACCGCACTTGCCAGCAGCATCACCGCTCCTGCGTAGGTCCAGACCTTCCCTATGTGGGCATGCGCGAAATCCCAGGCCTCCTGACTGCTTACGGACCTCTTCGTGCGGTAGCCGTAGACCCAGTTTATATCCTTAGGCGGATGTGTCCTGAAGACCCATCCGAAGATGACCATTATCACAGGCAGCATCAACACAGTGGATGAGATCAAAAGGATCTCCAGAAGATCCATGATGAGTCAGTGCGGCAACCGTATTTATCGCTTATCAGTACCTCCTTTATACGGACGGGAACGATTCTTATACGGTGTAGAATGAAGGAGATCTATCTTGCCGGAGGATGCTTCTGGGGCGTTGAGAAGTATCTCTCCTTGATCAGAGGCGTTGTCAAGACGCAAACGGGATACGCTAACGGCGATTCCGACCGGACGGATTACCGTTCGGTCTGCTCGGGCTCCGGTCACACGGAAGCCGTACGGGTCGTTTACGACGAGAAAGTACTGTCCCTGACGAATCTGCTTGAATCCTTCTATAAGATCATAGATCCGCTGAGCGTCAACAGACAGGGGAACGATCAGGGGATACAGTACCGCACCGGTATTTATTATACAGATAACGGCGACAAAACCGCCGTGGAGGGGTCTCTTTCCTCCTTCGGGGAAAGATTGGGCATAAGACCCGCCGTGGAGCACGGCCCCCTCGAGAACTGGTGCGGGGCGGAGGAACATCATCAAAATTACCTGGACAAGAACCCCGGAGGATACTGCCACATCAACCCCAGATTATTCGAGGAGGCAAAGCGCTACAATCTGGTTCCCGAATATCCTCGGAAGGCCGATGAGGATCTGATGGAAGAGCTCAGCAGGATACAGTATTCCGTCGTCCGGGAAGACGCCACAGAGCCGCCGTTCACGGGAGAGTACAATTCCATGTTCGAGAGGGGATTATATGTGGATGTAACCACGGGAGAGCCGCTCTTCCTGTCTTCCGACAAATTCGACAGCGGGTGCGGATGGCCCAGCTTCTCCGCCCCGGTGTCGCCTGACGTGATCGTCGAGAAGAAGGACCAGAAATACGGCATGGTGCGGACCGAAGTGCGCAGCAGATCGGGGGATGCCCATCTCGGGCACGTGTTCGGGGACGGCCCCGTTCAGAAGGGCGGATCGAGATACTGCATCAACAGCGCGGCGCTTAGATTCATACCCTATGACAAAATGGAAAAAGAGGGATACGGCTGGCTTAAAGATCTTCTGTGACCTGCGCTTCCCCGTATCCGTCGGTTCCCTTCAGGATGGCATAGGATAGCATCAGCGTCCACAACATGAATATGATCACTCCCAAAGCCTCGAACAAAGGCAGGGGTGTGAGAACGAAGAGGATCAGATTCAAAACCGCGAATGCCGCATTCAGGCAACCGAACAGGCGCTCTCCGCCCAGCAGGTCCCTCGCCGCCAATATGATCATGGATATCCAAACGGCTACGAAAAGAGCTACGGCACTCGGAAGATGCGGTGCCGTGTGCTCGTTGAAGATGCCGACCAGCATGAGCATGACGCCTGCGAACACAAGTAGAAGGAACGGTGCCTTACCGACCGCACCTTCTCTCATGGCGGACATGGCGAATCCTGCCAATGCTGTAAAGATCCCTGTAAGTATGGCTCCCCACCCGAAGACGTAGTGTGCGAACGAAGTAGAAACACCCAGATCACTGATCATGTTCACTCCGAACACCCACCCTCCGTCGAGAACTGCTGCGATCGCCCAAGTGGCTGTAAAGCATGCTACCAGGGCGATACCCGATAAAACAGCTGTACGGGGCATACCAGCATCGGAGAACATATTTTGTTATTTTCATATCTATTGATAATCCTATGTGTCAAGTCCCCTTCGATACGATTCACTGAGCATGAGGCACAGTGTCCTTACGAAACATTCCGTCGCCCGCATCCATACTGTTTCCTTATGTGCGACACCTGAATTCAATTCAGACATCCCATATAATGTATACAATCATACATAGATGTACAAGATTTATTTATACGATAACTTACTTGACGGCCACCAACAAAACCGAGGACCTTACATGGATAACGACCAGTCGCCACCGAGGAAACGCTACGCATTACTGATCGCGGGGATGATAATCCAGCTCTGCGCAGGGGTGATCTACATGTGGGCCGTGTTCAAGGTCCCGGTGGCCGGATATCTAGAGAGATCCTCGGCAGACATAGCCCTGGTATCGTCGGTGATGCTGTCGGCCTTTGTGGTGGGAATGCTCCTGGGAGGCAATCTCCAAGACAGGTTCGGACCCAGGTCCGTCGCTGCCCTGGGCAGCCTGCTGATGTCCGGAGGCATACTCGCGACCGCATTCCTCGGTCCGGGATCGGCCGATCTGATCTACCTCACGTACGGCCTCACCGGAGGCGTCGGCGTCGGTATCGTCTACTCATGCACAGTGGCCTGTGTGCAGAAATGGTTCCCAGACAGGCGCGGGTTCGCCACCGGGGCCATGGTGGGCTCCTTCGGATTCTCCCTGGTGATATTCTCGCCTCTGGCGAATTTCCTCCTGGAGGATGTGGGCGTACCGGAGACATTCATGATATTCGGCATATCATTCATGATCATTTGCGTGGCCGCATCCCTGATGCTCAGCAACCCCCCCGCGGGATACACGGTGCCGGGCATCACCGCCAAAAGGAACCTGGAGCAGAGGCAGTATACACCCAGAGAAGTACTGAGGACGCGCACGTTCTATCTTATCACTCTTGCGATGTTCTTCACCCTCCCGGCGTTCTTCGTCCTGAATCCCCATCTGGTCACCCTGGCGACGGAGAGGGGATTGGGGAGCTACGCAGTGTCGGGAGTGATCATCACCGGCCTATTCAGCGCATCCGGGCGTCTCCTGATAACGTGGCTGTCCGACAGGATAGGGCGCACACAGGCCCTGTTCTTGATAATATCGATGACTGCGGTGGGGGTGCTCGCCATGATATTCGCCCACGGGATCCTATTCCTGGTGTGCGTAGCACTGATCTCCCTGGCCTTCGGAGGTGCTTCCGGCACATTCGCAGCGGTGACGGCAGATCACTTCGGCACCAAGAATATGGGAACGAACTACGGCATGGTGACCCTGGGATTCGGGGCCTCTGCGCTGCTGTTCCCGTTCCTGTCCACCTTGGTGTCGGACTCGGACCTCACTCCTGCGTTCGCGCTTTCTGCGATCGCGTGTGCTGCGGCCTTCATCACGGTGCTGATGTTGAAGATCGCTGATGACCGAGCGGCAGCCTCGGAACAGGTCTCCTGATAGCTTCGCTAACGGACGGTGCCGTAATATGAAAATCAATATACGGCTATAGGGATGTGCAGATATCTGGTACGAGAATCGACCCATTATGAGAAGATTACTGGCCGATTGCATAAGAGCGCTGAGCGACACATCGTATTCGGTGCCAGGCTACCCTATAACTGAACTTGCCGAATACTCTGATGCAGTTTTTGCGATAAATGAGAAAACAGCCATGGAATATGCGCTCGGAGACTCTCTGATGGGGAGAAGGTCCGTCGTGATCGTGAAGAACGTGGGTGTAAACGCCCTTGCGGACCCGCTGGTGAACGCCACCACTCAGGGTTTGATAGGCGGAGTGGTCCTGATATCGGGCGACGATACCATGGCCGAAGGCTCGCAGAACCGCCAGGATACCAGACCTTATTCGGAAGTGGCCTCGATCCCACTGGTTGAACTGTGCATGGAAGATGCCTACGGCAGTCTCGAAAGAGCATTCGAAGAATCAGAGAGATTTTCAAGAGTGACACTCCTGAGAGTGACCGATCTGCAGCTTAGAACGGTCATCAGCGACCGGTGCATCCCCGCTGTACCGAATGTCCGGGGATACGGAAGGCTGACGGACAGAGACCTCACCATGAAGGGCCGTGCCGAACAGGCCGACAGGCTGTTCAAGGAAGAGCATAACGAACCGGAGACCTTCAGAATCAAGGGATACAGCAAGACATTCTGCAGGAACTGCCCCTACAAGCCTCTTCTTGAGTATATCTCCAAAGAGGGAATAGATGTCATATTGGACACCGGGTGTGTCTTATTGGCTATGAAGGACCCTTATCGCATAGGAATAGCGAACTACGGATTGGGGTCGTCCGTCGCCGTCGCCGCACGTTCCGTCGGGATAGCGATAACCGGGGATTACGCATTACTGCATTCGGGCATGAATGCCCTGGCAGACGTGTACGAGAAGGAGCTGCCTCTTCTGACCATTGTACTGAAGAACAGAAGGATGGGGATGACGGGCGGGGATATAGCCGATGTTGCGAGATACATACAGTGGGCAGACCCGCAGACATTCGATGATATGAGCATTCTAAAAGAGCCAGTGATCAAACCTAAGACTTTCATTTTTGAAGCAAAGTGTCCGGAGGACGAGAAACATGAAACCATTAGATATTGAGATATGCGACGTAACGCTCAGAGACGGAGAACAGACTCCTGGGGCATCATTCACGTGTCAGGAGAAACTTGACATCGCCCACGGTCTTGACGCAATAGGCATCGAGGTCATCGAGGCGGGATTCCCCAGCGTCAGCGACAGCGAGAAGGAATGCATAAAGAGGATCTCCCACGCCGGACTGGGTGCCCGCATATGCTGTCTCTCCAGATCTATCATATCCGATGTGGATGCGGCCATAGGCTGCGACGTGGACCTGGTGAGCATCTTCTTCGCCACATCCGACCTGCATATAAAGGTCAAATACAAGAAGACAAGAGAGGAGATGCTCGCACAGGCGTTAGATGCAGTGGACCACGCCGTGGATCACGGACTGCAGGTGAGGTTCTCCGCCGAAGACGGTTCGAGGACCGATATCTCATTCCTGAAGGAGATGTTCAGACAGGGTTACGAGCACAAGGCCACGTACAGCAGCCTGGCTGATACCGTAGGATGCCTCACCCCCCTGCAGACCGCCGATATGGTCAGAGAACTGACAAAGGACCTGAAGAACAGGCTGTGCGTGCATTTCCATAACGACATGGGAATGGCAACCGCCAACGCTTTCACTGCGGCAGAGTGCGGTGCATTCCAGCTCCACACGACGGTGAACGGCATAGGCGAGCGTGCAGGCAACGCGAGCCTTGAGGAGCTCTTAGTAGCGTTGAAGATGAAAGGAGGCGTGGACAGATACGATCTGACACATCTTACAGGCCTTTCCAAAATGGTCTCCAAGTACTCCGGCCTCTCCCTTTCCCGAACCAAGGCCGTGGTGGGGGAGAATGCTTTCTCCCACGAGAGCGGCATACATATCGCCGCCCTGCTGGTTGACAGCAATACCTATGAGTACTTCCCGCCGAAGATGGTGGGCGGCGAACAGAGGTTCGTACTCGGAAAGCATACCGGGCGGAAGGCTCTCGAGCACATAGCCAGGACCTTCGGGTGCGAACTCGATGATTCTCAGATGGACAGGGTCCTGCATGATGTGAAGGAGAGGAGCGAGGGGAAATGCGCCATAACCTCTGAGGTCCTCAAGGAGCTCATTCGCAATGCCAGGGGGACGAAGTGATTGAGCACATTATCCGAAAAAATACTGAAGGGCGATGCGGGAAGCTTCGTCGATGTTGTCGTTGATAGAGCCCTGGCACATGACGGGACCGGAGTCCAGGCCCTTATTGCATTCAGGGAGATGGGCGCCGGCAGGATATCAAAACCTGATAGGGTATCGATCGTCTACGATCACATAGTGCCGGCCAACAATTCCACCACGGCGGATCTGCAGGCCGAGCTGAGAAGATTCGCACTCGATAACGGAATGGACTTCCATGACATCGGCGAGGGAATATGCCATCAGGTGATGAGCGAAGGCAGCGTCACTCCCGGCGAGATCGTCGTGGGCGCGGACTCCCACACCTGCACAATGGGCGCCTTCGGAGCATTCGCTACAGGCGTCGGAGCATCCGACATGGCATCGATCTGGGCCACCGGCGAGACCTGGTTCAAGGTGCCGGAGACCATCAACATCCGACTGGAGGGCAAGCTTTCCAAGTACACGGAAGCAAAGGACGCGGCCCTCCGCTACATAGGATTACTGGGAGCCGGAGGGGCGACCTACAAGGCGATAGAGTTCACAGGCGACAACAACTTGGAGATGGATGACAGGCTGACGATATCCAACATGTCCATCGAATCCGGTGCCAAGGCGGGCCTGTTCTACGCTGACGACGTAACATGCAGATATCTCAGGGACCACGGAAGAGATGCGGTCCCGCAAAAGGCGGAGGATTGCGATTACATAAGGGAAGAAACGATCCGGCTTGACGACCTGGAGCCTTTGCTCGCGGTGCCCCACAGGGTGGATGATGTCAAGCCCGTATCCGATTTCGAAGGGACCCCGTTGGATCAGGTGTTCGTAGGCACATGCACCAACGGCAGATACGGGGACCTGAAGCGCTTCGCGGACATCGTAAAAGGGAAGAAGGTCAAAGTGAGGACGATAGTCGTCCCCGCTTCACGGGCCGTTCTCCTCAAAGCGGTGGATACCGGTGTTCTGAGGGACATCATCGAATCCGGGGCCGTGGTCGGCAACCCCGGATGCGGCCCCTGTCTCGGAGCGCACCAAGGTGTGCTTGGAGAAGGAGAAACTGGACTTTCGACCGCCAACAGGAATTTCAGGAACCGTATGGGCGTGGGCGCGAAGTATTTCCTTTCGTCGCCTACGACAGCTGCATTCTCCGCATTGAGGGGAGAGATAACCTCGCCGGGGGACTTCCTGTGAAGGGTACCGCAATAAGGCTCGGCGACGACGTCGATACGGATCAAATCATTGCGGGAAGATATCTCAGGACAAAGGACAAATCCGTCTGGGCAGAGCATGCCTTCGAGGATCTCGATCCCGGCCTGGCCTCCCGCCTCAAGGGAAGCGTAATAGTCGCAGGGAAGAATATGGGATGTGGCTCATCGCGGGAGCAGGCAGCCATAGCGCTGAAGGAGGCGGGGGTCGTCGCAGTTGTCGCAGAGAGCTTCGCCAGGATATTCTTCAGGAATGCCGTCAACCGAGGCATACCTATGTTCGAGATACCTAATGGTTTCATATGCGGGGACGGGGACGATATATCGATATCCTTTGAAGAATCATCTGTGGAGATCAACGGGCGCGGATACCGGGCATTGAAAATATCTGACAAAATGAAGGAGATAATAGATGCGGGCGGCATCATAGAGCTCAGGAGAAAGGAGATATGAAAATCGCATTGGTCAATGGCGACGGAATAGGCAGGGAAGTGATACCTCAGGCCGTCAGGGTCCTTGATCACTACGCTCCGGATACAGAATACTTCGAAGTTGAGATCGGATACGGTAAATGGGAAAAATGCGGTATCGGATGCGACGACAGGGATATCGAATCCCTCAGAGAGGCAGACTCGATCCTCTTCGGCGCCATAACTACCCCTCCGGACCCGAACTACAAGAGCGTTATGCTGAAAATAAGGAAGGAACTGGATCTTTACGCCAATCTCAGACCCGTGCACGGAGAGGGATTCAACATAATGGTGGTTCGTGAGAACTCAGAGGGGCTGTATTCCGGGATAGAGGAAATGGGTGAGGAAAGGTCCACTACCCTCCGAGTGGTCACATCGAAAGCGAGTGAGCGCATCGCAAGATGCGCATGTAAGATATTGCTGAAGGATTTTAAGAACGGAACCCTGACCATAGGGAACAAGGCCAACGTCATGAAGTCGGATGTGCTCTTCCGCGACACGTGCATAAGAGTGGCTGACGAAATGGGCGTTCCTTACAGAACGGCGTACATAGACGCACTGACCTTCGATGCCATACATAACCCTCAAAAATATGATGTCATAGTTACCACGAATCTCTTCGGGGACATACTCAGCGATGCGCTGGGACATCTCGTCGGAGGACTTGGTATGCTTCCCAGCGCGAACATCGGCGAAGAACATTCAGTTTTCGAACCGGTGCACGGCAGCGCGCCCGATATCGCAGGAAAAGGTATCGCCAATCCGATAGCGGCGATAAGGAGCGCGGGCATGCTTCTCGAGCATAACGGCATAAGATGCCATGACGAGATCGAGGATGCCATAAAGAATGTCATCTCCTCCGGGATGAGGACCCCGGACCTCGGAGGGACCGCAGACACTATATCATTCTGCGATGCATTGATCAACAAGCTAGAATGAAGAGGTTATGCCATGGATGTTCTCAACCCCGCCGACAACAGGAAGATCGGAGAAGTGCAGGAGTTCTCGGAGGATATGGTGCACGATACCGTCGGAATGCTCGAGAAAGGATTCACGGAATGGTCCGTGCAGAACCCTACGGCACGCGGCAAGATCCTGTTCAAGGCCGCGGAGATCATGAGACAGGAGGTCGAGGGGCTGGCATCCGTACTGACCGCAGAGCAGGGGAAACCGCTCCAAGAGGCGAGATACGAGATACTAGGTGCCGCGGCGGTCATGGACTTCTACGCTTCCGTTGCGGGAACGATTAGCGGCCAGACCCTGCCGAAGGCGGATTACGGCTACGCGTTCACTAAGAAAACGCCGCTGGGAGTGTGCGGTGCGATAATACCTTGGAACATGCCAGCACTGATAATGGCGTGGAAGATCTGCCCGGCACTGGTGTCCGGGAACACAATGATATTGAAGACGGCGTCTGCCACTCCGCTTACTAACATCGGGATGGCGGACATATTGTTCCGCGCCGGGCTTCCGAGAGACGTTCTAGCCGTGATCACCGGGAGCGGCGCCGTTGCGGGCGCTGCCGTAGCAGCAGACGAAAGGATCGGACATCTCTCATTCACCGGATCCGTTGAAACAGGGGACAGGATCGCAAAGGCGATCAATCCCCGGAGGACGCGGCTGACCCTTGAGCTGGGAGGGAGCGATCCTATGATCGTTTGTGAGGACGCCGACATGGAGAGAGCGGTCAAAGGCGCTATATCCGGGAGATTCTTCAACTGCGGTCAGACGTGCACGGCGGTCAAGAGACTCTTCGTCGCAGAGACCATCGCCGACGAATTCGTCTCCCGGTTCAAAGAAGGGACGGAAGCGATCAGGGTTGGGGACGGCGCCGCTGAAGGAACTACGATGGGGCCGCTGAACAGCTCCTCCGGGCTCAGATATATGGAAGAGGCCGTGAAGGATGTCGAAGGCAGCGGGAACATAATCACCGGCGGCACCAGACTAAAGGGGCTGGGAAATTTCTACCCTCCGACTTTGATCGCAGACCCGGAGCCCAAAAGCATGCTGATGACCGAAGAGATCTTCGGCCCGGTGCTTCCGATTGTGAGGTTCGGGAATCTGAATGAAGCGATACGCATGGCGAACGACTCCAGATTCGGATTGGGGGCCTCAATATGGACCAAGGACATTGGAACCGCCTGCGAGGCTGCGGACAGGATAGAATACGGCATCCTGTGGATCAACCGCCATATGAGAATACCTCCGGAAGTGCCCTTCGGAGGCAGCAAGGACAGCGGCATAGGCCGTGAGAACGGCCTTGCGGCCCTGGAACAATACCTTACCGAGAAGACCGTGATCCTTACGCCGTGATTTCACAGACTTTTCATTTTCGGACGTTTCTCTGTATCGATTCATAGGCGGGGAATCAAACTTCACATCTGCGATCGGAGAGCAGGGATGTTGCTGCCGTCTGCCTTGTCGCAGGCTTGTTATAAAGTGGTAGGGGGCCCGCAGAAGCGGGCCCCGTCATCGTGTTTCAAAGGGCATTCCGTCTGTACGCCCAGACGGCCACTAGAATCGCGGCTATGGCTATTGCGATGACTCCGACCATGATGTTCGTATTCGTTCCCGCTGGACCACCCTCTGTGGAGCCGTCCTCTACCACGTAGAAGAGGGAGAAATTGTCAGCATCGAAGGATGCATACTTGACGCCGCCTATTTCGACAATAGTGCTGGTCAGTACGACATCGTTATCCTCTGCATCGATGTGATGCACAACGGGACTGCCGAACTTATCTACAGGTATCAAAATATTGACCGAGCCCGAGCCGACCATATCTATCGAATAAACGTCCGCGCCATAAACATGGAATTCCCCGTCCCACGATATAGCGGTGAATGTCACATCGCCCGTGATGTCGTTTCCGCTGAATCTCGCCATTACGCCGTTTTCCAGGCCGAAGCTGTATTCCTTGTCTGGTTCAACATGGTTTTCGGAGAAATTAACGGAGCTGTAAGCGACCTCTACCGTCTCCTCGGCGTTCGGGATCGCGGGCAGACTCCATACGGCTGTAAGTGTGATATCCGCTACGCCCATCGTCAACCGATCACCCGGTCGGAACAGGCTGCAGTCATCAGACCTCCATCCTCCGAAGACCAATAATCCTCCGCCCCAAACCCCTTCGTATGATGCGACCGTAAACTCGAGG
>LJKL01000010.1 GCA_001421175.1 Methanomassiliicoccales archaeon RumEn M2 | reverse complement strand
TATATCGGCGCCCTTCAGCGCCTCCTTCAGCCCGCCCCTCTTCCCGGCGCCGTCCGTCTTCTCGCAGATCTCCCATTTCTGCCTGTACTTCGTCTTCAGCTCCTCTCTCTCAAGATTCAATATCCCAGAAGAGTCGCACATACACAGATTCTGGGGCTTCGTACCAGTTGCCAGCAAAAGCCTCGCAATCGCCAGCGACGCGGCTCCCGCACCGACTATGGCGAAATGGGCCTCCTCGAACTTCTTGCCCACGACTTTCAGCGCATTTATCGCGCCGGCCACTTCCACCGTTGCCGTGCCCTGCTGATCATCGTGCCATACGGGGATCTTGCAATCCCTTCTCAGCTCATCCAGTATGTCGAAGCATTTGGGATTAGAGATATCCTCCAGGTTGATGCCACCGAAGGACGGTGCTATCAGGCGCACCGTCTCTATGATCTTGTCCGGGTCCTTGGTGTCCAGGCATATAGGAACGGAATCCACGCCGCCCAGATACTTGAAGAGCATGGACTTGCCCTCCATCACCGGCATCGCGGCCTCAGGACCGATATCCCCGAGACCCAGTACCCTCGTCCCGTCAGATACCACGGCTACGGTGTTCCACTTGCACGTCAGCTCGTACGCCAGTTCGGGGTCCTGGGCTATCATCTTGCAGGGCTCCGCCACCCCGGGGGAGTACCATATGGAGAAATCGTTGAACGATCTCACGCAGGCCTTCGGCACAGTCTCGATCTTCCCGCCGTAGAACTTGTGCAGTATCTTCGCGTCCTCTCCCGGCTTCTTCGCCTTCGCGAGGCGTTCCTCCACGCTTAGCTCTCTCTCTTTTCCTGTCATCGTAATTCTCCCCTATGTTTTTCTACGAAATTCGTAGTCTGGCTTCGAATCGCTAAAAGGGGACTAGGAGAAATATTCTATTTATATCTAACCGAACCTCGGATACCATGCATGGCAGATACTCCGAATACTGTGATAGTTGACGGCTATATCGACGACCCGGCCGCCCTGGGCGTGCCTCCATACATCTCACCGATCGTCAGGGCCGCCGCCGGCGCCGCCCTGGACGCAGGTCACGAAGTAGAGTACATCACAGCGGACATGCTGCGTCATGGAAAAGAAATACCGGACGCCGACCTAGTTGCCGTGATATCCGGGAACACCGTTCCCGGCAAGTACCTGAGATCGATGCCCATGTCTTCTAAGGAACTGATGCACCTTGCACATTCCATCGGATCGTACAGCATCCTTGGCGGTTCTTCCTGCTCTTCCTCCGCATCAAGATTCTTTGACGAAATATCGGAAAAGGATATCGCCGCCGGGATATTCGATATCCTTTCTTACAGAGAAAGAAAAGAAAGATACAGGACCATGGACGAATGGAACCGCTGGATGGTCCTCGGCGCATCCATAGTGAAGCAGCACCAAGATCACCCGAGGCCGCTTGTGGCGGAGATAGAGACGTACCGGGGATGCCACCGCTACGCCTCGGGGGGATGCTCCTACTGCATCGAACCTCTGAAGGGAAGACCCCTTATGCGCAGACCAGAGGACATCCTTCGGGAAGCGGCGGAATTGAAGCGCAACGGCATCGTCAACGTACGCGTAGGCGGCCAAACGTGCATCGTATCCTACGGATCGGAGGATGACAGCGGCATACCCCGTCCGAACCCCGATGCCGTCCGGAAGCTGTTCTTCGGCCTTAGGGATCTTCAGTTCGAGGTGATGCATGTGGACAATGCGAATCCGGCCGTCATATCCGAGTATCCCGATGAATCGGAGAAGATACTCGGGATATTGACGGAATGCTGCACCCCGGGCAACGTTCTCGCCCTAGGCATGGAGAGCGCAGATATCAGCGTGATAGAGGCGAACAATCTTAACGCCACTCCGGAGAGGACCATTGACGCTATACGCATGATAAACCGCATCGGCGCATCGAGAGGGGCGAACGGAATGCCCCTGCTTCTCCCCGGCATCAATATCATCGCCGGTCTGGACGGCGAGACCGCCGGAACCTACGATAAGAACCTGGAGTTCCTCAGGAAGGTAAGGGACGAAGGCCTGATCCTCCGCCGCATAAACATAAGGCAGGTCCTTCCCGTAAGAAGGGAATTCGATGTCAGGATAAACGAGAAGAGGTTCAGGAAGCACAAGGAGACGATAAGGGAGGAGATCGACAGGGAGATGCTGAAGCGCGTGGTGCCTTACGGCACGGTGCTCCGTAACGTGCTCATGGAGCTGGCGGACGGAGGTACCACCTTCGGAAGGCAGATCGGGTCGTATCCTCTTCTTATAGGCGTATCGTATCCTTTGGAGATCGGGAAGTACTACGATATCGTGATAACCGATTGGGGCTACCGCTCCGTGACCGGTATCAAATATCCCTTCGACGTGAACGCGGCCTCCATGGCCGCTCTCTCCGCGCTTCCGGGCATAGGGAAGAAGAGAGCTGCCGCGATAATCCGGAGGAGGCCTTTCGAAGACTTCGATGAATTCAGTTCTGCTCTGGACGAACCTTCCGTTTCAGAGCCTCTGAAAAATTTCCTTACTTTTTGAGACTGGCATCAATATGTGCCAGATATCAAATAGTGATAACATAGCAAGAGATATATCCTCTCTATTCACATATATACGTAAGATGCACTCATATCAGATATCTGAATTCAAAGAAGAAGATCTGAAAGATGTTTTCTTCGATTCTCTTCGGGAGGATTATGTTTCTTTCGATGATTGGTTCCGCAAAAAGATAGCTCAGCAGGAGAAGGCTTACATCTATCGGGATCAAGACGGAATACAGGCTTTCCTCTACATCAAAAATAACGAGAAGGAGGCTGTAGGCGATCTTACCGACGCTCCGAGGATGAAGATCGGGACAATAAAAATATGTGATTCTTCGAAAGGGAATCGTTTGGGAGAGGGGGCCCTGGGTATAGCTCTTTGGGAATGGCAAAAATCCGATCTCGATCAGATATACCTGACAGTTTTCAGAAAGCACGATTCGCTAATAAAATTGCTTAAAGACTTCGGGTTCAGAGAAGGCGGAACTAAAGAGAATGAGCTTGTCCTTTACAAGGATAAAAATAACATGACATATGATTCGTCTAAAGCCTCTTTTCCTTATCTTGACCCGAGTTTCAGTCGGGGAGGATACATCCCCATAGATGCTGAATACCACGACAGCCTCTTCCCTTATTCTGAACTTAAAAATGTATCGAGTTTGGCAGAAGCTGCCGTAGCTGCATCCAACGGAGTCACAAAAATCTATATTGCTACACCTCGTGAAAAGATTGATTATGTGCCAGGAGATATAATATTCATTTACAGAATATCTGACGCGGAAGAGGGTAAAACTTACAAATCGGCCGTGACATCTTTTTGCAGTCTGGTCTCATGCATACCAATCAAAGAAGAAAATAATAAAAAAATGAGTCTCGAGAAATTTCTCGCTTCGGTTGGCAATAAATCTGTTCTAACGGAGGAAAGATTGAAAGATTTGTACAGAAGCCGCAAAACCTGTACGCATTGACAATGTTGTACAATGGATTCTTCGGATGCGGGAATAACGTTAATCATTATACGCTTAACGCAAACTCTCTAATGTGGGACTATCCTTATAAAGTAAAGCTGAACAGAGATGAAGTAATAGAATTGATGAAACTGGGGAAGAAAATGTGCAAGATCTTACTATCAATAAACCTGAACATGTTCGGAACATAATGGACGGGAACAAAAGGTACGAATTCAGAAAGGTGGATTGCAAGAGGGACGTCAATCACATAATGATTTACTCTACGTATCCGGTCAAGATGATCGTGGGAGAGGCCTCCGTGAAAAGGAAATTGGTATGCTCGCCCGACGATATGTGGGAAAGAACGCACATCGGTGCAGGAATAAAGCGCGAATTCTTCAACGATTACTATGACGGATGCGAAAAAGCGGTTGCTTTTGAACTGGAGAACGTCAAAGAATTCGACAGACCCAGATCTCTGGAAGAATACGGTATACGTCAGGCGCCTCAGTCTTTCATATATATGGCGAACTAAAACGCCTAAGAAACGATGGGTTAATACCCATTATACGCCAATCAGGTCCCGTGGATCTTCTCCTTCCAGCCAAATACCCGTTTCTAGGCGAAGCCTCCGAAGCCATAATCCAGAACTCTGTGGACATAGCGGATCTTTTCGGCGGCTCCCTTTACGAGGACGCCCGGATAAGAGGGCTGGCCAGAGTTGAGGAGGCGTTGCTGCATTCCGAGGTATCCTACTCCCCTTTGGTGAAGGACTATGACAGGCTGAACGACATACTCTCGTATCCGTACGCAAGGATACTCGTCTCCGTCATAGACGACCGATTCCTTACGAAGAGGTACGCTCTGGCGGAATCCGTCCGCCTCAATCATCTCCTAAAGGACGAGAGCCCTGCAACGATACTCCATATCGCCAGATCCCTCGGCGTCAATTCCACCTTCGAGGATAACAGGCTGAAGATGCACTTCCCGGATTACCTGACTTTCTCCACCAGGATAAAGAGCCAGGATTGGAAACTGGTGAACGCAGAGCTGTTCAGCGGATACGTGTTCCTTCCTCAGGAGAAGTTCGGCCGCCTTCTGCAGAATGCGCTGCAGGACAGGATCGAGGGGGAGCTGCCGCTGCCCGTCCCGGACGATATAAAGAAAGCTGTTTCAGAGGACGTCAAACGTATCAACACCTCCCTTTCGGAGATAAAGAACAGATTCAATCCCCAGATGACCGGCGAGCTGGAAGAGGGGGACCTCCCTCCGTGCATGAGAACGCTCCTCGCCAACGTTCAGAATGCCGTGAACCTGCCCCACGCGGGAAGGTTCGCCCTTGTGTCATTCCTGCATGCCATAGGGATGACCACGGAGGGCATGATGGCTCTGTTCTCCAGGTCCCCGGATTTCAATGAGTCCATGACTCTCTATCAGGTGAAGCATATAACCGGGGAATCAACGGGCGGAGAGGGCTATACTCCGCCGGAATGCGGTACCATGAGGACGAACGGGATATGCTATAATCCGGATTCCCTGTGCGCTAGGGAATGGATGACCCATCCCCTGAAATACTACCGCGCCAAGACAAGGTCCGGAAGGGAAAAGAAATGATCTCTTTACGCCGCATAAATGCCATTAAATGAAAAGTCAAGCGTCTGGCCAGCGTTCAACCGCCTTTTTAAAAATCTCCTATATCCAGTTCTAATTTTGATTTGTAATATGTAAGCCTAATGAACCCCGCTAAGATGATGTGCCGATTATCGATTCAGAAACCGAAACTTACTATGATATCCTGCGTCATTAGAACGTCCTAATTCCATTACTATCAATAAATGACAAATTGAAGATCAATTTGTTATGCTGGGTTCCCATCTATGCTCCTTTTATAGTTGTCCAGTATGAAAGAACTCATCTTGAAGGATATGAAGGCCAAACTCATGGTTATCATGAACGATACCGCCATATTGATGAAATATGACGGTATACCCATATTGCTTACGATTACGAAGACGATCCAGTGCAACAAGTAAATTTCAAAGGACATCTCTCCCCCGAATTTAAGCAGTGGATAAAGCGCTCTTATCTTTCCAAGTGTAACATGTACACAAATGGACCCGATGGCGAAATATGTTTCCGGATATAGCCAAGAGGGTGTGCCTAAAAACTCTATCGCAAAAAATATTGCGAAAAGCAGTAACAGCCCATAATTTCTGCGCAAATCTCTCATATATAGCATTATAAGAAGAAGTGTGAAAGATATCGTACGTAATCCTGTCCAGGACATAATGTATAGTATGTGCCCGAAAGAAAATGTTATTTCTACATCAGTTCGACTAGAGAGAAGGGAAGGATAATCCGCTACGAGAGTGAACAAGAGAATGAAGAAAATCAACACAGGAATCAACCTTAGATTTTCTTTCTTCAAAGATCTCGTGTTACGAAGGTGAGAGAACAACACACCTCCAAGAAATCCAAGGCCAGACATCAAGTACAGTTCAGAGAGGAAATACTTTCCCATTAAAATCATGGTTACTGGAATCAGTAAAAGCATTGCCAAAGTGATATGCCTTCTTTCTCTGAATAAGACATTGCAGAAATAGAAAACCAAATAGAAGGTTAGCAGTTGCAACACGTACCAATGAGGCACTGCGAAAAAAACCCTGGAAATCTCATAAAGAAAATCAATATTACCTAAGAATAGTGCTGTTACTACAACTCCTATCAGACCTTGAACCCAAAACGGAATGAGAATAGACGGGATTCTCTTTTCCATGAATCTTTTGAGATATCCTTTTTTGTTCCTTAGACTTTCCTCAAGACCATATCCCGACAGGAAGAAAAATACTGTTACACTAAGAAGCCCTAAATCATAAGTTGTCTTCGGAGTATCGAAAAAGACATCAGAATGATACACAAAAATCATCATTACAAGTGTAAATCTCAACGGCAATGTGTTCTTCAGAGACAAGGCGTCTTCAACTAACTCTGGATTGTTCTTCTCGGCTGTAACAGAAATGTTCAACTGTTGGATGTTATCCGACATTTGTGGCTCTCACATTCCCTTCATGTTGTTCCAGGTGACGATGGCTCTTTGAATCGCCGTAAGATTCCCGACGACGGCGAAATAGATCACCATGATCTCCAACCATGTGACGGTTATACCCGATACCGTTACGGAACCGTATCCCAGAACTATCATCACGTATTGTATTATCGGGAAGATCGTGCTGAGGACGACCCTGTCCGCCCTTCCCAGCAACCCGGCGTAAAGTCTCGGGGCACCTACGGCCTGGGCCTGCGTCCCCATGTATGACGTAAGGAGTACGCCCACAAGTGCCAGTGCACCGATTATAGGATTGCACCATGCGCTGAGGGCGACTCCGCCGATCATGAATACGTCCGCATATCTGTCGAACACGTGATCAAGGAAATCACCGCGCTTCGAGGCCTTGCCGGCAAGTTTCGCCACCTTGCCGTCCAATGCGTCGAAGTATCCCGATATCAGAACTACGAGCGCACCTATTATCAGAAGTATATGGTAATCGTAACTTAAGTACAGCAATATCCCGCACAGAAGTGCCAGTATTAGACCGACCCAAGATATCATGTTGGGATTCACGTTGATCAGTTTCTTAGCGACGGGTGTCAGCGCGAAATCCGCCTTATCCCTGTGCCCGTCTAGAACCATTTGTCTGTCTCCCCCGACCAATCCGTACTGCCGGGCACCTGATGATTCCCCTTGCCTTTGATGATCTCTTCCATCTTATCGGCGGTCTCCTTCGGTGTAAGTTTCGTCGTATCTATCTCGAAGACTCTGGCTTTGGAACCGTCCGCCTCGCATAGTATTACATCAAGGACCTCCGCCTGGACGTTCTCTCTGACCTTCGATTCAGAATACCCTCTGGCTCTTAATCTCTCAGCGAGAACATCTGGATGGCAGCGGAATACGACAACTATATCGCATCCCAGGAAATGGGACAGGTGCCCTTCAACCATTGCGCTGAGTTTGCTCCTCTTCGAGAATAAGGTGCGCATCTTCTCGATGTCCACCTCTCTGGTATCTCTCTCTGCATCCTCTTCTCCCAGCAATCCGTTCTCGGCTATGAACGCATTGAGATCGATTATCTCATACCCGCGCTGTCTCAGATACTCGGCCGCAGACGTCTTGCCCGTCCCCGGCGTCCCTGTCATTGCTATAAGCGGCATCTCAGATCCTCCTCAGATAGTTGTCTGCTCTTCCCATCACCATGTCCCAGGTCGGAACATTCTCCACTGCCCCGTACGCTTCGATGACGAATGACGAGGTTGCGGCTGCGATGATCAGGGCTTCCTCCGTGCCGTACTCCCTGTACTTGGCAGCGTAGAAGCCCGCCCTGAATGCGTCCCCTGCTCCGGTGGTATCGACCACCTTATCCGGTCTCACCGCAGGGACGTCTACTCTCTTGCCGTCTATGAACGCCCTGCTCCCTTCCGGACCGTCCGTACGGACCACCAGGTGCTTCTTTATCGTGTCAAGAGTGTTGTCTATGTAATTCTCTGCGGAAACTGACTCGTGCTCGTTGCAGAAGAATATGTTCGAAAGTGCCAGCGCTCTGTTGAACCTCTCCTTATCCCAGATCTCATGAATCTCCTGGGCCGGGTCGAAGGCTATGTACGGAATATCCTTCAGCTTCTCCATCTGCGATATGTAGTAATCCGGATCCCCCGTGGAGAAGTGCACATACTCCGAGCCCTTGGCATACTTCGACAGGTCTACCCCCAATTTTGAAGCCCAACCCTGGGGTCCCTGATAGAACAGTACCTTCTGATCGAAGTTCCTGTCATTTACCACCAGCGCCTCGGATGTGCCATACTCCGTTTCTATCATTCCTGAGGTCATCACCCCGGCGTCCTTCAGCCTCTTCCTGTACTCGTGCGGGAAGTCCTTCCCGATGAATGCGCAGAGCATCGTCGGAACGCCTAGAGTGGCTGCAACATAGGATATGTTGGATGCGGTCCCGCCCATGTTGCTCTTCTTCGAGAGAACGTTTATGGATGTGTTAAGGCGCGGGAACTCCCTGACGGAGATTATCTTATCAATGGAAACGTGCCCGTAAACGGAGAGGAAGGGCTTCAAGTTCCTTCCTCCCATCCTGATATGTATTCTGTCTGCTCCTTCGTCAGCGAGTCGATCTCGATCCCCATGGACCTCAGCTTGATGCGTGCTATCGCCTCATCTATGTGATCCGGCACCGCATATACCTCCCCTTCCATTTTCTTGTGATTGTTGACCATGTGCTCAAGTGCCAGCGCCTGTGTGGCGAAGCTCATGTCCATGATCTCCACGGGGTGCCCCTGGCCGGCGGCCAGGTTCATGAGACGTCCCTCTGATACGAGATAGACCATTCTGCCGTCCTTCATCTCGTACTTGTCAACGAATTCCCTTACTCTTGTGACGTTCACGGCTTCGCTGTCCAGGGCCTTCTTGCTGATCTCGTTATCGAAGTGCCCGGCATTGCACAGCACGCAGCCGTCCTTTATCAGCGGTATGTGGGCGTAGCTGATGACATCCTTGCAGCCGGTAACCGTTATCACTATCTCGCTGTCTTCACGGCCTCGACCATCGGCATGACCTCGAAGCCGTCCATCCTGGCCTCTATCGCCTTTATCGGGTCCACTTCAGTTACTACGACTATGGCGCCAAGACCTTTCGCTCTCATGGCCACGCCTTTCCCGCACCATCCGTAACCTGCCACCACGGTCCTCTTCCCGGCTACTGTGAGATTCGTAGCGGTCATCCATCCGTCGAATGCCGACTGCCCGGTACCGTATCTGTTGTCGAAGAGGAATTTCATCTTGGCATCGTTCACATCCATCACCGGGAAGCGCAGCGCGCCGGCGGCGGCCATGGCCTTCAGGCGGATGACGCCTGTGGTGGTCTCCTCGTTGGCGCCTTTCACGTTGTAGAGCGCGTCCTTCCTGGTGGTGTGCAGCATCGCGATAAGGTCCGCACCGTCATCTATCACGAAATCCGGATGCATGTCCAGGACCGAGTTCAGATTGCAATAGTACTCATCCTGGCTCTCCCATTTCTTGGCATGGACCTCAAGACCGTATTCTGTCCTCAGCGCCTCCGCCACCGAATCGTCCGTGGACAGAGGATTGCAGCTTGCGAGCCTGATCTCGGCCCCTCCGTCTGCAAGGGTGACGGCCAGCATCCCCGTCTTGGCCTCCGTGTGAAGGGCCATGCCCACCTTCAGACCTTTGAGCGGTTTCTCCTCGGAGAACCTTTTCCTTATCTCCATGAGCGCGGGCATGTGCTCCTGAGCCCAGTGCAATTTTGCCAGTCCCTTCCTCGACAGCTCGTTCATCTTCCTCTCTCCGACATAAGTGATTCGCATATGTAATCTACCGTCTCCTTGCGGCAGCGCTCTCCCGAATAGGATTCCAGTGCCCTGTCGATGGCTGACGGGTCGCCCTTCATCTCCTCTGCGAAGGCGATCATGTTCTTCAGGGCCCGGGTTATCTCATCCGATATGGGGACCGCGGCGGCCTTCGAGGTCCTCGACAGAGGATTCAGATCTATCGATATCACCGTCTTCCCCATGGCCGCCAGGGCCTCCGCCCTGTCCCCGTCCTCTATCGGAACGAGGATGACGTCTGAATCATAGATCCCTTCCCTGACGCACAATGCTCTGTCCGAGGTCAATCCGGGTATCCTGGCATCCGGTTCCCTCCCCAGCACCTCCCCCGCGCCCTGCTCCTCCATATGGGAGATGAGCAGCTCCATCCTCCTCTCCGTGCGGTGGAATATGTTGACCTCTATCTTCGCGCCGACGAGCTTCGCCAGCTTTATCAGATTCTCCGCATCCAGCGCCGCTGCGTTGCCGTTGACGCATACCACCGGATTCTTCGCCTTCAGCAGATGGGCCGCACCGGCCCTCTCGGATTCCAGGGACGACGGTATGGACCTCTCGCCCATGAGATAATCGTAGGCTTCGCCTCTGCCGTGAGATATCAGCCCGGTGGGCGTAGCCAGGCCCTTCTCCACCATTTCCGCGAGTCGCTCCCTCCTCATGAGAGACTCATAGCGAGGATGATTGCGTGGGATGGTCACGATTGAACTGTATGCAGGAATGCCTAATTAGGTTTGCCGAGGATGTTTCTCCGCAGCATGCGTATCGAGTCTTTACAAAAGTCTTTACAATTCATACTAATTTCTAAAAAATTATAAAGACTTTTATATTACTGGCTCATAACAGCATTCATGAGAATTCCTCAGCGACCCCCGGGAATCGGAGATGTCCCGGAAGGCCTTTTGATTGAAATGCTCCAAAGCAGGGACGCACTGGCCATCGCAAAGGATTTCAACAGAAGATACCTCCATTGGGAGGAGATACGGTATCGCGACATAGGCAGGAACGACCATGCCGTTATCTGGGCCCTCATGAAGATCCTTAGGTCCGACGGACAAAAGGAGCTCATATTCGGGAAGACGCAGATCAGATATTCATTCATCCGCGATTTCATGCGGATCGTGCATGAGATCGACACGATATCCTCGGCAGGCCTGTTCTCTGAGGAGAACATGACCAAGAAAAGCCGGATCGTTTACGCGGCAAGCTCGGTCATGGAGGAGTCGATAGCTTCCAGTCAGATAGAGGGGGCCTCCACCACCCTTTCTCTGGCTAAGAAGATGCTGCGGGAGAACCGGGCCCCCAGGAACAGATCCGAAAGGATGATCTTCAACAACTACAATGCGATGAACTTCATACGTCGGAGGAAGGACGAACCTCTGACCCCGGATCTGATCCTTGAGGCTCACAGGATCATCACCAAGGGTACCCTGGAGGATGAGGGATACGAGGGCAGACTGCGGGATAATGATGACATCGTGGTGCAGGATGCCCTGACAGGAGACGTTTACCACACGCCGATGTCCTTTGAAGACATAAGTGCCAGCATACAGTCCGTATGCGAGTACGCGAATGATGATTCTGAATTCGAACACCCTATCATAAAAGGAATAATCCTGCATTTCATGATGGCCTATATCCACCCTTTCATGGACGGCAACGGGAGACTGGCCCGGGCTCTGTTCTATTGGTACGCCTTGAAGAAGGGATACTGGTCTGTGGAATTCCTCTCCATATCCAAAGCCATAAAGAAACACCGCGGGAAGTATGACCTGTCATACCTGCTCTCTGAGACGGACGATAATGATGTGACATATTTCATCAAATTCAATCTGGATCAGATCAAAACCGCCTTCGATACGTTCAAGAGATACGTGGAACGCAAGCTGAAAGAACAGAAGGAAATGGAACAGAGCATAGTGAGCAATCCGGACTTCAATCTGAGACAGAGATCAGTACTTATGGACGCCATGAAATCCGATGAGCCTTTCTCCGTGTATTCTGTTCAAAAGAAATATCAAATCTCGTATCAGACTGCCCGTACCGATATTCAAAAACTGATCGCCTCAGGTTACATAAAGGTGTCCGGCAGAAAAGGGAATATGGCACTTTACAGATATGACAAGACGAACGACCGGACGATACCTTTACAAAAGTCTTTACAATCAATACTGATTTCTGAAAAATTATAAAGACTTAAATGGTCTGGCTATTCCGGGCACATTGCTGCCATGACATCTTATTCACCTCATATGGAACAATCCGGAGAGGACCTTCTTCGGGATATGATTAAGTAAGGAAATAGAACTGAAGGTGCGGTATGGCCAATATCAGGGTTGTCTTGGTGAGACCGAAATTCGAAGGGAATGTCGGAGCGATAGCCAGATCCATGGCCAACTTCGGTCTTGACGAGCTTTACCTAGTGGATCCCTGCGCCGTAGGCGACGAGGGGGAGATAAGAGCCGTCCACGGCATAGATGTGCTGAAGAACGCCGTGACCGTTGACACCTTGGAGGAGGCGCTGGAAGGGTGCCTCCTGTCGGCCGGCACAAGCGATACGATCACCGAGGGCGAGAGCAATTACGTCCGCGTTCCCATAACCGTGAAGGAATTCGCCTCCAGGCTGGAGGAGTACCCGGACAAGGTGGCCGTGGTCCTGGGCAGAGAGGATACCGGATTGCTTCAGGAGGAGCTTGCCAGGTGCGACCTCCTCATCCACATACCCGCGGACAGGGAGTATCCGACACTGAACCTCTCCCATGCAGCCGCCATAATCTTCTACGAGCTCTTCGGGGATTCGGTGAAGAAGCCGACGCCCGCCGACGGCTCCGACAAGGAGAGGATGTTCGCCTACTTCGACGAGCTTCTTGATGCCATCAACTACCCGGAGCACCGCCGCGAAGGGACGTCGGTGATGTTCAGAAGGATGATGGGCCGCGCGGTGCCCACGAAGTGGGAGTACAACACGATCCTCGGGGTCTTCAAAGACTCCGTCAAGAGGATTCACTGATTCTTCGCCCTTGCACGGGTGTACTCCCGCACGGCGTTCCTTATCGCGTCATCGATGGATACTGAGTCGCCTTCTTTGATGAGATTCTCCAATTCGGTGACGTTGCCTCTGGGCAGGTCCACGGTTATCTTGGCGATGTTCTCGGGAGTGAAACGGGATCTGATGAACTCATCCATGGCCTCCCTTATCGCATCGGATATGCTCTCGAACTCCCCGCTGTCCACCAGGTTCTGGAGGAGCGCCAGTTTGTCCGACTGTATCCTTATCGTCACGCGTTCTGTGGATGCCATAGGCCTCTCTCTGTCTGACAGATGTTCACGGGTTTATATATAGAACGGTCAAAGACCCGAAAAATAATTTTTAGGGAAATGGTTTCAAGCTTCGTGATACCGTAAGGGATCATCCGAAGAGTGCAGAAAGGCCGGCTGCGGCCTCTTCCTCGCTGACAGCCTCTTCCTCGGGCTCTTCCTTCTTCTCCTCTCCGGGGGCGGCGGCCGCGGCTGCGGGCGCTGCTCCGGCGGCGGGAGCGGCCATAACGGAGGCGCTTGCAATGGCCTCCTTTATGTCGACTCCCTCGAGGGAAGCGGTCAGAGCTTTGATCTTGGCTGCGTCAGCCTCAACACCTGCGGCGCTGAGAATAGCGGCGATCGCGTCGTCCGTTATCTCCTTGCCTGCAGAGTAGAGCACCATAGCGCTGTAGATATACTCCATTCTATTCAACCTCCTTTTTAGCCGAATAATGCACTGAGGCCAGCAGCTGCTTCTTCTTCGCTGACCTCTTTTTTCTCTTCCTCGTCGTTCTTCTCTTCCGCCGCGGGAGCCGCGACAGCCGCGGCCGGGGCCGCTACGGCACGGGCGCTGAGCCTGGCCGATATGCTGTCGTTCGCGTATCCCGCTGCGGCGGCCAACGCCAGCATTTGGGCGTCGGCCTTCGCGAGAAGAATGTCGATGTTCTCTCTGGTTGGTATCGCGGCCGATACAGAGAGGCCCAGGGCCTCCCTGAACGCCTTCGCGATGAGCGCCGAGATCGTTTCCTTTGTGGGGAACGCGATCGCCATGCTCAGGGCACGGGCGTTGAATGCGGCCGTAGCGAACATATCAGAATAGTAATTCTCCGGGATGTCCAACACGTTCTTTCCGTAGATCGTGTCTTCCTCGAATGCGGCCCTGAGGTCCATGCCCACGATCATGGGCAGGATGTTCAGCTTGGGCAGCATCCCAGCGACGTCGGCGGGGATGGCGTGGCCTTCCTTCACCAGTGTCGTTTCCTTCTTAATCACTATCTTCCCGCTGTCTATAGACGCGGGAAGGCCAATCTTTTGAAGTTCCCCGATGATCGGGCCGGGTCCGAACGGCGTGGGCCCTTTCGGGACCACGATGTCGTAAGGCGCATGCTGGCCTGGCTTCGCGGGTGCGGCTGTCTTCGTCGCTTCCAACTGCTTGAACAGCTTGAAGGGATTCAGATCGGTAGCGATTAACGCGCACTGACCGTGCACGTGCTCCTTCAGCGCCTCGATGCCGGGCTTCTGCTTGGATGCCTCGTCCAGAGCCAGGAGAATCAGGTTGTTCTTGGTCATCCTGAGGGCCGCGTGATCCCTCAGACCAGCCCTCATGGACTGGATCTGGGGCCCGGGGATGCCGTGCATATCGACGACGGCTACCACGGGGTACTTCACGAGACCTTCGACCAGCTGTTTCACCAGGTCCTTCTTCCAAGATGCGACGTGTGCCATTTTCGAACCTCCTCAGAACAACCTCTCAGACGGTCCCATTGTGGTCTTGACGTAGGATGAAGCGATGTTCATCCTGCCTTTCTCGAGCTTGACCTCGATGCGCTTCAAAAGCGTCTCGATGTTATCGGCCAGCTGCTCGACGGGCATTTCCGTCGTCCCCACCGGGGCGTGGAAGGTCATCTTATCCTTGGTCCTGACAGAAACAGTCCTGCGGAGAGCGTCGATCATGTTGCTCGGATCCACTCCGGGCGGGATGGGTTTAGGCATCTTGCCCCTGGGGCCGAGAACCACACCGAGCCTCTTACCGACGACCGCCATGAGCGGTGCCTCGGCAATGAAGTAATCGATGCTGTTCGCGATCTTCTTGGCCTGTTTCTTGTTGTCCGCGATCGTCTGAATCTCTTCAGCGGTGATCACGAGGTCGGCCACGTCTTTGGCTTTCAAAGCTAGTTCGCCACCACCAATCACGCAGACCCTGATCGCTTTCCCGCGGCCGTTGGGCAGGATGATATCATCCTGGATACGGTTCTTGGGAATAGACAGATCAACATCCTTGAGATTGATGGCCAACTCAACCGTCTCAGTAAACTTGCGCTTCTTGGCACCCTCGAGTGCCTTCTGCACAGCCATTACGGTTGACTTTTCTGCCAATACAATTCCTCCTTGTAGTGCATGCGGATGTTTAGTCCTCCTACAAGCAGACGTTCGTAATATGGGGGGAGTATATAACATTTAGCGATGGGGATCTCTTACGGCGATTTTGGCAACGGTCCCCTGGCATATTGCCGCCCCGAGAGACTAACATTTATACCGCAACGGAAGCAATGTGGAGACATCGCACGGATTGCGGGACAGATCGAATGTTGATCCACAAATATGTCATGAATGTCGTTTCGAAGGTCGTAGCCTCGCTGATGTCCTTCGTGGCGCTGATGGTCATGACCCGCTACGTGGGTGACCAGTACGGTGTGATGATGTGGGGGGATGGCTTTCGTCGCCTTCTTCAATGCCGTCACAGACCTCGGCTTCCACACTGCGAACATGAAATTCGTCGCCGAGGGCAGGGATCAGAACGCATGCTTCTCCACATACCTGACGGTCAAGCTGGGTCTTGTGCTTGTAATGGCGGCCCTGTCATCCGCGTTCATATATGCCAGCATGCGAGACGGGAGCGTGGGCCGGGATACCGTGCTCGTTGTGATCGTCTTCATAGCATATTACATAGTCCAGGATATCCAGGCGACCCTGACCGGCATGTTCGACGGCAGGCTCGAGAGCGGGAAATCGTCTTCCGTGTTCATGATCGAATACGTCGCCAGAAGCTTCATCCTGATGGCTCTGGCTGTCATGAAGGTCTCACCTGCCGTGCTTTCCCTGGCTTATCTCTTGGGCACCCTGATCTCCTTCTCCCTGGCTGTTTATCTCTTCAGAAGACCGAGGATAAGACTGGTCCGTCCCGTTTACATAAAGGAGTACATCAGATTCGCTGCTCCTCTGTCCTTCTCGATCCTCCTCATATCCTCCCTTGATTATCTCGACAAGGTCCTCGTCGGAATATACAGCGGCAGTCTTGAGGTGGGATTCTATGCGGCATCCATGGGCATAGTGTGGGCATTCACATCCTTCGGCGGCTCCCTGAACAGGATCATGTTGCCTCATCTCTCCAGGATAGACATAGGAAAGAACCCGGAGGAGGGTGAAAGAGCCATGTGGACCGCGGAGAGGTACATGGCCATGCTTATCCTCCCTCCCGTGATCTTCCTGATGGTCCTGGGCCCGGAGGTCAGCACATTGGTCTTCGGCGCCGGGTACCGGCAGGCGGGAGTCATTCTCTCCTATCATTCGGTGATGATAGCCGCGTTCATATTCACAGGCATGCTGACCCAGGTCCTGTATGCCTCCGGCAGGGTGGCACTTTACGGCAAGGCCGTGATGGCATACGCTGTGGTGGTGATCTGCGGCTATGCCCTGCTCATACCTGATAACGTACTCGGATTCCAACTGGGTGGACTTGGGGGTGTCGGGGCCGCAATATCCCTCAGTGCAGGATATGCCTTCCTGACCGTCCTGCTTGCATACCTCATCCGCCAGAAGGTGGGAATAAGATTCTATTCCAAATTCTGGAAGCATCTGGCATCTGCCGCGGTCTCCCTTCTCTGCCTGGCAGCCTTCGTCCGGTATTTCGATGCGGACGGCATACTTATGCTTCTGATATCCGGAGCCGTCTGTCTGCTATCATACGCAGCATCCTCATTCATACTGGGGGAACTGAGGAGGGAGGACGTCATGATGATGGCGGATGCCCTTAACCCGAAGAAGCTCAAGGAAAGTCTGGATGAGGAACTGAAATGATCAGTCCATATCCTCGGCCCTGCGTCCTCTGATGTGTTTATCGAAAAACATCTCAAGGGCCTCTTTCTTCCAATACTTATAGAACATTCTCCGGTGATCATTCTCGTTGTTCCGGAGCATCCACATTATCTCAGGTATCTTCGGAACTGTCACGGATGACCTCCCGGAATCGTAGCCGGTGAATTCTGCGCATCTCTTCACGAGATCGTTGCGGATCTTCATATGGCTCGTAGGATTGGGGGGGCGGGGAATTGATATCGTATTTCCCGTCCAGGAAGTCCTCGACAGACATCTGTCTTACGTGCTCCCTGACTCCCTCGAACCTCCCCCCGAAACGTTCCAGATCTATGTCGAGAAGGAGGGACGGGGTACCCATGGCCAGAGAAGGCACTGATGCATGCAGTCTGCGTGATACCACGCACCTTGCCGAATTGTAAAGATAGAGGAACACCTTTGCAGCTTCGAGACGGGTTCGCATATCGAACACAGGCCTGAAATCGTGGGACAGGGTGTAGACCGGGCAGTCCGCTTCGCTGCGCATGTACTCCACAACTTCGTCCGGAAGGTCTGTTGCGATTATGTAGTCCTGCTTCTCGATCTCCGGATTTGACATAAGTGTCGTCGTAAGACAACCGGAGAAGTAAGCTGGCACATCATTCTCCTCCAGCCATCTCAGCGTCGTCATATCCCTGCATCCGACGGGTCCGTGCTCTATCAGATACTCTTTCGACCTTTTGATGAACCCTTTCCTCATCACGGGAGTCACGTGCATGGATATCAGAAGAGGGTCTATCCTGTCAGAAGGGGGGAAATGCTTCGGAGAATCCAGGAAGAACGCGTTGAGTATGACCTTCGTTCTAGGACCGTCGAACCTGTGAAGCCTCTCACGGTTTATGACCCGGTCTATGCTCGGAAGAAATCTTGACGAGGCGATGCTCTGTATATCGTCCCCGATGTTGTCTGTGGAATAACCGAGAACTCCGTACTCAACTGCCCCGTCCATATTGGCCGATAAGCAACTCTCAACTAAATATAACTGAAGGAATTTTTATGTTTGAAGGGGGCGGGCGCAGGCCCGCCCGAACCGGCATCAGTCGATCCTTACCTTCTTCCCCTTCGGGGACGATTTCTTGGATTCCATCACGACCTCCAGGATACCGTTATTGTACTCCGCCTTGGCCGTATCGGACTTCACATCGCAGGGAAGCGCGACGCTCTTCGCGAACTTCTTGCTCTCCGTGTCCACCGATACCGACAGGGTGCTGTCCGTCACCTCCAGGTCGATATCCTCCTTCCTCACTCCAGGGAGCTCCACGGTCACGTGGACCTTATCGCCCTCCCTTGTCACGTCGGTGAAGGGCTCCCTTGTTCCGGCCGGCAATGGGGTGTACTCCCCCACGGCGTTGCCGAATTCCCTGACGTGGGGCACCCCGTCGGGACCCTGGTACATCGTGTAGCCGTACGTCCTCACGTTATCCCCCGCCTCCGAGAGCATCTCCTTGAACCTCTTATCGAAGTTCCTGAAGAGGCTCTCCCAGTCGCTCCATATGTCTATCATGTCTCTCACCTCACTGTTTCTCCTTGCCGTACTCCTTCAGCTTGTCCCTGGACTTGGGGCCCATCTTCTCGATGGCCGCTTCGAAGTCAGCCTTGGTCACCTTGGACGTCTTTATCTCGCCCTCGGTAACCGTTCCGTCCCTGACGATCCTCCTCACGGATGCCATGACGGCCTCGTTCACTATAGCCCCTATATCCGCTCCCGTGTATCCCTCCGTCTTATCCGCAAGCTCCGAGAGCTTCACGTCGTCTGCCAGAGGCTTGCCTGCCGTGTGTATCCCGAAGATCTTCTCCCTGGACTCCTTGTCCGGAAGGCCGATGTATATGCTCTTGTCAAACCTTCCGGGTCGCAGCAGGGCCTGGTCCATGATGTCCGGCCTGTTGGTGGCCGCTATGACGACCACGTCGTTCAGGACCTCCAGCCCGTCCATCTCCGTGAGTATCTGGGATATCACCCTCTCGGTGACGTTACTGTCACCGTGGGATGCGCCCCTCTCCGGCGTTATCGAGTCGATCTCGTCCATGAAGATCACACAGGGGGATGCCTGCCTCGCCTTCCTGAACGTCTCCCTCACCGCCTTCTCGGACTCCCCCACCCACTTGCTCAGGAACTCCGGGCCCTTGACGGCTATGAAGTTCGCTTCCGACTCAGTGGCAACGGCCTTAGCCAGCATCGTCTTCCCGGTGCCCGGCGGTCCGTACAGCAGTATGCCCTTCGGGGGCTTCGCTCCCATGTGCTCGAAGACCCTTCCGTACTTCAGAGGCCACTCGACGGCCTCCTTCAGCTCCTGCTTCGCATCCTCGAGGGCGCCGATGTTCTCCCACTTTATGTTGGGCTTCTCGATCAGCACCTCTCTCATGGTGGAGGGCTGCATTCCCTTCAGTGCTTCCCTGAAATCATCCCTCACCACGTTGATCTTGTTGAGCACCTCGGCGGATACCTCGTCCATCTCCATGTTGATGTCAGGCAGCACCCTGCGCAGGGCTGCCATGGCAGCCTCCTTGGTCAGTGCGGACAGGTCCGCACCGGCGTACCCGTGGGTCTTGTCCGCCAGCTCCTCCAGGTCCACATCCTCCGTGAGGGGCATCCCCTTGGTGTGGATCTGCAGTATCTCCAGGCGCCCGTTCCTGTCCGGGATCTTTATCTCTATCTCGCGGTCGAATCTTCCGGGCCTGCGCAGCGCCTCGTCGATGGAGTTGGGTCTGTTGGTGGCACCTATGACCACCACCTTGCCCCTGGACTTCAGTCCGTCCATCAGGGAGAGCAGCTGAGCCACTATGCGCCTCTCCGTCTCGCCGGTGACCTCGTCGCGCTTGGGCGCTATGCTGTCTATCTCGTCGATGAATATGATGCTCGGCGCATTCTCCTCGGCCTCCTGGAAGATCTCCCTGAGCTTGCCCTCGGACTCTCCGTAGAACTTGCTCATGATCTCCGGCCCGCCTATGGAGATGAAGTTGCTGCTGGTCTCCCCGGCAACGGCCTTCGCCAGCATCGTCTTCCCGGTGCCCGGAGGCCCGTGGAGCAGCACCCCCTTGGGCGCCTCGACCCCGAGCCTCTTGAAAAGCTCGGGGTGCTTGAGCGGCAGCTCCACCATCTCCCTCAGCTTGTGGACCTCGTCCCCCAGTCCTCCTATGTCGTCATAGGACACCTGCGGCACATCCGCCGCCTTGTCCGCGGGCTTATCGGAGATCTTCACCTCCGTATCTGCCATCATCATGGCGGCGTCGCCCGTGGGGGCGAAGGATGTGACCATGAGGTCTATCTTGTTCCCCATCACATTCAGAGTGACGGCGTCGCCCTTCGCGAATACGCGACCCTCCATGTTCTGACGCAGGAACTCCTCCCCGCCCTGTAGCCTCAGCTGCTCTGTCGGGGAGAACGTGATCTTGGTCGCGTTCTTCGCGGTGATCTTCTTTATGTCCACTCTGTCGTCTATGCCCACCCCGGCGTTCCGCCTTGTGGACCCGTCTATCCTGATGATGCCGCGGTTGGCGTCCTCGGGACCTCCCCTGAGCACCTTCACCGCGGTCTTCTTCGTGCCGTCGATCTGTATGATGTCCCCGACCTTCAGACCCAGGATGTCCATCAGCTCCGGGTCTATACGGGATACTCCCCTTCCCGTCTCTCCGGGCTTCAGCTCGGCGACCTTCAATGCTTTGTCCTTAGCCATTTCACACTACCTCCTTTATCCTCATTTTCCTTTCTCTCGGTATTATCGTATCCTCTGTCCTGTCAGCGCCCTTCTTCATCCTCGCCGATATCTCGGCGGGGGACGCATCCGGTGAATCCAGCATCTCGTACAGCATGCTCCTGTCCCCGTCCTCCGCTTTTGACAGGGTGGACTGCATGATGCTCTCCCTCTCCCTCACCAGCTCCAGGCGTCTGCGCTCCAGGTCCCCCAGTTCCGCATCTATCCCGGAGATCATCCTCCTGGCCTCCTCCAGGCCGTACTCCTCCCGGTCTGCCGGCGGCCTCTCCTCCCCGTTCGGGAAGACTAGCCTGGTTCTGAACATGCCGCTGCGCATGTCCATTACCAGGGTGAACTCCGCGTTAGGCTCGTACACTATCCTTGTGGGACCTATGCTGCTGGCCTCCCGGTAGCTGACGACGAGTCCTTCTCTCTCCATCACGGAAAGATTCTTCATGACCGCCTGCTGGCTTATGCCCAGCGCCTTCGATAGCTGGAAGGGATAGTGCGGCTCGCGCACAAGGGCTCCGAGTATCTTCCTCCTCGTCGGGTTCTCAATTATCGAAAGCAGCGTATCCAGGTCGTTCATGTTATCCCTCGGTTGTCAACCTTGAGTTCATAACCATATATTGGTTTGTCCTTCTATTTAAATGTTTTGAATATTGACTATGAATTCCCAAGAAAAAGGAGTGTCGCGGAGAACCCGTTCCGTTCATGCGCGCACGGTGCCCCGTCAAAAATTCTTCCGTCTCCGTATATCATCTAAAAAAGCATTATTGTACATAAATATACAACAATGAACAAAAGATACAAATACAAATACGGTAAATCCCTTATTCATGATTCCAAAAGACGCAGCTATTCGCCTGGGTCCCGAAGACATTCCGAAGAAATGGTATAACCTGGCGGCGGACCTTCCGAAGCTGCCGGCACCCCCCATGAATCCGCGTACGGGGAAGCCTGCAGGCCCTGAGGATCTGTCACCCCTGTTCTGCGATTCCATACTGAAACAGGAGCTCAGTCTGGAGAAGCACATACGGATACCGGAGGAGGTCAGGGAGAATCTCATCTATCTGAACAGACCGGCGCCCCTTCAGAGAGCGTACCGCCTGGAGAGGTATCTCAAGACCCCTGCGAAGATCTACTTCAAAAGGGAGGACATGAGCCCCTCGGCAGCCACAAAGGGAATACCGCTTTGGCACAGGCATACTACAACATGAAGGACGGCATCGAGAACCTTACAACCGAGACGGGCGCAGGGCAATGGGGAACCGCTTTGGCCATGTCATGCAACCTGTTCGGCATAGGGTGCACGGTGTTCATGGTCAGAGGCAGCTACGACCAGAAGCCTGCCAGGAAGACCGTCATGAACATGTACAACGCAACGGTCCATGCGTCCCCCTCCGATCAGACGGAGTACGGCAGGAAGGTCCTGAAGGCCATGCCCGGCACCGTGGGCTCCCTCGGGATAGCCATCTCGGAAGCGTGCGACATGGCCATCAACCACAAGAACACCAAATACGCCCTGGGCAGCGTGCTGAACCATGTGATGCTCCACCAGACCGTCATAGGTCTGGAGACCATCGAGCAGATGAAGATCGGCGAGATAGAGCCGGACTGCATGATCGCATGCGCTGGAGGAGGGTCAAACTTCGCCGGGTTCGCCTTCCCGATGATGGGCAGGAAGATCAGGGGGAAGACCGACTGCGAGTTCCTCGCCGCCGAATCCGATGCGGCACCGAGCATGACCTCCGGGAAATACAAATACGATCTCGGTGACACGGGAGGATACACCCCGGAGCTCATGATGTACACCATGGGCCACGACTTCATACCCAGTCCCGTCCATGCGGGCGGGCTGAGATACCACGGCATGGCTCCGCTGGTGTCGGCGGCCCTGGACCAGGGCCTCATGACCGCCAGGTCCTACAGCCAGCCGGATACGTTCCGCGCGGGGAAGATCTTCGCTGAGACGGAGGGGATAATCGCCGCGCCCGAGTCTTGCCATGCGATCAAGGCCGCCATCGACAAGGCTCTGGAGTACAAGGCCGCCAAGGAGGAAAGGACCATAGTGTTCTGCCTGTCGGGACACGGGCTGCTGGATCTGAACGGATACGAGAAGTTCCTGTCCGGCAAACTGGAGGAGTCCTCGGTGTGAATCAATAAATACGCAGTATCGGTACAAGCAGTCGATGCCGGGAGAGCTCAGGGACGACGCGGTGGTCATCGGGGACCAGAAGGAAGGCTGCCAGATCTACAACAGGGGCAATTACGGTTACCCCCTGAGCGGAGGCGGCCTGGAACTGGACCTGATCGAGGCCACGTACCTGCTGGAGACGGGGCGCATCCGGGTGACCTCCGAAGAGACGGAGATCACCTTCCTGAGCTCTTCGACTACTCTTCCGGGAAGTATGACGAATTCGACATCAAGTACATGGTCTACCGGGACATCCGCCAGCGCGGGTTCGTGGTGAAGATGGAGACGGGCAGCTTCGATATGTCCGTCTTCCCCCGCGGCGAGACCATGAGCAGCTCCCGGCCCGCATATCTCGTGAGAGCCGTCTCCGAGAGATCGGCCATGCATCCTGCCGACTTCAGGAGGGAGATCGCCGAGACCGCGAAGAAGGGCAAGAAACTGCTCTACGGCGTGGTTGACGAGGAGGGCGACCTGACATACTACATCATGTCCGAGGAGAACGTGAACGGCAGTGTCGCGATGAACGCCGACGTATGCGTGGAAGGCAAGATGATACGTGACAGGGTCTTCGTCTTCAGGAAGGAGGACGCGGACAGGCTGAAGGGATTCGGGTTCTTCGGCAAGGACATACAGAACATGCTGCAGCTCTCCCTGATAGAGAGCTGCTATCTCATGAGGAAGGGGGGCCTCGCCGTGCGGGATGCTGCTGGGGAACCGATATCCCTGAGCGCCCTCATAGAGCACGGTGAAAAGACCCAGGATGAGTTCTACCTCAGACTGAGAGCTTACGAGGACCTGAGGGAGAAGGGCCTGATCGTCAAGACCGGGTTCAAGTACGGAACACATTTCAGGATGTACGAGAAATCTCCGGACGAACGGCACGCGAGATATCTGGCACATGCGATATCCGGGGATTCGCCCATGGCCTGGCCTGAAGTGTCCAGAGCCGTGAGGATAGCCGGGGGCGTTAAGAAGGAGATGGTCTTCTGCTGCGTCACCGACAAAATAGAATATGTTGTTTTTAAGTGGTTTAGGCTGTGAGCCACCGGCTCACAGCTGGATCTCGATGCCGAGCTTCTCGGTGAGCTCCTTGTAACGGTTCCTTATGGTGACCTCGGTCACTCCCGCCACATCGGCCACTTCCCTCTGGGTCCTGCGCTCGTTGCACAGGATCGAGGAGATGTAGATGGCCGCCGCCGCAACGCCCGTGGGCCCGCGGCCGGATGTGAGCTCCTTGTCGGATGCGTCCTTCAGGATCTCTGCCGCCTTCGTCTGGACCTCTCCGCTGAGCTTGAGCTCGGAGCAGAATCTCTGCACGTAGTCCTGGGGCTTGGTGGGCAGGAGCTTCAGCTTGAGCTCCCTGGTCATGAACCTGTAGGTGCGCCCGATCTCCTTCCTGCCTACGCGGCTGGAGCCGGCGACCTCGTCCAGGGTCCTGGGCACACCGCACTGCCTGCACGCTGCGTACAGGGATGCGGCCACGACGCCTTCGATAGATCTTCCTCTTATCAGATTCTTGTTGACCGCTTTGCGGTAGATCATCGCGGCGGTCTCCCTGACATTCCTGGGCAGGCCCATGGACGACGCCATCCTGTCCAACTCGGACAGCGCGAATGCCAGGTTCCTCTCGGTGGCATTCGAGACACGGATCCTTCTCTGCCACTTCCTGAGCCTGTACAGCTGAGCCCTGTTCCTGGTGGGTATGCTCTTGCCGTAGCTGTCCTTGTTCTTCCACGATATCTCGGTCGAGAGACCTTTGTCGTGGATGGTGTAGGTCATCGGAGCGCCGGTACGGGCCCTCTTCTCGCCCTGCTCCACATCGAAGGCCCTCCATTCGGGACCCTGGTCTATGAGCTGGTCGTCGAGCACGAGTCCGCAGTCCTCGCAAAGAAGTTCTCCTCTCTCGTAATCCCTTACGAGGTGCTTGCTTCCGCACTCGGAGCACACCTCTATCTCTTCAGCTCCTTCTCTTACCTTTGCCATGTTTGGTCTCCTTTGAATAGTACATCTCAACTCCGACCGGGGTCTCATGCTCCCCATGTAACGTCACGGAGACGTACGGGGAGTCCACCGGACCGAAGACCCTTCTGACGATACCTACCTTCCTCTTGCGAGAATCGAACACCGAATCCCCCCGTCTCCGGCAGGGACCCGCCGCGGACGACAATCTTTTTAGGATCAGATTCCGCGACAACACCCAAAAATTCCATGTCCATCCTCCGCAACAGATAGGTTTATCTATCCGCTGAATAGGTCAAACAGGAACTTATATTTAAACCCTACGTTGATATTAATATATTGAGTCAGAAGAGGCTTCCCATGGCCAGAGGTCGTAAGAAGAGAATCTGGAATAGGTTTTGGTAAGGGAGGCGAGCTCCCGTTTAGCTCTTCATCACAGCGACGAGGAATATCCCGACGGCGACAAGTGCACCGATCGCAGCGGCGATTATGTTGACCGCTGCCTCGTAAATTGCGTCCCATGCTGCCACATCGGCGAAGAGCGCAATGTCACTGTATCCCACCAAGTATGCCCATACCACGCCAACGATAAGACCTGTGGCGAGGAGGACGAATCCCACGACTCTGCTTTTCCCGCTGCCGAAGTAGGCCGTGAATACACCCGCGAGGAGCATAACCAGCGCGAAAACGAAGACGACGACTGTCAAGAATGACATCCAATCCATTTTCTATTCTCCTTTTTCTAACATCGGCCATATCCCTTCGGGACGGCCGAGCCATCATACGTGGAATAAGGTAGGTGTTATTTAACTTTCCCATATGTGCAGCGCATATACCATATTTTTTGTAGATAATGCGGACGAGTGGTAGGGTTTATATCCTATGTCGTGTGTTTTTCCGATGTGACCCAAGTCTTGATTCTGATGGGCAGCAAGAGCGACCTCCCGGTCGCTGAGAAGGCTGCGGACGTTCTGAAGAGATTCGGTCTGGATTATTCAGTTGCCGTAGCATCAGCCCACAGGACCCCGGACAGGGTCGCCGAGCTCGTCAGGAGCTCGGGAGCCGACGTGTTCATCGCCATAGCAGGCATGAGCGCCGCGCTTCCCGGCGTGGTGGCTTCACTTACCTCGGCGCCCGTGATAGGCGTCCCGGTCAGCGGGAAGATGAACCTCGATGCCCTGCTCTCGGTGGTGCAGATGCCTCCCGGCATACCTGTCGCATCCGTAGGACTGGACCGCGGGGACAACGCGGGTCTGCTTGCTGCTCAGATAATCGCAGTCGGCAACAAGGATATCAAGAAGAAGCTGGCCGAATACCGCGAGGAGATGGCGGAGAAGGTCAGGAAGGACTCTGCGGAGGTAGAGAAGGATGTTTAAGGCAGAACCGTTCATAAACGAGAAAATAAAGGCAGTGGAGGACCAAGTGGGCGACGGGAAGGCAATTATTGCCGTCTCCGGGGGAGTGGACAGTATGGTTTGCGCGGCTCTTGCGAGCAAGGCACTTGGCAAGAATCTGCTGGCCATATTCGTTAACACGGGTCTGATGAGGAAGGATGAGCCTGAGGAGGTCAGGGATATGCTGACGGAGATCGGCATAAACTTCAAGATCATCGATGCCCAGAAGGAGTTCTTCGCAGCTCTGAAGGGCATAACCGACCCGGAGGCCAAGAGAAAGGCCATCGGGGAGAAGTTCATACGTGTTTTCGAGAAGGAGGCGAAGGGTTTCGGCGCCGGGTACCTGGTGCAGGGGACCATCGCCCCCGACTGCATAGAATCCGGCGGCAACGGCAAGAAGACGATAAAGTCCCACCACAACGTGGGAGGTCTTCCGGAGGACGTCGGAATGGGGCTGGTGGAGCCCCTGAAGGACCTCTACAAGGAGGAGGTCAGAGAGGTCGCCAGGAAGCTGAATGTCAAATCGTCGGAGAGACAGCCCTTCCCGGGGCCCGCCCTTGCGGTCAGGTGCCTGGGGGAAGTGACCCCCGGGAACATAGCGACCGTGCGCGAAGCCTGCTTCATCGTGGAGGACGAGATAAAGAAGGCTGCGAAGGCTGGTAAGATGAAATTGCCCTGGCAGTACTTCGCCGTCCTGCTCCCCGTGAGATCGGTGGGCGTGCGCGGTGACGAAAGGGCATACGGCAAGACCGTTGTCGTGAGGGCTGTGGAATCCGCAGACGGCATGACCGCCACCCATGCGGACATCCCCGGATCCGTGCTCAGCGCCATATCCAAGCGCATAACCTCGGATATGGAGGACATCAACCGCGTCGTCTACGACATAACGGACAAGCCTCCCGGCACAATAGAATGGGAGTGAGCTGACGGTACCCGCCTCAGCGGCGGGCGGTACGATGACCGTGACCCGCGGTGCGGCCGCGGGAGGACGAGAGTACCGTGATTACCATCAGCGTGCCGAGGCAGACGCGATTTCGGACCTCAAGCATCGGAAAAACACGCGGTGCACATCGCAAAGACTATTCCGATGAATGCTTTCCAGAGGAGATCGGAAGATGAATCCCGTTGAACTGCTGCTACTGGCTGTCGGCCTCTCCATGGATGCTTTCGCCATCGCGATGTGCAAAGGCCTCTCCGTGAAAGAACTGGAGACGAAGCATCTTCTCCTCGCGGGACTGTGGTTCGGCGGCGCTCAGGCCCTGATGCCGCTGCTCGGATTCTTGCTGGGAACCGGCTTCAGGGAGACCGTGGAGAGCATCGATCACTGGATAGCCTTCACGCTCCTGGTACTGATCGGCATCAACATGATCCGCGAGTCCGGGAACGGCATCGAGGATCTGAATGCCTCCTTCGCGGCTAAGACGATGCTCCCTCTCGCCATCGCAAGCAGCATCGATGCCCTGGCCGTGGGGGTGGGACTCTCATTCCTTGATGTGGATATTGTGCCGGTGGTGATCCTGATAGGCATCACGACCTTCTTGCTTTCCGCTTTGGGAGTCAAGATCGGCAACCGCTTCGGCGCGAGATACAAGTCAAAGGCCGAGCTTGCCGGAGGGGTCATACTCATCGTGATGGGCGCCGCGATCCTGATTGAGCATCTCGGGGTCCTCTGAAGCACACAGCCGTATCGCAGATGGGAATGCTGAGAATGAGCGTCGGAGGCCGGTTTGAGCCCGGGCCTCCGGTGCCTGATGACGGCCGTGCACGGGAACAGCGGATCAGTTGAGGGATTTCAGAACCATCTCGAGCTCTGAGAGAATCTGCATTATTACGCTCCAGGAATCCATGGGGATGTTGGAGTCGTTGGAAAGGTCTGCCAGGATGCTTATCGCACTGGATACCTTGAGATCGGTTTCTTTCTGCTTGTCCATAAGGAGGGCCACCGCATCATTCGCTCCTTTCCTTATGTTCCTCGGCACGCCGCTGTCATTAGCCAGACGTGCCTCCAATTCGTTTGATATCTGTTTAAGTTTGCTTTCTGTCGATGCCGCTGCCATTGAATCAGCTCCGATCAGATGGACTCGAATTCTTCCTGAAGGTCTATGACGAACTGATCAAGCACGTCCTCGAAATATGCCGACCTGTACTCGCGTATGCCTCCGAGGTCGCTCTGAATCTTTGCTACAAAGTCATTGTTCTCTTTTATGATCTCGATGCTGCACAGAACTTCTTCCATCGGCCCACCTGCTTTAAACTGTCAAGCCCAATCGGGACTCAATATATAATTGCTTTGCACACCCCGTGCAGACACCGAAACCTTTAAACCGAGGTTGCTGTGTAATGGGGTTGTTTCCATCCCTTAATGTCAGTGGTAACGGTAAGGGACGGAACGGATGCGGTAACGCAAGCCAGGAGATGAGGGAGATGGACAGCAGCAAGATTTCCGGATACCAGGAGCGGATAGACAGCAAATTCCGCAGCATAGGTAAGGGGAAGTACGGCAGGATAATGAAAATGGCCCGTACGCCCACCTCTGACGAGTACCGGAAGATCCTCATGATCACGGGCCTCGGCATAATAGTGATCGGCGCTGCAGGGTTCGCCATAATGTGGCTGATGACCTATCTTCCGGGTTACTTCTGAGCAAGAGGGATAAAATGTCGCTTTCGATAATCGGGAACAATGACAACAAGGACCTGGGCGCAGGAATGGCAGTGAAATGGCCCTTCGAGGTCTCCACCGACGCCATAGACGTCCTATTCACTTTCGATATTTCCACGGGGCCCGAGGGCTCCGATTCCCCGGACTGGAACGTTGAGTTCGGAGAGCCTGCGGGACCCATATGGGACAACTACCGCAGCAAGAAAGAGGCAAGGGTGGACATACCTCCGGGCAAACCTAAGGAGTTCTACCTTGAGGTCATATGCCCGAAAGGTGCCAGATACGGGGATTTCGTTTCCGTCACCGTCACTGCCTCCGGCGGAGGAGCCCAGAACAGCATAACCTTCGGCGCAAGGGCCGTACAATCCATAATGATCCTCAAGACCCAGATAGACCAGGAGAGGAGCGTGGTCGACAGCCTCAGCGCCAAAGCGCTGATCGGCGAGAAGGACATATACGCCATGCTCAGCCCGTCGAATCTGAGAGGATACATCTTCGTCGAGGGAATGAACACCGACCGTATGCGCGAGAAGGCCAGGGACATAAGGAAGGCCCGCTCGTTCATCGAAGGTGAGACCGGACTGATCGAGATAGACCACTACCTTACCCCGTTGTCCACCGTCGTGGGGATTGCGGAAGGGGATCTGGTCGAGCTTATCAGCGGTCCGTTCAAAGGCGAGAAGGCCAGGGTACAGTACATCGACCAGGGCAAGGAGGAGATCAGGGTGGAGCTAATCGAAGCCATGGTCCCCATACCGCTCACGGTCAATGGTGACAGCGTCAGAGTTATTGAAAAGGAGAGATGAGAATGGTAGATACAGTTGAGGCGTTGGTAGACGGTGGAAAAGCGACCGCAGGCCCGCCGCTGGGGCCCGCTCTGGGCCCGAAGGGAGTGAACACCGGCCAGGTAATAGCGGCCATTAACGAGAAAACGAAGGTCTTCGCAGGTATGAAGGTCCCCGTGAAGATAATCATAGCGGATGACAAGTCCTTTGAGATTAAGGTGGGAACGCCCCCGATGTCCGCTCTGATAAAGAGCGAGCTCAACCTCGCCAAAGGGTCCAGCAACAACAGCAAGGATTTCGTCGGCAACCTCACCCTTGATCAGGCTAAGAAACTGGCCAAGATGAAGGAGGACTCCCTTCTGGGAGCCACCGAGAAGGCGAAGGTCCTCGAGGTCGCCGGTGCCGCTGTGTCCGTCGGCGTAACAATCGACGGCAAGAAGCCCAAGGACTTCCAGGCCGCCGTCAAGGCCGGCGAGTACGACGACAGGTTCTGAAACCCAAAAGGCGGTCTGGGTCTCTCCAGGCCGCCATTATTGCTCTCACCTAAATATTTATAGAAGTGCAGAACGTTAGAGTTCTGCCGTGAGCAGAGACAACCTTATTGACGCGACCCGCACGATTCTGGGAAGAGCGGGATACAGACTTTCCCCGCCTATGGCGCTTCGCAGCGTATGCTTCGACATAGTCGGAAGAAGGGGCGATATCATGCTCATAGTCAAGGTCCTCGGCAACGTGGACGCCCTCTCCCGTGAGAACGGAGAGGAGATGAAGGTACTGGCCGAGATGCTGGGCGCCACCCCCCTCGTTATAGGGGAGAAATCCAGCGCAGGCGTCCTGGAGCCGGGTATCGTTTACTCGCGCTTCGATATACCGATCATATCCGCCGAGACCCTGAGCGATTACGTCCTTAGGGATGAGTCCCCCTTCGTGATGGCCGCCCCCGGAGGATTGTACGTCAGATTGGACAGCGCTTTGCTGAAGGACATCAGGGAGAGCAGGGACATAAGCCTCGGAACCCTGGCCGAGGTCGCGGGGGTATCCCGCAGGACCATACAGATGTACGAGTCCGGCATGGGCGCGATGATAGATGCCGCCATGAGGATAGAGGAGTATCTGGACGCACCTATAATACGCCCCGTGGACCCCTTCGAATTCAGAGGCGATAAGGTGAGAAGGCACGAGCTGTCCGGAGTCGACAAGACGGGATCCGCGGTCCTGGACCATCTGCTCGGAATGGGATTCTCCATAACGCCCGTATTACGCAGCCCCTTCGAGGCCATAACCCGTGACAACAGAACCGTTATCCTGACGGGCCTGGGAGGCGAGACGGACAAGATGCTGCAGAAGGCCGCCCTCGCATCCGACATCTCGGTCATCTTCGGGAAGCACTCCATCATCGTCGTGGACGACGAGAGGAGCCCGGGGAACATCAAATCCACCGTGGTTGTGACCAAGATGGAGCTGAATCATATGGAGGATAAAGGACAGCTCACCGACCTGATGATGAACCGGAGCGGTGAGTGATGCCGACTCTGAGCTCGGAGAGGGGGACCATCGAGATCGTCCCTGTGGTCAAGGGGCTCGTTTCCGAATCGCCGAAGGTCGGTATCCTTCTGGACGGAGGCTATGATGCCGCCGCCGCGTCCCTGGGGCCCGAGGACATATCAGCCATAGGTGCCAGATCAGAGCTTGGAGAAGCTGAGATCAGCGATGCGGATGCGGTCTACGGTCACTTTCTCTCATCCTTCGGGAAGATAGGGTCCCCTTCGCCAGTATACTGCGCCCTTGTGGATCTCTGCGCCGAGAAGGGCATACCCCTGATACCGGCGGACATGGACGATGCTGAATATACGGAAGCATACTGCCGGAACATCTCCCTCCTGGAGACCTTGAAGGAGCGCAGCCTCATAAGATCGGCCGCCAAAGGCGGTCTGGATATGTCCTCCCCGGAAGCTTTCGCTAAGGACTTCGAGAACAGCTTCAGGAGGATAAAGGGATTTAATGCTCTGGCTCATGAGAGGGCGGATCGTATGGCAGGGAAGCTTTACGAGGCCCTTGACAGAAGGAAGAGGATCGCCGCATTCATTGAGATCGAGACGGCTGATGATATAGCAAGGATACTGATGGAGTCATATGGCATGCGACAGATGTGACTGGAACCGCGCTGCGGGCGACAGATTCTGCTCCGGCTGCGGAGAGGCCCTCAGAGGGCGCATCACACTGCGTCTGGTTCTTGGGTCATTGCTGTGCCTGATCTGCACATACATCATATCATACGAACTGATAGGCATAGCAGTGCTTTTCCCGGAGACCCTCAATGGACTGAGAAGTGCCAGCACCTACATATTCATAATCGTGCCAACGATCGTCTATCTGTTCGAGATAGGCGGGGTCGCGCTTCAGACTTACTTCGTGCTTCTGGTGGCGGCCTGCTTCGTATCAGCTTTCTTCCTTTTAGGGACGTCCCGGAAAACATTCACAAGGCAATGACCCAGAAGGATTATCTTCCGTTCCAGGACTCCGCGCTTTTCAGGGTGTCCACGCTGTTCGCGGCCCTTATGACCTTCCAGATGTCTGTCGTATTAATCGTTATCCTGATGGGCTATGAGCTGGAATCTCTGGATATAGGCAGCTATCCTGCCTGGGCCCAGCTCTTCTCCCTTGTGGAAGCCTCTGTCTGGGAGGAGGTCCTTTGCAGATTCCTGATGCTGGGGGTGCCTGTTTCGATGATCGCCTACCTGACTCGAAAAGAGGGCAGAAACTGGAAGCTGGCACTTGGAGGTTTCGGGATAGACAGGACGGTGCTGGTCTTCATACTGTTCTCATCCTTCATGTTCGCTGCCGGCCATCTTACCAACTGGGGCCTGTGGAAGTTCCTGCCCACCTTCGCCTTCGGCCTGGGATGCGGTTACCTTTTCTCGAGGTACGGACTGCACGCATCAATAATGCTGCACTTCACCGTGAATCTCATGTCCGCCGGAACCTGGCTCTCCGGGTCGGAGATCAACAGCATAAGCATGATCGTATTCCCGGTGATGATCCTGGGCCTTTACTTCCTCATATCCTACATGCTGCGGGCATCCAGATTCCTGAGGGATATGTTCGCCGGGGATCAAAGCATCTGACGCAGTATGTCCCTTGACTCAACCGCAGACGGGAAGTCCCTAGATTCTATGACGTAGTTCCCTTTGTAGGATGACAGCTTCTTCAGGGCCGATCCGAAGTCCACGTTGCCCTCTCCGAGGACGAGGTGCTCATCGATCTTGCCGCGATTGTCATGCAGGTGAACGTTGACGAACCTGCTGCCCAGGAGATCTATGAAACCGTCTATGTCGCCCACGGTGTTCGCGTGGCCTATATCGAAGCATATCCCCAGCTCGGTCCCTTCCACCAGATCCGCCAGCTCCTGGGGGGTCCTTCCCAGCATGAAATCGAGATTCGGCATATTCTCCACGGCCACTTTTATGCCGTACTCTGCCATTATCCTGTCCAGTGTCCTTAGCGACTTCTTGGCCGCGGCCACGGACTTCTCCTCCAGATCGGGGACGACAAGGGAATAGACGCCGGGGTGAACCGTTATGGTGGATACATTGAGGGTCAGAGCGCTCTCGACCAGGGATATCAGATCCAGCACGGAGGCCTCTCTCATCCTCTCATTGAGGGACGCTATGTTGGTATCGCATATGGGCGCATGCACCGAGTACTTCAGGTCATAGGACGGCGCCATGACCGCCAGCATGCCGGATATGTTCTGCACATAGTGCTCCGCTTCCGAGAAGATCTCCCAGAGCTCGAACTCCTTGGATACCTCCTCCAACACATCTTCGAATCTGTACGCGCTGAAACTTGTTGATGAAACTCCGATCAATCTCTCACTTCCACACCGTCGACCGTCCCCGGGGCGGTCCTGTCTATCAATGCCTCTATTCCCTCATCCGTCACCGTGACCTCTATGGGGCCGAGCATCTGTCCTCTGTCACAGAAGGATATCTTGCCGGCGAAGGCCACCTGCTTGTTCAGCAGGAATCTCGTACGGTCCCCCGACATGCCTCTGAGAAGAACGGCCCTGGTCGTGTCAAGCATCTTCTGGCGACGGATCATGAGCCCGAAATTATCGAGGCTGCGGGACTCGCCTCTGGCATATCCCCCTTCCGTCTCTATCACGGCGTCCGGGAAAACGTTGAGGATCGCCGTACTGACCTTTTCCGGGTCCTCGCTGGGATTCACCCGGCTCACTATCTTGACCGAAGGCATCGGCCGGGTATAGGCTCCACCTGGCTTTAATTGTTACAATCGAACCTGTGGGCAGTGAACATTTATAGGCTTGTCCCCTCTCTTTCCTCTCATGAGGCCAGAGGTGCTGAGCGCAGCAGCGAGGAGGGACATGTTCCTGTCCCCGGACGCATTAGAGATGGTGCTCTCCTCCTCTGACCCCGTGCCTTTCCTGAATAACGTGCTTGACACGGTTTCCAAGAGCTCCGCATTCGTGACGAAAGCGGACATAGAACCTTCCTTTCCGGCGACAAAACAATAAGCCAGTCATTCAAAGCTGTGAGGCCTCCCAACAAACGCCTCGGTGATATCAGCATCGTTCCGGACTCGGATATCACTGGGAACTCGACATGCGAGGGGACCATCGACGACTTCGTCAGATACTTCCAGAGCCGTTATTCGATCCTGAAGAAGATAATCGAGAGGCACCGGGATTTCGGCAGCGCATGAGCATAGAGAAGGCCCTGGGGATGGACAGGGAGGTCCGGGTCATCGGCATGGTGGGCGATGTCAAGGATACTAAGAACGGCCACAAGATCCTGGCCGTTGAGGACGACCAGGGGACGAGATGCAAGGTCCTGATCCTGAACACAGCTCCCGCGATAAACGACGTGTACGTCAACGATCAGGTCATAGGGATCATCGGAAGGCCGGGCAACAAGGAACCGGGCCGGAAGAGAGAGACCATAATCGCCGACCAGATCGTATGGCCCGACGTGCCTTCCAATAACTCCTGGACGGCCAACGATAACGTATCCTCTGTTGCATTCCTGTCAGACGTCCACATAGGAAGCTGCACATTCCTGGAGAGGACCTGGGAGAAGATGATCAAATGGCTCAAGCAGAACTCCGAGGAGCAGGAGCTGAATTACATAGTCCTCCCGGGGGACGTGGTCGACGGCATAGGCATCTTCCCGGGACAGGAGCAGGAGCTCAGCATAACCGGGATATACAAGCAGTACGAGGCCCTGGCTGAGCATCTGAAGGAGATACCCGATCACATCAAAATCGTGGTGCAGCCGGGCAACCACGACGCCTGCCGACTTGCCGAACCGCAGCCGGCCCTGGGCTCCGTTTTCACCGGCTCATTCGACTCCAATGTCCTGCTGGCCGGGAACCCGGTCTACATGAACATAGAGGGGCGTACCGTGCTCACGTATCACGGCCGCAGCATCGACGATTGGATCTCCGGGGTGCAGAAGCTGACCTACGAGAACCCCCTGGCCGTGATGAAGGAGATGCTGGTCATGCGCCACCTGTCCCCGATATACGGGCAGAGGAACGCCCTCGCGCCGGAGAAGAGGGACTACCTGGCCATCGGGACCGTCCCTGACATTTTCGTCACCGGCCACGTCCACGGCGCAGGTTATTCGGAGTACAGAGGAGTCAAGATGATCAACGCATCGACCTGGCAGGACCAGACCGAATACCAGAAGATGCATAACTTCAACCCGGACCCGGGGATAATGCCCATAGTCCATCTCGGGACCGGCAGGGTGGATATGCGCGATTTCAGAAAATAGTGAAATTGTGTTTCTTAAATGGTTTCATAGGAAGAGCAGTGCGTAGATTATCAGGAAGAACCCGAGTATCAGCACGGAGTAGGAGACTATCCAGATAGTCTTGAAGACCTTCGCTAGCCTCTCGGGATCCTCCCTCAAAGACAGGAACCAGTCCTCAAGCCACATCTTCAGGCTTTCTCCCCTTTGCCCTTGAGATGCTTAAGGCGGATCGTCTCCTCCCTGCTCATCTCCTCCAAGCGGAACTCCACGAATCTCTTGTCCTCGAGGAGCTCGGGTATGACCTTGAACTCGAGGGCGTTGACCCTCCTCTTGGTCTTCTCGATCTCATCCAGGAGCTTCTTCATGGTGGTCTCTATCTCCGCTGCGCGGACGAGGGTCACCAGGAGCTTCTCGAAGGCCTCGGAGGCCTCCTCGATGTAGGCAGAGGTGGATATCACGCCGTAACCCTTGCTCAGGATGTTACCGCGCGTTATCTTGGCCTCCACCCTGGGAACGGTCATCCCCATGATGCTCTTGCTGCCTACTTCGACCTGAGGCTCGGATTTGATGGCATAGGCCGCGCTCTTGACCGCGATCTCTCCCTCGACAGCCGTTGCCACGGCTATTTTGTTCATGGCGTTCTGGTAGTCGGAGACTACCGAACCGCGCATCTCCTTGGCCTTCTCCATGACCTCGAAGAACTCGATGATGAGGCCGTCCCTCTTCATCTTCATGATCTTGTGCCCGTTCTGGGACAGTTTGATCCTTCTCTTGAGGTCCAGGAGGACCGAGCGGGTGGGGGTGATCTCGTGCGCCGGCATATCTCTCACGCCTTCTTCTTCAGGTACTGCTCTATGTACTTGCGGTCGATCCTTGTGATCTGGTCCATGTCAAGGGTGCCGAGTATGTCCCAGGCTATCGAAAGGGTGTCCTCTATGGAACGGTCCTCGTCTTCGCCCTGGCGGACGATCCTGTCCTCGAACAGATCCGCGAAGTCCAGGAGCTTCCTGTCCTTCTCGGAGAGCGACTCCTTCCCGACGATGGCGACCAGACCGCGAAGGTCCTTGCCCTCTGCATAGGCTGCGTACAGCTGGTCAGAGACTCCCTTGTGGTCCGCACGGGTCCTTCCCTCTCCGGTTCCTCCGCCCATCAGCCTGCTGAGGGATGATGAGACGTTGACCGGCGGGTATATGCCTGCGCGGTGCAGGTCTCTGGACATGACGATCTGACCCTCTGTGATGTATCCTGACAGGTCAGGTATCGGGTGGGTGATGTCGTCACCGGGCATGGACAGGATGGGGATCTGTGTGATCGACCCTTTCTTGTCCTTTATCCTTCCCGCACGCTCGTACAGCTGTGCCAGATCGGTGTACATGTAGCCGGGGTAACCGCGCCTTCCGGGCACTTCTTCCCTGGCCGCGCCCACCTGACGCAGTGCCTCGCAGTAGTTGGTCATGTCCGTCATGATGACGAGAACCTGCATACCCAGCTCGAGGCCATGTACTCCGCGGTGGTGAGTCCCAGACGCGGTGTGACGATACGCTCCGTTGCCGGGTCGTCAGCAAGGTTCAGGAAGACCACTGCGTTCTTCAGCGCGCCGGTCCTCTCGAACTCCTTCATGAAGGTCTGCTTCTCTTCGTTGGTGATACCCATGGCCACGAACACGACGGCGAACTCCTCTTCCTTCCCGCGGACCTTGGCCTGCCTTGCGATCTGAAGTGCCAGATCGTTGTGGGGAAGACCGGACCCAGAGAATATGGGGAGCTTCTGCCCCCTGACCAGGGTGTTCATTCCGTCTATCGTGGATATTCCAGTCTGTATGAAATCGTGGGGGCTGTCCCTTGCCCAGGGGTTGATGGCCGCTCCGGTTATGTCGAGCCTCTGCTCGGGGTTTATCGGAGGACCGCCGTCTATGGGGTCTCCGGCACCGGAGAGGATCCTTCCCAGCATATCCTTGGAAACGGGCATCTTCATCGTCTCGCCGAGGAAACGAACGGATGCGCTCCTGTCTATGCCGGTGGTCCCTTCGAACACCTGAACGACTATCACCTTGTCTGAGCTGTCCAGGACCTTGCCTCTCTTCATGCTGCCGTCGGACAGCTTGACGCTGACCAGCTCATCGTAGGCCACGGGCTCCGTCTTCTCGACGAAGATCAGAGGTCCCGCGATCTCGGAGATGGTCTTGTACTCTTTGGATACTTTGACTTCTGCCATCTATCACACCCCCAGGGCCTTGAACTGAGCGTCCATGTCCTCGCCTACCGCCTTGAGCTCGGCATCGATGTTCGTCTCGAGCTTGGCTCTGATGAACCTCTGCCTGGCAGGTATGGAGACGAACTTGTCCAGAGGCACGCCGGCCTGAACCGCCTTGGCGGAGAGGTCCGCGTACTTCCTGATCAGCTTGAGCATCACGTACTGCCTCGACATGGGACTGTACGTGTCCACCGGGTGGTATGCGTTCTGCTGAAGGAATATCTCCCTTATCATCTTGGACACCTCAAGGGTGGCCTTCTGCTCGTCGGGCAGAGCATCGGAACCGACCAGCTGGACGATCTCCTGGAGCTCTGACTCCTTCTGCAGTGTCAGCATGGCCCACTCTCTGAGGGCGGGGAAATCCGCCGCGACCTCGTCAGAGTACCACTGTGACAGCTGCTTGTTGTAAAGAGAGTAGGACGTCAGCCAGTTGATGGCGGGGAAGTGCCTCCTCTCCCTGAGCTTCGTGTCGAGAGCCCAGAACACGCGCACTATGCGCAGGGTGTTCTGCGAAACAGGCTCGGATATGTCTCCTCCCGGAGGAGAGACCGCACCTATGACGGAGATCGATCCCTCTTCGCCGCAGAGTGCCACGGCACGGCATGCGCGCTCGTAGAACTCGGACAGCCTGCCTGCCAGGTATGCAGGGTATCCTTCCTCTCCGGGCATCTCTTCCAGCCTGGAGGATATCTCTCTCATGGCCTCTGCCCACCTGGAGGTGGAATCTGCCATAAGGGAGACGTTGTACCCCATGTCCCTGTAGTACTCCGCGATGGTCATTCCCGTGTAAACGGAAGCCTCTCTCGCGGCCACAGGCATGTTGGATGTGTTGGCGATGAGCACTGTCCTGTTCATCAGGGGGTTCCCGGTCTTGGGGTCCTCCAGTGCAGGGAACTCAGTGAGAACCTCGGTCATCTCGTTACCGCGCTCTCCGCATCCTATGTAAACGACTATCTCTGCATCAGACCACTTGGCCAGCTGCTGCTGTGTGACCGTTTTCCCGGTACCGAATCCGCCGGGTATGGCGGCCGCTCCTCCCTTAGCAAGGGGGAACATGGTGTCCAGGACCCTCTGGCCTGTGACCAGGGGTATGTCCGGCTGCATCTTCTCCCTGACGGGCCTGGGAACACGGACCGGCCATTTCTGCATCATTATGATGTCCTGGCCGCCGACCTTGGCCACGGTCTCCTCGACCGTGAAGCTTCCGGACTTTATGTCCTCGACCTTTCCCTCAAGTCCCGGAGGAACCATGATCCTGTGCTCTATGGTTCCCTCCATGACAGTACCTATGATCTGCCCGGGAGACACCGCGTCGCCTTTCTTGACGACGGGTTTGAACTCCCATTTCTTCTCTCTGTCCAATCCAGGTGCCGTGACCCCACGGAAAATGTAGTCCCCCGTCTTATCCCTCAGTATGGGCAGGGGCCTCTGTATGCCGTCGTAGACGGAGCTAAGCAGCCCCGGTCCCAACTCAGCAACAAGGGGCGCCCGGTGTTGGTAACCGGCTCTCCCGGTTTTACGCCGGACGTTTCCTCATAGACCTGGATGATTGTCTGGTCACCGACGATCTTGATCACTTCGCCCATCAGGTTCTCGTTCCCTACGTACACAACATCGTACATACGGGGGGAGATACCGACAGCCGTGACGACCGGTCCTGCGACCCTGTAGATTACACCATCTTTGCTCATCTATTCATCCTCTGTTTTGTATAAATCAACGCCAATCGCTCTTTTTACCTTCTCACGAAGGTCGGTTTCACCTCTTCCCACCGGGACGACGACGGGCTGGATGGAATCCAACACCTTCTGTCTAACGTTCGATGGCAGCAGGTCCATGTCCTTACCGTCCGCGGCAAGTATGCCTATGTTCGGATCGGACATCGCTTGTTTTATTACCTCCCCGTAGTTCTCCGGGGTGGTCACGAAGACGCGCCTCAGGCCAGCGAGCCTGAATCCCAGCACGAAATCCTCATTCCCTATGACCGCTATTTCCATCAGATCACCAGTAGTTCTTTTATGACATCCAGGTCGAGCCCGCTGTTCAGTCCTCTGGCTATTATCCTGATGTTGTTGACCTCATTCTCCTTGTGGATCATGAAGTCGACGATCGGGATAACGGACAGCGGATAGAGATGCGAGAACGTCTTGGCCTGTCTTATGTGGTACTTCTTCATCCCGGCCACAATCCCCCTGAGCGAATTGGTCTCGTCCAGCGCTTCTTTGATATCGTCGTAGAAATCAAGTGGCGCCAAATCGTTCGCCGCCGCCGAGAGCGTCTCGGCGTTGGCAAGCTGTGTGGCCAGCTTCTTGTCAATCTGTTTTCCGCCGGGGATGATGTATTTCATTACTTCCTCCCCGTGTATTCCTTCGGCCTTCAGTTTCAGGATCGTTTCCACGTTCTTGATGTCTATTTCCTTGCGGATATAGTCCTGGAACAGGCGCGTGGGTCTCGAAGACGGGTCTATGCTTCTCAGCAGGGTGTCGTAGTGGTCCTTCTCCAGGAAGTCCTCCAGCTCCGACGGGTTCCCGCTCTCCTTGTATGCGGATATCAGATCTGCCGGGAAGACCACGCCTGCGGCTTTTCCGTAGGCTGCTATTATGTCCTCCTCGGACTCCAGCGAAAGAAGCTTCTCCAGCGCCTGCTGGTCAAGCTTCCCGGCGGGGACCAGGTCCTCTTTGATGTCTTCCGCGTTCATCCCGAAGGATCTTCCGCGAAGGACGACCTTGAAGTTCCATATGTCCCACTTCTCGAGATAGGAGGCCAGCATATCGTGCAGTTCCCCAGTCGTGGCTTCCAGTATTCCCCTGAAGTAGTTGGCCATGTTTGAGTACGTGGCGTGCTCTATCAGGTCTACTCCCTCATACCTTCCGGCGAGGGCGGCTATCTCCTTCTGGTATCCCGACTCCCCTATGAAGCGGGATATCTCAGGAAGGGACATCAGCATCATCTTGGAGTATGTGTCCTCCCCCATGAGCTGAGCCTTCTTCGCTTTGACCCTGGCTACTGCATATGCGTAATTGCCCTTCTTCTCTTTTCCCTTGCGCCCGAACATGCTCTTCACCCGAAGAGTGTATCCGAGAGGCTCTTCATCTCGCGGTCCCACACGGTCTTGAGGATCGTCTTGTACTGCATGTCGACCTGCACGGACCCGTCCTCGCTCTCGAGGATCAGCCCGCCGGTTATGCGCTCGTCTTTGACGATCTCGGACACGTCAAGGTCCGCGGCTTTGAATGAGTCGGCAGGGGACATGTAAGCCTTCGGCTTATCTATCGCCTGCTTGGCGGCCTGGACCATCTTCTTGTACTGTGCCAGTTTCTTCTCTTTAGGCGCAGACTCAAGATCGGCCAGGGTCGCTGCGAAAGCCTCCTCGAGGATCTCCTTCTTCTCGACCAGGACTATCTTCTTGCTCTCGAGCTCGGTGCTCGAGATCTCCTGGCGAGAGAGGCGGGCTATCGACTCTTCGAGCCTCTTGTTCTCTCTTTCTCTTATAGATGCGATCTTGGCATCAGCGTCGGCGTTGATGCGGGCTATTTCCGCATCGGTCTCGGCCTTCACGGCCTTGACTGCCTCTTCCGCTGAGCGGTCAATCTCCATCTTCACGCTATCTAATGCCATGGAACGGCTCCTGATTTTTTACTTTCAAGCGCCGAGCACGAATACAGCCAGGATAGCGACGACGAGTCCGAAGATAACGATGGTCTCAGGCAGAACCATGAGAATCATTCCCTTACCGAACAGGCTGGCATCCTCGGTCATTGCACCGACTGCCGCTGCGCCCACGTCTTTCTCTGCCCAGCCGGCACCGATACCGGTGAGACCGACTGCAAGGCCCGCTCCAATTGCTATCAATCCAAGTTCCATTTTTATACCTCTGTTTCTACGACTTTTGTGTTTTTGCGTTTCACCATGAGCGGCTCGTAATCCTTACCGCCGCCCACGAAGAACTTGTTCATCGCCTCGACGAACTGCAACCTCAGAGAGTGCAGACCGGCCGAGAGGATGGCCAAGACCCAGATCATGAGATGCCCGATGAGGAAGATCAGGAAGCCGGCTATGTAGCTGACTATGTCCCCTCCGGAACCTATCATGATTATGGACATGTAGTTAAATGCCAGGGCCATGCCCGCTTTGGACATGCCGATGGCTGCCAGACGAGTGTACGACAGGATGTTCCCGACGATGCCCGGCATCTCCAATATCACCTGCGCCTTCTCCGCAGGCCATGCAAGGACCACTCCTGCGAGCAGGACCACGGCCCCTACGGCCACTATAGTGAGAAGGGTTCCCTCCATTGGCTTGGAGTAGAACAGGAGCTCGGTCAGGGCGAAGCACACCATGACAAGGCCGACGAGGACGAGGATCCAGCCGCCCTTGTGGTGCAGCGCGCTCCTGAAACCGTGCTGTATGAAGGAGTTGTAGAAGCCTATGATGTAGGCTATCATCAGGTGGACGATTCCCATGTACACGCTGACCTTCAGCAGGAATGTGACATCGTGCAGCTTCCCTATTCCGTGACCATCGTTGGGTATGATGCTGATGAACCACTCGGGGTAGCTCTCTATGTTCAGCAGATACTGCCAGTTCACAGACATCTCGCCGGGTGCGAGGGGGTTATTGCCGACGAAGTGCATACCCAGCATCTCTCCGAAGAAGAAGAAGCCGAATATGAAGGTCCATATGCCGCCGAAGAAGAGAACGGTGCCTATGGCCCTGAACTCTTTGCTCTTGGCGTTCCTTATACCATAGAGACCCAGTATTATGAAGGGGAGTGCGTAGGCCGCATCTCCCACCATGAATCCGAAGAAGAACGGAAGGAATACCGCCATGAGTATGGACGGGTCCAGCTCGTTGTATTTGGGTGTGGATACCAGTTTGGTGGGGAATTCGAACTTGCTGACCATGTTGCCGTTCTTCATCTTGGAAGGCGCGGTCTTGAAGCGGGGTTCCGCTTCGTCGGACTCGTGCTGGTTCCTGCCCCTTGATTCCTGGAACTCAACGTAGGCGGCACCGGCGAGCTTCGCCTCCAGCTCCGCTTTCACGCTTTCCACCTGAGCGGCCGGTATCCATCCGTCTATCACGAAGGAATATTCGCTGGTGGCTATCCTGAGGGGGATCCCTCCTTTCTCCACCTTTATGGAGAGCTCCTCATCGGATGCTGCGAGGAAGGCCTCGTGCCTCTCGGAGAGCTCGGCCATCTTCTTGCCGATCTCCTCAAGCCTGGCACGTATGCCGGCGATCTCCGCGGCAACCGCTTCCTCCATGGCCTTGGGCGATCCCGAGCCCTCGGGAACGGGTATCTCAACGTATCCGAGATCGGAGAGCATCGAGGATGCCTTGTCCGCTTCGGACGCTTTGATGAACACCGCGGCCACCGGTACTTCCTTCTTCCCGCCGGCTATGAACACCTCGGCGTTCTCCAGCTTGAGAAGGTCTTCTGAGGGGTCCGTCTTGAAAGTACCGACGAACGCCTTTATTGAATCATAACCTGAATAGAACTCGAGATCCAGAGGCAGTCTGGACAAAAGACCCAGGTTCTTGTGGACGAACTCCAGGTCGGAGACCCTCTGCACGAGGCTGTTCCTCTCATCGGCTGCGGCGAAGACCTCTTTCTCTACCTCGTCGACCTTTCCGGCGGATATCTGAGCCCTTATATCCTTGACCGGGACGGGGTTGATCTTTGATTTCTTTGTGTTTATGCCCAGTTCTTTCTCGGCCGCTCTTATCCTGAGGAGCCTCTCGGAGGCTTCCTGGGAACCCTTAAGCGGTCTGCCTATAGAAAATCCGTCGTCAGAGCCGTTGATATAGTCGATGAGGTGGAGGGTCTCGGTCTCATACAAGGCTTCGACAGCCTTCTCGAGATGGGCCCTGCTGCCCACGATCACGACCCTGCTCATCAACTCAGGAAGCGACATCTAACATCCTCTCGATGCTTTCGTTAAGGAATTTCTTGACCTTCGGAATGTTCTTCTCGGCTGCAGCACGCACCTTCTCTGCCTCTTCCTTCCCCGGCAGCGATCGTCTTGCTCCCGGATTTAACGAGCTCCTCGCGTTTGGCGGAGATCGTGCTCTCGAATTTGGACTGCGCCTCGGCCTCCGCCTTCTGAATTCTGGCGACGGCGTCTTTACGTGCATTGGCAATGGCGACTTTCTGGTCTGCCTGGGCCTTCTCGACCTTGGCTTTCGCTGCGGCCTCCGCACCCTTTATTTGTTCAAGTATCTCAGTACGGCTCAAAGTACTCTCCCCGACTAGGTAGTGCTCTCGGATAACTGATTAACCTACTTAATCCCTTTCGTCGGTTTTGGGTGCGATCACCGCTCCGCACATGGGATACTCGCGGACGATGATGTTCGTCTCTGCGAAAAGCATCTCTGAAAGGGCGTCTACGTATCCTTCGCAATAGACGATCTCCTTCACTCCCGCGTTTATCATTATCTTGGCGCACATGGAGCACGGGTATGTTGTTGTATAGACCGTGCTGTCCTTTATGCTGACCCCGAAGTATGCGGCCTGTATGACGGCGTTCTGCTCTGCGTGCACCCCTCTGCACAGCTCGTGCCTGGTACCGGACGGCACATCCATCTGGTCCCTTATGCATCCCAGCTCCTCGCAGTGCATGGTGCCCTTGGGTGAGCCGTTGTATCCGGTGGAAAGGACCCTCTTGTCCTTCACCACGACCGCTCCGACCTTCCTTCTCAGGCAGGTCGATCTCTTCGCGACCAGAAAAGCCATTTCCATGAAGTATTGATCGTTGTCGGGCCTGTCCATGTACTGCGTGATGCTGTACTTCGGTTATATTCCTGACGGCACATCATCCATTTATCATTGGAGTTGCATATTCAGATGTGGAAGGCGAGACGAAGGACACTCTTTTCGTTTTGGCGGTCGTGCTGACCGTTTTCGTGTCTGCGGGCGCGGGGATATATCTCTACTCGGGTGCCGATTCTCCGTTCTCCGTCATAGTCTCGGAGAGCATGCAGCACGGAACCGAGAGCCGGTACGGCACAATAGATGCCGGGGACATGGTCTTCGTGAGGGCACCGTCCTCGGTCAGGATACAATCGTACATCGAGGGGGCCTCCACGGGATACCGCTCCTTCGGAGAGTACGGGAGCGTAATAATCTATGATCGCGGACCGAATCTCAATCCCGTCATACACAGAGCCATACTCTGGCTGGAATATGATGAGGATACCGGTTTCTGGACTGCCCCCTTCCTCAAGGAGTACGGCGATTTTTCCTGTATCGGTGATCCTGATGGAGATCCTGTGGGAATGACGGGCATTCTCCAGATCCGCAACATAGGATATGCCAAGCAGAGCGTTTCGATAAACCTGGATCTTCTGAGGCACGAAAGCGGTTTCCTCACCAAAGGGGACAACGCCTCCACGAATCCTGTGCTGGATCAGAGCAGTGACATAGCCAGGAACAATCCCATCGGCATAGAGGAGATCCGTTCCGTACCGACGACGGAAATGCCTGCTCTGGGATCCGTCAAGATGTACTTACAGGGAAAAGGCGATGCAGTTCCGGAGAACAGCTGGTCCGTTCTCTATGCGCAATTATACGTTGTCGCTATGCTGTTCGTGGTGATGATGATCGTTCTCGATTCGGTTTTCGTATTCCTTGAAGAGCGCCGGGACAGGAAGAAGAGCCCCCCCACCCCTCCGTTTCCGGTGGAACGCCTCTGATCATATAAGCTTCGTTTGCCGGGGGCTTTTCGAGTACTCGAAATCCTTGAACATGGAGTCGTCCCTCAGGATCATGATGTTCTCCTTAGGGGCGGCCAATTCTATCTCCTTGGTTCTCCCGGCTCTTCCGAAGGACCGTACCGATGCGTTGATTATTCCCATCATATCCAACTCGGATATCAGATCGGTGACTCTTCTCTGAGTCAGAGGTTTCACATCAAGGACATCGCAGATCTCCTTGTATTTGTTGTAAACATCACCGGTGGTCATTCTTGGATTATCGGCTTCAACGTTCTTCGTGATGCTCATGAGAACTATCTTGGATTGCGGAGAGAGGGTCCTTATCCCTTCTGAAACAGCATCGAATTCTATACTATTCTTCGCTGATTTGACATGAGCTATAGTCACTGTGGAATCTCCGTTCCTTTCCGCAGTATCAGCGGCGGTTCTCAGCAGGTCCAAAGCGACTCTCGCATCTCCGTCAACTCTTGCAGCCACAGAAGCGCAGTAGGAGATCACTCCTCCTTCCAAGGTACCGCTGTCGAAGGCGATCTCCGCTCTTGATTTCAGGATATCTTCCAGTTCGTCCGCAGTATACGGCGGGAATATCAGGCTCTCTCCGCCCAATCTGCTTCTTGCTTTCGGTTCCAGAAGCTCCAGGAATTTCATATCGTTTGAAATACCGACCAAAGAGACCTTTGATCTCTTCAGATTCTCATTTATCTTCGCAAGATAGTAGAATATGTCGTCTCCCTTCTTTGAAACCATACGGTCTATCTCATCAAGAACTACGACGAACACTTTATCGGTATCATCTATCTGTTTCACAAGGTTTGAGTAAACCTTCTCGAAGCTCCATCCGGTGAACGGGATCTTGTTGTCACTTTCCACGGTTATTTGATTGCCTATATTGTAAAGGATACCGTACGGTGTGTCAACGACCTCGCAGTTAACGTAAACGTAACCGCATCTTTCTCTTCTGGAATCGGCTTTCTCCAATTCCTTCCCTATGAAATTGAGAACCGCTGTCTTTCCTGTCCCGGTCTTCCCGTAGACCATTATATTGGAAGGCTGGTCGCCTTCCAGGGCGATCGAGACGATCGATGCTATCTTATCGATTTGACCAGCTCTGTGAGGCAGTTGTTCCGGTAAATAAGTGTTCTGCAGTATCTTCTTATTCTTTATTATCGGAGTTCTTTTTTTGATGTATTGATCGAAAATAGAATCCTGCAATTTTTCTCAACTCCAAAGGAAATTTTTATTGAACTCCGTATTTCACATGCAGACGATGGGAGTATTAATTAATTTCCTAAGGCGAATTTTTTGTGCTCTCTGGAGGAAATACCTCTTTTAATATGTGAACACCAATACTGCCGCAATCGGTGAGATTAAATGAATAAAGCGGTAACTATGATTTCTGCCTGTGTCCTTGCAATTATCGGTCTCATTGCAGTCATTTACATAATAGGCAACGTTCTCTGATCCCCCGCGGCACGTCTTCCTGTCGAATCTGCGATTCCACCGGAAACAGAGGGGTGGGGGGGCGAGAAAGCCTAATGTTAGTCCTATCGAAAGAAATATTCCGATATTTTGGATCATTCTGTGTCAAATGACAGAACGATCGTGATCCTCATCCTCATAACGCTTCTGATCCCGATCTCGGCGATGGTCTTCTGCTCAGACGAAGAAGGGATGACGGGGATCGTCTCAGATGTAAGAGAGACGAAAAGCGGTCATGTCTTCGAGATAACCGTTCCGGATGGGACCAGGATAAAATGTTTCACGGACGGTCCGACCCCCGGTCTCGGGAGAACCGTCACAGTCTACGGCTCCTTTTCCGATGACGGCGGCATATTCTTCACGGATAAGGTGGTCGAGCACTGACCGCCAATCCGTTTATACGAATATACGTATGACACTTCGTGCTCATCGCAGTGGATGATACCGATTCGGTGAATGGCAACTGCACCACCTATCTGATCACAGAGTTCATCAGAGAGCTGTCTCAGGATATGGACATTATAGGCAATCCGCGGCTTGTCCGTCTGAATCCGGCCGTGCCTTGGAAGACCCGAGGCAACGGCGCCCTGGTGCTGGAGGTCGGCATCGGTAACGGTCCCGGCAAGAAGATAGGGGAGATAGGCGGACGCGATGTTCTCTGTTTCCGGAGCGGCACATCCTCGGCAGACCCCAAGGATGTCCTGGAGCGTCTGATCCCGATTTTGATGGGGAACCGTTCCGATACATCCGATCCGGGCCTGATCGTCTCCGATGTCAGGCCCGACCCCTCCTTCTACAGGCGCGGGGTCACGACCATACTCGACCGCGACGAGATTGGCAGGGAGCTGGACCGTATCGGGGCAGCGACATTCACAGCCGGCAACGGGAGAGGACTGGTCGGAGCATTATGCGCCATGTCCTGGATTCCCGGCGACAGCACCTTTGAGCTATTGGCTTACAGGAAGAAGGAGAGATGGGGAACCGAGAGGACCTTCGAACCGCTATCGGTGAAGAGGATGGAGGAAAGCTTTCCGAGACGTTTAATTCATGGGACTGGGAATTGGAGAAGCCGGCAATGATACCGGCAACGCCCTGCCCCGTTCTCTACGGTCTAAGAGGCGACGTCATGGACGATCTCCCGGTCGCGGCCGCCGCACTGGAAACGGAGGACAGGGACAGATGGGCGATCTTCCTTACGAATCAGGGGACAGACGACCATATACTGACGGGAGGCCCCCTCGTCCCGAGCCGGTCGTATGTCGTGAAAGGGACCGTCAAGAACAGGGCCAGAAGACTGAAGGGGGGACATCTCCTCCTGGACCTGGATACGGAGTACGGCCCCCTCACTTGCGCCGCTTACGAACCCTCCAAAGGATTCCGGAACGCCTTCCAGAATCTCATTCCCGGGGACGGGGTCGTCGTCCTAGGCGAGATAAGGGATGAACCGAGGGTTCTGAATTCCGAGAAGCTGCACGTCACATTCCTGGCAGAGGATATAGAGATCTCCAATCCCGATTGCCCCGTCTGCGGGAGGAAGATGAAATCCGCGGGGAAGGGGCAGGCATACCGCTGCAAGAGATGCCGCACAAAAGCATCGAAGACCATAGAAACGACGATCCCGAGGAAACTGGAGGCCGGATGGTACGAGCCCCCCCGGCTCCTCCCGCAGGCATCTGTCGAAACCGCTGAAGCGCATGGGCGTTGTTCCGGCCCGTATACGTCAATAGTCGAATACGATAATCGACATAATTATATACGGTATCCATGTACATCCGAAACCAGGGAAACATCATGGAGAAAGCGGTCATACTCAGCGCGGTCAGGACGCCCATAGGAAAATACGGGAAGACACTGGCAGATTTCAAGGCCACCGACCTCGGGGCAATGGCGGTAAGGGAAGCGGTCAGAAGGGCCGGCATAGGACCGGAGGCCGTCGAGGAGTGCCTCATGGGCAACGTCATATCCGCAGGCCTCGGGCAGAATCCCGCCAGGCAGGCCGCGGTTCACGGCGGTCTGCCCTATGAGATCGGATCCACCACCATCAATGCCGTATGCGGGTCCGGTATGAAGGCCGCGATGTTCGCCGCCGACGCGATCAAATCTGACAGTTACAAATGCATACTGGCAGGAGGCATGGAGAGCATGTCCGGTGCACCATACCTTATGCCGGGCGCAAGATTCGGGTACAGGATGAACGACCAGGTGGTGAAGGACGCCATGGTGTTCGACGGGCTGTGGGACATCTTCTCCGATCAGCACATGGGATTCACAGGGGAGATCGTCGCCGAGAGGTTCGACATCTCCAGAGAAGAGGCGGACAGGCTCTCTTATGAGAGCCACGTCAAAGCGGCCGAAGCCATCAGGAAAGGGAAGTTCAAGGACGAGATACTTCCAATAACGATCAAGAGCAGGAAGGGGGACACGGTCTTCGATACTGACGAAGGCGTGAGGGAGGACACCTCCCCGGAGGCCCTGGCCAAGCTCAAGCCCATATTCAAGGAGAACGGCAGGGTGACGGCAGGCAACTCATCCCAGCTCAGTGATGGGGCGTCCGCCCTTGTCATAGCATCTGAATCCTTCGCCAAGGAGCACGGGCTGAAGCCTTTGGCGGAGATAGTCGCCTATGGCGAGCGCGGCGTCAGACCGGAGCTGATCATGGAAGCCCCCATACCTGCGACCAAGCACGTTCTGGAGAATGCCGGTATGACCATCGACGATATCGACCTCTTCGAGCACAACGAAGCCTTCGCCACAGCGTCCTGCGCCGTGATGAAGGGACTCGGCGTGGAAGAGGACAGGTTCAACGTCAACGGTGGGGCGGTGGCACTGGGACATCCCATAGGATGCTCCGGCTCCCGTGTCCTGACCACATTGGCATACGCTCTCAGGGACCGCAGGAAGGAGTACGGCCTGGGGACCCTGTGCCTGGGCGGCGGCAACGCGGTCACAATGATAATCCGCAGATGCTGAGCCGGTCGGAAGGATATTAAATCCCTCGGGGAATGGGCTCGTCATGGAGCTCAGCAGGATATTGGAAAGAGTGGAAGGCTCGAGGTCAGCCATGGCTTCCGATATTTCCGGGATAATCCGCATACCGGCCATAGGGCCGTCCAACGGAGGCACCGGGGAGCTGGCGAGGGCGGATCACGTACAGTCGCTCCTGAAGGGCTTCGATTCCGTGGAGAGATATGACACGCCGGACAGATTCCACCCGGACGTCATCAGGCCGAACATAGTGGCCAAGAGGAACGGGTCCGGGAAGGGCACGGTCTGGATCGTTTCCCATCTCGATACCGTTCCGCCCGGGGATCTTGATAAATGGGTCTCACCCCCCTTCGAGCCCAGGGCCGAGGGCGGGAGAGTCTACGGTCTGGGGGCGGAGGACAACGGCCAGGCGATAATCTCGTCGATATATGCCGCGAAGGCGATACCGCCCGGCAGGCTGTCCGGGAGATCGATGGGACTGGCCATCGTTGCTGACGAGGAGACGACCAGCGCCATGGGCGTCGAGCATCTTCTGAAGCAGGGATGCTTCACCGAGGACGACTTCATAATCGTGCCTGACTGGGGAACAGAGGGAGGCACGATGATAGAGGTGGCGGAGAAGCATCTGCTCTGGGTCAAATTCACGATCAAAGGAAGGCAGACCCACGGTTCCGTGCCCCACAAAGGCATCAATGCTCTGAGGGTCGGAACGGATTTTCTGTCGGATCTCATGGACAGGCTTGATAAGGCGTACGGGGACGAGGATCCGTATTTCAGGCCTCCCGGTTCTACCTTGGAACCGACAAGGGCCTCGCCGACGGTGGAGAACGTTAACACGATCCCGGGGATCTACGAGTTCTGGATGGACTGCCGCATAATACCGTCCCAGGACCCGGATGAGATACTGGGTCTTATGCGGTCCGTCGCCGCGGAGCATTCCGAGAGGACCGGAGCGGAGATATCGGCGGAGGTGGAGCAGAAGACCCTGGCAGGAGCACCGTCAGCCACCGACACAGAGGAGTTCGCCGTCTTCCTGGAAGCGGTGCGCTCTGTGGCCGAAGGCGATGTGGAAACGGTGGGTGTTGGAGGGGGAACGTGTGCCAACTTCTTCCGCCTGAGGGGCCTGAACGCATACGTTTGGCAGTTCGGAGGGGGGTCCCTTCACCAGCCGAACGAGTACGTGGAGATAGATAACATCGTCAAGGACGCAAAGGTCTATGCCACAATGTTCTACCGGCTTTGCGTCTGACCGTCAAAAAGGCGTGCCATCATCCAATCGGCGCTGAATTTAATCAGATCCTCGTAGCCCTGTCCGTTGCTGACGAACGCTATGGGCTTCCCGATGGTGTGGGCTATGGACAGCGCCGCCCCTCCCTTCGAGTCGGCGTCTATTTTGGTGAGTATAACGGCATCTATCCCGACTGCCTGATCGAAGACCCTCGCCTGCTCCACCGCATCGTTCCCCGCCAGGGAATCACCTACGAATACCGTAAGGGACGGCTTGGCCACACGGTCGATCTTCTTCATCTCGTCGATGAGGTTGCTGTTGGTCTGCATCCTTCCCGCCGTGTCAATGAGCACCGCATCCTTATGCCTGGATTTGGCGTGGTCGATGGCGTCGAAGGCCACCGCGGCAGGGTCTGCGTTCTGGGAGTGTTTGATTATCTTGCAGCCCAGCCTGTCCGCATGTATGGTCAGCTGCTCTATGGCGCCGGCTCTGAAGGTGTCCCCTGCCGCCAGGACGACGGTGTGACCTCCCTTCATCAGGCGGTTGGCGATCTTGGCTATGGCCGTGGTCTTCCCGGTGCCGTTGATGCCCACGAACATTATCGAGACGGGTCTCTGCTGTTCCGAGAACCAGTCATCGAAGTCGAACTCGTTGATCTTCAGAACATCCTTGACGGCGTCCTTCACCGCGAACTCCACAACCTCATCCAAAGTGTGGTCGCGGTGGTATTTCTTCCCTACGAGGTTGCTCCTGACCCCGTTCTTTATCTCCTCAACGACAGGGAGGGCCACATCGGCCTCCATAAGAGCCACCTCAAGGTCCCAGAGCAGCTCGTCCAGGAAATCCTCTTTGATCCTCTTGCCGGAGTCGGCCGCGATGGGCAGCTCCTTGGCAAGGGCCTTCTCCTCCTTCTTCTGCTGCTTCGCGAGCTTGGCAGCCTCTTTTCTGGAAGGTGCGGGCTGAGCGGGCTGAACAGAGAGGGCCTTCTCCTCCGGAAGCACCGGGGGAACGGCCTCTTTAGGTGTTTTGCTGAAAATGCTCTTGAGCTTGCTCTTGAGGGAGTCGAACATAGGGGACTCACTGTCCTCTTCTGGTCATCTCCTCTTGGACCGTTGCGGCAAGATTCTGGGCGGTGGCCTCCAAGCTCTTCACGGTCTCGGATATCTTGCCCAGAGCCTCCGAGATCTCGTCGGAGTTCCTCTTGATGTAGTCCAGGGCCGCGTCCAGGTTCATCTCCATGGACACTCTGCTTCCGATGCTGACGATGGCCGAGCGCTTCGCGGTGGCCGCGGCAGGCACGAATATGCTTGCGCCCACGGGGACGAGCATCTCCTCTCCTTCCTCCGTTCCTTTGAGAGCTCTCAGGGCCTCACGGGCCCTGACGATCTCAGACAGGGACATCTGCAGCAACTGGGACTGCTTGGCCAAAGCCTCGAGCTGCGAGTTGTAGGCCTCAAGTAGGGCCATTGACTGGCGTAGCTCGTTGTCCTGCATCTCATCCACCGATCTTGTACTGAACGACGTGATCCTTGGCCTCGGAGGCGGTTATCTCCTCCATGGAATCCAGGGCTATCTCCCATCTCTTAAGCCTGTGCTTGCTCCCGAGGATCGACAGAATCTGCTCTGTTGCAGAGTCCTTGTCCTCGGCGGCTACCTCGATGGAGAAGACCTGTTTGCCATTGGGCTGTCTCGCGTCGTTGAAAGAACCTTTTATGCGGAAACCCTTCATATCAATTACCGAGACGAGGAATTATATCTACTGAATAAAGCTTTTGGTCGGGTGCTGTGTATTATATGGGAGGAGAAAGGCTGATATTGTGCTATAACGGGAAATCCTTCCCTTCCGTGTCGGTAACCGGGGGCAGATGCGCTCAGATGTGCGAGCACTGTCGCGGCCGGCACCTCAGCGGAATGACGGCAACGGAGACCTTGGATTCGCTTTTGGCGGAGGCCCGCAGGACAAAGGCCTTCGGGGGCAGCGGCCTGCTGATAAGCGGCGGCGCGGACACTGGGGGCAGGGTTCCGGTTGCAGACCATGCAGACGCCATCGGGAGAATAGTGTCAGAGGGCCTGGAGGTCAACGTCCATGCGGGATTCATTGATAGGGAGGAAGCGGAGAGGCTCGTCCGGTCAGGCGTGACGAGATTCTCCGTGGATGTGCATCAGGACCGGGAGATCATCAGGGACTTCATGCATCTGGACAAAGAGCCGGAGGATTATGGCAGGCTCATAGACACGATAAGAGAGGCCGGCGGAATCCCGGTGCCCCATATAACACTCGGCTTCGGGGAGAAGGACCTCTTTCTTTCGCTGAGGCTCCTCGAATCCAAGGGTATGAAGGATATCATAGTGCTGGCTCTTGTTCCCACGCCCGGAACCGTTACGGAGGGCTCAACAATGAACGAGGACGCCGTGGCAGGCGCGATCATGATGATGTCCGCAACGGGCTTCTCGGTCACCTTGGGATGCATGAGGGACAGGACCCTGCGGGGTCTGGAGATAAAATGCATACAGGCGGGAGCCAGGCGCATAGCGAACCCCTCCGCCGGAACCGTTAGATGGGCGGAGGAGAACGGCTTCTCCGTGGAAACGGACCCCCGCTGCTGCTGCATGGGCATTTAGAAGAACCCGTCCCGGGGCGCGGTCCCGTCACCTATGGATGCTTCCTTCCTTCCTATGAGGAAGACAGCGGCGTACTCAGGGACCTCGGTGGTGCCGCTCAGGCTGAATCTCTCCTCTCTTATCGTGACGTCATAGTCTCTTCTCATGGTTATCTGGACCGGCTCGTCTGAGTATTGGACGGGCACCGCATCCGTGAGGGGATCGAAATCGTCAAGCTCCGTGCGGGACAGAGGGACAACGCGCAGCCCCGTCTTCCCATGCAAAGACCCAGGCAGCCTTATCAGCCTTTTTATGTCAGCTGTGACCGGCTCGTCAACCTCCCCCGACAGGCGTTTGGAGACGTCGTTCTGCATTATATCGATCAGACGATCCTGGGTCGTCTTCCTGATGTTCACCATGCTGTTGGTCCTGAACAGCATCTCCCTGTTCGCAGCCAGCTCGTCCCTCATATTGATCAGGGTCTTCGCCTGCACTCCAGAAAGCGATGGGTACGCCTTTCTCATATCGGAGGGTTCCATGGCACAGATGTCCTCCACCAATTCCTCGAAGGCCCTCCTCATGCGGAGCCTCCATCCGCCGGAATCGGGCAACGGTATCGTCCTATAGGTCTTGACGTTGCTTCGCAGACCGTCCCCCATGGAAACGGTGGATGTGGCCGTTCGCTCATAAGGGAAGACCCAGTCGATGTTCAGGCCCTTCACCGTTATGTAGTCGACTATCTCCCTGCGCTCGTGGGTGCCCAGGGTCAGGACGTCCGGCAGGTCGACGTGAGCATGGTAGCCCCTGCCGCCGGAGAAGACGATCTGCACCTGCTCCTCACTGAATCCCAGATCCCCCAGGAGGAAGGAGTCTACCAGGTTCGCCATCTCCTTCCTGATCTGTTCCAGCATGCCGGAGTAGGTCATCTTCTCGGCTCCCGCCAGATGGTCCGCGTCCAGGTCGAATATCAGGTCTGCGCCCAGCCATTCCTTCTCCTCCATGGTGGGCGCCCCGGGCTTCCTGTAGTAGGCTGTAGAGTAGTAGCAGTGGGACGGCACTTTGGATTGCAGCATGGACCCCAGGTCCGCCACCCTTGAGAATGCCGTGTGCCTTTGCATGAAATTCTTATCGAAGAACATGAACCCGAACTCTCTCCTGGCGAACCGGGGAGGCATGATGGGCCCCTCCTCCTTGTAGTACTTCCTGAAGGTCTTCAGGAGGAATCGGAGGTTCTGGTCCATGCTCCCGGACTAGGTTTCGGTAACGTATAATTATGTTGCCGACCCTGGAAAGGGCATGGCGGTGCCGATCTACGACAACCACGTGCATCTGAATCCCGAAGGGAGGAACGTGGAGGCTCTGAGAGCCTTCGAGGCGGCAGGCGGTACCGGGCTCACGCTGGTGACGCTTCCGTACAGGGAAGTCCCCATATCCTCCGGGGAGGACTTCCTGAGATCCTTCAGGATAACGCTTTCCCTGGCCGAGAGAGGACGCGATGCCACGGGATTGAGGATCAATGTGGCCGTGGGTCCGTATCCGGTGCTCATCATCCCCCTGGCAGAGAATTACGGTCTGGAGAGAGCGGAGCGCATAATGGCGGAGGGAATGGAGGCGGCCGCCCGGCTGGTATCCGAAGGAAAGGCCGATGCCATAGGAGAGGTGGGAAGGCCCCATTTCCCGGTGGCACGGGAGATATCGGAGGCCTCAGACAGGGTCCTTATGAGAGGGATGGAGCTGGCCCGTGATATCGGATGCCCGGTGATCATCCATTCCGAGTCGGAACCGAGCACTTACGGGGATCTCAGGAGGATGGCGGACGCCGCCGGTCTGGATCCCGGCAGGGTCGTGAAGCATTCCTCCGGCCCCCTGGTCACAGAGTCCGAGACACTGGGCATAATGCCCTCGATACCCGCTTCAAGGTTCGCAACGCGGGAGGCTCTGGCCAAGGGCAACAGATTCATGCTGGAGACGGATTACATAGATGACCCGGGCAACGCTTCCGCGGTCATGTCCATAAACACTGTCCCCAAGAGGATCAAGGCCATGAGGGCATCCGGAGAGATGAGCGATGAGGATGCTCACAGGATATGCGGCGAAATACCTCAGAGGCTGTACGATTTCAGATAGGATTTTCTATTCAGTCGCTGATGACTCATTTTATGAAGGCCACGATTCTCTGTCTTTATGATGAAGGCGCCGTAGAGGGCACTCCCTTGATTGGCGCCAGGGGGTTCTCCCTGCTCATAAACGTGGACGGGGAGCAGACGATGTTCGATACCGGTCTTCGCGGAAGATACCTGATGAACAATATGAAGGTCCTCAAGGTGGTCCCGGAGAAGATAAAACGTGTGATAATCTCCCACGGCCACAGTGACCATGTCGGCGGTCTCAGGAAGCTCAACGATTCCAGAACAGAGTATCTGAAGGTGTTCTCGGACCAGAAGACCTTTGAAACAAGGACGGGGATCAGAGGAAGCCCCGTGTTCAAAGGGCTCACGAAGATAGCCCATGAGCATGTGGAAGGTTGGGTACGCCTCAGCGAGCACCTCTACATAGCCCCCCCGATCTCCGGGGAGCACAGCGAGTGCTCGGCGGTGCTTCTGACCAAAAGAGGACCGGTCCTGATATGCGGATGCTGCCACGACGGGATCGGCCAGCGCATGGACCAGGTGGAGGACATGTTCGGCAGGCAGCCCACGTCCATAGTGGGCGGGCTGCATCTGTCTGGATCCGGCCACCAAAAGATAGGAAGAACCCTGGAAGATCTGGAATCCAGGGGTTCTCCCCACATCTACACGGGCCACTGCACAGAACCCAACGGGATGACCAAGCTGCGCATCAGATTCGGTCTCCGCGCTGTTTCCGACCTGTACGCAGGGACAGAGATCAGATTCGACCTGTCCCACGAAAATTCTAAAAATAATGGTCTGTAATCCTGTTCCGGAGGTAAAAGATGTTCTGGAGACTTAGGACCGCCGCGATGTTCGTCTATCTGACAGTGCTGCTGATGGCACTGGGGTGGCTTTTGATGTGGCTGATGGATGCTTTTTCCATCCTCTTCCTGGCGGTACTGTCCGCTATAGCTCTGTTAATGTGCTTCGCCACTTATTTCTGGTCGAAGAAGCTGGCACTCGCTGCTAACAGGGCGAGGATAGTAACAGAGGATCAGGAGCCCAGACTGTATGCGCTGGTCCGGGATGTGTCCATGAGAGCGGACCTCCCCATGCCCGAGGTCGGAGTCGTGGAGTCCATGCAGATGAACGCCTTCGCTACCGGAAGGAATCCGAAGAACTCCGCAGTCGTGGTCACGAGAGGGCTTCTCAGATTCATGCCCGAGGATGAGATACGCGGAGTGCTGGCACATGAGATGTCCCATGTGAAGAACCGGGACATACTGGTCATGTCTGTCGCATCTGCCATATCCATCCTTCTCACGTATGTGTCCAGGTTCGTTTTCTATGCCACCATGTTCAGTGACAGGAGGAATTCCGGCGCAGTGATCGTGGCCTTGGTAGCCAGCATCACGGTGCCCTTCGCCGCCCTGATGATACAGATGAGCATATCGCGGAAAAGGGAGTATCTGGCTGACGCTTCCGGCGCGGAGATCATAAACGATCCCCGTGCCCTTGCCAGGGCCCTCACGCGCCTGAAAGGCGATTCTGCGTCGCGGTTCTCCAGATCCGACAGCTCCAATCCGGCGGAGGACTATGCCACTGCCCACATGTGGATATCCTCTCATCTGGGAGGGGGGATAGGCAGCATATTCAGCACCCATCCGCCTCTGGATGACCGCATAGACAGGCTCAACAAGATGGCTGACAAGATGGGTCTGTGATCAGCGCACCGGTTCCCATTTCGAGAGCTCGTTAACCTTTGAGAGAGTGGAACCGCGGGTTATCTCCTCGCGGGTGCGGTCCTCCCTCTCGTGAACATCCAGTGCGCGGTTGGCGACTTCTACAGCCTTCTCTTTCGGAACTACCACTATGCCGCTCTCGTCCCCTATTATCCAGTCCCCGGTCCTGACCATCTGGCCACCGACCGAGATCTCCATCCCGATCCCTCCGTAGCCCTTGGGCTCCCCGGCGTTCGGAGCCACGGACCTCGAGAAAGCGGGGAAGTCCATGGCCTTGATATCGTCGATGTCGCGTATGGCGCCGTCGATCACCACGCCTGCAACGCCCATCATCACGGCGGAGTGACTGGCGAGCTCCCCCCACACCGCAACAGGGGATCCGCCGGCGTCTATCACGATCACGTCGCCCTTCTGTGCCCTGTCTATGGCTTCCACGGGCTTTCCCCAGTCGCCGTTCACCGTTTGGACGGTCAGGGCGCGTCCCGCCATCCTCTGCCCGGATCTTATCCGCGGCGTTATGCCGATCATGACACCGCGCTTGTGGAAGGCGTCCGATATATTGCAGGTCGAGACCTTCGAGAAAGCCTCGAAAAGCTCTTCCTCCCCGTATTTCTTCGAAAGGCCCGTATCGACCTTCGCGCCGCCCATGGCGGCCTTGACTGCGGCGGTGGCGGCCGTGATATTCGCCGTTTTCATTATCCCGCCGCCTACGATTATCACGCTGGCTCCCGCCTCCACATACATCCCTGCGGTCTCGGCGGTTATGCCTCCGGCCACCGCAACGGGCAGGGAGGTCTCGGAGACTATCCTCTTCAGAATGTCTATGGGCGGGTCCTCACCCCTCATCTGCTGATCTATGCCCATGTGAAGGCATACATAGGAGGCGCCCATGGCCTCCGCCTCCTTCGATCTCCGGACCTTGTCCGGGACGTTGATCATATCCACCATGATCTCTGCGCCGTATTTCCTGGCGGCTGAGACGCCCTCCTCTATTGTGGAGTCATCCGAAAGACCCAGTATCGTGACTATATCGGCTCCGGCCTTAGCGACTATCTCGACCTCCAGGGAACCGACGTCCATGGTCTTCGTGTCCGCCACGATCTTAATGCCGGGGAATTCCCTGCGCAACGTGCGTATGGACTCGGCACCCTCGCTCTTTATCAGAGGCGTACCCGCCTCCAGCCAATCCGCTCCTCCCGCAACGGATTCCCTGGCGATGGGGATCGCCCTGCTGGTCTGCATAAGGTCCAATGCCAACTGGAGTACTGCCATATTCTGTTAATCCGAAGCGGTTTATTTACATCTATTGAAAGAACGCCACTCAGCTCGCCCGTCTATCATCAAGGATCAGCTCGAAAACGATCATCATCGTGGCGCGACCACATCGTTCATGCCGTTTAAATCATCCTTGGTATGGGAAACACACATTATAATATTAGATATTAGAATTGATTAATTGATTAATATATTATAAATGCCCGCGGGGCGAATCAGAAACGTTTAACGGGCGAGGAGCATCAGGGGCCGATACAGATGGCGCGCAGGAAGACACCCAAGAAGCTCAAGATAATATTCGTTGATGAGGTCAACGATATGCAGTCCCAGATCGCTGAGTATTTCCTTCGGGAGGAGTATGGCGATATGTACGAGGCCTTCAGCGCCGGGCCCAAGAAGGATTATATCAACTGCGAGCTGATATCTGTGATGTACCAGGCAGGGTACGATATGAGGAGGCAGAGGTCCAAGGATTTCGACTTCCCCGGCCTTCCGAAGAAACCCGATTATATCGTGTTCTTAGAGGAGAGCACGTACGATCTGCTGAAGGATGTAATGCCCTGGGATGCCAAGCAGATCCTGAAAGCGTTCAGGAGAGAGGACAGCTACAAAGGTGCCACGGATGACCTGGAGCTTGCGCAGATGATCACGTCCTTCGTTGAGAGCGTTCGCGTGTGGGTCAGCGAGACCTTCTCCGACCCGGATAAACTGGAAGAACTGGCCAGATGATACCTGTATATGTCTACGACAAAGGGCAGTGCGACCCCAAGAAGTGCACCGCCAAGAAGATGTTGAAGTTCGGTCTGGCCAAAGAGGCGAAGACCATCTCCTCCATACCCAAGGGGGCGGTGGTGCTCTCTCCCTTTGCCGAGAAGGCCCTTTCCCCCGCCGACGCCTACAGCGCAAGGAAGGGCCTGGTGGTCATGGACCTCACCTGGACGAACATAGAAGGATTCCCCCGCGTCAGAGGTGCGGAGGAAAGAGGGCTGCCGTATCTTCTGGCATCGAATCCTATCAATTGGGGAAGGCCCATGGAGCTCAACAGCGCAGAGGCCGTTCTCGCCGCTCTCGTGATCCTTGGTGAGGAAGAGCAGGCGTCCTCGTTCATGGGACGCTTCAATTGGGCTCCCGAGTTCATGCGGCTTAACGGCAATCTTCTCTCGGACTACTCCAAGGCTGCGGACAGCCAGGGAGTGGTCCGAGTCCAGAGCGATTATCTGGATTCTATTCTATGATCCGATGCCGAACCAACCTTCGTGTTGGGCCTCGTCAGGTAGATCAGGATCAGGACGGCCACGATTATTGATAATATGCTGAGTGACAGCAGACTCAATATGAGGCTCAATACCATGACTATGATCGAGAGCCACCAGGCCCAGCTCTTGCCCGACATCAGCCCGAAGCCGACAACGGTGAACAGTATGCCCATGATCAGGACGACAGCGGAACCCGCACCGACGAAGAGCCCTGCCTCGAGCACCTCGGTAGAGATCAGAGCACCGCCGACAAGCATGAGAATGCCCCCCAGAATCATCAGTATTCCAAACAATATTGAAAGTATCGCTATTATAGTTAGCAGAATAGGCCGATTGTAATCTTCTTGAGCCATGACGATGTTATCATGTTGGGTATTTAAAAAATGTGCACAGAACCCGTCATAACCGTCGATATATCTTTAGGGACGGCGATTCTACAGAACGATCATGCAGCCCGCTTTCGTCGAATATGTTTGGCTCATCTTCGGCGAGGACAAGATACCCACAAGGGAAGTTGAGATAAGACTCTACGAGCTCTTCGATTACAAATGCCCCGACGATCTGGTCAAATCACTTATGAAAATGAGATCCCTCGGATACCTGAAGGGGGAGGTCTCCGTCGAGATGGGCGGATGGGTCTGGTGGGTGGACGAGGAATGCAGGTCCGCTCCCGTCCGGAACGACGGCTGAAAGGCGACCGGAGTATGCTGGCCGCAGCATTCCGGATGTCAAATACCCAGACCGGCATATCTATCCGCATTTCCGTGACCACGTATGTAAGATTTTAATACGCATAAGTAGGAAATCACCGTGGCAGTGTTTGACACGCGCCATAAGGTGATTCAAAATGAACAAAGGGAAAGTATTGTCGTTCGCGGTTGCGGCTGTGATGCTTGCCTCTGTTCTTGGGATTGTTTTCTCGCCCGTACCGGACGATGCTGAGATTCCAACCACAGACAGCATGCTTGAAGTCGGCGATGCGGTAGGCATAGGCGGTAGCATGTCCTATGAGGACATGGTCCGGATCTTCGCTCTGGATGGGGGAGAGGATTACGAGATAGACGACGAAAGGATCGAGAAGTTCCTGACACTGGGCGACCCTCTTCTGGTGCAGACGGCACCTGATACTGACGAAGACGGCATGACATCCGAAAGCGAGAGGATCCTGCTTGCTCAGTACAACACATTCGCGGTTCTCGAATTCATGGATGAGAAACTGGGTATAGACATCTCCGGTTCTGCGTCCATCTACGGGATGATGGAGCTGATACAGAAGAAAGAGGCGGATTATGTGGCCAAGATCGATGCGGCCGCCCGGATGGAGATCTCTCTATACATGTCCCTGGGAAAGAGGCCGTTGGAAGGAACCTATTCCATGGACGATCTGGAGCAGATAACGGTCGCTCTCTTCCTGTACCTGTTCCCGGACATATCCGAGACGGCCAAGGATCAGATAGCCGAGGATAACGGCGGCTTCCTGCCGTCCCTCCTGGAGAATGAGAGCATCTGGGCGAAGCTCAGTCTGACCATGGCCTTCACGATCGGCGGGTACATGTACATGACCAAGACCGACAGCTCCGATTTCGAGGTCAGTGCATATCTGCTCGATATGAGGGCGGGAATAGATCTCAACCTTTCCAGCAATGCAAAGCTGGCCATAGCCCTGATCGACGGGGACCCGGGCATCACGATATCATATCCTGGGGAGACCCAGACCTATGGGGTAAGGGCAAGTGTCTCTGCATCCATGGAGGTCGTCTTCTCGGAAACATATGCGGACTCCGTAATGCCCAGGATAGGAGTGGAGACCGATGCCAACGATAAGACGATAATCTCCTATTCAGACCCCTTGTGTCTCGTGTACCAGCACATCTCGCTCACTGCTTCTGCCGAGACCTACGGTAACGGGGTCGGCGGGCTTGCGATGCTTACAGGCGCACTGCCGTCAGAGCTCAGCACCGGCAGCGGTTACACGGTGACAGAGGCTGTGGCGAACTTCCATGACAGCACAGACCCCCTGGAGACACCCGAGTACTTTGAGATCGGCGTAGAGAGCGACAGAGTGGAAATGGGATTCAACGGAGGAATTGACGCCTATATGGAATATGACGCGGAGGCCGGGGAGTACACCGTGTTCTTCGAAGGCGATACGATGACATATCCCGTAGCCGACAAGACGGCACCCACGGTCTTCGGGCTCCTGATCGGCGGCTCCGTCATCCTGGACAGCGATGGCAAGAGCACGATATCCGGGGCGGTGAACTCCATAAGGAAAGGCATGCCGGGCGAGCTCGACTCGGTTTCCAAGGTGATATTCCTCGACAAGGATATGAAGAAGCTGAGCCAGATCACCATAACCAACGGAAAGAAGATCCCAGAATCCTCCTTCCCGCAGCTCAGCCTGACAGGCAAGACGGTGGTCGGGTGGAGCACCTCCGGCTACCAGATGAGCGAACTGGTCACCGAGAAAACGATCATAACCCACGATCTGATACTGACCCCGGTGATCGTCGATGACAAGACCGACGATCCGGTGTATCTGGGTTCCACAGGCAGCCTGACCTACCAGAGGATCGACGATGACGACTATGCCTTCGGTTCGGCGGACATACTGTCCGGCAAGAGGTATGTGGATTTCTACGAAGATGATGCCCTTGTATGCAAGTGGTATTTCAATCTTTATTCGTACAACGCCCAGAACCTTAAGCTGAAAGTGGAGAGGCTCGAACTGCCTTCCGAGGCCACGGAGGTCTTCGGAGACAGTAAGATGGTGCTCCTGAGCTTCGCAGGCTCCGGAGCCATGCCTGACGATACCCAGGTGTCCTATCCTGTCGGCAGTGACTTCGGGAACGGGCTTTTCGCCGTATACGAGGTCGTTGGCGACGACATAGTTCTCAGGTCATACGGCAGGGCCTCCGAGGGAATGGCCACCTTCAGTGTCAACCATCTTTCGGAGTACCTGATCGTGAAGTCCGATGTGGACCCGGCAGCCAGCAACGAAGTTGCAACAGATGATCCCGCGGACAACACGATGCTGTACATCGGTGTCGGAGGAGCCGCGGTTGTCGCGGTGATAGCCGGAACGGTCTTCTTCATGAGGCGCCCGTAAACATCTCAGCGGGGGGGAGACCCCCGTACCTTATTTTTATCAGGCCTAACCGATACTTCTTTAGAAGAACGGGCACTATGGTGTAATGTTCCGGTTCCAAGGACAGCAAAGGAGAAGATATGGCCGCTAAATTCCAGGATAACGATGTGACGGCAGGATGGGAGGAGATCCTGTTCAAGGACGAGTACAGGCTCATGCTGTCCGACGTCCAGGCGAACTATCCTGCGAAGAGGAGCATATTCGTAGACTATTCCGATATCAACTCACTGAACCCGGACCTGGGAATATTCATGCTGGAGAATCCGGACTCGTCCCTGGACCTGGGAGAGAAGGTTCTGGCCAAGATGCTGCCCCCGTCCTGGGACCCGGCAGACGAGATAAACCTCAGGATAAGGAATCTTCCGAAGTATGCCCACGTGGAGGTTCGCCAGATAAGGGCGAAGCATTTGGGCAAGATGGTGGCCGTTACCGGCCTTGTCAGGAAGGCCACGCTGCCCAAGCCAAGGATGACCACGGCCCTCTACAGGTGCGTGAAATGCGATTCCGAGATCAGGATAAAGCAGCGGGGCATGCTTCAGAGGGAACCGGTCATGTGCGTGAACGATGCGTGCAACAGATCCGCCCTGAGATTCATATTGGATGACGCGCGCTCCGAGTACATCGACACCCAGAAGATAGAGGTGCAGGAGAATCCGGAAGGCCTAAGGGGAGGTGCACAGCCCGAGAGGCTGGCCGGATTCGTTGAGGACGATATAGCAGGCTTCGTGACCCCGGGGAACAGGGTCACGCTGAACGGCATTATAAGATCGTCCCAGAAGACGGAGAGGGACAAATCCACAGTCTTCGACATATTCATGGACGTGCAGTCCCTGGAGTTCGATCAGCACGAGTATGAGGAAATAGAGATAACCGCAGAGGACGAGATCAGGATAAAGGAGATGTCCCAGACCCCGAATCTGATGGATGAGATAATCAGGTCAATATCCCCCACCATCTACGGGCTCGAGAAGGAGAAGGAGGGTGTTGCGCTCCAGCTGTTCGGCGGCTCCCACAAGGAGATGGACGACGGCACGGTCATGAGGGGGGACATACACATACTGATGGTGGGAGACCCCGGAGTGGCCAAGTCCCAGCTGCTGAGATACATGAGCAATCTGGCTCCCAGGGGGATATACGCATCAGGCAAGTCCGCATCCGCCGCCGGTCTCTGTGTGAGTGGGGACACCCTTCTGTTCATGGAAGGATCCAAGGAGAGGATACAGGACCTCGTGGAAGCCAGGATGAACGATCCCGAGGAATACAGGCCCGGGATATTCAGGCAGAGGGCCGACGGTGCCAAGGTCTTCTCGATGTCCCAAGTAGGCTCTTTGAGATATCACCCCATATCATACGTATGGAAGATCAAGACCCCGGACCGGCTGATAAAGCTGACCGCGGGCAACGGGAACGTGCTCGTGCTGACACCGGAGACGAAGCTGCAGGCCATGAAGGACGGCAGATTCGACTGGTTCGAGGCCGGCACCATATCCACGAAGGACATGGTCGCCACCGTGGACCATAACATGCGGTTCTCGCCCGTCGTTTCCGCCGAGGTCCTCACGGAGGATCTTCCCGATTACGTTTACGACCTTACGGTGGACCAGTCCCACTCCTTCGTCGGCTCCGGATTCATGATACACAATACCGCAGCAGCGGTGAAGGACGATTTCGGCGACGGCAGATGGACGCTGGAGGCCGGCGCCCTGGTCCTTGCAGACAAGGGCTTGGCCTGCATCGACGAACTGGATAAGATGAGCGCGCAGGACAGGTCATCCCTTCACGAGGCGATGGAATCCCAGAGGATATCGGTGGCCAAGGCCGGTATAACCGCGACACTTCAGTGCAGATGCTCTCTCCTCGCCGCCGCGAACCCGAAGTACGGCAGATTCGACGAGGATGAGAAGATAGCCGGTCAGATCGATCTGCCTCCCGCCCTCATGTCCCGTTTCGACCTTATATTCGTCATGACGGACAAACCGGAGGAGAAGAGGGACCGGGACATAACAGGCCACATACTCAACGCCCACCGCAGGGGGCAGGTCAGGATGCGCGGCGAAACGGAGAGCGAGGAGTCGAAGAGCATACTGGCGGAGACCGATGATATAAGACCCGTTTACTCTGAGGAGATGATCCGCAAGTACGTGGCGTATTCCAAGAAGATAATCCCGGTCATGACCAAGAGCGCCCAGGACCTCATAGAACAGGATTACCTCTCGATAAGGAAGATGGGAAGCGGGAACAACGCTTCCGTCCCGATAACCGCCAGGCAGCTGGAGGCATACGTCCGTCTCTCGGAGGCATCAGCCAGGGCCAGGCTCAGCCCCAGGGTGGAGCCCAAGGATGCCCTGAGAGCGATAGATATGGTACGCTATTACCTGGGGAAGATCGCGGCCAATACCGACGGGACGTTCGAGATAGACAGGATGGCATCCGATTTCACCAAGAAGGACCGGAGCGGAGTGAGAACGGTGCGTGACATAATCACGGCATCGGGCAAGAACGGCATCTCGGAGAACGAGATAATCTCCCTGGTGAGCAAGGACGGGATCTCCGCTCACACAGTGAAAGAGCTGCTGAAGAAGCTCAGGAACTCCGGCGAGATCTACAATCCCTCGGAAGACAAATACGCATTGATGGATTGATATGATAGCAGTACGAATACACGCCGGTAAAGAGGACATGCTCCTGGCCGCCTGCGACGAGGATCTGGTAGGCAAGGAGTTCAGAGAGGGCAGGATGAGACTGAAGGTCTCCAGGGAATTCTACATGGGGGAGCTGGTCTCCGAGGAGACGCTGGTGGAGAGGCTGAAGTCCGTGTCCGTGATCAATCTGGTAGGGGAAAGGGCCGTTGCCGTGGCCGTGGAGCAGGGCCTTGTGGACCCTGAATGCGTTCTGATCATAGACGGCATAAAGCATGCACAGGCGGTGAAACTTTGATGTTCTGCGTCGAGTGCGGCAAGGAGACCGACAAGACCGTTGACGGGGCCTGCGTGGAATGCTTCGTCAAGGACAAGCCCCTGGTCAAGCTCCCTCACCATGTGGACCTCCAGATATGCACCAATTGCGAGGAGTACGCACTTAACAAGACCTGGGTGGAGATGGAACCCTCGGAAGCCGTTGAGGAAGCGGCCCTGGGAAGGCTCTCGGCCATAAAGGAGGCCAGGGTCCTGAGCGTAGGCACAAGGGTCACCAAGCAGGACCAGAAGACCTACAAGGTGGAGATGGAGGCGGACCTGGAGATACGCGGCACGGAGGTCCGTGCAGAGGCGAGCACCCTGGTGAGACTGAAGAACACCGTGTGCAAGAGATGCTCCAGGCAGCTTGGTAACTATTACGAGGCGATATTGCAGATAAGAAGCGACGGGGCCCTGGAGGACAGCCTCAGGGACGAGGTCGTAAGAAGGGTCAGGAACGACGTGGAGGGGCAGTCCAAGACCGACAGGAGGCTCTTCATCACCAGCGTGTCAGAGGTGACCGGGGGCGTCGATATCAAGCTGTCATCCATAGCCCTGGGCAAGAACATCTCCCGGGATCTGGCGGACCGCTACGGCGCGGAAACGAAGGAATCGTTCTCCCTGGTGGGGCAGGCAGCAGACGGGTCGGAGACCCACAGGGTAACATTCCTCGTGCGACTGCCCGAGCACAGGGTCGGAGACGCGGTGACCTTCGACGGGAAGCTGTACAAGCTCACATACATCAGCAAGAGCGGCGGCAAGCTGCTGGCACTTCAGGGATTCAAATCCATTTTCGTGCCCAGAGCCGATATGGTAAGGGTAAGAGTGTTCAAGAAGAGGGCAGACCTGGGAACCGCCACGGTGGTCTTCTCGAAGGACGGGGAGGCGGAGATACTCCATCCGGTCACTTATGAGACCGTAATGATCATAACCCCTAAAGGCGAGGAGATAGGGGAGACGGTCAGGTTCGTGGACCTGGACGGGGAGATCCTCTACATCCCCTGAAACCGTGTTGTTTTTCATATAGGCAACAGATTAGGTTATCATGATCAGAATGCCCGAGAGCGTGGAGGACGCAGTCGTCAGGATACTGCGGATAGCGAACACGAAGCTCCCATTGGATATCGGATGGGCTTTGGAGGCTGCCGCGGGATGGGAGAGCAATTCCGTTGCCTATACTCAGCTGGGAGCCATAATGGACAATGTGAAGGAGGCCGAGAATACCGGGAGGCCAATGTGCCAGGACACCGGGGTCCCCGTGTTCTACGTATCCGGGGCCTTTGATGCCTCTGTTGCGGGAAGGATAGGCGAAGGGTTGCGCAGGGCAACCGCGGAGATACCCCTGAGGCCCAACACCGTTGATCCCCTGACGCGCGAGAATCACGGAGACAATCTCGGCGAAGGAATGCCGATAATACGATATCATCCGACGGATGACGATTTCCTGCAGATAACCGTGATGCCCAAAGGGGCCGGGTCTGAGAACATGACGAGGATGGCTATGCTGAATCCCTCCGAAGGGGAGAAGGGCATCAGGGACTTCGTGGTCAATGCGGTGCTTGACGCAGGAGGAAGACCCTGTCCACCGACGGTGGTCGGCGTGGGGATAGGAGGCACTGCGGAGACATGCATCGAGATGGCGAAAGAGGCGCTTCTGCTCCCGATAGACTCGGACAATACTGACAAGAGGCTTGCCAAGATGGAGGAGGAGCTCTTCGTGAAGCTCAACGCCAGCGGCCTGGGCCCTATGGGGCTGGGCGGGGACACCACCGTGCTGGCGGTAAGGATAAGGAAGGCGCACTGCCACACTGCGAGCCTCCCTGTGGCAGTGGCGATCGGGTGCTGGGCCACCAGGCGCGCGTCCGTCAGGATGTATCCGGACGGGACCGCCGAGTACTTCCAGGGGGCGAGGCCTTGATCCTCAGCTCCCCGCTATCGGAAGAGAGAGTGAGATCCCTGAAGATCGGCGATCTCGTCTACATAAGCGGCACGGTCGTCACCGGAAGGGACGCGGTGCACATGCGGGCCCTCCAATATCTCAGGGAAGGCAAGAGAACGCCGTCGGAGCTTCAGGGATCTACGCTGTACCATTGCGGCCCCATCATCGAAGGCGAGGAAGGCGGGTGGAAGGTTGTGGCGGCAGGCCCCACGACAAGTGCCAGGATGAACACGCTCGCACCCGAGATGATAAGAAGATTCGGTATACGCGCGGTCATAGGCAAGGGCGGCATATCCAAGGAGGTCTCTGAGGCCATGGAAGAAGTCGGCTGCGTGTATCTTGCGGCCACCGGGGGTGCGGCAGTGACCCTGGCGAACGGGCTCTCGAAGGTGACGGGCGTGGAATGGCAGGATCTGGGCATGGCCGAGGCCATGTGGAGGTTCGAAGCAGATCGTCTGGGTCCTTTGGTAGTTGCCATTGATGCCAAGGGCAACAGCCTTTACGAGGAAGTCCGGAAATCCTTGGTCAGATGAATCATTCCTCTTTTTCCTTGAGGAGAGAAGGTCTCCTTCTGGCTTTGCGCCTGACTATGAGCGCGGAAAGGAACAGCATGGCTGCCAGAGATGCCCCGACGACCATCATGAAGTGAGGCAGATCAAAGCCCAGGTAGGTCTGTGTCGGTTTCGGAGTGAGATAGAAATCCAGCACCAGAGTCTCTCCGGACTTCACATATATTATACCGGTTTCTTTCGGCTCATAATCCAGTGCGGTGACTCGTACGGTATACGGCCCTGCAGGACAGGAGGCTATCTCATAGTCGGAGAAAGAGCTGATGGTCTTTGCTACAACGGTCTTGCCGTCAAGTTTAACCACCTCAATGGTTGCGCCCGACAGCTCGTAGGTCTTGTCCCCGATGATCTTCCCGCGTATGGAGCCAACGGCGTTATTGTCTTTGTAGATTGTTATGCAGTTAAAGCTGCCGTTGGCGCCTGTTATAATGTATTCATGTCCCGTCTCCTCGGTCCAGGCGGCGCCGGAAACATCGATCTTGAATACGTTGGAGATCGCCGTTTTTGTCATTTTATCGCTAATGCTGCCGATTCCGTAACCTATGATGTCGCTCGATGCGGGGGTGTGGACCATCAGGTAGTAATCGCCTCTGGTCAGGGGCTCGTAGCCTGACGGCGTGGCGGGCTTGGCCGGAACTGTGACAGAGAATTTTCCGTCTGCACCGACGCGGATATCCTTGAAGTCATAGGTGAACAGCGGGGATCCCGGAGCCGTACCGAAAAGGACCTTCACGGAGATATCCTCTTCTTTGAAGGGAAGCCCTTCCTTCTCCATGTACCCCACGATATCGAAACTGGGTGCCCAGACTGCATAGAGGGTCACATCAGCAGTCGGGGCGTATAGCATAACTCCGGTGGTCCCGGTGGGTGAATCGCTCCATCCGATGAAAGCGTAGTTGTGGCCGGCACCTGCCGGTTTCGGCTCCGTTATATCGCTGGTACCCGGCAGGGAGAAATTCTCTCCTGCGGTGGCATTTGAGCTGGTTATTTGTCCGGTACCTCCGTTCCAGTCATAAGTTATAGTGACTGTTGCTGCTGACGAGTCATCCGAGAGCAGCACAGGCGCTGAGAGGGCGAGGACCATCAGAATCGCGAAGACAGCGGCAGAGGCACCCTTCATGTCAGTTACGATTGTGTCCCTCGGATATTAATCTGTTCACTTCTTTTGAGGGACGTTCTTGTTGCACCAAAAAAGAATTAAACTTCTACGCGTAAGGTCACAGACTTAGGCGGATGAATATGCTGAGATCGGACAGGGCGTATACGAAGGATGAGGTGATGGGGCTGATGGAGCCTCTGGTATCCACCTGGTTCGACGAGAGATTCGACCGTCTTTCTGATCCGCAGTCCAAAGCCGTGCCGATAATACACGAGAGGAAGAATGTCCTCGTATCCTCACCGACCGGGTCAGGGAAGACCCTGACGGCATTCATGAGCATAATCAACGAATTGGTGCGCTACGAGAACGAGGGAACGCTTGAGGAGCGCATATACTGCATATACATCTCGCCTCTGAAGGCTCTCGCCAACGATATCAACCGCAATCTGAACACCCCTCTGAAGGAGATGAGGGAGGTGGCCAAGGCCAACGGCATGATGCCACCCAACATCAAGGTGGCCGTCAGGTCCGGTGATACGTCCCAGTACGAGAGGCAGAAGATGCTGAAGCATCCGCCCCACATCCTTATCACAACACCGGAGTCCCTGGCACTTATCCTGGAGGCCCCGAAGTTCAGGGAGAAGCTGACCCAGGTCGAATGGCTGATACTGGACGAGATACATGACATATGCGATTCCAAGAGGGGCGCATTCCTCTCTCTGACGATAGAGCGTCTCCGGGAGCTCTGCGAGACCGAGTTCACCAGGATCGGCCTGTCGGCCACCCTTGCGCCCATGGAGGCCATCGCCGGATACCTGGGCGGGTATGAGAACGGGGAGCCGAGAGAGGTAACGCTGGTGGAGTCTGATACGAAGAAGCAGCTGGACCTCCGGGTGATATGCCCGACGGAGGACATGACGACGCTGCCCTCTGATATCGTCAATTCGATGATGTACGATACCCTGAAGGAGCTGGTGGACACTCACGAGACGACCCTGGTCTTCACCAACACCAGGTCCGGGGCGGAGAGCGTCGTCTATAAGCTGAAGGAGAGAGGCCTGGACAGCATAGAGGTTCACCACAGCTCACTGGGCAAGGATACGCGTTTGGATGTGGAGGAGCGCCTCAAGGCCGGGGAGATAAAGTGCGTGGTGTCATCCACGTCTCTGGAACTGGGCATAGACATAGGGTCCATAGACCTGGTGTGCCAGATCGGCTCCCCGAAATCAGTGGCCAAGGGCCTTCAGAGGGTGGGCAGGAGCGGCCACAGCATGGGCAAGGTGGCCAAGGGCCGTCTCCTGGTCTTCGATCCCGACGATCTTGTGGAATGCGCCGTCATGTGCCGCGCCGCCCACAGGGGGGACATCGACAGGGTCGGGATACCGGAGAATCCCCTCGATGTGCTGGCTCAGACCGTGGTGGGCATGAGCCTCGGTGCCAGATGGAATGTGGATGATGCTTACAGGCTTGTAACGGGCTCCTATTGCTACCGCAATCTCACGAAGGAATCCTTCATCAGCGTGCTCAGGTACCTGGGAAGCAAGGACGAGTACGAGGGAGTGTACTCGAAGATATGGTACGACGAGGAAGAGGGCGTTTTCGGCAGGAAGAGAGGTGCCAGGATGATCTACTACCTGAACCTCGGCACCATACCTGAGGAGGCCAACTACAGGGTCATAACAGGCCACGGGTCCGTGGCCGGGGAGCTGTCGGAGAAGTTCGTGGAGAGGCTCGCTCCCAAGGACATATTCGTTCTTGGCGGCCGCTCCTTCGAATTCGTCAGGTCCAAAGGCATGTCCGCGTACGTGAAGGAGGCATCGGGCAGGAAGCCGACCGTTCCGTCATGGGCCGGCGAGATGCTTCCCAGAAGCTTCGACCTTTCCATGGACATCGCCCGCTTCAGAGGAGAGGCGGCCGGCATAATGGAGGATCAGGGAGAGGACGAGCTGATGGATCGCCTCGTCTCCGATTTCGATATCGACGAGGGCTCGGCCAAATCCATAATATCGTACTTCAGGGAGCAGAAGGCGGTGGCCGGGATGATCCCCGACGACAAGACGCTGTCCGTGGAGGAGTACATAGACCCGTCCGGGAATCAGCGCATAGTGTTCCACTTCCCCTTCGGCAGGAGGGTGAACGATGCGCTATCCAGAGGATACGCTTACAAGATCTCGAATATAACCGGCGCCAACGCATCGGTGACGATGTCTGACGACAGCTTCATGATAGGCACCTCAAGGAAGATAGACGTGTCCCGGATACCCGGCATGCTCTCTTCGAAAGAACTGGAGACTATTCTGAGGAAAGCTGTCAGGAACTCGGAGATATTCAAGCTGAGATTCAGGCACACCGCTGCCCGCAGCTTCATGATACTCAGGAACTACCAGGGCCGCCCGATATCCGTGAACAGGCAGCAGACCCGCTCCTCGTATCTGTTGGATGCTTTGGGCGATATGGAGAACATGCCCGTCATCGAGGAAACCTACAGGGAGGTTCTGGAGGATGATATGGACATAAAGAATGCCAGAGTTGTCCTGGAGTCCTTGGATGCCGGGACGATGAGGATGGCGGTCCAGCCGTTCACAGGGACCCCTTCGCCCTTCGCCCATTCCATAATCCTCTCAGGATTCTCCGATATCGTTCTGATGGAGGACCGTTCCGCCCTCCTGCGGGAGCTTCACAGGAAGGTGCTCTACAGGGCCCTGGGCGATGCAGTCAAGGAATTTGAGTTCGAAGAGGACCAGATAGTCCCGTATTTCAGGGAGAAGATAGGCAGGGCGGCCGACAGGCCGGACATCGTCCCGCTGCTCATGCGCACGGGCCCCCTTCAGGCTCTGAGGGAGAGAGGACGGAACATCTACGCATATTGCGACGCTGACAAGAAGACCGTTGACGCCTGGGTCCGGGAGCTCATAGAAGAGGGAGCCCTGGGTACGGTATTCCTCGACGAGGCGTATGTCATGCCCTCGGAGGAGATCCCGTATTACGCATCGGCAACCCGGAAGGAGAGGGACCTGACCGCGCAGGACAGGGCGGTGCTGGATGCCATAGGCGACAGAACAGCCCTCACCGAGATATCCGAGGCTGCCGAACTGGATTCGGATACGGTGTACCGTTCCGTCAGGAAGCTGGAATCGATGTATCTGGTGACCAGGGCCGGGGTCACCGCCAACAACAGATGGTATTTCAAAAGGTATGAAGGAGGGTTCCCGAATCCCGAGGAGTCCTGCGACAGGGTGATATCCAGACACCTGGAGTGCTTCGCGCCCGCAACGGTGAAGGAGACAGCGTTCGCTCTTTCCATGCCGGAATCCGCCGTGAGCACGTCCCTGGAATCCATGACGGCCTCCGGGGAGGTGGTCCGCGGGCGCTTCCTGATCTCCGAGGGGGATCAGTACATGCTCAAGATAGACCACATGAGGCTGAGGTCCGGTAAGGAAAACGTATTCGATCACGACTCGATCGAGAAGTACAGGGCATCCAAGGGGAGGAGGTTCCCCGGGATAAGGGAGTTCTTCGAATTCTACGAGTTCGCCGGGAGCGAGATAGACGTGTTCAGCAGGGTCGACGGATTCGACCTCGGGAATGGAACGATATGCGCTCTGCGGGCGAGATCAGGCTCGGGCGCTTCGCCAGGGGCAGGGTCAGATTCATCTTGGAAGAGGACGCAAGAGTTCACGCGGCCCTCAGGCGCGACGAGCCTGTGGCCGACGAGGATATGGACCTGCTGTCCGTGATAAGGGGGATGGGCACCGCGACGCTCAGGCAGCTGGTCAAGGCAACCGGCCGGGAGAAGGAATCCGTGAGGGATTCCCTCATGAGGCTTGACCGCGCCCTCCTGGTGGTAAGAGGATTCGACGGGAGGGAGGACTGGGGCACCGAGAACCGCTACGAGGCCTACGAAAGGCCTTCTGAGCCGGATGAGGGCGCCGTGGAGAGAGCGGTCATGAAGGCCGTGAGGGCGTATGGCCCCATACCTCCCACCGCAATGCGGTTCATCATGGGGATCTCCCCGGATGCGGCCGCCGGCATCGCGTCTAGGAACGGAGCCAAGACGATACTGGTTGGAGACGGGCAGACCCCGATGCTGGTTATGTCCGATGAGGTGCCGCTGATAAGAGAGGACCGTTCTCCCGATACCGAGGTCAGGCTACTGACGCTGCACGATCCGGACCTGGCATCCAAATGGGCGGAGCTGGCCGCGAGATACGGCGACAGATGGATCTACCCCCTGGTAAGAGGCAACGCCGTGATAGGCGCCATGGAGATCTGGGAGATGTCCGGGTGCATAGAGGTTCGCGCCATAGACCTGGACGACCCGGAGGACCTGACCGACGCCCTCGGAGCGTTGGACAAGATGATGGCGTTCTTCGCGATGAAGGGAACGGACATAGTCCGGGTGAGGGAGATCCTGTCGAAGGATGCCTCCGAATGCGATCCCGTCGTCGCCGGGACGATGGATAGGGCCGGCTACGTGCCGGTGAACGGATTCTACGCCAAAGGAAGGTTCGTTCCGAGGACCTTCGAACAAGACGAGCTGTTCTCGTACGTCCTCTCGAAGCAGCGTGTTCAGAAAGGAAGTAGATTCAGGACGGTCGGGGAAGCCGTCTCCGTCCGCGGCTATGTGAGGAACGATTCGGAGATATTCTCCAGGGTGGACGAGAGGACCACGATCAAGAAGCAGGCGGATGCCCTCAAGCTTGTGAGGACCTCCCTGATCCCGGCGTACATAGGCTATACGACGCTGGAAACGGCATCTCTGTACAGGGCCGCCAAGGGAGAGGAGACGGATGAGGACATGAGAACCGTCCTGGCCATAATAAGGGACAGGCAGCCCGTGAACCGCAAGGCCATAATCAACGCCTCCCCTCTGTCCATGGAGAGGACCGCCGAGGGGCTGAACAACCTGTCGAGAGCATCGGCGATCGCCCAGAACCCGTCCGGCGGCTATGTGGAGGTCCCGGATAACGGTATGGGGCACAGGGAAGCCCTGAGGGAGGCCACAAGAAAGCTGTTCCTGGAATTCGGCATATTCTCGGCCGAGTTGCTGTCCTATTTCGTGCAGCAGAGGAAGATGCACTCGGTCAGGGATGCCCTGGCGGATCTGGAGGACGAAGGATTCCTTTGCAAGGGCTTCTTCGAGAAGGACAGCCCGACGGTCTATTGGATGCTGTCCGCGGATGCAGGGGGTCCCGTGCCCGCAGCGTCCGGCTTCACCATACTGAACACCCAGGACAATCTTCATGTATATCTGAGGCACATGGGCAGGACGGAGACCTCTCTGAGCGTCGTCTTCAAGGGAACAGAGCCAGTAGGTACATTCAAGGGCAGGATCACGTCCGAGGAGGCCAAGGTGGAGGACTTCAAGGGCACTGACGAGGCATTCGCGGCCCTGAAGGACATGACCACATCCATGGGAGTGAGGATAGACACCGGTGAGAAGGAAGATGATGACGACAAATACTGGGACGCTTCCGAATTCTATCTTAAGATGAACCCCGGCGCCAAGAAGCAGATATGAGGGTAATCCGAACTGTTTTTCTGTCTGTGTTAAATATGGTTAACAGCTTCTCAAATGCATGAAGATTCCTTGCGAACTTGTCGTATGGTATGTCCTGCCAACGATACGTCGAGAGGTCGCCAGAGAGTTGGTTAAGGCACGGCATGACGCAGGCGCAGGTCGCACGCAAATTCGGGGTGACGGATGCGGCGATATCTCAGTACCTGAGGAAGAAAAGGGGTAACAATCCCCTGATAGAGGAAAGCCCCAGCTACCCCCAGTTCGAGAGTGAGATACGTGCGGCTGCGGACAGGATCTGCAACAAGGACTCCGAGTTCGCAACGGAGATCTGCAGGATATGCACAGTCGTCAAGAGCACGGGGATGCTTGCCCGCATATACGAGGTTCAGACGGGGTGCAAACCGCCGTCCTGTGCCTGTGATGTGAATATAATAAAGCTGTGATACAGAAGCTCCTGGGCATAGCCCGGGTACTTCCCGAACCGCCTCCTGCCTTCTTCGGCAACCTCCGAGTAGTTGCCCGATACGCCGTAAATGTCCGCCATCATCCTGCTTATGCGCGCATCCACGGGAAAGGCCTCCATGTGCCCGTAGGCGAACAGCGAGATGCAGTCCGCCACCTTTGGTCCGATCCCCTCGATCCTCATCAGTTCGTTCCGGCAGCTCTGATAGTCCAGTTTCCTCAGTGACAAAGGGTCGTGCTCCCCGGACCTCACGGATTCCGCAAGTCTCAGGAACCTGCCCTCCCTGTATCCGAGCCTGCAGCGGCAGATGTCCCCGCATCCGCTGCCGATCTCCTCCGGTGCGGGGAACGAGTACCTTCCGCCCAGGTCCCTTCCGAATTCCCTGCAGACGGATTCCACCATCGATCCTATGCGTTTAACGTTCGCGTTGACTGCCAGAAGATACGTCGCCGTGCATTCCCAAGGGTCCTGCCTGAGTATCCGCAGCCCGGGGCAGGCCTCAGCCAGTCTCGCCATATGAACGTCCGCCCCGGATATATCAGCGTATATCTCCTCCAGATCGTCCTCTGCACGGAAATATGAGAGGATCATCTCCTTGTCAGAGGTGCCCTCGCATTCGAAACCGTCCCTTCTCTGCTCCAAGGTGACGATCTCGTCCCCCAGAACTCCCTCCCATCGCCCGTCCTTCTTGATCCAGCGGTGGGCCTGACCGCATCCGAGGGTGGCATCGAGGTTCACAGGAAGCTCTATTCTCATATTCCCGCCTTAATCGTCGCCGGGCTTATAAATCAGGTTCTGAGGGTAAAGGTTTAAAACCCTATCCTCATTCCGCTGATTACTCGCCACTGTGGCTCAGAGGTAGAGCGACTGATTCGTAATCAGTTGGTCGGGGGTTCGATTCCCTCCAGTGGCTCCACTCACTTTCAAAGTGCCAGACAGGTTATTTCTTCAGGTACTTGTCCACTATCTTTATGGCGCACATGTCTCCGCACATGCTGCATCCGTCGTTTAGCTCCGTGCATCCGCGGGACCTGTACTCCCGGGCCTTGTCCTCGTCTATGCACAGACTGAACATGGTCTCCCAGTCCAGGGCCTTCCTGGCCTTTCCCATCGCGGTGTCGAGATCCCTTCCTCTACCGCGCATCATATCTCCCACGTGGGCGGCGATCCTGGATGCCATCAATCCCTCCCGGACATCGTCCGCATCAGGCAGGGACAGGTGCTCTGCAGGCGTGAGGTAGCAAAGGAAATCCGCTCCCGCCTTCGCGGCAACGGCCCCGCCTATTGCTCCGACTATGTGATCGTATCCCGGCGCGATGTCCGTGACCAGAGGTCCGAGGACATAGAACGGTGCTCCGTCGCACAGGCTCTTCTCCAGGGAGACATTGGCCTCCACCATATCCAGGGCACGTGCCCCGGGCCCTCCACCATGGATTGGACGCCCGCTTCCCTGCATCTCCTGACGAGCTTACCCAATACCATAAGCTCCGATATCTGCGCAGCATCCGTGGCATCGTCTATGCATCCGGGCCTGAAACCGTCCCCGAGGGACAGGGTGAACTCGTATTCGCGGGCCAGCTCCAGGAGGTAATCGAAATTGCTGTAGAGAGGGTTCTCCTCCCCGTTATGGAGGATCCAGGCCGTGAGGAAGGACCCGCCTCTTGAGACCACGTCCATCGTCCTGCCGGAACTCTTGAGCCATTCAACGCTCTCTTTCGTTATGCCGCAGTGGACGGTCATGAAATCGACGCCGTCCCTGGCGTGCCTCTCTATGCCGTTGAATATGTCATCCTCGCTCATCTCGACGACGGCGTCTCTGCGGGCCGCGATCAATCCCGTCTGGTATATGGGGACGGTGCCGACCATGACAGGGCACTCCTTCAGTATGCGGGCCCTTATGGCATCCACATCGCCGCCTGTGCTCAGGTCCATTACGGCGTCCGCGCCGTATCTCAGGGCAACGCGGAGCTTCTCGAGCTCCGGCCTCATCTCGGGCATGTCCCTCGAAGTTCCCAGGTTGACGTTCACCTTTATGCCCATCCCTTCGCCTATGGCGGCGGGAACGGGGTTATGGCGGGGATTGCACGGAATGACTATCCTGCCGGAGGCCACGCCTCTTCTCACGAACTCCTCGTCAACCCTTTCCCTAGCGGCAACGGCCCGTATGAGGGGCGTGACTCCCTTACAGGCTTCCTCCATTATCGTGGTCATCTAACCTTCAGATATCGGATATCCGTATTAATCCTATGCGCCGCTATGTTCTCGCGCGTGCGTGCGTGCGCACACAATATATAGAGAGAGCGCATAGGGTGAGACATTGCGCCGGAGCGCAGGATTTGATTGTTATGGATGGGAATGAAAACGAGCCCTTCAGCGACCATGCGGCACAGCAGGACGGATACGGTGCGGACAGCATAGTGGTCCTCGAAGGCCTCGACCCGGTCAGGAAAAGGCCGGGGATGTATATAGGCAGCACGGACATCCGCGGACTCCATCATTTGGTCTTCGAAGTAGTGGACAACAGCGTGGACGAAGCGATGGCGGGATACGCCAACAAGATACGTGTGACGATAAATGAGGACGGATCCTGCACAGTGAAGGATGACGGCAGAGGCATACCCACAGGCATACAGCACGAGAAGGGCAGATCCGCCCTAGAGCTGGCTCTCACAAGCCTGCATGCCGGCGGCAAGTTCGATAAGAACAGCTACAAGGTCTCCGGAGGTCTTCACGGAGTAGGCGTATCCGTCGTGAACGCACTCTCCTCGAAGCTGATAGCCACCGTTCACAGGGAAGGCAAGATCTTCAGACAGAGCTACAAGATCGGGATACCCGACGGCCCCGTGGAGATCATAGGGGACAGTGACAGGACAGGTACGGAGATCAGATTCTATCCGGACCCGGAGATATTCGAGACAGTGGAGTTCGAGTACGAGGAACTGCAGAAGAGGTTCCGGAACCAGGCGTTCCTTAACAGGAACGTGGCAATAAAATTCGAGGACAAAAGGACCGGAAGGAGTGAGATATTCCATTACGAGGGCGGTGTCTCGGAATTCGTGGAGTTCCTCAACAAGTCGAAGACGCCGATACACTCTCCGCCGATATACATATCCGGTACGCTGGACAACATAATGGTGGAGGTGGCCCTGCAGTGGACGGACGGATACAGCGAGCTTGTTGTGCCGTTCGTCAACACCATACACACATTAGAGGGCGGTACCCACGTGATAGGATTCAGGGGCGCCCTCACCAAGACGATAAACGATTATGCCAAGGCGAAGAACATCATCAAGGACGAATCCCTTGACGGTGCGGACACACGTGAAGGTCTGACCGCGGTCATCAGCGTGAAGATGCCCGAGCCCCAGTTCGAGGGGCAGACCAAATCCAAACTTGGGAACAGTGCGGCGAAGACTGCCGTGCAGTCCCTGATGAACGAGAAGCTGGCAGAGCACTTCCTTGAGAACCCGAAGGTCGCCGAGACGATCGCGAAGAAGTGCGTTTCCGCATTCGTTGCCCGCGAGGCAGCCAGAAAGGCAAGGGATGCGACCCGGAGGAAGAGCGTCTTCGAGTCGGGATCGCTGCCGGGCAAGCTGGCGGACTGCACCGAGAGGGATCCGAGCAAATCCGAGCTCTACATAGTGGAGGGAGATTCTGCAGGAGGCAGCGCCAAACAGGGCAGGGACAGGATGTTCCAGGCCATACTGCCGATACGCGGGAAGATCCTGAACGTGGAGAAGGTCAGGCCGGACAGGGTCCTCCAGAGCGAGGAGATAAAGAATCTGACGATAGCCATAGGAGGCGGGTTGGGCGAGGAGTTCGATCTCACGAAGATCAGGTACCACAACATCGTGATAATGACCGATGCGGATGTGGACGGAGCCCACATAGCCACGCTTCTGCTGACCCTGTTCTACAGGCAGATGAGGCCGCTGATAGACAACGGCCACGTCTACCTGGCGATGCCCCCGCTATACAGGATATCCAAGGGCAAGAGGGAGAGGTACGTTTACACCGAAGAGGACATGGCCGCGGCCGTGGAGGAATTCGGCCCGGGAAGCAATGTCACGAGATACAAAGGTCTGGGAGAGATGAACCCCCACCAGCTGTGGGAGACCACCATGGATCCGGCCAACAGAGTGATGAAGAAAGTGAGGGTGGAGGATGCGATGCTGGCAGACCAGCTGTTCTCCACGCTCATGGGCGATGCGGTGGAACCCAGAAGGGAATACATAATCGAACATGCCCACGAGGTAGTGAATCTGGATGTGTGAGACCATGGGCGAAGACAACAATGAGACTGCGGTTCCGAAGGTCATAGACCAGACCATCGAGGACGAGATGAAGCGCTCATACATCGATTATTCGATGAGCGTCATAGTGGGCCGCGCACTGCCGGATGCCAGGGACGGGCTGAAGCCCGTGCACAGGAAGATCCTGTATGCCATGTCCGATATGGGCATGTGGCACAACAGGGGCTACAAGAAATCCGCCAAGGTGGTGGGAGAGGTCCTTGCCAAGTACCATCCCCACGGGGACACCGCCGCATACGATGCGATGGTGAGGCTGGCACAGCCATTCTCCCTCAGGTATCCCCTGGTGGACGGGCAGGGCAACTTCGGTTCCATAGACGGCGATCCCGCGGCGGCCATGCGTTACACGGAGGCACGTCTCGCCAAGATGTCATCTGACCTCCTGGCGGATCTGGACAAGAACACCGTGGACTTCGCGGACAACTACGACGGTTCCCTGAAGGAGCCGACGGTCCTGCCGTCCAAGTTCCCCAATCTCCTGGTGAACGGTTCCGACGGCATAGCCGTGGGGATGGCCACGAAGATGCCGCCCCACAACCTCTGCGAGGTAGTGGATGCGATAACCCATACCCTGGACTGCCCGGATGTCACCGCGGACGAGCTCATGGAGTTCGTGAAGGGCCCGGATTTCCCTACGGGAGGGACGATATACGGCCTCTCCGGGATATACTCGGCCTACACCACCGGAAGGGGCAAGATCAAGGTAAGGGCCAACACCCACTTCGAGGAGAAGAGCAACGGCAAGACCATGATAATCGTGGACGAGATCCCTTATCAGGTCAACAAGGCCAGGCTCATAGAGCAGATAGCCAACAAGGTCAAGGAGAAGACCCTGGAAGGGATCACGGACCTGCGCGACGAGTCCGACAGGAACGGGATGCGGATAGTCATAGAGCTTCACAAGGACGCCATAGACAACGTCGTCCTGGAGAACCTGTTCAAGCAGACCACGATGGAGCAGACCTTCGGGGTCATAAACCTGGCTCTTGTGGACAAGAAGCCCGTCCTCCTGACGCTGAAGGAGCTGATCCAACAGTACATAATACACAGGAAGAGCGTGGTGACCCGCAGGACCCAGTTCGATCTGGATGCCGCCCTGAAGAGGCACCACATCCTGGAAGGCCTCATGGCGGCGATAGGCAGGCTGGATGAGGCCATAGCCCTCATCCGCGCATCTGAGGACGGAGAGGAGGCCTCTGTTGGTCTGCAGGATCTGCTGTCGATAGATGCGGAGCAGGCCAAGGCGATACTGGATATGAGGCTCCAGAAGCTCACGGGCCTGGAATTGGATTCCATAAGGACGGAGTATGATTCGCTGGTTGTTCTGATGGCCGATCTTCGCGACATCCTCGCCAACGAGAGCAGGATCCGTCAGATCATAAAGGATGAGCTGTCGGAGATGAAGGAGACCTACGGCGATGAGCGCCGCACGAAGATAGACCCGAATCCCATAGACGCTGATGAGGAGGACCTCATACCCAGAGAGGACGTCGTAATAACGATAACGGGTGACAACTACATCAAGCGCATACCTTTGAAGACCTATCGTCAGCAGGGTAGGGGCGGGGTCGGGCTGATAGGCATGGAGACCAAAGAGGAGGACTTCGTGACCAACATGTTCGTTACGTCAACCCACGATTATGTGATGTTCGTCACCGACCACGGCCGTCTGCACTGGCTCAAGGGATACAGGATCCCCGAGGGCGGAAGGCACTCCAAGGGCAAGCCGATAGTCAATATGATAGCCGATCTGGAAGAGGGGGAGAACGTCGTCAGCACAATATGTGCCAGCGATTTCCCTGATGACAGATTCCTGGTGTTCTGCACCAAGGAGGGCATAATCAAGAAGACCGTTCTCAGCGCCTTCAAGAACGTAAGGCGCAAAGGGATCAAGGCCATAAAGCTCAGGGAGGACGATACGCTTGTGGAGACCCACATAACCGACGGGGACGATGAGATAATAATCGCCACCCACAACGGTCTTGCCGTAAGATTCCATGAGGAGCAGGTCGGGTCCAAGGGCAGGGATACCATGGGCGTCAAGGGAGTAACGCTGAACGAGGGCGACTTCGTTGTATCGATGTCCGTCGTGAAGCCCGGGGACATGCTGCTGACGGTGTCCGAGAACGGATACGGGAAGATATCCAGCGTGGATGACTATCGCAAGATCAACCGCGGCGGCAAAGGCGTGATAACCCTGAAGACCACGGAGAGGAACGGAGGCGTCATAGCCGTAAGGAAGGTCTTGGAGTCTGACGAGCTGGTGGTGGTCAGCACCCAGGGCAAGGTCATACGCATCAAGGTCAATGAGATACGCGTCACAGGCCGCAACGCCGCCGGAGTGAGGATAATGGATCTGCGCAACGGCGACAAGGTCACCGCCCTGCAGCCCGTTGCCCTGGATGAGACGGAGGAAGATTTCCTGGAAGATGACGACATCTGAGATCCCCCGATACGCAAGGGCACTGCCGCCGCTGCTGTTGGCAGCGGCGGCCATATCCGCTTATCTGGCAAACGGATCATGGCCGGGCAACGATGCCTATGTGTGGACGGCTGCGGCCGCAGCCGCCGGCGCCGTATTCCTGGTGCTGTTGCTCTCTCTGCGGAGATACGACAGGGCCCGCAGGGAATCCGCTGAGGAGGCATTCCTCAGGCTGGCTTCGGGACCGGTGTCCGGGGGCCGCGAACCGCCCAGGGGCAAGGCCCCTAGGTGACCGGGACAGCGAACATTTATAACGGAAATCGCAATAGGGAAGACCCACGCCGTGGTAACTCAGTTGGGAGAGTGCAAGACTGAAGATCTTGAAGTCGCTGGTTCGAGCCCGGCTCACGGCACCATCCCCCTCATTTTGTGAATGAATATATAAGCAGTAGAACTACTGACTCAAGGGATTCTAATGGACAGGGTCTTCGCGGATGTCGGCTCACAGGATTTGACGCTGACGGAGGTGCTCCGTCTCGTGGAGAAGATCCGGGACGAGAATCCTGACATGGAGGTCTTCCTCGACGGGGACAAAAGAGCCATAATGGGGAGACCGCGGGTCGTTCAGGTAGCATTGGAGCGCTGATATGGGCAAAGGCAGAGTGACCATAGGTCTTTACAATTCATACGATCCCACCAAGTTCAGGGAGCCCCACAGACGAATATTGGCAAGAGCGGGGGGACTCGCACTGGCGTTCGATATGAATCTGGCTCTTTTCGGTTTCCCTTTCCCTGATGACATAAAGCAGCCCAAGGAGCTTGCGCAATGGGTCGCTGGGACGACTAGCATAGGTTCGGACGGGGGATACTTCGTGGAGCTTGCAGAGAAGGGCCGCTTCCTCAGCTTCAGCTACCCGGACAAAGGATTCCCGCCGCAGCTGGGGGAGGCGATACTCACCACCAGCAAGCCGGACCCGAAGAAGGCCGTGACAAAAGAAGAGGTCGTTGCGATGATCAACAGAGGCAGCAGCGTTCTTCTGGTGTTCGGGATAGGGCCCCACGGGATACCCAGATCGCCCTCGTCGATACCCAGATACAATCTCGATATAACCGGTGGGGGGTTCTCGCTGGAGACCTGCACCGCCCTGGGGGCAGTGGTTGGGGCCCTCTCCTCACTGATTCAGTAGTTCTCGTAAAGCAGGTTGCCCGGTTCGTACAGTACTCCGTTGCCCTTCTCGACCCTGCCGACTATCTCCGCGTCGCCGATATCCGAGATTATGCTCTCCGCATCATCCTCGGAGGCCACGATCATGAATCCCATGCCCATGTTGAATGTCTGGTACATCTCCCTCTCGCTGACCTCGCCCAGTTCTGCGATCTTGCCGAACAGCGTCTGAGGCTTCACGGGGTCGTCTATGATGTATCTCAGATCCTTCCTCATCCGGAGCAGGTTCCTGAGCCCGCCGCCGGTTATGTCTATGAGGCCGTGGGGATCGTACTCGTCGCGTATCCTCAGGATGTCCTTGACGTAGATCTCCGTCGGGGTCAGCAGCTCCTCGCCCACGGTGCCGCTCAGTCCGGGCACCTTGTCCTTCATTGTATACCCGGCGTTCTGGAAGACCTTCCTTGCCAGGGTCAGGCCGTTGGAATGGACTCCCGAGGAGCGCAATGCGACTATTAGGTCACCGCTCTCGCATCTCTCGCCCGTTATGACCTTTCCCTTCTCCACATAACCCAGGCATGTTCCGGAGATGTCTATTCCGTTGACCATCTCCGGGAGAACGGCGACCTCTCCTCCGACTATCTCCATGTTGGAGAGCTCCGCTCCCCTGTTAAGGCCGACGCCTATCTGCCCGCAGATATCATCATCCGGGACCTTCAACGCAACATAGTCAACGAAGGACATGGGCTCCGCGCCTACGCATATCGTATCGTTAACGTTCATTGCCACGCAGTCTATGCCGATGGTGTCCCATTTCCCGAGCTCCTCGGCAACGAGCAGCTTCGTGCCCACCCCGTCCGTGGCCAATGTAAGGTAGACATCGCCGAAGTCGATGAGACTGGCGAACAGGCCCTTCGCCTCCACCATGGTGCCCTTTCCTTTCCTTCTGTATCTCAGCTCTCTCACAAGCGAATCTATGGCACCGGACTTCCTGTCTATGTTGACGCCGGCCTTCGCATAAGTCCAACCCTCTACCATGATGCTCCCCGGCCCCTAATCGCCTGACTCGTTTATATTTCTCCCCCCGCGAAAGGAGTTATAACGGCGCACCGTTATCGGCGACCGATGCGCGAACGCTGGTTGAACGAGAGGCGGCAGGAGCACTACTACAGGCTCGCCAAGAGGACGGGGTTCCGCTCCAGGGCGTCTTTCAAGCTCATGCAGATCGATGAGAGATTCGATATTTTCAGAGAGGGGGATGCCGTGGCCGATCTGGGAGCCGCACCCGGTGGATGGCTGCAGGTTGCCAGGGAGCTGGTCGGCGAGAAGGGCAGGGTGGTCGGTGTGGATCTGAGGCCCATAAAGAGACTTGACGACGTCGTCACCATAATGGGGGACATAACAGAGGACTCTACAATGCTGGCACTCGTTAAGGAACTGGGCGGGAAAGCGGACGTCGTCCTTTCGGACATGGCACCCGACATAAGCGGGAATTACTCTACGGATCATGCACGTTCCGTTCACCTCTGCAAGTACGCTCTCGGTGTTTGTGACAGGGTCCTGAAGAAGAACGGGAAGCTGGTCATGAAGGTCTTCATGGGGGACATGATCCCCTTGCTCAGGGACGAGACGGAGAGGCGCTTCACGGAGGTGAAGATGCATTCCCCGGACGCATCCAGGCCCACGAGCTCCGAGATGTACATGATAGCTACCGGATTCAAGGCGCAGACCAGGGTCAAGATGGTGGAGCGCCAGGAAGAGAAACCTAAGGAGTTCACGATAAAGGGGGATCTGCTGTGAAGATAGTATGCGTAGGCTGGAACTATATGTCCCACGCCGCCGAGATGGAAAGGGCATTGCCTGAGGAGCCGCTCATATTCCTGAAGCCATCCACCTGCATAATAGGGGACGGCGATGAGATCAGAATACCCGAAGGCGTTACGAATGTTCAACACGAGGTAGAGCTGGCACTTATTCTAGGTAAGACCGGGAAGAATATACCTGAGAGCGAGGCGATGTCATACGTCTCAGGTTTGGCTGTATTCAACGATGTAACTGCCAGGGACATGCAGGCCGCAGACCGTGCCAAGGGCAATCCTTGGGATCTGTGCAAGGGAATGGACACCTTCGGTCCCCTTTCAGAGATAGTGCCAGCAGAGGGAATAGACATAGGGGATCTCGAGATGGTTCTCACCGTTAACGGGGAGATCAGGCAGAAAGTGAACACCGGCAGAATGATATTCTCCCCTGCCAGGGTGATAGCCTACGTATCAAGGTACATGACCTTGGAGGAAGGGGACATACTTGCGACCGGCACACCCGAGGGCATCAGCGAGATAAAGCCCGGTGACATTGTATGTGCCAGCATATCGAATATAGGCAGTGTTACCAACAAGGTCGTCTAATCCCAGAACCTCTTGTTCCTCGCATACAGCACCTCTGCGGACAGTATGTCCCTGAGGAAGTCATCCTCATCCCGGTGCATGCCGCGCAGTATCCTGGATGCGGAATCCGGGCCTATGCCTCTGCCCGCAAGGGCCATCGGAGCCAGCTCATTCTCCTTCACAAGGTTCGCGTTCCTTGAGATCTTCATGGTCTCCTTCTTCTCATCATCGGTAAGGTCCTTCTTGGCCAGGAGCTTGATGGACTCCCTGTCGTATTCCTTGAGCAGAGCGACCATCCTGCTTCTGCATTTGCTGCAGACGAATCTTTTCGGGGCCGATCCCACCCGCACCCTCCACTGGGTACGGCAGCTGAGGCACGATGCATAGAGAGTCTCGTTCTCCAATCTCTTCTTAAGTGCCATCAGTATCGAGTGGTCCGCTCTGGCCGGCTGCATCAGCTCCTTGGATCTGGTAACGCCCTCCAGGCCAATGGGGGAAACCCCTGAGGCTCTCACCTCCACGGAACCGTTCCGGATCATTGAGATGACCTTCTCGGTGCTCTCTATGTCCAGGTCCTCCCAGAGAACCTTGTTCACCGCTTCGTTGTAAGCCGGAGTGCCTTTGTGAAGATCGAATAGCCTGCCGAAGTTCATGAAGCGGTGATCGGCGTTCTTCTCGATGATGCCGAACTTCTTGGCCACGTATACGAAGCGCCAGCGCAGGAAGGTGGAATTGACTATCGTCAGCCTGGCGAGGCTCTCCACAGTTCCGGGTTCGATCGAGGATATGGTATCCAGTATCAGATCCTTGCTTATGCTCCTGGGGATCTGCAGTATTATTCGATAGGGATCAGTGGACGCCCCCACGCTCTCCCCCAGTCTGGCCGACAGCAGGGCTGAGATGATCTTGCTGAGGGTCTCGTTGACCCTTGTGCCGAAGCAGGCGTTTATTATGACAACGCGGTCACCGATCTCCACCGTGACCAGCCTATCGCTGGGGACATCGAAGCCCTTCTGGGAGGAGACGAATCTCCTGACGCATTCCTTGGCATTCTCGTCGCCGGGATAGATATCCAGGTCCATCGTCCTGCGCATACGACCGACCTCCATGGCGACATCGAAGGGGACCGGTATGTCAGATCCCGTCCACGAGGGCACGGACCCTATCTCTCTGGCCTCTTCCACGAGTATCTCATCCTCCCGCATCTCGATTATTCGCCATGTTCTCCCCTTCGCTATGAACATGGCGTAGGGCTCTGCGAAGGATGCGACGAAGCTCTCGTCAAGGGTCCCGACTATCCCTCTGTTGCTCACATCACGTATGAGATATGTTCTCTCATCCGGGATCATGGAGATGTTGCTGTAGAAGTAATCCATTCCCTTCTTCGACCTGCGGAAGCCGTCCTCATCCTCGAAGACCATCTTTATCGATTTCAGCTGTTCCAGCACAGCATCCATCTCCTCCCTTTTCAGGTCCCGGAAGGAATGGCTCCTTCTGAATATCGAATAGGCGGTATCCCTGTCTATCCTGGAGGTCATGGTCATGGCGATGAGCTGGTTAGCTACCACGGTGAGGGGTGACCCTCTTCCGGAGTATGCCTCCATCTCCCTGGCCTCCGCCTTTCTGGCGACGACCAGGCTTTCCGCCACCTCGTCCGGTGCGGTGGCGAGTATCCTGGCGTGGATGAGCCCGCCCACCCTGTGGCCGGCCCTGCCCGCCCTCTGGATCATCCTGGCGACCTGTCTCGGGGAATTGTACTGTATGACGAGATCCGTGGACCCCACATCTATTCCGAGCTCCAGAGAGGATGTGCAGACCAGGGCCTTTATCTCGCCGGACTTGAAAGCATCCTCCATCTCCATACGTGTCTCCTTCGATAGGGACCCGTGATGAACCTCTATGCCGATGTCCTCATCCCACATGCGGAATCTGGCAGCCAGCCATTCCGCGGTCTCTCTTGTGTTGACGAAGAAAAGGGTCGATCTCCCGTTATCGATCAGCTCTCTGGCCCTCAGCATCACGGCCAGTATGTCCGGTTCGCACTGAAGCCGGTCCAAGAGAACGGAGTCCTCAGAGAGGTCCGGGCACTCGACGCCGATATCGAAATCCCTGTGGGTATCGTGCCGGCACAGCGTGATCTTCCTTTTCACTCCTCCGAGGAACCTTAACACTTCCGTCGGGTTCCCCACCGTGGCCGACAGCCCTATCCTCTGGTATTCCCCGGCGATGCTGACCAGCCTCTCCATGGCCACGCTCAGCTGGGCACCTCTTTCCACATCGGCAAGCTCATGTATCTCGTCCACCACGACCCATTCGACATTCTTCAGATGCTCTCTGAGCCTCTTCCCGGTGAAAAGGACCTGAACCGTCTCGGGGGTGGTTATCAGGATCTCCGGGGGTTTCTGGGACTGCTTGTTCCGCTCGGCCTGACTCGTATCTCCGTGCCTTACCCCGACGGTGATTCCGAGCTCATTGCCCACATCCTCCATCCTCTTCAGCATATCGCGGTTGAGGGCCCTCAGGGGGGTTATGTAGAGGCAGCGTATGCCCTTCTTCCCCTTTGTCCTGAAGATGGCATCGAATATGGGGATCATGGCCGCTTCGGTCTTCCCTATGCCCGTAGGTGCCACCAGGAGCAGGTTCTCTCCCCGGGATATACGGGGTATGGCATCTGCCTGAGGCTCTGTCGGGGAAAATATGCCCCTGGAGCCGAGAGCCTTTATGATTTCTGCGGAAAGCCCTTCAAAAGACATGTGCGTTGAATTGTAATGGAAGCCGGGCCGAAGCCCGGCGTTTCAGAAAGGAAGAATCACTTCTTCTTTTTCTTCTTGAGGTCGCGGAGGTTCTCCTTGACGGCGTCCTTTATCGCCAGAGCCTCGACCTCTCCGTCGGTGACATCCGCGGCGTTGAAGATCAGGACCTTCCAGTCATCCGCTTCCAGCTTCTCGTGCACGCTGGTGCGCGCGCCGTCCGTTACATAAACGGCGACCTTGCCCTTCACGAAAGCGAAGGGGATCTTCTCAGGTCCGTAATCCCTCCTGCATCTGAGGCCTTTGTTCCAGGCGGCTCTCCTGACGATGTCCTCCGGGGTCATCTCGAAGTCCATGAGCTCGAATTCGAAACCCTCGTCGGCCTCCTCATCGGATGCTGCTGCTTTCTTGGCTTCCTCAGCGGCCTTTGCCTCCTCTGCCTTCTTGGCAGCCTCAGCCTTCTTAGCCTCCTCAGCTGCAGCGGCCTTCTTGGCTTCCTCCGCTTTCTTAGCAGCCTCAGCCTTCTTGGCTTCCTCAGCGGCGGCAGCGATCTTCGCCTCATCAGCCTTCTTGGCAGCCTCAGCCGCAGGAGCTGCAGGTTTAGCGGCCGCGGTCTCCGGGGCGGGCTTCGCCGCAGGAGCCTCCGCAGGGGCGGTCACCTGAAGAAGCACTTCGGAAATGTCCATTACCTTGACCTTGGAGCCTATCTTCTTGGCGCCGGCCTTGAGGTTCAGAACGCAGAACGGGCAGGCGGTGACTATGATCTCCGCACCTACGTCCTCAGCATCCCTGATCCTGTCCCCTGCTACATTGACAGCGAAGTCGTTGAAGGCGGACTTGTAGCCTCCGCCGGCCCCGCAGCATCTGGAGAGTTCCCTGCTGCGGTCCATCTCCACGAATTCCAGTCCCTTGATCTTCTTGAGTATGTTGCGCGGGGGATCATAGACCTTCGCGTGCCTGCCCAGGTGGCATGGGTCGTGGTACGTGACTTTGGCCTTGAACTCATTATTGAGAGGCAGTTTCCTCTCGTTGATGAGATCCTCAACATATTGTGTGAAATGGTAGACATTCTGCCCGGTTTTGGAATAGTACATACCATAGTCATTGGACACGGTCTTGTAGCACCCGGCACAGGTCATGATCATGTCCTTAGCGCCTATCGCATCCGCTTTGGTGACAACGGTCCTCGCCGCCTCCAGCGTAAGGTCCCTGGTCCCGGTCCTGATGGCGGGGGATGTGCAGCACAGTTCTTCGGATCCAAGGGTGTTCATTTTGATGCCGGCCCTGTCAAGGACCCTCACGCCCGCTTCGGGTATGTTCTGCATTCTGTAGGATCCGGTGCATCCTGCGAAGAACACGGCGTCCGGGACAGCAACTCTCTTGACCTCTTTCGGCCACCATGCGTCCCTTTTCTCCTTGGGCTCGCCGTACGGGTTGCCGTCGGCCTCTATCCTCTCGGCTATCTTCTTGTGGGCGGGCAGAGGACCGTAGTCGTTCTCCACCAACCATGCCCTGAGGTCCTCCCAGAGCTTGACGAGCTCGATCTTGCAGTGGCATACCGCTTCGCAGTTCCCGCATCCGGTGCACTTGTAAACCGCATCCACGAAGTAGGGGTCCACGACCGCTTTCCTTCCGAGGAGGGCGTCCATAGCTCCGAGCCCTTTGACGTCCAGCTGCTTAAGGTAGTATATCTTCCCCCTGGGGGTGACTGATTCCCAGGGCGTCTGCTCGTGGGCCTCGCAGACGTCTATGCAGTATCCGCATTGCATGCACTGGGTGAGTTCTTTCTGTATCCTGGGAAGTTTGAAGATATTCTCCTTCTTCTTCTGCTGAATAATATCCGATATTATCGACATGGTGTGCCACCGTTACGTGTATTTAGGACGCCCGCGCATATTACACATGCAGCATATGCCTCCATAACGCAGGGCATAGAGTATTGTTACACTATATTTAGGTTTTCGAGGAATCATATGTGCCATATACTGAAAAATGAGGATTTCTTAAGGTGGGTTTAGCATGCTTTCCACACAACAATTTAACGACTGAACAGCAATCGCGACGCACATGGTCTCGAAAAGGGTGTATCTAGACAACAGCGCCACCACCGCGATGGCTCCGGAGGTCCTTTCGGCGATGACCCCGTTCCTCCTGTCGCGGTACGGGAACCCGAGCAGCATACATTTCATGGGGGAGGAGGCATCCGTCGCCATAAGGAAGGCAAGGGAGCAGGTGGCGTCCACGCTGAGATGCTACCCGTCTGAGATAACATTCACTTCCGGAGGCACGGAGTCGGATAACCTGGCGATCCTTGGGACGATGCCCGGCACCGGGCGCAGGAAATTCGTCACGACGGCCATAGAGCACTCCGCAGTCCTCGAAGCGTGCACGGAACTGGAGAGACGCGGGTTCGAGACCGTGATCATAGGCGTGGACGAAGACGGACTGTTGAGGATGGACGATCTCGCGGAGGCCATGGACGGGGATGTGGGCCTGGTCTCGGTCATGGCCGCGAATAATGTCATAGGAACCGTACAGAACATCCGGGAGGCGGCGAGGATAGCACACGAGCACGGCGCGCTTTTCCACACGGACGCGGTCCAGGCATACGGGAAGATGTCGCTGGATGTGAAAGCCGACGGCATCGACCTCCTGTCCGCTTCCGGGCACAAGGTCCATGGCCCGAAGGGGGTGGGGTTCCTCTACCACAGGAGCGGGATCAGGGTGTCGCCTCAGATATTCGGCGGAGGCCAGGAGGCGGGTCTGAGATCATCCACGGAGAACGTCCCCGGGATAGTGGGGATGGGGGCGGCGGCAGAGCTCGCCGCGTCGTCGATGGTGAAGGACGTCGCCGCTATGGAGAGGATAAGGGATTCGATAATCGAGGGCGTCCTCTCGATAGAGGGAGCATACCTTAACGGATCCAGGGACCGCAGGCTGTGCAACAACGCCCATTTCGGGTTCGAAGGGGTCAGCGGCAAGGACCTGGTCCTGCGGCTGAGTGACAAAGGGATCGCCGCTTCGGCGGAATCCGCATGTTCTGCCGGGTCCTCGGAACCGTCCCATGTGCTGACGGCCATAGGCCGTACACCGCAGGAAGCGATGTCCGCTCTGAGGATAACGATATC
>LJKL01000008.1 GCA_001421175.1 Methanomassiliicoccales archaeon RumEn M2 | reverse complement strand
CCTCAGGGTACCTTCGATCCTCATGCCGAAGTGGCGGCTTCCGCCCTCTATCCTGGCGAGAACCTTGTCTCCCGGTTCGAGCTCGGTCACCGAGATGGCGCCGTCAGAGGATACCAGTTTGACGGTCTCCGCATTCTGCAGGATTGTGGAGTATCTGTCGTTGCCGTACCTGGCCTCGATCAAGATCATGGGCCGCACCTCGATCTTGCATCTTCCGACAGAGGATATCCTCGAGCTGCCGTTCCTGGAGACTATCATCACCGGCTCGCCGGATCTGAGCTCTTCCAGGTATCTTGTCTTCCCCTCCGGGGTAAGCGTGTACGCGTGAACGGCACCGGCATTGACCCTGAACGGTCTGGGTGCCACGTAGCCGCTGTCCTCGCTCTCGGACTGCACAAGGAACAGACATCCTGCCTGGGAACCTATCAGCATGCCTTCTCCAGGGGACATAAGGCTCACAGTGTCCACGCAGACCCTGTCCCCCATCTCGATGTTCCTGACCGCGGTGACCTCCACCTCCTTCAGTTCGAGTCCGGAGGAGTCTCTGAGCAGATGAGAGAATCTCCTTATCTCCCCCGGGTCATCGACTGATATGACCACTCCGTCCGCTCCCTTCTCCATGGTCTTCAGATAAAGAACCGCATTCTCGGGGTCTGAGGCGCAGGCCAGGACCTTAGTTCCGGTGCCTGCGAATTTGGCTATCATATTCTCCAGGGGGATTATGGTCCAATCAGAGGAGGAGATGACCACAGCACTGCACTTGCCGGCGAGGGACATGGCCTTCTCCTGGTCCTTCGGAGACCGTATGTCCACTATCCTGACATCGTCGCCGTCGGTTATCAGCTTCATCTTACCCAGAGAGGACAGGTCCGCATCCTCAGGTCTGACGATCGCAGTGGTGACCCCGGATTCGATGGCGCTTATGAGGAGCTCCTTGCGTTCCTCCTTATCATCGGGCATATCTGCCCTGACCCAGATTTCCTTGGTCATGGGAGATCACCTGCCGTAAAAGTAAAAGCATACTTCAGAGGGGGTGTTCTTTCGTTCGATCAATATGTCTGGCATATAATCAGTCCTCCTTTCGTCTGTATGCTTCACGGATTTCACATCCGCTTAAAGCGATGCATATGCTCCGTTAAAAAGATATCCGAAGGCTCAGTCCTTCTTAAGAAGGGCGAAATCAGTCCAATTCTCTGGATCATCTTCTACGTTCTCTTCGAGAAGATGCAGTTTGTAATGCATTCCGGCGGCCATTGTGCACAGTACGGCCGTGGTCTCCGGAAGCCTTCCGTCGGACAGCATCTCTGCGGCCAGGGCCGTATCGGCTACCCCCACTCTCCTGATCCCGGGGAACATGTGCTCCACATTATTGTATGTCTGTCCCAGCGCTTGTATGTGAGATGCTATGCTGTCTATCTCTGCGCCCTCATGCTTCACGAATATGCAGTGGTGTATAGGCAGGCTGATCTCGGTAACGCTTACGATGGAGGGGCTGTTCCTCAGTGCTTCCTCCGTTTCAACGACGGGGCCCGCCACCATGTTCCTGACAGCTACCACGCCGTAATCTATGTCCCCGCTGAGGAGGGCCTTCGTCACGCTCTCAGAATCTATAAGGGGCACCAGCTCCACGTCGTCATCCATTCTCTGGATCATCAGTTCGGCGGCCTTTTCTGAATTCGAGAGGGGGATACCCATGTATCCTATCCTGATCATCAGTCGCATGATATGAATCTATGATTTAAAGGGCACCGTTCCGCATCTCTGCCGGGAAAGGAACAGGGAGCCTCCCCGTGCCATCAGATCTGCTGACGGACAGCGGGAAGACCGTCCGTAGACTCAGTCGAATTTGCCGACCACGGCTCTTATGCGCCTTATGCCGGCTGCCGAGCTCTCTTCCTTCGTGATCTTGAATCCCTGCAGTTCGCCCGTACGCTTCACATGGGGGCCGCCGCAGATCTCGCAGGACACATCGCCTATCGTGTAGACCTTCACCTTCTCCCCGTACTTATCCCCGAATACCCCGATGGCGTTCCGCTTCTGCGCTTCCTCGTAGGGCATCTCTTCGCAGATCACCTGAAGATCCGCCTTTATGGCTTCGTTGACGAGGGCCTCTATCCGCGCTATCTCCTCCGGCGTGACCTTCCTGTCCAGGTTGAAGTCGAATCTCAGTCTCTCCGCGGTTATGTTGCTGCCCCTTTGGGTGATGTTCGGGTCTATGACCTTCCTGAGTGCTGAATCCAGGAGATGGGTGGCCGTGTGCAGCCTCGTGGTGGCCTCCCCATGGTCGGCCAGGCCTCCTTTGAAGGTCCGCTCCGCTCCGCTGCGTGACTTATCCTGATGCTCCTTGAATCTGGATTCGAAATCTTCCAGATCCACTTTCAGCCCTCTCTCCCTCGCAAGCTCTGCGGTCAGTTCGATGGGGAATCCGTAGGTGTCGTACAGTCTGAATACCTGCTCCCCGTCCATGAGCTCCCTTCCCTCGTTCTCCGAGGCCATGCTGTCGAAGTGCCTGAGCCCTTTGCGCAGGGTCTTCCTGAATTTGTTCTCCTCGCCGGACATGGCCATCTTCGTCATCTTCTCATTCTTCCTGAGCTCAGGGTAGGTGTCCCCGTAGTCAGCGATGACTATCTCTGCCAGATCCGCCATGAATGCCTCATCGTATCCGAGCTGGCTCATGTATCGGGATGCTCTTCTTATCAGTCTTCTGAGTATGTATCCGCGCCCTATCTTGGCAGGCATCACCCCGTCTGCCAGCATGAAAGTGGAAGCGCGCACGTGATCCGCTATTATCCTGAACATGCGGATATTCTCGCCCTCATACTCTCTGCCGGATACCCTGGCGATGCCGTCGATCAGGTTTTTGAATATGGTGGACTCGTAGACCGAAGGCACTCCCTGCAGTATCCGAATGACCCTCTCCAGGCCCATCCCGGTGTCGACGTTCTTCTGCTTCAGCGGAGTATAGTCTCCCTTGTCGTCTTTGAAGTACTCCATGAACACGTTGTTCCAGATCTCTGTGTACTTCCCGCAGTGGCAGGAGGGGCCGCAGTCATCGCAGCATTTCGGCTGACCGTTATCGTAGAATATCTCGGTATCCGGTCCGCAGGGCCCGGTTATTCCCGCAGGGCCCCACCAGTTGTCCTTCATGCCGTAGAAGAAGATCTGATCGTCCCTCATGCCCAGGGACCTCCATATGTCCGCTGTCTCCTCGTCGCGGGGTATGGTGCCTCTTCCTTCGAAGGCTGTCACGGCCAATTGGTCGGGTTTGAACCCGAGCACTCTGATGAGGAAGTCGTAGCTGAATCCGATCGATTCCTTCTTGAAGTAGTCTCCGAGAGACCAGTTGCCCAGCATCTCGAAGAAGGTGAGGTGGCCGGAATCGCCAACGTCATCTATGTCCCCTGTCCTGATGCATTTCTGGCAGTTGACGAGCCTCTTCCCCATGGGGTGGCTCTCCCCGAGAAGGTAGGGAACAAGAGGGTGCATGCCCGCAGTCGTGAAGAGCACGGTGGGGTCGTTCTCAGGCACCAGGGATGCTGAAGCTATCTGTGCATGCCCTCTCTCTTTGAAGAATCCTATATACGCGTTTCTGAGCTCTTCCGCATCCATTTCGGTGATCTCCCTCTGTCGTTGGGGATATAATGCTCATTTAAATATCATGCTCCCCGCGGGAATCCGATATCATGCCTGTGAAAGGGATGCTGACATGCTCCCTGGCAGAGCTCGGGACCGTGAGCCATGCGGCCCTCAAACACCTTTGCCCGAAAGCGCCTTCCTGGCACGGGCAGCGGCTTTGAGAACGGCCGTCAGCGCATCACCTTTGGATATCTCCAAGATGATGCCCAGGCGCTCCAGCTCGTCGGCGGGCCTGTGGCCGATCTCCCTCACGACGACTGCATCGGACCCCCTGACAGCCTCGACTGACCTGGACACGTGGTCTGCGTGATCCCCCATGGACAGCTGTGTGCCGGTATCCATTCTGACCTCTCTCAGGAAGCGGGCGGTCTCGCCGTCGGAGGCGTAGATCCTGAACGCCTCGGTGTTCCCGAACCCTCCGTCGATGCTTTTACCGTCGGAGGATGCCGCCGCCACCTTGACCTCCTCCTTCTCCATTATATCGGAGACACGCTCCTTGGCGGGACCGCATCCTTTCTTGCCGCATCCGGCGAACTCCGCTGACCGATCGTCGGACAGCATCCCTATGGCGTCAGCACGGCACTGCTTGCAGTGGCGCATCATCTTCGCATCCGCAGAGCAATCATCCATCAGCTTTCTCCGTTCCTCCGGGGTGGGAGCCCTCAGGTCGGCGAACTTGGTGCCCTCAACAGGTATGAGCGGAAGGATGTTCACTATGTGCGCCCCCAGGGATCTGACCTTCCTTACGAGATCAGGTATATGATCCTGGTTGATCTCCGGGATCATGACGATGTTGACCTTCACGAGCATGCCCAGGTCCGCGCTTTTCTTTATTCCTTCCAGCTGCCTCTCCAGCAGCTTCTCCGCCGCAGGCCTGCCGGTGAGACGCTTTCTCTCCCAGATGACGGTGCTGTAGATCTTCTCGGATACCGACGGGTCGCAGGCGTCATGGTAACGGTCACGAAACGGACGTTGAGGTCGTACAGCCTCTGGGCGTATTCAGGCAGCATGAGGCCGTTAGTGGATACGCAGAGGGTCAGATCCGGGAATCTCTCCTTCACCAGCTCCAGCGTCTTGAAGGTGCTCTCGTTGGCCAGGGCATCGCCCGGGCCCGCTATGCCTATTACTTTCAGTTCCGGTATACGCTCCCTGACGTACGCTATCTTGTCCGCGGCCTCCTCCGGGGTGAGGATGTCGCTGGTCACCCCCGGCCGGGACTCGTTGCTGCAGTCGTATTTCCTGTTGCAGTAATTGCATTGGATATTGCAGCGGGGTGCCACGGGCACATGCATCCTGGCATATTTCCTGTGAGCCTCCTCATTGTAGCAGGGGTGCGTGGACAGCATCTTAAGCGTTTCGTTATCTGCCATAAGCGGTGTTAGGCATCTGCTCGTATTTTATGTTCTCATCCTCACCCCGCCATCATGGTGGTCGGAGCAGAGTTATATCGGCGCAACGCACTGCTGGGGTGTGGAAATCAGTGACTTCATACGTGACACGAACTCCTGTATCCCCGTTGGCAGACGCACACTCATCGAGCACGCAGACAGTAACGACTTCTCCTTCAGGACAAAGGACGGGTCTGTTTGTGAGATCGGGAAGGATGAGATAGAACTGCTCTCCGGCGTATGCACAGAGCAGGAGAAACTGACCCTGCGCCTCCCCATCTTCATATCCACGGATCCGGAGGCCGGTGCCTGGAAGGTCGACGGGACGGTGGAGTCAGAGGTCGTGTCGAGGATATTGGGTAAAGTTAAATTCAGGGCGGATACAGTGCGTCTTCATAATCCGGACATGAGGGAGCTGAGGAGGCTCCTTCCCAATGCCACGTTCATGGTCTTCATGCCCTGAGGAAGTCCGTATATCTTACGGGAATGTATTTTAAGTGAACAATGCTGTATGTCGCTCCAAAAGCGAACGTGCCTGCAGCGCCGTCGCCGGATGGTCTCGGTCTCCATGAGCAAAAAGAGATGGAAGGACAGAAGTGACGGCACTTACATTCGGGACATTGACCCGATGCACAAGATAATACCTTATCTTCTGCCGCGCAGGACAGACTCCGAGGTCTTCCTTACGAAGTCCGTCGATGTGACCCGCCTTTTGGAGTATGTCTCCGAGCGCAAAGCCGTCGAGGGCAACAACGTCTCTCTCTTCTCCTCAATGATCGCGGCGATGGTCCGAACAAGCGCCATACGTCCCGCCCTCAACCGATTCGTGAAGGGTTACAGGATCTATCAGAGGAATGATCTGATAATCGGCTTCGTATCGAAGGAAGATTACGGGGACGATTCCGCATCCCACCTGGTCAATGTGACCTTCGATCCGGGGGATGATATATTTCAGGTCTCCGAGAAAGTATACGGCAAGGTGAACGCATCCCGCCGTGGGGACAGCACCGGAACCGACAGCGCCGTCGACGGGATGGCCAACAAGCCCAGGTGGCTTCTCAGGACCGCGATGCGCTTCCTGAGATTCCTGGATTTCCACGGATGGGTGCCGAAGAGCATAATAAAGGACGATCCGAATTTCGCCAGCGTCTTCGTTTCCAATATGGGGAGCATAAAGTGCGGAGCCCCTATACATCATTTGAACGAATGGGGAACCAATTCCCTTTTCCTGTGCATAGGGGAGAAGTACGACAAGGTCGTCCCCTTTGAAGGCGGATTCGCCGTGAGACCGCATATCGATTTTGCCTTCACCGTGGATGAGAGGATAGCCGAAGGCGTGTATTTCGCCAGATCAATTGATGTATTCACAAGATTCTTAGAGGACCCCTCCGCATTGGAGGAGAAGTTCAGAGGTGACAATCCTGCCTGATTCACCAAGACCGTGGCTGAAGCACTACGGCTCGGTGAAGCCGAATCTTGAATATCCGACCTACACGCTCTATGGCGGTCTGAAGGAGGCTGCGGACCAGTACCCGGATAATGTGGCGTACAGATTCATGGGGAAATCGGTCAAATACAAGACGCTGTTGGCTGATGTGGACCGGTTCGCCTCTGCCCTCCGGAAGAAGGGAATAGGTAAGGGGGACAGCGTTCTGATATGTCTGCCGAACTGCCCTCAGGCTCTGCATGCCTTCTATGGCGCAAGCCGCATCGGAGCTGTGGCGGCATGGTGCATCCGCTGTCGGCACCGAACGAGCTCGCTTTCTACATCAAGAACTCCGGCAGCAGGATCGTCGTTACTCTGGATGCCTTCGCAGGCAATTTCATCAAGATCAAGGATGACGTGCCCCTGGAGACCCTGGTGGTATCGTCAATGAAGGACGGGCTGGGGATGTCCGCAGGCCTTGTGTACTCGCTCACGCTGGGAAGGAAGGTGCCGCCCGTGCCGGATTCGGAGTGCATAGTGAGATGGAAGGATTTCCTGGCCGAAGGGGAGGGGGCGAAGCTCTCTGATCACAGCTTCCCTCCGGAGGACCCCGCGGTCATACTTTACAGCGGCGGGACGACGGGAATTCCGAAAGGAGTTCTGCTGTCATCCGCCAATTTCAATGCCACTATAACGCAAACAATGGAGATGAGCGGGCTCTATCAGAGGGATTATCTGACGGTGTTGTCGGCCATGCCCATGTTCCACGGCTTCGGCCTGTGCATAGGGATCCACATGTTCCTCTGTTGCGGAGGCACATGCATACTTGTTCCGAGATTCACACCGGATTCCTATGCGAAGCTGCTGGTCAAGGGCCGCCCGAATTTCATAGCGGCCGTTCCGACGCTGTTCGAGCATATGGTGCGCAGCAAGCATCTCCGTGAGGCGAACCTTTCCTGTCTCAAGGGAGTCTTCGTCGGGGGCGATACACTGACATCAAGTCTGAGGGACAGGACGGACATGTTCCTGAGGGAGAGGAAATGCTCATCCATATTACGGGAGGGCTACGGTCTGACAGAATGCGTCACAGCATCATGCCTTACGCCGAAGGACGGAGCCCGGAGAGGGAGCATAGGCATACCTTTCCCTGATACATATTATAAGATAGTCAAGACGGGGACCACGGAGCCTGCGGAATACGGCACGGACGGCGAGATATGCATATTCGGCCCGTCAGTGATGATAGGTTACGTCGGCGAACCCGAGGAGAATGCGAGAACCCTCAGGCTGCATGATGACGGCATGAGGTGGCTGCACACAGGCGACATAGGCATGATGGACCAGGACGGCTACATCTACTTCCGTCAGCGGCTCAAGAGGATGATAATCAGTTCCGGGTACAATATCTACCCGAGCCATGTGGAGGATATCATCAACGCCCACCCGGACGTGGACTCCTCCTGTGTGATAGGTGTGCCCGATCCCATCAGGTCCCAACGCGTGAAGGCGTTCGTGGTCCTGAAGCCTGGGGTTGAAAAGGGAGAGGCTGTGCTGAGATCCATAAAGGATCATTGCAGGAACAACGTTTCCCTGTACGCCATACCCCGGGAGATCGAATTCATAGATGATATGCCCAAGACCAGGTTGGGCAAGGTCGCATTCTCCGCTCTGGAGGATCTGGAGCTTGAGAGGCTCTTCCGCCGCGTAGATATCCTGGATCACGCCTCTTTGACTCCAGGATGCCCCGAAAAGCCCATTCTCTGAGGGGGCGATGCGGGTACTGGACGCCCTCAATCCTAAACCTATAAATAGGAGCGGGCTTTAGAGGGGGATGCGCGATGTGTACCATCGTGTGTCCGTTCGGTCTGGTATCGAACGGAAATGACGATTGACGAGGTATTATATACCTCTTCGATAATCGGGAATTCCGCCAGGGCCGGTCAACGGTTTTGGTTGGATAAGGATGAAAATGCACCCGGCGAGAGGTCCTCGACCGGGGAAGAGGCATAGGGCTCCGACATGGAGGATGAGAGCGGGTAAAGCCCCATGATTGCCGATCATACGAAACCTGGACGTGTGCTAGATCATACGCCAGCGGCGATGCTACGCCGCATGGGGGATGGTTCGGCTAGAGCGCTGAAGAAGGTCGTGTCAAGCAGCGATATGCGTCGGGTAGGTGCATGAAGCCTATGATCCGACGATGACCTAATGGGACTTCCTATTCTTCGGAATGGTCAGTAATGACAGGGAACGCGGGGGATTGAAGCATCTTAGTACCCGCAGGAAAAGAAATCAACAGAGATACCGTTAGTAAAGGCGATCGAAAACGGTACAGGGCAAACCGAATCCCTTGGTGAAAACCCGGGGAGGTGTGGTGTTGTGGACTCTTTTACTCCTGGCGCAATAATATTCGAAATGTGCTGGAAAGCACTGCCATAGAGGGTGATAGCCCCTTAGAAGAAGGATTGCATGGAGATTTTAGAGTATCCGGAGTAGCGTGCGTTGGATATCGCGCGTGAATCAGGGAGGCATTCGCTTCCAACCCTAAATACGTCTCTAGTCCGATAGTGCAGTAGTAGTGTGAACGAAAACTGAAAAGTACCCTTAACGGGAGGTTAAAAGACCTGAAACCATGCGGTCAAAGATTTATATAGCATCAAAGGGAAGAAGCCATAAATGGTGGACCAGTGTTATATTGTCCGTTTAGAAAAACGGGCCAGGGAGTTCTGGTCATTGGCGAGGTTAACCACTTGAAGTGGGAAGCCACAGGGAAACCAATTGTCCGCAGTTTTTAACGAGGGACAAGGTGTGCTCGCCTGGAGTCAATGGCGCGGATACCCGAAGCCGGTCGATCTACGCCTGAGCAGATTGAAGCCTCCTGAAAGGGAGGTGGAGGATCGAACCAGTACTGATGTGCAAATCGTTTGGATGACTTGGGTGTAGGGGTGAAAGGCCAATCTAGGCCGGAAATAGCTGGTTCCCCCTGAAACTATTCGCAGATAGACCTCGACTGAGGCAGATCGTGAGGTAGAGCCACTGATTGGATGCTTAGGGGAAGAAATTCCTCGGTGTTCTGTCAAACTCCGAATATGCGATTACCGTAGACGTCGGGAGTGAGGCCATCCGGGGTAAGCTCGATGGCCGTGAGGGAAACAACCCAGACTAGAGTTAAGGTCCCTAAATATCGGTTAAGTGTAATATGAAATGGCGTCGGCAGTCTAAAACAACCGGGAGGTGGGCTTAGAAGCAGCCATCCTTCAAAGATAGCGTAACAGCTCACCGGTCGAGATTGTGGGCCCAAAAAATGGACGGGGCTAAAACCGGTTACCGATACTCTAGAACACAGCAATGTGATTTCGTAAGGGGGCGTGGTGCATGGGCAGAAGTGGGGCCGTGAGGTCCTGTGGACCGTGTACCAATGAGGATCCTGGTGAGAGTAGCAGCAAAGTACGGTGAGAATCCGTATCGCCGCAGGGGCAAGGGTTCCTTGGCAATGTTCGTCAGCCAAGGGTTAGTCGATCCTAAGGCAATTCTTAATTGAAATTGTCGAAAGGGAAACTGGTTAATATTCCAGTACTGTAAATTCCTTTGTCCGTATCCCGACAGATAGGGATAGTTGGAGTACAACAGCCATTGTATTGAAGCATCGAAGTCTCCGGAGAACCGTCATGGTGAGAAAGAGATGAACTTGTGATCAGGCGAGCGTAGGCTCGCTTCCGATGATTCCCCGTTTCCGTGAAAAAGGATACGGAGTCAGCTTTTACAATCGTACCAAGAACCGACACAGGTGTCCCTAGGTGAGTAGCCTAAGGCGTGTTAGCATAATCTAGGCGAGGGAACTCGGCAAATTAGCCCTGTAACTTCGGGAGAAGGGGTGCCAGTTGCGTGAGTAACTGGTCGCAGTGACAAGAGAACTCCGACTGTTTAATCAAAACATAGATCGCTGCTAGTTCGAAAGGATGTGTATAGCGGTTGAAGCCTGCCCAGTGTCGGTATCTTAAATCCTGTTTCAACGGGACGAAGGACCGATAAACGGCGGGGGTAACTATGACCCTCTTAAGGTAGCGTAATACCTTGTCGCTTAATTGGCGACTTGCATGAAGGCCCAACGAGAGTTCTACTGTCCCCGCCTAGACGCTAGTGAAATCAATCTGTCTGGTGCACAATCCAGACCCCTCCATCTGAAAGCGAAGACCCCATGGAGTTTCACTGCAACCTGTTGTTGCGGTAAGAATTGACATGTGTAGGGTAGGCGGGAGTCGTTACCCAGGAAGGAGCGCCAGCTTCTCTCCGAGACTACGATGAAACACCGCTCTTGTCGATTTTTACCACTAACCTCTAAGGAGGAACAGCTATAGGTAGGCAGTTCGGGTGGGGCGCCACGCCCTCAAAAAGATAACAAGGGCGCCCAAAGGTTAGCTCAGGTAGGTCAGAAATCTACCGAAGAATGTAAGGGTATAAGCTAGCTTGACTCGGAACCAGACAATAGGGTTCGGAGATAGGAAACTAAGGCCTAGCGAACCAATCAACCTCCCGAGTGGGGGTGATTGATGTCAGAAAAATTACCCTGGGGATAATTGAGTTGTCAGCAGCAAGAGTTCATATCGACCTGCTGGCTTGCTACTTCGCTGTCGGCTCTCCCTATCCTGGTGGTGCAGCAGCTGCCAAGGGTGGGGTTGTTCGCCCATTAAAAGGGATCGTGAGCTGGGTTTAAAACGTCGTGAGACAGTTTTGTTGCTTTTTGATGGAGGTGTTGGTGCCTGACGAGAAGGACCCTTTAGTACGAGAGGAACAGGGGTTCGCCGCCTCTAGTTTATCAGTTGTCTGGCAAGGCATTGCTGAGCAGCCACGCGGTAGTGGATAAGAGCTGAATGCATCTAAGCTCGAAGTCATCTTGAAAAAGAGGCACCCATAGAACGCTCATAAATGATGAGTTTGATGGAAGTGGGGTGTAAGTACTGAGGTTCGCCGAGGTATTCAGCCCGCACCGACCAAAGTTCTTTTGACGTCGCTGGGGTGTGGTCTAGCAGTTAAACAGGTATTCGTATGAAAAATCTCATCCTCCATCCTAATCTTTTAATTTTTATGTGACAGCTTGTGCGCCGTCCGTTAAATGTAATAACTCCCTTTGAGCTAACCTTGATGAGGAGATCACAATGGGACTTTGGGACGACATAAAGACCGGCGCCAAGAATGTGGACAGCAAGGTGGGGCAGAAGTACGACGAAGAGAAGATTGAGCTTGAGATCCGAAGGATCGAGAGGGAGGTCGAAGATATGAAGAGGGATCTGGGAAACAGCGTATATGACGCATGCTCCAAAGGCGAGACCTATGATCCGGGGTCGGACTGCAAGAAGATCAAGTCCAAGATCGAGAGCATCGATGCTCTTAAGAAAGAGAAGGAAGAGATAATCGTTAAGGCGAAGGCCGAGCGCGAGGCCAACCGCCAGGCGAGAAACTGAGGGGCCGCGTGCCCCTCGTCAGCCTTCTTTCCGATTATTTTTCACAACATCCTAGAATAAGTTAAATATGCTGATACTGTCGCATTTCCCATGACTGTCACGCAAGTGGATCTATCTTCGCTCTATGACTCGAATATCTACTTTGTGGACGGGGGCCGGAAGACTCTGCTTGTGGATACGGGAACGGGATTCAGTCCGGAGCCCAGCATAGGTTCCATAAGGAAGCTTTTGAACGGCAGGAAGCTGGATTATCTCGTCCTGACCCACCGTCACTTCGACCATGTGGGCGGTATGGCCCGCATCATAAAGGAGTTCTCCCCCGGAAAGGTCATGGCAGGAGAGAGAGACGCTCAGCCCCTCAGGGACGGCGACTCCGAGGCCACGATGGGCACGGCCTTCGGCGGCAGGATAGAGAGGACTGCCGTGGAAGGGCTGAAAGACGGAGACGTCATAGATCTCGGCGGCATGGTCCTGCGGGTTATCGAGACGCCGGGGCATACAGTGGGGAGCATATGCCTGTACGATGAAGAGGGGAAAGCGCTTTTCACTGGGGATCTGTTCTTCATGAACGGAGTGGGCAACACCACAGACTCCACAGGGGATGCCGAAACGCTCAAGGCGTCTCTCAGAAAGCTATCAGGATATGACATAATCGGTTTGTATCCGGGGCACGGACCGTATCTGGTCCGGGACGGATATCAGCAGCTGCGCGGAGCGATGCGCATGATGGGGGCTTGAGATTGATAACTTACCAATGCAATGAAAGTATGGATAAGGCCACTATTGAGGCCATAAACAAAGCCGTCACGGACCTCAGGGACGGAAAGCTGATAATATATCCCACCGAGACCGTTTACGGGATAGGGGCCGACGCGTTCGACGAGGCGGCCGCCAAGAAGGTGTACATAGCCAAGAGCAGACCCTTCGACATGCCCCTCTCAGTCGCGGTTAGCGACCTGGATATGATGAGGTCCATAGCAGAGGTCACACCTACCGCGGAGAAGCTCGCTGAGGCGTTCCTTCCCGGGCCTCTGACGATAATAATCAAGAAGAGATCCAATGTGCCAGACATAGTTACCTCCATGTCGGATAAGGTGGGTATAAGGATACCCGACCACCCCATAGCAAGGGAACTGGCAAGACGTTTCGGCCCGATAATAACGACTTCGGCCAATAAGCACTCCAAGCCCGATGCGGTCACCGCCCAGGAGGCGGCTAAGGACCTGTCCCCATATGCGGAGACCTGTCTGGACAGCGGACCTTGCAGTCTCGGCAAGCCCTCCACCATAGTGTGGATGAAGGACGATGAGATGGAGATCGTAAGACAGGGCGCTATAACCCGTAAGCAGATCGAAGAGGCATTAGATGTTAAGCTCTGACGATCTGGCGAAGCTCAGGAAGGCCGGCAGCGTTGCCGCAGCCGCCAGGGACATAGGCATGGGCATGGTCGCCGAAGGGGTGAAGCTGTATGACGTTGCCGAGGAGGTGGAGTCGTACATAAAGTCCAAAGGCTGTGGTCTGGCGTTCCCGTGCAATATAAGCATCAACGAGATAGCGGCCCATTATACGCCTTCATCCAATGATAAATCCGTTTTCGAGATAGGCGATGTGGTCAAGATAGACTGCGGTGCCCATCTGGACGGGTATGTCGGCGACACGGCAGGTACTGTGGAGGTAGGTACGAACAGGTACCGCGAGCTGATAGACTCGTCCCGCAGGGCAAGGGACCTGGTCATGGAGTTCATAGGAGAGGGCACGACGATCTCCGAGATCGGAGCCGCCATAGACTCCAGCATCAGGTCCGACGGGTTCGTTCCCGTGAAGAATCTGACGGGTCATGAGATAACAAGATTCAATCTCCATTCCGGGTTGGCCGTTTCGAACTATGACGACGGTGACAAGACCGCTCTCACCGCAGGCATGGTGATCGCCTGCGAGCCCTTCGCCACCAACGGGGGAGGGATGATAAAGGCCGGCAAGCCGGGGAATATATGCAGGATCGTCCGGGAGCTGCCCATACGGGATCAGGATGCAAGGGATTTCTTCGAATACGTGAAGAAGGAATTCTCCTCGTTCCCCTTCTGTGCCAGATCCTGCGATTATCCGAAGGCAGAGCTTCTCACCAAGAAGCTGATACGTCACGGCATCCTTTCCAGCTATGCGATACTGGTGGAAGTGAAGGGCGGCTGCGTCACACAATCGGAGCATACCGTGTACATAGGCGGGCCCAGAGGAGAGGTCACAACGCTCCCGTGAGCCCTCAATAGTTTTATTATCGTTGTGCGGCTTAGTGGGCCTCAGGCCGGAATTGCCAAGCCTGGTCAAAGGCGAGAGACTCAAGATCTCTTCCCGCAGGGGTTCGCCGGTTCGAATCCGGCTTCCGGCACTCACATCACGATCCCGTCTCCATTGGCGCCCGGGTGCCATGTGCGGGATAAGTCTCGCACGCGGCGCGCAATGCTTTTAAATAAGGAGCCCATCCGACCCCATACGTAAACTCGGGACCCGTCATAATGACGAAAATCGAGAGCGCCCTCCGGAACCCGTTGAGGACCGGAGACAGGCGCTTGAACGTATCCCTTCGGGGAGCATTTACGGAGGAACAAAATATGGCAGAAGGAAAACCAGAGGGCAAGCCGGAAGGCAAGAAGCCCGGAAAAGGAAAGAGGCCGCCGCAGAGGATGAGAACTTCAACTTCATAGTGCGCATCGCCAACAGCGATATAGACGGTCAGAAGAGGACAGTCATCGGGATCCAGGGCATCAAAGGCGTAGGGAGCAGGGTTGCGCAGGTCGTCGTCAAGAGGGCCGGCGTGGATCCGTCAGTTAAGATCGGTTCCCTCCCGGAAGACAAGGTGAAGGCCTTGGAGGAGAGCGTGCTCACATACGTGGAGTATGCGCCCAACTGGGCAGTCAACAGGCAGATGGACTATGAGACGGGTGCGGACATGCACCTTCTTAGCCAGGACCTGACACTCACCCAGGGGGATGACGTCAACAGAATGAAGATGATCCGCAGCTATCGCGGGATAAGGCACGAGACCCACCACAAGGTGAGGGGCCAGAGGACCAGGTCCAACGGCCGTCGCGGACTGACTCTCGGTGTGTCCAAGAAGAAAGGATGAGGTGATTTGAATGGGAGATCCTAAATTCGCACGCAAGTCCTACGATACCCCTTCCCACCCCTGGCAGGGTGAGAGGATAAAGGCAGAGGTCGTTCTGGTCAACCAGTACGGCCTGAAGAACAAGACCGAGGTCTGGAAGGCCCAGACGATAATAAGGAAAATCAGAGGGCAGTCCAGAGACCTTCAGGCACGTCTCAGGGGAGAGGAGAAGCAGGCAGAGAAGGAGGCGAAAGACCTTCTGGCCAAATGCGGCCGCATGGGCCTGCTGCCTCTGGAAGGCGCGACCCTCAACGACATCCTCATTCTTTCCGAAGAGGACATCCTGGAGCGCCGCCTTCAGACCCTCGTGTTCAAGAAAGGTCTTGCCACTTCCCCGAAGCAGGCAAGGCAGATGATAGTCCACGGCCATGTGCTCATGAACGGTCACAGGGTCACGGTCCCCGGGTACATTGTGCAGAGGGGCGAGGAACTGTCGATAGAGTATGACCCGTCCTCTCCGTTCTCGGACGAGCTTCACCCCATGAGGGCATCCGCTCAGGAAGCGGCGAACCGATTGGCCGAGAAAGAGGAGGCCAGGGCAAGAATAGAGGCGACCCGTGCGGCGAAGGCGAAGGCCGACGCAGAAGAGGCGGGAATCACAGCGGAGGATGAATGAACATGTCAGCCAAATGGGGAGTAGCTAACATTTATGCCAGCTACAACAACATAATGATAACGCTCACGGACATAACCGGTGCCGAGACCATAACCAAGGCCACCGGCGGCATGGTCGTGAAGCAGGCGAAGGACCAGGCATCCCCCTACGCAGCCCAGAGGGTCGCTGAGAGGGTAGCAGACGTCGCCAGAGAGAAGGACTTCGTCGGCATACACGTCAAAGTCCGCGCTCCCGGAGGCAACAAGTCCGCGTCCCCCGGTCCCGGAGCCCAGGCAGCCATACGTGCCTTGGCCAGGGCCGGCCTGAAGATCGGTCGCATCGAGGATGTGACCCCGGTGCCCCACGACGGCACCAAGAAGAAGGGCGGACGCAGAGGACGCAGAGTCTGAGGAGAATCTCATGCGCATAGAAATACTGGAGATGGAGGAGAGAAGAGCCAGGTTCATCCTGAGGGACGCCACGCCTGCGAAGGCCAACGCCCTCAGGAGGACCATGCTGTCGGACATTCCCAAGATGGCCATAGACAAGGTGGAGTTCCACCTCGGGTCCATAGATGTCGACGGCAAGGACTTCGAATCCGTCACACCTCTTTTCGACGAGGTCATCGCCCACAGGCTCGGCATGGTACCTGTGCCCACGGATCTGGATCTTTTCACGTTCCAGGACAAGTGCGTCTGCGAAGGCGAGGGCTGTCCCAGCTGCACGATAATGTACAGTCTGAACAAGAACGGCCCATGCACCGTGTACTCCGGGGACCTGGAGCCTCTGGGGAGCCCCGATCTGCGGGTCAAGGATGAGCACATACCTCTGGTGGAGCTGTCCAACGGGCAGTCCGTGCTCATATACGCCCATGCTGTCATGGGGACGGCCAAGAATCACGTGAAATGGCAGGTCGCCAATGGTGTCGGGTACAAGTACATGCCCGTCATAAACGTGAAATCCTCGGCCAACGCCAAGGAGGTAGAGGCATCCTGTCCCAGGAAGGTCTTCGACATCGACGGGAAGAACCTCGTTGCGGCAAGGCCCACGGACTGCATGCTCTGCGACTCCTGCGTCGAGATCGACGGAGGGAAATCCGTCTCAGTGAAGGGGGATGACAAGAACTTCGTCTTCTCCTTCGAGACCGACGGATCCCTCACGGCTGAGAAAGCTCTCAGGAAGGCAGCTGAGCTGATCTCCGAGAAGACCAGGGCGTTCGCCGAGAACATCGGCGAGATAGCGGTCTGAAAAACACCAAGGGGCTAAAAGCCCCCTTCTATTTTCTCACATGAAGTCCGTGAGCTTGCACTTGCGTACCTTATCGTTATCGAAGAGGGATGCCATGCTCATCTCCAGCACCTCAATGCGTTCGAGGGTGTAGTTGCTAAGGCCGTAGGTCTTCCCTATGTCCTTGGAAACCTCAAGGTACTTCTTGACGCTGGCCTGGTGAACCGTAAGTATCAGGTTGTTGCCGCATATGCACCTCCCGCTCAGCGGGACCCTTCTGTACTTCTCTCCGCATTTCGTGCATCTGACGGTTTGGGCGGAGAAGCTCCTGAGATTACCGGCCATGTCCGGAAGGAAGTGCTTGTCTATGACACGGGTCGCAACATCGCACTCATCCACGGCACGGATCTTCTTTCCCAGAAGGAGCTGTGCGTTCATCTTGTCCTCCATGGTCTCCAGGGTCGTATATGAGGATTGCTTCGGCCCCTCCGAGATATCCTTGGTATCATGGGTGAATCCGAAGCCCTCGTATTGTCTCTCGGTACCGATCCTCCCCGATACGAGGTCCATGAGCTTCTCCACTTCCTTGGTGTCCTTCATGGCCTCTGCGGCGCGGTACAGTTCCAGAGGATATTCTCTCAGACAGTCGATGTTGTGAGCCTCCTTATCGATCTCATTGGGATCCAACCTGGTAGTGAGAACCAGAGGGGCATCCATCAGCCGCCGCGCCTGTTGGGCAGGTATGATCTTGAGAAGTTGAGCAGCCCGTCAAGGAGCAGGATCAGGCTGTCCTCGTCCCCGTCGCAGTTCCTCCTTTTGGATGCGTGGAAGAACGGATGGGCATATGCGCCGTTTGCTTCCGTATAGCCGATTATGCGGCAAAGTATTCCGCCGGAGGTATGGGGGGGCCAGCCCTATGCTGAGGTGCCCTATCAGCTCTTTTCTGTCATTCACATCGTAGTATCTTTCCAGACCGTAGAATTTCTCAAGGAGGTCGTCTATGAAACGCGATACGCGGACCATGTAGTCGCCGCATCCGATGTTGGGTATCACATCCTGGACCTTCAGCTCGCACATCTGGTTCCCGTCGGTCAGAGGCAGGCCGTTCATGTCACGGGTATACCCCAGCTCTCTGGCTCTTTCTACGGAGAGCTCAATCTCCGAGGGCCTGAAATGGGTGAGGGGTATATCGGTCATATCATAGCGCAGCGTACCGTCCTTGTTCACACCCAGATCATATATTGCCCTCAGTATTCCCTTCTCGATGTTTTCCGGCACCTCATTCTTGCTTATCAGGGAATCCAGGACCTTCACCTCTTTCGGCATGGGCACTCCGAGGGTAGACAGGGCAGCGTCCACCTCTTCCGAGAGGTTCATGGACTCCTTGTTCACCTCGCCGAATCTCCTTTTCATAGGTATCAGGTCCGTGTGCTTGTTGCATTCTCTGCACCATGTGCGGTAGGTGCTAGTTCCGCAGGACGGGCATTTCCTCTTCCCTGCGGGCACGGATATGGTCTTCCTGCTGCTGCCCGTCCTCCCGATGTTCTGAATGGCCATGTTCAGCTCCTTGCGGTAGGCAGGTTCGTTCCCTATGGGGAAAAGACAGTGAACCATGGGCGCACTGCGCCGGTCCTTGGACTTCTCAGGCCTGGCCATTCTCGCCCCTATCCTGGTCCCGCCTCTTGATCTGACCTCTATTCCCATGGCGCGGCTGACAGCTTCCAAAGAGGTCTCTCCTTGGAACGGGGCGGATCCCGCTATGCTCTCACCGGGCCTCAGTCCCAGTCCCTCCAGGAGAGGCAGGGCATAGCGACCTATGCGTATCTTGCCCCCTCCCGCCTCATGAAGGCACCCAGGGTCTCGAGGACCCTCTTGTATCTTTTCTCCTTCGGCAGAGAGAGGCATCCCTCTGAGAACACACCGTTATGGATCACGAAATCCCTCAGGCCGGCAAGATCATTCACGGTAACGTCAGACCAGAAGAGATTGAAGCCGGGATGTAGAGGTATGCCGTATTCCCTGGACATCTCCTTCGCTCTTTCCCAGGACGGGCTCTCCCAATCCTCCGGAAGGGGGCCTTTGTCCATGAGCTCCTGTTTGTGCCAGTCTATGCTATATCCGCAGGGGACCAGGAAGTGGTTGTTCTCACAGAACTCCCCGAAGGGGACCAGTATCTCGCCGCAGTCAATGATCTCGGATATCTCCGAGTGCACCTTCATGACCTCTTCCTTCGTATCGCAATAGATCAGACTGCCGTTGTTCAGCAGCAATATGGGGCCCTCGAGGGAATCACAGGGAGTGACAACGCACGCTTTGCCCGGGCGTTCGGTCTTGATCTGGGTTCCCAATGCGGGAAACTGGTCCAAAGCGTACATTGACGCCGGGCTGAAGGCCAGGGCGGCAAGGCCGCACGTCCTTCCCCTCCCGTATCTGAGCCTGAAGCCTCCCGGCCTGGAAGGATGGCCGAATATAGGTCTTCCGGCTACGATGTCCATGAGGTATTTCTCCGAGGGCTTCAGAACCCTTACGGTTTCCTTCTCGTTGGAATTCCCAGATCCTTTCAGGTTCAGGTACTCGTCTATGAATTCCCAGCCCTTGATCCCGAGGCTCTTCACGTGCTTCTGAAGTTTCGAAGCCTTCTGGCACATTCCTTCTGCCACGACAAGGCAGGCGCCGCCGCGAACTCTGTTGGTCTCGATCCTGGGAAGGTCCCTGAAACCCGAGATCTCCATCCTCTCTGTGCCCTCTCCGTCAATGCATATGGGGCATTTCCCGACTATGATCCTGATCTCCTCCGCCGAAGGGAATATTGAATATGCTGGCACTGTTTGTAGAGCGGTATCTCCTCTATGAATCTGTCAACCTCTTGCCTGGTGGGTTGGTACTCTCCTATGCCGAGTTCCTGTCTGACCACGTCCGCTATGAGGACGCTCATGGCCTGGCCGGTGCCTCCCGCTGCCCTTATCGGCCCTGCGAACATCAGATCGATGTACTCGCTGCCGTCCGGGTTGCTCTTCACCTTCGTATCGGCGAGCCCTTCCAGGGGGGCGACGAGGATCCCCTCCGTAAGGACGGCAAGACCTGCCCTTATGGCCCGGTCTATAGCCTTCTCCCGGGTCTCCGCAGGCTTTTTGGCCACTCTTTTGGGCTATCATGAGTGAGACCACCTCTCTGTTCCCGTACTCGTCAGTGAGCTCCCTTATGTCCTTGGCTATGCCCTCTACATCATAGTCGCGCAGAAGCTCCTCCACTCTGGAGGCCAGGTCCTCGGCCCGGGGGACCTCAACATAGGTCTCCGGGTCCTTCCCTATCTGTCTGGCTCTTTCGGCCAGCTCGTAACATTCGTTATCCTTTCGGTCAAGTTCCTCGAAATACTCCCTCATGCTATCGCTGAGGGCGACCCTAGACATCCTCCTCCTCCCCGAGGTCGACCCTCCTTAGAGCATCCACCACGGTCTTGCGCAGGACATCCACATTCTCGCCTGTCTCAGAGGAGAAGAACAATCTTCCGCTCTCCGTGCGGAGGATATCGCTCTTGCTCTCTGCCACAATGATCTCCACGCCCCCGAATCCCCTTTGAACGGACTCCAGGAGGGCCTCCTGCTTCTCCAATGTGTAGCCGCAGGTTTCCGACGGATCCATAACGAACAGGATGACATGGGTCAGATACTTCAGGGCCAGGACGGCCTGTTTCTCGATGGCGTTCCTGTCCTCGAAATCCCTGTCAAGGAGGCCGGGGGTGTCTATGACCTGGAATCTTCTCCATCCCTCATCCATATGCCCGATGATGATCCCCTTCGTAGTGAAAGGGTACGGGGCGACCTGAGGTTCGGCAGTGCTCAGCTCGGACACGATGCGGCTCTTCCCCACGTTGGGGAATCCCGCAACAACGAGGGTAGGCACGTTAGCACTGACGAAGGGGAGCTTCCTTATCTTATCTCTGGCACTTTGCAGAAAAAGCAGATCCCGGGAGATCTGCCTTAGTACTGAGGATATCCTTCCGTAGAACTCGTTGCGGGCCATATCGATGTACCGGGGGTCCTTGGACCTCCTTATCTTCCTCAGTGCCTCGCTTCTCAGGATCTCAGTCCTGTTGGATGCCCATCTCACGGCTCCCAGGGATTTCTTGTACTGGTCGAGACCGACAACAAGGTTCACGAGCTCAGGGAAGAAGTCCTCTTCCTTCTCGATGCGCGGGAAGGTATCGACGTACTTATCCAGCGTGTCCTTGATTATGTCCCCTATGGCGGTGACTCTGCCCAGGGTGGTCTTCTTCATCTTGTCCAACGCATCTGTGCCGTTAATTGTGACCTTGGATGCCCTGCCGAACGCTTTGTCCAACAACTCGTCTGAGCTCAGGACGGTGGGGATCTTCAGACTCTTAGCGGCCATATGACCGAGGCTATAATGTGCGCCCTATAAAGGTTTTGAGAGCGGCCGTTCTTTTTGGTACTCCTTTCCCGAAGGTTCCCGAGAGCCTCACGGATCGTACCTGCTGAATTGGGCTTTGAAGAGCCAGAGATCGGACATCTTATCCTTGTCCGCATTCAGGGCGGGTGGCACCATCTCAGACGGGAGGTCTCTCATGACCACGCCTATCTCGGCCTTCCATGTTCCTCTCTCCATCCCGAGGATCGTGCACACGGCGGAAAGATTCACGCTGACGGAGACCCCCACCTCCACCTGCGTCTCCCCGCCCGCATTCAGGAATTTCGGGGCTGATATCCCTGCGTAGACGGTGGTTCTGATGTATATCCCGTCTGTAAGTATGTTCACCGGGTCGATCCCGGCAGGATTGCCCACATACTTCGTCATGACGCCTATCTGCCCGATGAGCCACCTGAGGGCCGCCTCTACCATCTCGGGCCCCGTACCGATCGCGACTTCCAGCCCGTAATGCTGGGTCTCGGCTATGTCAGTGAGCTCCATCTCGATGAAGAAGTATGCATCCACTATGATGCCGGCCACGGAGGATATGAGGTCGTTTATGGCCAGCTCCATCACTCTCTCGAGGTATCTTGCCACATCGTCCACCGATTTTATCTTATTCCCCATCTCGAAGAACGCCTTCTCCGCAGCATTCTTTATGCATTCGATGATGAACACCTTCATCAGAAGGCCACCGGGTATCGAACCCCCGTTCCTCGTGCCCGGTGAGCCCTTCATGTAGCTCCAGACAGTCGCTGCATCGACACTCCTCTGCCAAGTGAATTCGCTGTTGTCCTGGTCTGTCTTGAAAGGGGTCCTGTCGACGATGTTGCCGTCAGGGTCGGCAAGTATCACGCAGTCGCCGTTGGAGACGGCGCCCTTGGAATTATTAAGGGCCTGTTTCTCGAAGCCTATGACCGTCCTGCCTCCCGGAGAGGATGATGCTTCCCAGGACCTTCCCCTTGAGCTCTCCGCTGCCCGGGTAGAGGGAGTAGCCCTGCAGGTCGACCGTCTTGCCGGAGGCGTTGTAGAGCTCCACCCATTCATTGCCCGCATCATCCCCTGCAGGATTGGATTCGAACTCGTTTATGACCAGTGCCCTCTTCAGGGGCAGATCGTACTTGAGGCACAGACCCAGATCGAAGCTTCCTTTGTATCCCGGGAGAGGCACGGGTATGTTTGACAGCACGGTCCCGATACCGGGCATATCCGAGAGCCTCGTCTCTATCTGCCTGTACTGCACGAGCTCCGGCACAGAAGCGCTGAACTCCACGCCCCGGACATGCCCGTCGATCCCGAGAAGCCTGTCTCCCTTCATGAAAGGGTCCGCAGAGGCCTCAACCCGCCAGTCCTTCCCGTATGCGAAGCCGTTGCATACGAAGCTGTACTCATCCCCCGTCTTCTTCAGGTTCATGGTGGCTGAGAACCCAGTATCGCCATTCTCCTTCGAGAGCGTTATCGACAGTATGTTCTTGGTATTCTTCACAAGAGTGGCCAATTGAGTCTTCAGAGTCAGAGTCAGACCGAAGAGCTCCAGCTTGACCGCCTGATTGGCGATTCCCAGATCTATCACGGAAACGCAGACACCAGCCAGTACGTCAGAGCATTTGGATACCAGCTCATTGAAGGCATCCACTACGGGCATGAGGGCATCGTAGAGCCTCTGCACCAGCTCCGTCATCATCCTAGATATCTCCAGGATCGCTTTTCCGCAGGCGGAGGCGATCTCCTTTATGGCGGAATAGAATTCCTTCAGAGGGCCCATAAGGGGCTCTGCGAGATCAAGGATGGCGGCCCAGGCGTCCGATATGAATGTGTTGCTCGACCTGTAGCTCACTCCTGCCAAAGGCCACCCGCTTACGCAGACTATCTCCATCTTCGTGCCCAGATTCACGGTGCCGGAGAATTCCCCGTCGGAGACCCCCAGGGCCGAGGACAGGTCCGAGGATGAGGTCGCTCTGTAACCGAGCACCCCGCTCAGCGAGATCACGAAGGAGGCAGAGTAGGAAGCGGCCCGGTGGTTGCCGAATCCCACGTAGTGCATGCATCCTCCGGGATTGTTCTTGGGCTGCAGTATGTTGACGTCTATCTTCCCCCAGTCCTCCACGGATATGCTTTCCGAGAAGGTCTCGTTCCCCTCGTCACGGAGCATGAACGAGTCATCGCCGGGCAGGTCCGTGATGCCCGATCCCGGGATCAGGCCGATGTTCTCTGCGGATTGGTTGTAGACGTCGAGCATTCTGTTCCTTATATGCGGAATTATGTCGATTACAGACATGCCCTCCGCCATTATGGCGGACATGATCCCTCTCATGAAGGACCCGGAGTCCTTGGAGATGTTCCCCAGCGTCCCCTCGAAAAGAGTGAGGCGGGAATCTATCTCGGCGGACATCCGGGCATTCATCTCCTTCTCCGCGCCGGCCGTATCGCAGGTGCTGATTATGTCATCCACAAGCCCGGGGTCGAGGGATTCCCCGTAATTCGCGGCAAGGTAGGAGCTTATGCCGGATCTGAGGGATGATTGTATATTCCCGTTTATCTCCCCCTTCCTGAACAGCGGTCCGGACTGGGACCTTATCTTCTCGTACATGGCAGCGTACAGGGGATCCGTGATCTCCCCTGACCGGACCGTCCTCTCCGCAGATCCGACCAGAAGATCGGAGCTCCCGTTCATGGCGGCGTTTATCGCCGTCTCAAGGGTTCTCGCGAAGGGGACATCATCTGTGGGATCGCAGCGGACCCTTATCACATTCAGACCGGACATGCCGGCCAGGTCGAGGGCCATCGATTTCACGAAGCCCTTCAGCATCTCTCTTATCTCGTTCCTGTCCCCGCGGTACTCGTCCATGAAGGAATCCCATCCTGACCAGGACACCACGTCCGACTCAGGATAGGGAACAGGGATCCGCATAGCGGGTATGTGAACCGTCTCCGCGGAGTTGCCCGCCCTCGCTTCGAAGCTTCCCTCCGGGACGGATAAGATGTAATTCTCGCCCTTCATGAGCCATCTGTAATCTTTCTCGGTGATCCCCCGGTCAGCCATGATCGTCCTGAGGTGCTCCCTTACGGTTTCTGATTCAGTCGTTCCGTTGAAGAATGAGACGATGGCGGTCCATCCCTTCTTGACGAGATCGTTCACGGTGTCGAAGACATCTGACACATCGGTGAGCATGAAGTACTGCATCCATTGGATTATCAGGGCATCCAGCATGGATATCAGGGTCTGGGCGAATATCTGGCACAGATCGATCTCCACATAGCTGCCGGATATGTAATCGGCGGCATCGAACTTATCCGAGGTCTCCATAAGCGCATTCCCGTCCCCGGTGTCCCTGAAGCACACGGACTCGATCAGGGAGACGGATATCCTGTATGCCCTGAGGACATCCGCCTCGGTGATTATGGATGAGGTCCCGGTCCTGCCGGACGCATTAAAGGACCCGTAGCCCGACAGCACCCTGGTCTGGGCCAGGGATGTCAGCTGGTATGACATAAGCTGAGTGAGGGCCGACTCATCGCCTTCCAGGGAGAGCTGGAACGCGGACCCGCTTTCTATGAGGAGCGGGAGTCCGGATGTGCCGTCGGCGCTTATCTCCAGCCTTCTTTCCGCCGTGCCGCTGTTGGAATCGAATCTCGCATCCACATAGCCTGTGGCCCGCAGGAAGGACGGAGCGGACCCTGTGCCCGGGTCATCAGAAACCCTGAGCTTTTCCACTCTCAGGCCGATACTGCTGTCCAGAATCGTAACGGAGACGCCGCGTTCTATCCTGGGATAGGAGCCTATGAGCTCCGCCGTCATGGAATCGAACGCGACGCATCTCTCTGCCAGTGTCCCTTTCCCCCCGGCTGATCTCCCCCAGCATCATACCTAGGCGCGCCTCTATATCGAGCTCGGTGGCGATGACCGCATCATCCAAGGCGATGATATCCCGTTCTATGTTCTTCGTGTCGTCCTCGGCGTTCTCTATGGAGATGTAGATCACGCCGTAGACCGATCCCAACAGAAGGAGTGTAACGGCAATGAGGGCGAAGGGCATGCTGCCGTTCCTGTTACCGCGCATGGACGAGGTTCTCTTCATGAGTATGCTTTTGGCGGAACAGAGGGATATAAGGGAAGACTTACCATTATGCTAACTTAGCGCAAAACCTAGCCCCCGTGTGCACAGTGGGTCTCTTACCGCACGGGTAAAGCATTATAAAAGAAACGGCATCTGTGTAGAAAGGAAGGGTACCATGCTTTCTACAACAAAAGAATACGCTCCTGAGAAGGGGTTGCCCAAAAAGACCGAATCTCTGTGTCCCGAATGCGGGAAGGTTCTGGTCGCGGAATATTACGAGAAGAGCGATAAGGTCTATGCGAAGAAGACCTGCCCGGAGCACGGGGAGTTCGATAACCTGATCTGGTCTGACGCGGAGATGTATCTCCGGAGCGAGAGATTCGCCACAGACGGGATAGGTCTGATAAACCCCAAGGAGAGTTCTGAGGAGAACGTCCATTTCATGATAGGCGACCGCAGGGTGGATCTGCACTCTTCCACCTCTCTCGCCAACATCGATCTCACCAACAGATGCAACATGAACTGCCCCATATGCTTCGCCAATGCGAACCAGGCAGGTTACGTCTATGAGCCCTCATACGATGAGATAGTGGCCATGATGCAGGTGCTCAGAAGCGAGAGGCCCATCAAATGCACCGCGGTCCAGTTCTCCGGAGGGGAGCCCACGATACATCCTGATTTCGTGAAGGTCATCGGCAAGGCAAAGGAGATGGGATTTGCTCAGGTGCAGGTCGCAACGAACGGTCTGGAATTCGCTAAGGACCCTGAGCTTCTCAGGGCGGCAGCGGACGCGGGACTCAACACGATATACCTGTCCTTCGACGGTGTAAGCGACGATGTCTACATACAGGCCAGGGACAGGAAGATGTTCAACGTGAAGCTGAAGGTCCTGGATAACGTCAGGAAGCTGGAGCACAAACCCTCCGTTGTCCTGGTCCCGACTGTTGTGAAAGGTGTCAACGACCATCAGGTCGGGGACATCGTGAAGTTCGCCTTCGATAACGCGGACGTCGTACGCGGCGTGAACTTCCAGCCCGTGGCGTTCACCGGCAGGATAACAAAAGAGGAGCTCGAGATCGGAAGGTTCACACTGCCCGACCTTGTGAATGCGGTAAGCGATCAGACAGGATACACCACGAGGGACGATTGGTACCCGGTCCCTGTGGTAGCACCCCTCTCCAAGTTCGCATCCGTTATAATGGGAGACCATAAGATAACGTTCACCACACACCCCCACTGCGGGCTGGCGACATATCTCTTCAAGGATGACAAGGGAAACGTGACGCCTCTGCCCAGATTCATCGATGTGGAGAAATTTGTGATGGGACTCGACGATCTGGCGGACAAAGCCGAGGGATCAATTTTCAAGAAGCTCTATCTTCTGAAGGCATACAGGCTTATGGGCAGATGCATACATGAGGACAGGATGCCTGAAGGACTCACGAAGAGAAAATTCCTCAAGGTGATGGGGGACATAATGAGCAGCAAGTCGAAGAAGAACCTTGCTGCCTTCTCGTGGAAGATGATGTTCATCGGAGGGATGCACTTCCAGGACTCCTACAATTACGATATCCAGAGGGTAGAGCGCTGCGCCATTCATTACGTGACGCCGGATCTGCGTGTGATCCCGTTCTGCGCCTTCAATTCCGGCCCGGAGTTCCGGAAGGAGGTGGAGGCCAAGTTCTCCATCCCGTTGGCTGAATGGAAGGCGAAGAACAAGGCAGAAGCGAAGGCTTTGGAAGATGCGATGATAGTACCCGACGATCAGAAGCCCGATGTGTGAGGTATGAGAATGAAAGTGAACTACGACAAATGCTTGCATTGCGGAGGGTGCGCCGGGTCGTGCCCCCAGAACGCGATATATCTGAATGATTACATATTGGAATTCAACGACAGATGCAATCTCTGCGGGAGATGCATCAAGATCTGCCCTGTGGGCGCACTTTCCAAGGAGGGGGCCTGAATGTCTGCCAAGAGATACGACTGTGACATAGTAGTCGTCGGCGGCGGCCCGGGCGGCAGCATGGCTGCCAAGTACTGCGCCGAGGGCGGTCTGAAGACCATAATGATAGAGAAGGATGCAGAGATAGGGGCGCCCCTGAGATGCGCCGAGGGCGTTTCCAAGAAATGGCTTACCGAGGTAGGCATAGAGCCTGACCCCGCATGGATATGCGCGGACATGGTCGGAGCCATAATCAAATCCCCCAGCGGACACAAGTTCAAGCTGGACGAGAGCCAGGCCGGATCCGAAGTGGGATACGTTCTGGAGAGGCACCTCTTCGACAAGCATCTCGCTGCCATGGCCGCAGAGGCCGGTGCGGAGATAATGATGCGTACGGGCTGCACCGGGGTGATAAAGGACAAGAAGGGCAAGCTCGTCGGAGTGAAGGCGAAGAGCATGGGCGAGCCCATCGAGATCTATGCCAAGTGCGTGGTAGCCGCAGACGGTTTCGAGAGCCAGGTGGCAAGATGGGCCGGCATGGACACGGTCGTGAAGTTATCCGACATAGTGACCTGCCTGCAGTACAGGATGACCAACATCGATATCGATGCGGAGTACTGCGAGTTCGTGATAGGTTCCCCCGCACCGGGCGGCTACGTATGGATATTCCCTAAAGGGAAGAACATAGCCAACGTAGGTCTCGGCGTGCAGGGCACCAAGTGCAAGCTCGGCGCCGATCCGAAACACTATCTTGACAAGTTCATAGCCGAGGACCCGCGTCTCAGCAAAGGCCAGATCCTCGAGGTAGTGGGAGGCATCGTCTCCACGAATCCCGGCCTGGATGAGGCCATAGCGGACAATCTTGTCCTGGTGGGGGATGCCGCAAGGATCATAGATCCTATCACCGGCGGCGGCATCTGTCACGCATGCAGGACAGGAATGTACGCGGGGAAGGTCCTCACCGAATGCGCCAAGAAGAACGACTTCTCCAAGGAGGCCCTGAAGCCCTACGAGAAGATGTGGCGCGACAGGATGGAGGACAAGCTCTACAGGAACTTCATGGCCAAAGAGAGGCTGGCGGAGCTCGACGACAAAACCATCGATGAGCTCGTTATGCTGATCCAGGACTCTGACATCAAGGAGGTCAACGTATACAATCTCCTGAAGGTGGTCAAGGAGAAGTTCCCCCAGGTAGTCGAAGGGTTCGAGGACCTGATCTGAGCGATAAAAGGCGGGCCTTGTGCCCGCCACCTTTAACCTTTCTATAATTCACAGAATTCAGCGCAGACGCCGGGAGCCCCAGTTCTTACGATGAAAGGCTCCCCGCCCCTGAGAGCTATGGCTTTGCAGACCTTCTCCGGCTCGTCAGTGAGGCTATCATGCTCCCTCCTCCTCCGGAGCCGGTGAGCTTCGCGCCGTATGAGTATTCCAAGGATGCGTCCACAAGCTTGTTCAGCTCTCTGCAGGAGACCCCCAGTATCGAGAGGAGCTTGTGATCCCGGGTCATCAGCTCACCCAGGAGGTCCTTGTCATCATTCGAGACAGCTCTCATTCCGTCCCGTGTGACCTCACCTATCTCGTCTATGATGTCTGAGGCGAAACGGTTGCTCTCCTTGTATTTCCTGACCTTCTGCACAAGCGGTCCTGTGGCTGCCTTGATGCCCGTATATCCCACAACGAATGTCATCTCCGGTACCGGTATATCGGAAACAGTCCAAGAATTGCCTCCTTTGGATATGTGCCAGATAGGCGTTCCTAATCCTTCGGGGCAGTTCACGGCGACACCGCCGCCGTGAACGCTCGTGGATGTATCTATGGGGCTCGCCCTTCCCTGAACCTCATATTCCGTTTCAAAGGCCTCCAGAGCCAGGGCCTCCTCTCCGCATGCTTCGCCCCTCATCAGCCGTACTGCGCCTATTAGGGCTGCGGAAAGGGCGGCGGATGATCCCAGCCCGGAGCCGGAAGGTATTCTGCTTTCCGTTTCTATCCTCAGATCGGAGATGTTCCTTCTCCGGAGGATGGTGTCGATGTGGGGATGCAGTCTTGGCGATATGCCCGCCCCGTTAAGGAGTATGCCCGATCCGGGGCATATATCGCACCGGAATCTGCGATCTATAGCAAGTGCCAGAGCGGGTTTCCCGAAGACGACCGAATGTTCACCGAGCACGATGAGCTTGCCTGGGGCGGATGCCCGTATGATCCTTCCGTTCATTCGTTCAGCCCGTACTTGCCCAGGGCCTCGATGATGGAGTCGTTGGCGCTCCTCATCTTCAGAGCAGGCTGCCCTATGGACCACCAATGCTCTTCGAGGGCCTGGATGGCCCTTTCGAACTCGTCATCGGAGCCGTAATCCTCCCTCTTCAGTACTTCAAGGGCCTTGTAGTACTCTTCCATAAGGTCCACACCGTTGCTCCTGTTCACTATAGCCAGACCCAATGTGCTGTCAAGGCAGAATGAAAGTTCCATGGCGAGATCCTCCGGCAGTGCCTCCATGACGATGTCCAGTACGCTGTTGGTCGCCATCATGAATGCCATCTCCCTTCTCGCCTCGGGGCTCATGGATGAGTCCTCATCCAAACTCTGATTCATATCATCGTACCAAAGGTCTCTCATGGCCATGGTCCTCTTCGGGTTCTTGTCCCAAAGCTGCTTCTGTGCCACCATCTCCTCGTCATTGAATACGGTACTTATCTCCCCGGTCTCAGGTTGATCTCCACCCGGGTCTCTGGCTCTTCTTTCTTCACGGTCTTTCTATTGTTTGTCATAGTGTTTTTCCTCTCAATTTGCTGATCGTTTCGGCCAATATGTCCATTCCCCTCTCTATCTTGCTCTCGTCCGCTGCATAGGAGAACCTGAGGTGCCCTTCCCCGTACGTCCCGAAAGCGGAACCGGGAGAGCATATCAGGCCGTTCTCCGCCAGGTGAAGGCTCAGGTCCGCCGACCTCATGTCAAGATCGTATGACGGGAAGGCGTAGAATGCGCTCGGGGGTTCGTATGCTCATCCCATCTATGTTGCTGATCCTCTTCACTATAAGGTCCCTCCGCTTCTTGAAAACGGATCTGGCTCTCTCGAGGTAATCGTCTATCCCAGGCAGGGCGGCGAGGATCCCGTACATGGCCGGCATATTGGGGCTGGCACATACGTGGTACTGCATTTTCACCATGGCGTCCATGATGCCTTCGTCAGCGATCAGGAAGCCCATCCTCCAACCTGTGACAGCCATCATCTTGGAGAAACCTCCCACGACGACGGCGGTATCCAGTCTCGACAGGAACGACCGATGCTCCCCCTCGTACACGAAGCAGTCATAGACCTCGTCAGACACTACGGTTATCCCGTGGTCATCGGCGAGATCACAAAGGGCCCGGAAGGATTCCCCGCTCAGGACAGAACCCGTCGGATTGGACGGGTTGTTCACATACATGATCCTGGTCTTTTCGGTTATCTTTGATTTTATGTCCTCAATATCCGGCTGAAAATCCTTGCCGGCGAAACGGTATTCCACAGGCCTTCCTCCGGCAAGCTTGGTGTGCGGCCCGTATATCACGAATCCGGGGCTGGGGACCAGCACCTCATCTCCCGGGTCTATGAGCGCCTGTGACACCTCCAGCAGGGCCGTTGACCCGCTGGGCGTTATCATGACGTTCTCTCCGCCTATGCCGTAGGGCTTATAGCGTTCCGCCACGGCCTTCCTGAGGGGCATTATGCCTGCCGTGGGACCGTACTTGTTGAACCCTGCTCGGGAGGCCTCGGCCATCGCCTCTATAGCCTCCTTGGGGGGATCAAGGTCCGGTTCGCCCAGTCCAAGGTTTATGCTGTCCGGTCTCGCCAGATCGAACATCTTCCTTATTCCCGACATGGGTATGGATTCGAGCCTTCGGGATATTCTCATACAACCCGCAACGTCTTCGAAATATTAAGGATAGCACGCTCATCCAGATGTCCGGAACATACATCGGTTATTGCGTGTGGCTATATAGTAACAAATATAAACGATGGAAATTGTGCTAATCAATGGATGTCCAAGAACCAGAAGGCGGGATTGGCACTTGCCATAGCAGGATTTGCCGTCCTTCTCTTGGGGACTGCGGGATACATCGGTGCATACGATATCGGCGAGACCGTTTCCCTTGTGATCATGGGAATCGGAACCGTCATGATATGGATGTCAGTGGCTCTGATGTATTTCGTGAAGGACATATCGGATAAAGGTACACAAGAGGGATAAAAATGGGCATCGGCGACAAACTTAAAAATCTGTTCAAGAAAAAAAGACAAGATCGGAGAGAAGACAGTTGCACACGTCACAAAACCCGTGAGCAGGGCTTCTAATTTCAAAGGCGAGGGCAAAGTGCCCGATGCGCTTAGGTACGCAGCCGCCAAGATAGACGCGCAGATCGCGGCCAAGAAGATAACTGATGCGAGGGGCGACGGGTTCCTCGGTCAGCTGAAAGCCGTAGAAGCGTCTTCCGCATCCGAGGATGCGAAGATAATCAGCATAAGCCAGATCGTTGGCGGTATCATCAACGGTTAAGAAGGTCCTTTCAGGGCCCTCTTCAAACCGCTTACCAAAAACATTTAACTTTGTCTCAGTCACTGTACGATTCATGTCCGATTCCGACAGGGCTCTAAACATGAATCTGATCTTCAGGTTCTTCGATGCCGCAAATATGCACAGGTGGAACGACCACCTCCGGCCAATGGACCTTACGGAGCTGGACAAGCAGGCGCACAAGGTCGCCATAGCGTGGTACATAGGCAAGAAGGAGGAGGACTCGGGTGCCCACGTGGATTGGACGAGGATCATAGAGTACTGCATGTTCTCGTTCATACAGAGAACGGCACTGACGGATCTGAAGCCGGAGATATTCCACAAGATAAAGAAGGAGCGGTCGGAAGAGATCGCAGAGTATGTTCTCTCCGAATTCGACAACACGGCTCCGGACATGGAAACCGGGTTCAGGCGGAGGTTCGAGGATTACATACGGTCCGACCGCAAAAGACTGGAGGAGAGCATCATCAGAGGGGCTCACTATCTGGCTACCAAGTGGGAGTTCGACCTGATATCTGATATGAACAGGTCCTTCATAGGCATAGAGAAGACCCGGGAAGCGATAAGGTCCGAGGTCGAGATGCACAAGGAACTCGTCGGCGTAAGGGACATACTGCTGGGCGGTTCAGCCATGGATTTCACGAATATGATAGGCCAGTTGCGGTTCCAGCAGAGATGGACCCGGACTCCCCGGATACCTCAGACGACTGTCCTGGGGCATTCGCTGATGGTGTCCAACATGACATACCTTCATGACCTGGACAGAGGGACCGGCCCCAGGCAGAAGTACAACGATTATTTCACTGCCCTTTTCCACGATCTGCCCGAGGTGCTCACGAAGGACGTCATATCCCCGGTCAAGACGAACGTAAGCGGTCTCGCAGAGCTTCTGAATGAATATGAAACGGATTCGGTGAGGTCGGAGATCATGCCTCTTCTGCCGGAGGAATGGAGGGACGAGTTCAAATTCATGATATTCGACCCGTTCCGGTTCAAAGACGATCCGGTGCACGGCGTAACCGACGGGCCGACAATAAAGCTGTTCGATGTTATGGGCGCATATATGGAAGCCTACGTATCCCGCAGGTACGGCATATCCTCATCATCACTGAGGATAGGCGAGGACGATCTGAGGAGCAGGCTCATCAGAGAGGGCGGATCCGTGGGGGCCGCCGACCTCATAAACCGCCTGGAAAGCATGGACATCTAATTCCCGATGGTCTCCTGTCCGCCCATATAAGGCCTGATGATCTCAGGCACCGTAACCGTCCCGTCCTTGTTCTGGTAGTTCTCGAGGATGGCCACCATCGTCCTGGGCAGAGCCATCCCGGACCCGTTGAGGGTATGGATGAACTCGCTCTTCAGATGGGGCTCGGGGCGGTACTTTATCTTGGTCCTCCGGGCCTGGAAATCCGTGAAACAGGAGCACGAGGATGCCTCCAGCCATGCGTTCTTGCCGGGCGCATGCAGTTCCAGGTCGTAGCATTTGGCGCAGGAGAAGCTCATGTCCCCCGTGCACAGCAGAAGCACTCTGTACGGGAGGTCCAGACCTCTTATCAGGGATTCCGCGTCGCCTCTCAGCTGTTCAAGGACATCGAAGGATCCCTCGGGTTCTACAAAGCGGACCATCTCCACCTTGTTGAACTCATGGACCCGGATTATGCCCCGGGTATCGGAGTGCCTTCCCGCCTCTCTTCTGAAAGAAGGCAGGTATGCCGTATATTGTATCGGAAGCTGGCTTCTCTCCAGTATCTCATCATAATGCAGATTGGTGACCGGGACCTCTGCCGTGGGGTTCAGCCACAGGTCATCCTTCTCTATATGGTACATATCCTCTTTGAGATTGGGGTATTGGCCGGTGCCCGTGACCGAGTTCGTGTTAACGACCGCAGGAGGGAACACCTCCTTGTAGCCCCGTTTTCTGTTCTCATCCAGGAAATAGTTGATCAGGGCCCTCTCCAATCTGGCACCGTCCCCCTTCAGGACATAGAACCCGCTGCCGGCGACCTTCACGCCTCTCTCGAAGTCTATTATGTCAAGGTCCTCGCCGATCTCGAAGTGCTCCTTGGGCTTGAAATCGAATTTCCTTATGTTGCCCCATGTGTAGACGATGACATTATCATTGGCGTCCTTGCCCACCGGCACGGAGGGATGAGGTATATTTGGTATGTTGAGCACGCATTCATCCCTTACGAGGGCGAGCCTCTCAACCTCTGCCTCGATCCTCTTGATCTCCTCGGATACGACCTTCATGGCATCGATGCGTTTCTTCTTCTCCTCGCCGCCAAGCTTCGGGATCTCGGCCGATACCGTGTTCCTCTCCTGCCTCAGGCGGTTGCCCTGGTCCATCAGGACCTTCCATTCTCCGTCCGCCTCCAGGAACCGGTTGAGCACGCCGTCGTCCATGTTCCTATTGGCCAGCATCATCCTGATGCTCTCCGGGTCCTTTCTAATAATGTTAACGTCAAGCATCGCTCAGACCTTCTTCTCGCAGAGGGAACGCCAGGTCCTGGCATCCGTGATGACCGCTATGCTGCCGCGCACGTCGACGATCACGGAATCCGTGGCCTCGGCAATGGCCGTCGCCATCTCTGTCGGCGCCATATCGGCTGCGGGCAGGAGCCTGACCTTCACGAGCCTGCTCTTCTTCAACTGATTCGTTATCTCCTGGAACACGGATTCCTTAAGCCCGTCCTTCCCGACGTGCACTGTAGGATCCAGGTCCTTGCTCCTTCGCATCAGTTCCTTCTTGGCTTCTTTCTCGGTCATATTCACCGCTCCACTGAGTATGGCATACGCTTCACAGAATTACATCTTTCGCAAGTGGTCACGATCCTGCCGCCGGAAAGCCTCACTCTGCAGTTCCTTCCCGGGATGAACGGCGTATTGCATTTCTTGCAGAAACGGAAGCCCTCGGGCATCGGCGTCCTGGTCTTCTGGCTTATCATCCTGGCGATGAACACGTACCTTACGGCCCTTTCATCCATGCCGTTGCGGGCGGCCGTCTTCGACATCTCCGCGAGGGCCGACATGCGCTCTTCCGCTATGCGTGAAGCCGCCTTCTTGGTTACGCGTCTCTTGGCCATATACTCACATTCATACGACCAGGGACATAAGGGTTTCCCTGACTTCCTTCTCCTCGTCCCCGAAATCGCCGACGGCGCCCTGGGTGTAGTGTACCCACAGGAAGACGAAGTAGTCGTGGAAGGACTGCACCGCAGAATCCCAATCCGGTTTTGATATCACTATGCCCAGATCCTCGTTCTTGAGCATCCAGGAATCTCCCTGATAGGAAACGGAGGCCTCTACGGGGGCTCTCAGCTCAACATCTCCGTTGACGGATACCATCCTGCGGAAGGCGACCGTCACGAGCGGCTCCGGTCTCTTGGCGCCGGATACGTCCAGTATGGTGTTGTCGTCGCTGTAGCGGAGCATGCCGCGCACTTCCACCGGGCCGGCCACGATGTCATCGTATGACGGGTCTGCGAACCTGAGCCTTACGGAACTCTTCCCCTGACTCAGGCTCACCGGGCTCTTCCTGGATTTCGAGGGGATGCTCTGCATAATGCCTATGGCGGCCCCCTCCCCGGTCATACCTCTGTCCCTGATGAAGGCGGATAGCTTTTCTTTATTGGGTCTTCCGAACTCCTTTGTCTTGCCGGAACCGTAGACAAGGGCGTAGCCCTCGCTCTCCCTGAGGCACTCATCAAGTGCCAGTATGTCGTATATCACGGAGTTCCTGTAGAAGGGGTTGGAATAGTGATCATCCATCCAGTATCCGCCTATGCCGCTGCCGAGGGCGTCCATGGTCCTCTCGAGCAATCCCAAAGCATCGTCCACTATGTTGCCGTAGCCTCTCGTCTCAGGCCTGTCCGAGGTGGCCTTCAGACCCATCCCGCCCGCGGAGTCTATGTATAATGTGAATTTGGACAGAAGGCCCCGGTCGATGGGGCCCTGAGCCCTAAGCTCTTCGGACATGACATATTCGCCGATGCGGTACAGCAGGTCCTGCATACCCACCATAATCTGACCCGCCAGCTTCACCGGGATCCTTTTATCGTCGCCCTTTGGCACGATATTCACTGTGAATTTGCTCATTCTGCACCCTCCCTTCCCTTTGAAACCGTACGTCTGTCAAGATTATATTTATATTGTCCGTGCGCGCGTCGGCACAACCATTATATCGGTGTTGGGTATGGAAGGGCTTGTTGTGTATCCGCGGGTGCAACAGTCTTTAAATACAATCTCGGGATTGTCTGCTCTCGCTCAAACAACGGTGATATCATGGCAAGAAAGCCCGCAGTAATGTACAGACAGGTAAAAGGTCAGGCCTACACCCGCAGAAAATACATGGGTGGAGTCCCCAACAACAGGATTAGCCAATATGACATGGGCAACCTGAACACAGACTTCCCTGTCGTTCTTACCCTCAGGGTCAAGAATCACGTTCAGGTCAGGCACACCGCATTGGAGGCCGGCCGTATCGCCGCGAACAGACTCCTGTCCAAGGAAGTAGGGAGCACCAACTATCACCTCAAGGTCAATGTCTATCCCCACATCGTTCTCAGGGAGAACAAGCTCGCCACCGGAGCAGGTGCCGACCGTGTCTCCAGCGGAATGCGCAATGCGTTCGGTAAGAATGTGGGAACTGCCGCGAGGATGAAATCCGATCAGACCATAATGACGATCTACTGCAACCCCCAGGGTTTCAAGTCAGCGAAGATCGCCCTTTGGAAAGCTTCCATGAAGTACCCCACGCCCTGCTACGTCTCGATAGAGAAGGGCAAGGAACTCGTTATCTGAGCGATGTTCGATCTCAGATTGGACGAAGCAGCTGATTGGATAATATCAAGAGGTTACGCGCGCGTAGCTCTCCAATTCCCGGAGGGCCTCAAATCCAAAGCGATCGAGGTCTCCCGGAGACTTTCGGAGAGGACCGGCGCATCATTCTTCATAGTAGGCGACCCGTGCTACGGGGCCTGCGATATATTCGAGTACAGGGGAACCGCGGATGCCCTGGTGCATTTCGGTCATTCCCCGATACCGTCTCAGGGGGACGACCCGGACGTGATGTACGTGGAGGCATTCTACGAAGGGGACATAGGGTCTCATGTCTCCGCGATCGCGGACAGCCTCCCGCATAAGGTGGGCCTGATGGCCACAGTGCAATATGTACCGGGCATCAAAAGAGCCAGAGAGATATTGGAGGCTGCCGGCAAGGAGGTTCTGGTCTCCGGGGGCGACGCCAGGATACTCTGTCCGGGGCAGGCTCTCGGTTGCAACAGCAGCGCCATGCCCGGCGAGGCGGAGCACATCCTCTTCATCGGAGAGGGGGACTTCCATCCGCTGGCCGCCGCCTTGGGCACGGATGTTGAAGTGACGGTTCTCAATCCGATAACGGGAGAGCACAGGCGGATCGCCGATCTCAAGGACCGGTTGTTGAGGAGGAGATTCGCTGCCATTGAAAGAGCCAGATCGGCACAGAGATACCTGATTGTGGTCTGCTCGAAGAAGGGGCAGGACAGGACAGCCCTCGCCGATTCCGTTATCAGGAAAGCGGTATCCGCGGGAAAGGAGGCATACAAGGTCAGAATGACGGAGATAGGCCCCGATGCCCTGTCGGTCTATGCGGATGCGGATGTGTACGTCATAACAGGATGTCCCAGGATAGCTCTTGATGATTCAGCCAGATACTCCAAGCCGGTGCTGACGCCTCCTGAGGCGGAGATAGCCCTGGGACTAAGGAACTGGGATGATTACATAATAGACGAGATAAGGTCCCCTCAGTCAGGATTAAAATAAGCGGAAAGCATGGAGAGAGGCATGTGGAACGCCGAGTCACTTATCGCAAGCGGACTGCCCGAGGTCACCGTCGGTATCGGGAGCAGTGCGGACTCGGATTGCGTTGAGAGCAGTGCGGAGGCCATGGGCGCCATCGTCTACAGGGATGCTGATGAGCTGGTCTCCGATCTGGTCTCGGGAAGGATCGATGCCGCTGTTCGCGGCAACATGTCGTCCTCTCTGCTGCTGCCCAAGCTGAGGAGGGCGCTGGGTCTTTCATACTTGGAGCGAAGCGTGCTCCTGGAGCCCGCGGGAGGGAAGATGTTCTTCCTGGCACCTGTGGGAGTCGATGAAGGATGGACCGTGGATCAGAAGGTGGATATCGCAGTCAGAACAGTATCCCTGATGAGGCGCATAGGCATGGGGGAGAGGATCGCGGTCATGTCCGGAGGCAGGTCAGAGGATATGGGTCGCCACAGGATGGTGGACAGGACCATAGAGGATGCAGGCGAGGTCGTGAAGGCTCTCAGGGGGAAGGGATACGACGCATATGATGCCGAGATCCTTCTGGAATCCGCGGCATCAGAAGCCGATCTGATAATAGCACCGGACGGCATATCGGGGAACATAATATTCAGGGCCCTGCACTTCTTAGGGGGTGCGGCGGCGCTCGGGGCACCCCTGGTGAACTCAGAGAGAATATACGTAGACACGTCGCGTGCTAAGACGGATTACAGGGATTCGATAGCGTTGGCGATGAAACTCACGGAGGGAAGGAAATGATCATAGAGATAGACGGCGGGCATTCAGGGATAAGATTCTCTGCATGCCATTTCATACCCAGGCATGAGAAGTGCTCCAGGCTCCACGGGCATTCTTACATACTCAGGCTAAGGCTGGAAGGGGACATAGGTCAGGACGGGATGATAATGGATTTCGTGATCCTGAAGAAAGAGCTGCGGGCCTTCGCGGCCGAGATGGATCACATGGTCCTGCTGCCGGCCAAGTCCAAGGATGTGAGCATAAGGTCCTCCGACGGATGCGTGGAGGTCCTGACATGCGGGAAAAGATACGTCTTCCCGGAGGAGGACGTGAGGATGCTGGACGTCCCTGTCACAACAGCTGAGGAGATGTCCCGGATGCTGGCCGACAGGCTCGTTGCGGATGTTCGCTTCCCCTCCAACGTGAAAAGAGTGGCCATCGGCCTGGATGAGGAGAGGGGGCAGACCGCATGGTGCACAAAGGATCTGTAAGGGCTGTTGTCCTTCTTTCCGGGGGTTTGGACTCGACCACGGTACTGGCCAAGGCCCTGGATGAGGGATGCGATGCCGTCGCACTAAGCTTCAGGTACGGCCAGAGGCACTCCCGTGAGCTGGATTCAGCCAGGGCGGTCGCCGAGCATTACGGGGTAAGGCATGTCGTGGTCGATATCGACCTCAGCATGTTCAGATCCGCTCTCACGAATCCCGATATGGATATACCGGAGGGCAGGGAGGAAATAGGCTCCGATATACCGGATACCTATGTGCCAGCAAGGAATATCATAATGCTGTCCGTGGCTGCCGGACTGTGTGAATCCGTGGATGCGGACAGGATATACATAGGTGCCAATGTAGTGGACTATTCAGGATACCCGGACTGCAGGCCCGGGTTCTTCGAAGCTTTCAGGAAGATGCTCTCAGCGGGCACCAAGGCGGGCGCGGAAGGCCGACCGATAAGGATAGAGACGCCGATACTCGAAATGTCCAAGGCCGAGATCGTGAAGCTGGGCAAAGCTCTGGGGGCGCCCCTCCATCTCACATGGTCATGCTACGAAGGCGGGGAGAAGGCGTGCGGCAGATGCGATTCCTGCATACTTCGCCTCAAAGGATTCGAGGAAGCCGGTTTCCGGGATGATATAGAGTACGAGTGATCCGATGAAGATATGTGAGATTTTCAGATCGATACAGGGGGAGGGCAAGACCATCGGGTTCCCGACCCTGTTCATAAGGACGACGGGATGCAATCTTCAATGCTCATGGTGCGATACGATGTATGCGATGGAAGGGGGCAGGGAGCTCAGCGTCGGGGACATCCGGGAATTGGCAGAGGATGAGGAGCACATATGCGTAACCGGAGGGGAACCCATGCTGCAGAAGGACTGCCCGGAGCTGTTGGAGGTCCTGGCCAACGACGGCAAGAAAGTGGTCCTGGAGACCAACGGCTCTGTGGATCTGTCGAAGGTCCCCTCTTCAGACAGGATAATAATAAGCATGGACATCAAATGTCCCAGCTCCGGGATGCAGGACCGTATGCTGTTCGATAACATAGGCCTGCTCAGGGAGAAGGATCAGCTCAAGTTCATACTCGCCGATTATGCGGACATGAGCTACGCCATCGAAGTGATGGAGAAGTACGCTCCCGTATGCGAATGCATATTCTCCCCCGTGGGGGGGCATGGACCTTGAGCCGCTGGCGGAGGACGTCCTGGGAAGGCGGCTGCCGGTGAGGGTCCTGCCGCAGCTGCACAAGATCATATGGGGTAACAGGACCGGAGTATGATCACTGGAACTTCCTGCGCTGCTCCTCTCTTCTCTTGAATATATCCAGCACTTCTTCCACGGTACCTTCCTCATCGAGGACACCCTTATGCCGGCATTCTTGAGCTTATCGTATCCGTGGGAGCCTATTCCTCCGACTATCACCGCATCCACGCCCAAGCCGATTATGGCATCAGCCACCTTCATGCCCGCGCCTACGGAATTGGCGAATTCGTTCTTCACGACAGTGTAGTCATAGGTGTCGTAATCCACTATCAGGAAGTACTCCGCATGACCGAAGTCCTCAGCCACCAGGGACGACAGGTCGTCCCCTTCGGCCACCACACCGATCTTCATTTCATCTCCACGGTCTTGATCACTCTGTCCGCTATCCTCTCGAAAGCCTTCGCGGATTCCGAGTCAGGATCATCGATGACAATGGGCATGCCCTTGTCCCCGGAAATACCGACGCCGGGCTCGATCGGCACTTTGCCCAGGAACTGCATGTTCAGCTCCTTCGCAGCGGCCTCTCCTCCGCCGGATTTGAATATGTCCGTTCTCTCGCCGCAGTGGGGACATATGAAACCGCTCATGTTCTCCACCAGCCGATGATGGGTATCTGGGACTGGGCAGAGAAGGTCACCGATTTGCGAGCATCGAGAAGCGAGACCTCCTGAGGTGTCGTCACTATGATTATGCCGTCCGCCTTCGGGATCAGCTGCACGATGGACAAAGCCTCGTCCCCGGTTCCCGGCGGCATATCTATGACGAGATAATCCAGATCTCCCCAGCGGACATCCTCTATGAACTGCCTGATGGCGGTCATCTTCACAGGACCCCTCCAAAGGACCGGGGTATCCCTGGTCTGCAGAAGGAATGCCATGGACATGATCTTCATCGATGGCGGAACAGATACGGGTATGAGCTTCTCTCCCTGGACATCAAGACCCTCATCCTCTATGCCGAACATCTTGGGGATGTTGGGCCCTGTTATGTCCACATCCATCAGGCCCACCTGATAGCCTCTCATGGACAGCGTGGCTGCCAGGTTGGCAGAGACCGTGCTCTTCCCTACGCCGCCCTTGCCGCTGAGCACGATTATGATGTGCTTTATCTTATCAAGGCTCTCCTGGAGCTTGAACCCGTCTTCACTGATCATCGGTTTTGCCAAATCAGACACCTTCAGCTCCCGGGTATGACTTGCAGGTAATAGGTTTTGTCGTTGCGGGGCGGAATCTGTTTAATGCGGAATCGGTATTCTTGAAGCATGCCTTTGGGAGATCCTAGCGGAGGTTCCTTCGAGTACACAGTGGAAGGTCTGCCTGAGAGCCTGGCGGGAGCATTCATACCTGTGAGGGATACAGGGAGCTCCTCCCGGTTCTACAACAGGGTCCTGAAGATGGACCTGGTATCAGATGACGGAGAGACCGCTGTGGTCGGAAGGAAGGGATTCTATCTGGTACTCAGGAAGAGCCAGATCTTCGGCGTGGATACGGGGATCATCCTCGGGGTGGACAACCCCTATGATCTTCACAGGCGATTCATAGACGAGGGCGTGGTATTCGTCAGAGATCCTCTCAGAGGCCCCATAGGCGTTTACACCTCGTTCCGTGATGAGGACGGTAACGTCCTCCATGCAGTGGACAGGCGTGCCATGGGGCAGAGGGTCGATCCTCCCGGGACCGAGACGGATCACTGACCCAGATCAGATCTCTCTATCGCATCGTTTATCTCGTCCGTCAGCTCCTTGGGCAGGCCCTTTATGCCGCCAACCAGGAATCCCCTTATGATCATCCCTACAGCCTGATCCTCGGACAGTCCTCTGGTCATCAGATACTCGATCTGATCCCTGGCTATCTTCCCGACAGCCGCTTCGTGGGTCATGTCCACGTCTGCGAAGCTCGTCTCGAGCTCCGGGACAGCAAGGGTCTGACCCCCGTCCTGGAGCACGATGCTCTTGCATTCCAGGTGGGCCTTGACGCGGGGTGAGTTGCCGACCAGGCGCCCGCGGGCCATCATCCTCCCTCCCTTGGTTATGCTCCTGGAGACTATCTCCGCCCCGGTGCCCGGGGCATTGAGGATGACGGTTCCCCCGCTGTCTATATCCGCTCCGGGATGTGCCAGGCAAATGGTGTTGAACTGACAGCTCGCGCCCTCTCCGTTAAGCCATGCGGTCGGTGCCGACTGCACTGTGGCCACAGGATTCAGTATCACGTAGTTGTTGATCAGCCTGGAATCCTTCTCCATCTGTATCCCGGTCCTGGGACGTACGGAGGTCTTCGGGCCCCAGTTGTGGATCATGGAATAGGAGAAGTATGCGCCTTCTTTGACGTATATCTCTGAGACCCCGATGTGCAGACCGTCGTCTGCATGGGATCCCGTGGTGCATCCGGATATCATCTCCGCATGTGCCCCCTCCTCGATGATGAATATGTTGTGGAGGGTCTGCATGCCCTTATCGGTGCCCAGCATCATGCAGGCCTGTATGGGGTTCTTGACATGATAGCCCGCTTTCACTCTCACAAAGGTGCCGTCGGCATCCTCCTCATAGGTCTTGGCGGTGTACTTATCCTTATCAGGGCTCACCAGCTTCCAGCTGTAGTCCTTGAGCCATTCATACTTCTCCATGGCCTTCTTAACGGGCATGATCTCCACGCCCTCCGGGGCCTTGTTGCTGCAATGGCTTATCTTGTTGTCTATGAACATTATGGACCCGTCGCGCTCATGCTCTTCGGAGGAGGTTATGCCCACCGACTCCATTCGCTCCTTTATGTCCTTGGGAGCGTCTTCGAGCTTGTCTATGACCTTCTGCTCCCGTACGACCCGGTACTTGTTCAGATCGATATCGGGTCCGTACTGAGCCTTCTTGTCGAGGGCTTTCTTTATGGAAGTTTCACCATTCTGCATGATATGCACTCCTTGTAACCCTTTTCCCTTATCTCCTTCAGCAGGTCCGTAGGGCGACCGGAACAGCGTATGCGGCCGTCATTTATTATGTAGGCTTTGTCGGCCCCTATGTAATCCAGTATCTGCCCGGTGTGGGTTATCACGAGGGCCGAGACGCATCTGTTGACCTTTGCTCTTCCTCTGCCGCACAGCTCCGTGTTGTAGAGCAGATCGTGTATCTTCTCGCCGATGAGCTCTATGCTCTCCAGATCCACTCCGGACTCCGGCTCGTCAAGCAGGATGAGTTTCGGGTTCTGTGCCGTGAGCTGCAGGATCTCCGACCTCTTTATCTCGCCGCCTGAGAATCCCACATTAAGGTCCCTGTCCAGGTGCTTATCCATTCTGAATTCCCCGGCCTGCTTCAGGATCTCCTCATCATCCTTGGCTATGGTCTTGATGAGATCCCCCAGTTTCACACCCACCACGTTCGGGGGCCTCTGCATCATCATGCCGACCCCCATCTTCGCGCGCTCATCCACCGGCAGGTGGGTTATCTCCTTCCCTTCGAAGAATATGCTCCCGCGGGTGACCTTGCAGTATGCATATCCCATTATTGCAGCCATGAGAGTGGATTTGCCGGAGCCGTTGGGTCCGAAGAGGGCTATGGTCTCCCCCTCGTCAATAGTCAGATCGACCCCTTTAAGGATCTCCCTGCCCCCGGCCTCAACATGGAGATCTTTGATTTCTAACATATGCATGTTGGTCTGTCAGCGCATGTTAGGATATAACAATTTCTTAACAATAGTGAAACCATGGCAGTCGGGACCGCTGTATTAATAACAGCATCCCACGATGGGGTCGTATGAAAATCGTGGCCTTCAACGGGAGCCCCCGCCTTCTTGGCAACACAGGGGGCGCCCTCAACGTGGTTCTGGATGAGCTGGAGAAGGAGGGCGTTGAGACCGAGCAGGTGCATGTCTACGAGGATATGATGAACCCCTGTAACAACTGCAACAGCTGCGAGATACGCGGAGACGGCAGGTGCATAAACGAGGATGACAGGATGAACGAGTACATGGGCATGATGCTCGAGGCCGACGGCATAATCCTCGGGTCCCCTTCGTACTTCGGATCCTGCAGCGCCCAATTGAAGATCCTTTTGGAAAGGGTAGGGTATGCATCCATGTTCTGCGACCAGCCTCTGGCACGTAAGGTAGGCGGGGCTGTTGTGGTGCAGGATCATGACGGAGGGATGTCCACCTACAACGAGTTGGTGGGTTGGATGCTCCGCAATCGCATGATGGTATGCGGCTCCTCACCCCTTACGATACTGGCGGGCAAGGGCCCGGGGGATTATCTGAAGGATAAGAAGGGCTGTGAGGCCCTCCGTTCCCTGGCCAAGGATATGGTTTGGGCCATTGAGGCTTCCAGGGGCCTATAACGGGTATTATAAACTTATTTGCCGTTCAATCGGCGAGGGATAGCATGGCATATTGGAGGGATGAGTACGAGGAGAAAGTGTCAACTCCCCGTAAGGCGCTTGACCTTGTGAAGCCTGGCACTACGATATACATAAGCGGAGGATGCAGCAGACCGAGGATAATAGTGGAGCATCTCCTTAAGAAGAGATCATTCCACGATAACCGTATATGCACACCGTTCACGTTCATGCCCTCCCCGTTCTTCGAACCGGATGTCATGAAGAAGTTCAGGATCAACTCCTTCTACATGGATTCAGAGGTGGAGAGGGGAGTGATGAACGGCCATTCGGATTACACCCCGATATACACATCAGAGCTTCCGTACATGTTCCGCACCGGGAGGATAAAGCTCGATGTGGCCGTCATACAGGTATCCCCTCCGGACCTTCACGGCTTCTGCTCCCTCGGTACGTCTGTCGATATAACGAAATCCGCGGTCGAGTCCGCGGACGTGGTGATCGCAGAGGTCAACAGGCAGATGCCCAGAACATTGGGGGATTCGTTCATCCACACCTCACAGATAGATCAGCTCATAGAGGTGGACTATCCAGTGGAGCATCCCTTGGATGACGAGGGCATCGATCACGACACGGTCAAAGCGATAGCCAGGAACGCTGCCAAGCTCGTGCATGACGGAGCGACCATACAGATAGGTACCGGGATGTTGCCTGATGCTATACTCTCTGAATTCGGGGATAAGAAGAATCTCGGTGTCCACACGGAGATGTTCTCCGACGGCGTGATGGAACTGGTCAAGGCCGGTGTCATCAACGGCAGCAAGAAGACGATACATCCTCGCAAGATAGTGACATCATTCGTCATCGGATCGGCAGAGCTGATGGAGTTCGTCGACAATAATCCGTCCATCGAGTTCCATCCGTCGGATTATACGAACGATATAACGGTCATAGCCAAGAACAACAAGATGGTGGCCATAAACACCGCATCCGTGATCGATCTCACCGGTCAGGTGCTCGCGGACAGAACAGGCCTGGAATCCATATCGAATCCGGGGGGGAATGCCGGATTTCATAAGAGGTGCCCTGAGCGCCAGGGGCAGGACGATCATAGTCATGCCCTCCACCACAAGCGATGGCCAAACATCCAGGATAGTGAGCGTCGTCCCCAAGGGAGCCGGAGTGGGCGCCATGAGGGAGGACATCCATTATGTGGTGACAGAATACGGCATAGCCCATCTCAGGGGCAAGACGCTGGCGAAGAGATCATTGGAATTGATCAATGTGGCACATCCCTCCTTCAGGGAGAAGCTCCTGGATCAGGCGGTCGCTCTGGGATACCTGCCGGAGGATCAGAGCAGGCGCTCCTACCGCGGCCTGCCATACCCGGAGGAGCTGGAGCAGACGGCGGTATTCGACGGCCAGACGGCCATAGTCCGTCCTTTGAAGCCTACGGACGAGGACCTCGTGAGGGAGCTTTTCTATTCCTTCTCCTCCAAGACCCTGCAGCAGAGATTCATGACGACCCGTGTGCTTCAGCCCAGGGAGGAGCGCATGAGCCAAGTGAATATAGATTACGATCTGTCCATGGCCTTCGGGGTCTTCCTGGTCCGCGGTTCCATGACCGAGCTCATCGCCGTTTGCGAGTACGAGCGTAACCCGAAGAACAGCAGTGCCGAGGTCTCATTCGCAGTGAGAGATGATTGGCAGGGCAAGGGTGTGGGCACGTACATGGTGAATCTTCTCGTCCGTGTGGGCAAATCAAGGAATATCAAGACATTCACGGCGGATGTCCTGTCCACCAATGTCGGGATGCTCAATCTCTTCTACCGTACTGGACTTGACGTCTCGGCCAAATTGGAGGACGACGTCTATAAGATTTCTTTCGACCTAGTGAAAGAAGAGGAAAAAGTAAAAGAAGCGGGCTGAGCCCGCCGGTTTATCTCCTGCCCTTGACCAGGTCGTCAAGGACGCCCGGGTCGACGAGGGTGGAAGCATCCATGCTGCGGAAATCGCTTCCGGAGGCGATCTTCCTGAGCATGCGCCTGACGATCTTGCCGCTCCTTGTCTTGGGGAGCTCCTCGGCTATCTGTATCGTCTTGGGCGTGGCTATGGGCCCCACCTCGTTCCTGACTTGCTTCACGAGATCGCTTCTCAGCTCTTCGCTGTCCTTGAAGCCGTCCTTAAGGGTCACGAATCCGTAGATCGCCTCTCCCTTCATCTCGTCGGGTATCGGGACCACTGCCGCTTCGGAGACGGCCGGATGCGCTATCAGGGCCGCTTCCACCTCTGCCGCACCTATGCGGTGCCCGGCAACGCTTATCACGTCGTCGACACGGCCCGTGATCCAGATGTCCCCTCCCTGGTCCTGCCTTGCCCCGTCACCGGAGAAGTAGTACCCCGGATACGGGTTCCAGTAGGTGTCCTTGTACTTCTCATGGTCTCCCCAGAGGGTCCTGGCACAGGAAGGCCAAGGCTTCTTTATGCACAGCCTTCCGTCCTGCCCGACAGGTGTGGGGGTCTTGTCCTCGTTGAGTATGACGGGCTCTATGCCGAAGAAGGGCTTCATGGCGGACCCCGGCTTCTGATCCCATGCGCCGGGAAACGGCAGTATTATGTGGCTGCCCGTTTCAGTCTGCCAATACGTGTCGGCTATGGGGCATCTTCCGCCGCCGACAACCTCATAATACCACTTCCAGGCACTGGCATCTATGGGCTCCCCGACGGACCCCAGGACCTTCAGGGAGGAAACGTCATGCTTGCGCACCCACTCGTCGCCGCTCTTCCTCATCATCCTGATGGCGGTAGGTGCCGTGTAGAATATGTCCACCTTCCAGTTCTCGACTATCTCCCAGAACCTTCCGTTGTCTGGATAGTTCGGGACACCCTCGAACATGAGGGTGGTGGCACCGTTGGAAAGCGGCCCGTACAGCACATAGGAGTGCCCGGTGATCCACCCCAGGTCCGCAGTGCACCAATGGGTCTCGCCCGGCCGGTAATCGAAGGCGTACTTGAACGTCATCGTGACGCCCAGCATATATCCTCCCACTGTGTGGAGGACGCCCTTCGGCTTTCCCGTGGAGCCGGATGTGTAAAGTATGAAGAAGGGGTCCTCTGCGTCCATCTGTTCGCAGGGGCACCTCAGGCCGGCCTTGGACATCTCCTCATGCCACCATGTGTCCCTTCCTTCCTCCATGACAACGTCTCTCTTGGCGTGGTTGACGACGATGACGCTCTCGACGGAGGTCTCGCGCTCCAGCATCTCGTTGACCTTGCCCTTCATATCGATGGTCTTCCCGCCGCGGTAGCTTCCGTCGCAGGTGACGAGGACCTTCGAATCGCTGTCCTGGACCCTGTTGAACAGGGAGTCAGTGCTGAATCCGGAGAAGACGACCGAGTGCACAGCACCGATCCTGGCACAAGCCAGCAGCGTTATCGCCAGCTCGGGGATCATAGGCAGGTAGACAGCCACTCTGTCCCCCTTTCTCACTCCCTTGCTCTTCAATACGTTGGCGAATCTCTCCACCTCATTCAGCAGTTGTCCGTATGTATAGACCCGGCTGTTGCCGGGCTCGTCTGCCTCGAATATCAGGGCAGCGGTGTTCTTGAGACCGTTCTCCACATGTCTGTCCAGGCAGTTGTAGCATGCGTTGAGCTTGCCGCCCTTGAACCACGTGAAGGTGCATTCCTTTTTGTTCCAGTCAAAGACCTTCTTCCAACCCTTGGAGTACCAGTGCAGGCCCTCGGCCTGTTCGGCCCAGAATTCCTCCGGCTTCTCGATGGACCTCTTGTACATCTTCTCGTACTTGGCGTAACTGTCGATGTATGTCCTCTTCCTGTACTCTTTAGATGGGGAGTACGTTCCGTCCGCGTTCTCGCTGGCCATTATTCTCTCTCCGTCTTTCAGGGGCTTTTCCATTCCCCCGGTGGTCTTGTATTGATTACCCCTATATTAATCATGCGCAAACGCAGAAACTTTACGATATTCGTAGAAAAAACAAACATATACATGAAATATCGTAGAAAAACAGAGATAAACGGTTTAAAACAGAATAATCCGTGCTCAGAAGAAGAAGAATCCGCAGCCCTCTTCCTGTGAGATCTTTGCCACAGCCTTCATTCTCTCGAGAGGTCCAGCATATCTGCGGACCATCATCTTGCCCTCCTTGGGCAGAGCGGCTTCCAGCTCCTCGATCTCCTTGAGCAGGGCAGCCGCATCTGCCGGGGCGAATCTCCTGCTCTCAGACGCGGAAGCGGGAACGGATGCGACTATCGTGCAGCCGTACTTGTCCGCTATCCTGGGAAGGAGGCTCTCATTCGGACCGAAGGCGCCGATGCAGCCTCTCCCCTTGTCCCAGGACAGGGGGCAGTTGGCGCAGGCCTCCTTCATCTCATCGAACCCGATCATATCCCATCCGCTGAGGAGCTCCACAGCCGAGTCCCTGGCCTTCGCGGCCATATCGGCGGGCATCCTCTCCAGGTCCACCCATCCCGTGGGGACATCCTTCGAGTATTCCCTCAGGATCCCGGCATCCTCGGGGTTCTTGACGGATTCCATGTATACCGCATCGGCGCTCTCGGAGATCCTGTTCCTTTTCGCGAAGGATTCCCAGTCTGGGAAGGCCTTCGCTGCGTCCTCCAGGGACACAACCGTGTCGTAATCGGCATACTGCTCGAATCCTGTAACATCCTTGAGGAGAGCCTTCCGGATATCCGTTTTCAAAATCCTGCAGGATGCCCTTTCGGCTTCCAGCTCACAAACCGCTATGTTGATTCCCATCTTACCACCGTTATGCATCAGGTTCCGCGACAGTGCTGCTGTCTTGGGGACCCTCATCGATCTCGGCCTTCTTCTCCATGAACTCCTTCCTGCCGGAGGCGAATTCTGTGAATGCCAGGAACGCTCCCGCCGTACCGATGAGCATGCTGATGTAGATAAATACGGTTATATCAAGGGTTATGACGACATCATCTAGCTCAAATCGCTGCCCGTATCCATGGGCAGGTCCAGGGCGATATCCATCATACCCCCCGTCAGTCAGGCCTATGAGGATTATCACTGAGTATATCGCAAAAAGGAATCTGAACGGGATCTTCGCGTAGCTCCCGGCCCTGTACAGGCCCATGGGTATTGCTATGATGAGCAGAGGTATGGCGTATCTTATGAGCTTCCGAACATAGAACCAGAGCTCATCCAGTATCTTCTGTATCTCCTCAGGGGAATTCCCCCTGTGCCCTCGGTGACCATGTTGGCCGCCAACCCGTTGATCAGGGCGAATATGCTGAGAGGCAGCAGGATGAGTGTGAAGAGGGTCACAGAGAAGCTCAGGAACGCACCGCCCGGAACAGCATATCTCAGGCTGAACTCGCTGGTCACGTCAGAGCCTCCAGCATCTTCCCGATGGAATCAGCGAAGAGCATCACGTTCTCGGGGTCCAATTGAACGGTCTCTGTGCCGGTACCCGTATCTATCTCGATATCAAATGTATCGTCCTCGCCCATGCCCCCGGCGATTTCCTTGAGCTTGTCAAGAGCCTCCATCAGGGCAGTGCCGTCCGTGGTCTCGATATCGATGGTCAGGGCGTAGTTGCCGTCAGCGTCCGGGCCGGTCTTGGTCATTATGACGTTCACTTCATACCCATCGATGGGAACGGTGATGGTGGCGCTTTCCGGCAGATCGCTGAGGTATTCTCCCTCCGGGATGTCGTTAACGCTGGCGGTTATCTTGGCCGCTTCCTCCAGAGGCACGGCGTTGCCGCTGCCATCCTCGAGGTCTATGGTTATCGGGGGTATCGATACGTCGGATATCACAGCCTTCACGTTCAAGGACGCCTTCACGCTGATTATCCTCTCGAGATAGGATCCGCCGACCTCCACGGTCAAAGGCAGATAGAGGCCGTCCTCCTCAGAACCGGCGTTCGCTGCCAGGATCATCATCATAGCCGAGGGCACGAATATCTCAGAATGAACCTCCAGCGTGGATCTGCCGTTCTTCGCCACTACCAGCGGCCCCTCGCTGAATACCTCGAAATGGATCTCCTTGCCGTCATCTATGCTTATGCTGGCGTTTATGTCGGTTATATCATAGGGAAGAGTGGAGACGATGTCGTAGCTGCCGTCGATGACAATGGTCGCGGATTCCTCGTCCATGATTATTCCGAAGGGCGTGTTCTCCTCCAATGCCATGCCCCCCCATGGCCAGCGGCGCAACGGACATGGCTATCACTCCTATGAGCGATAATGATATTAGCGTCACGGCGAGAGATGCCGTAGTATGGAGGAGCTTTGCCATCGCATAGACTAATCTCATTGGATAGGATATAAACTATACTGAGGGAAAGCATCGCCAATATTGAATATCCGTATTGCATCACTCCGGATGATGGCCGATATCAGGATCAGGAAGAGGAAGAGGATGAGGGAGAAGGACGCCAGGTCCCTGAAGGAGGCCCTGGAGTCCGTGATGGGGACGGAAGTGTTCTCCGTGGACGATGCGGTGGACATGGCCGAGAGCACGGATTTCGATGTGATATTCGCTAAAGGGGAGATAATGGGCCTGGTGTATGAGGGGAAGCCCTTCCTGACCATACGCGGCCTCCTGGAGTACAGGCCGTCCAAGAGATTCGTGACCGTGGACATGGGCGCCGTGCCTTACGTGACCAACGGAGCCGACGTCATGGGCCCGGGGATAGTCGAGGCCGACCCGGAGATCTCCGAGGGGGACATGGTATGGATCAGGGACATCAACAACAAGGTCCCCCTTGCAGTGGGCGTTTCCCTGAGGGGCGCGGAGGGCCTGTCCTCCGGAGAGAAGGGCAAAGCAGTCAAGACGATCCACAGCGTCGGAGACAAGCTGTGGAAGACTGGTGAGTGATGAGAGGCATCAGGAGGAGAGGCCCGGCCAACAAAGCCGACGGGTCCCCTGTGTTCGTGGATCTCAGCAATATCGAGATGGCATCCGAGACCCGGACGGTGATGGTCAGGGTGATAGAGGTGCACTCCAAGGACGATATCCTGAAAACGAAGGAGAACGCCGCAAAGGGGTACATGATGATTTTCGACCTGTCCCGTTTCGAGGGGAAGGCCGAGGATCTGAAGGATGCAGGGAAATCCATCCGGGCCTTGGCCTCGGAGACGAACACCGCCCATTACCGCATAAATGACAATGTCTCCGTTCTTGCCCAGCCGGGGACGAGGGTGGAGAAGGTGAAGATAGTGAGGAAGGATGGCAATGGCGGATAAGGACAGGGTCATACACGATCCTCTGCACGGAGGCATAAGGGCGGACGGGGTCTACATGGACATCCTTGACAGGCCCGAGATGCAGAGGCTCCGCTCCGTAAGGCAGCTCGGTCTAGGCAATCTTGTGTTCCCGGGGGCCAACCATACCCGTTTCGAGCACAGCCTGGGCGTCTATCATCTCGCAGGAAGGATGGCCTCCGCTCTTCATATGGGACGGGACGAAACCATGACGGTGCGCGCGGCGGCGCTCCTGCATGACATATGCCACCCTCCGTTCTCCCATACGATGGAGGAGATACTAGAGAACATAACAGGCGTTGACCATATGGATTTGGCCAGGAAGCTGATAAGCGGGGATATCCCGTACTTCCTCGATTCCGATAGGGATCTGTTCGGAGGGATGGAGCCCATATCCGATCTTCTCGGGGAGGCGGGCATAGATCCGGATGCCGTGTGCGACCTTATAGAGTATCCCAGATCCAGGAGCGGAGGGCTTAATCTGTTCCTATCGGACGATTCGCCCCAGTCCTTCTTCGAGAACAAGGATTACATACACCAGATAATACACGGGCCCGTTGATGCGGACCAGATGGACTATCTTCTGAGGGACGCTCACTACACGGGGGTGGTCCTCGGTACAATAGACATAGACCGGTTGCTCAGTCAGATACGGATAGACAAAGGCAGGATGGTGGTGGGCAAGGGAGGCATAGCGGCCACCGAGGGGCTGATGGTCTCCAGGGCTCTGATGTACTCCTCAGTCTACTACCACAAGACGGTCAGGATCGCGGAGATGATGCTCACCAAGGCCGCCGAGATATCCGGCGCCGACCTTTCGGAGCTCTATCTGATGAATGACGGGATGTTCATCAACCACATCATCAGCACAGGGGGCAAGGCATCGGATCTGGCCAGGAAGGTCATGAACCGCAGGCTGTACAAGAATGCCTATGTGATGCAGACCACCAACCTTTCGGATGATGCGAAAGCGGAGCTGGCCAAGCACACGGGATATGCGGGCAGGAAGGCTCTTGAGGCGGAGATCGCCCATGAGGCGGGATTGGAGGACCACGAGGTGGTTATAGACATGCCGTCCCGGTCGACCCTGCTCTCCAGCGTGAAGATAGGCAAGACGGACGTCTATATCATAGACGATGACGGCCGCATGAAGCCCATATTCAGGATCTCGCCTCTGGCCAAGGCGCTGCAGAGCCGCGAGATATTCGACTGGGCCATAACCGTGTCGGCGCCCTCCGAGCATGCGGAGAGGGTGATGAAGGCTTCCGGGAGAGTACTATCTTGATGACTCCGACGGGTCTAAGCTTGGCGACCTTACCGGCTAATCCGGACCCGGAGACGACGGAGACGACCTCTTCCACGTCCTTGTATGTCTGAGGGGCCTCTTCCACCAATCCCCCGTCGGAACCGCTCCTGAGGATTATGCCGTCCTTCTTCATATCAGCCTTGACATCCGATGCTCTGATGGATCTCAGGGCCGCTTTGCGGGACATCCTTCTGCCGGCACCGTGGCAGCTGGAGCCGAAGCTGAGGTCCATGGCGCCCGGCAGGCCGACGAGCACGTACGTCCCCACGGACATGTCCCCCGGTACGATGACAGGCTGCCCCGCGGCCCTGTACCTCTCTGGAACGTCAGGATGCCCGGCGGGGAAGGCCCTTGTCGCTCCCTTCCTGTGGACCAAGACCTCCGTCTCCCTGCCGTCCACTTTATGGCGCTCCTTCTTCGCTATGTTATGAGCCACATCGTAGACCATCCTCATTCCGAGGTCCCCTGCGGAGGATCCGAAAACCTTCTCGAAGGACTCCCGGACCCAATGCGTTATCATCTGCCGGTTCGCCCAGGCATAGTTGGCGCCGCAGGACATGGCTGCGAAGTAATCCGCCCCCTCCTCGGAATCCAGGGGGGCGCATGCGAGCTGCGGGTCCGGAAGGGATATGTTGTGCTTCCTGACGTACCGCTCCATCCTCTGTATGTAATCCGTGGCTATCTGATGGCCGCATCCCCGGGAGCCGCAGTGCACCGTCACCGTGACAGTCCCCTTCTCCAGGCCGAAGATCCCGGCCGTATCCTCGTCGAATATCTCGTCCACGATGTCCAGCTCCAGGAAGTGGTTGCCGGAGCCCAGGGAGCCCAGTTGGGGTATGCCGCGCTCCTTGGCCTTGTCGCTCACTTTGGAGGGGTCGGCACCGCTCATGCAGCCGCCGTTCTCGGTGACGTCAAGGTCATCATCCCAACCGAAGCCGTTCTCCACGGCCCAGCGGGACCCGTTCCTCAGTACGTCATTTATCTGGTCCCTTGTGAGCCTGCCGAGCCCTTTGGAGCCCAGTCCCGACGGGACATTGGCGTATATCGTGTCCATAAGGGCGCCGAGCTTTCCTGTGAGGTCCTTCTCCCGCAGATCGGTCCTTATCAGCCTCACGCCGCAATTGATGTCGAATCCTATGCCGCCGGGGGATATGAATCCCGTCCCGGCATCCACTGCTGCCACGCCGCCGATGGGGAAGCCGTATCCCCAATGGACGTCAGGCATGGCAACGGAGCTGCCGACGATCCCGGGAAGGCATGCGACGTTGGCCGCCTGCAGTATCGAGTTGTCCTCGGATATGGAAGGGAGCATGCTCTCGGATGCGAATATGATGGCATCGGTCCTCATACATGGTACGGACCCTTTGGGTATGCGCCATCTGTGATCGTCCACCCTCTCAAGATCTCCTTTCCATGACATGGGTGATAATCTCCTTTCAGATTGATAAATAGGGGCCGGGACCGAGATTTGAACCCGAGTCAGGGGATCCACAGTCCCCTAGGATAACCAAGCTACCCTACCCCGGCCATTTAGGTACGCTGTGATTATATCTTCATAATTAAAGGTTGTTCAAACTTTCCGTCTTCCGGGACTGTTCGCGGGGGCACAGAATGTCAGGGAACGGCATTCGCCCCCCGTTCCGTTCTTCAAAGAGCGGCCTGCCGAGTCCGATTTCAGACACAAGGATTAATTATGGGGCAGAAGTCTCAAGATAGCATGAAGAGGAACATCATATCAGTTCTGGACATGAAGGACGATATGCCTGAGATCGTGGATCTGGCAATAAGGCTTAAGAAGGAGCGCGGGCACCACGGTGATCCTCTGAAGGGCAAATCCCTGGCGATGATATTCGAGAAGCCCAGCACCAGGACCAGGATATCCTTCGACGTGGCCATGAGCGAGCTGGGAGGCCACCCGTTGTACATCGAGATGTCCTCCACACACATGGGCGGCCACAACGAAACGGTCGAGGACACGGCCCGTGTGCTCAGCAGGCTGGTCCACGGGGTGATGTATCGCGCTTACGACTACAAGGTCATGGATCGCATAGGGGACACCGCGACGGTGCCCGTGATAAGCGGACTGGACAACCTGGAGCATCCTTGCCAGGCCCTGGCGGATATGATGACGATAAAAGAGAAGAAGGGTGGGTTCCGCGGCAAGAAGTTCGTCTATCTGGGGGACGGCAACAACGTCTGCAACTCCCTGCTGTACGCATGCGCGATCATGGGAATAGATATGGTCGCGTGCTGCCCTGCCGTCAGGATGCCCAACGCGGAGATAATGCTGGGGGCGGCGAGGCTGGCGGAGAAGAACGGATGCCACATCTCCGCATCGCATCAGCCGAAGGAGGCCTGCCAGGATGCGGATGTCCTGTATACGGACACCTGGGTGTCGATGGGTGACGATACGCCCGTGGAGACGGCCGTGCGCATATTCAAGGACTATCAGATAAACCAGGAGCTTCTGTCCCTGGCCAAGCCGGACTGCATAGTCATGCACTGCCTGCCTGCCCACAGGGGATACGAGATAACGGATGATGTCATGGACGGGCCCCAGAGCGCGGTGTTCGATCAGGCGGAGAACCGTCTTCACGCTCAGAAGGCAGTGCTGTACACGCTTCTCAAATGACCTGGGCGGAAACCAGGTCCTCCACGATCTCGAGGAACTCCTCCTTCTTGTCGCCGGGGATGGTGGCGCCGGCCGCCACGTTGTGGCCTCCGCCGAATCCCCCCACCATCGAGGCGGCCTTCTTCATTATCTCTGACAGATTCAGCCCTCTTTCGGCCATGCCCTTCTCGGCTCTCGCCGAGACCTTAACTCCGTCATCCGAATCCGCGAAGGCTATGATGGGCAGGCCCCTGTAGGCCCCGTCCCCGTTGAGGAGCATGCCCGCCACTATTCCCAAGACCGTATCCTTTATCTCGCTGCCCGCATCGAAGTACTGTATGAATCTGCGCACCTTCAGAAGGTCGTTCTTCTTCACGAGGTCTATGGCCCCGGAGATATTGCGCTTATGGGCGCTCCGGTTCTCTTTCGAGGCTTCGACGGCGTCCTCGTCCCCCATGCAAATGCGCATCCCGGTGGGCGCATCGTTGTACCTGCCACAGGAGTTCAGGAGCGTTGCGAACTCCTTCGCGTCGCGCCTGTCCGTTCCCTTAGGGAAGTCCGTAAGCACATAGGTCTCCCCCACGAGCCTGGTCCGGTCCTTCTCCTTCATGAGGTCCAGGAGAGCCTCTGCCGCCGCGGCCCTCTCGTTCTCGCTCAGATCCGTCCAGCATCTGTTCCTGCCCCCTTTCCTGAGAGGTATCCCCAGGCGGGAATAGAATGCGTTGCAGGCCTCCTGATCATTGGAAAGGCCCGGCACCTCAGGGTCTGAGCTGTATTGCAGGAACCCTACAAGGGGCCTTGTCTCCCTGCCGTAGAGCCTGACATCCTCCTTTATCTCGAGGCTGCCGTTGGAGACGGCATCATCCAGTATCATCCTGTTGATCCCGGAGAGCCCGTTGCCGGAGTCCTGCATGTCGCCGCATGCCCCCACCACAGCAAGGTACGCAAGGTCCGTGTTTGCCGGATCGATGCTCTTGGCCACAAGATATGTGACTCCTGCCCCGCTTATGTCGGATGACCCCTCGTACCCGTGATCGTGGGGATTCACGTGCATGATGCGGTTGAATTCTCCGAGGGTGGTCTGCCCCATCCTCCATGAGGAGTCGGGAACGTGGTGGTCTGTGACGACTATGCCGTCCCTGCTGAGCCGGGACAGATACCCGCTGCCAAGATCCGAGATCCAGACCAGGGATCTGGAGCTGTTGTTCACAGCGTCTATGGCGTCCTCCCCCATCTTGTTGAAGAACAGGACATCGTAATCCTTCCCGAGCCTCTCGCATACGGTGGCGGCTATGGCCGCCGCCGATATGCCGTCGGCATCGATGTGGGATACGATGAGCACGTCATCAGCCCCGGATACGGCTGCAGCTGCCTTCATAACGGCCTTTTCCAGGCCTTTGAGATCCATACCCTGCATGCCGTCACCGAAGGGGGGGTAAGGTCAGCATATTGAAAAACAGTTGCTCTGCGCACATTCTAAATCCGAGACGGGAGATTGCGGGATATGGAGTCTGCCGAGATATTGCCCGGGGTGCGCGTCCACTCCGACCGGTGCCTTGTTCTGCAGGAGGGGCGCGTGATGGTGATCGGAGACCTCCATCTGGGATACGAGAGGGCCTTGGAGGAAGAAGGCTTCTACCTCCCCAGGATAAACACGGGGACCATAAGGAATGCTCTGAACAAGGCCATATGCAGACACGAGCCCTCGACGATAGTCCTTCTGGGGGACATAAAGCACGATTTCAAGAGAACGAGGTATGAGGCCCGAGAGGAGATACTCTCTCTGATCAGAATGCTCAGGGCCGCTGCGGATGTGGTGGCGGTCAGAGGCAATCATGACAATTTCATACAGAACGTCCTCTCGGAAGAAGGAATACTGGCTGTGGACCATGTTGACGTGGGCGGTTTCAGATTGGAGCACGGCCATGCGGATTCAGGCATCAGGCCGGTGATAATAGGTCACGAGCACCCGTCCGTCAAGATAAGGGACCCGCTCAGCGGAGGTATGAAGATGGCGTGCTTCCTGCATATGGAGAAGGAAGGCATAATCGTACTCCCGCCGTTCAGCCTTCTGTCGTCGGGCACAGACCTGGTGCTCTCCGACCCGGAGAGCTTCATGTCCCCAGCGTGCAGAGGCGCGGACACGGATTCCGCCAAGGTCTACGGCGTGTCCGATATGGGGGTGATCCCCTTGGGGAGGCTCGGGGAGATATCCGACCTGGCGTTATGAAAAATAACGGCGTTAAGGATACATTTAAATACGGTCCTATTGAACGCGCGAATGTATGGTACGTGGACATATAATCCATCCATCAAAGCCTTTAAGTCGAAAGAATGAGAATGCGTGAACAACATCTTGGAAGGCCGTTGGCCTTAGAGGATGGAGGTAAATTAAATGAGCGCAGAGATTGACGCACTGATAGACATTGTCGTAACCGGCAAGATAAAAGAAGCAAAAGCAGCGACCCAGAAATGCCTGGACTCCGGTATAGGAGCAAAAGCCATCGTTTTCGACGGACTTTCCAAGGCCATGGAGATCGTCGGTGAGAAATACGCCGCGAAACAGTACTTCCTGCCCCAGGTCCTGCTGTCCGCCAACACCCTTTACCAGGGTCTCAACCTTGTTCTCCCCCTGCTCGCAGGAGACGGCGGAAAGACCAAGGGAACCGTGGTCATCGGCGTTGTCGAGGGTGACGTTCACGACATCGGAAAGAACATCGTGAAGGCCATGCTCACCGGTCTCGGACTCACCATCCACGACATGGGCAAGGATGTCCCGATAAAGGACATGCTCCAGAAGGCAAAGGACGAGAAGGCCCAGATCATCGCCGAGTCCACCCTCATGACCCCCACCCTGGCGGGAATGAAGGACATGGAGAACCTCCTGAAGGAGGAGGGTCTGAAGGGCAAGATCTTCACCATGATCGGCGGCGGCGCAACCTCGAAAGAGTTCGCTGACCAGATCGGTGCAGACGGATGGACCTACGACGCTGTAGAGGCATCCCACTTCGCCGCAAAGCTCCTGGGCATCTAAGCCGGATGACAGATTCGAGAGTAATGAAACCTTTTCCATTTTACTTTTAATCCGCAGCGTGCCGCATTCTGGGTAACGGGTTACCGTATAATACCGTATAACATGTTATACGGTATGAATAAATACAATCACACCTCTATTCTGCTCCCATGGTTCAAAGATCCGACTATGACGAGTGGGTAAAGGAATGGATAGATTCTGAGAAGAAGGCCGGCAGGAAATGCTTCGACGTAAAGAAGACCGGGAATTCCTACTACGTCTATTATCAAACAACCAGGTATAATTCCGAGACCAAGAAGAGGGAGAAGGTCTCAGGGTACCTGGGGAAGCTGGTAGAGGGCGTGGGGCTCGTCGAGCCGGAAAAGGTGACGGACGAGAAAGAGACGGTCGTGAACGCCAGGTACGGCCTGGGCGTCGACACCGGCGGAACCTACACAGACGCGGTCATATTGGATCTTGATGATTATTCCGTGATCGCCAAGAGGAAATCACCAACTACACATGATGACCTGTCCATAGGTCTGTTCAAATCGGTGGATGCCGTGTTCAAGGCCACGGACATAAGGCCGGAGGACATATCGGCAGTGGGTATATCCACCACATTGGCGACCAACTCGGTATTGGAGGGCCAGGGCGGAGAGGTCGGTCTCATTCTGATAGGATGGAACCCAATGGAGAAGATCAGCTTCGGGGAGAAGAAGCAGGTCATCGTGAGCGGAGGGTACGATCACAGGGGGAAGTCCCTTGCCCCGTTGTCGAAGGCCGAGATAGAGGAGGCGATAAGGGAGGTATCTGATGGGGTGGACTCCATAGCGATATCCGGTCTCTTCGCCAATCTCAATCCCACGCAGGAGAAGAAGATCAAGGCCCTGGCAGAGGAGATGACCGGGCTGCCGACAGTGGCCGGCCACGAATTGTCAGCGGTTCTGGGCGTCGATCTGAGAGCCGAGACCGCCGTGCTGAACGGCAGGCTGATACCGGTCGTCAGCAAGTTCTTCGACGACGTCGAGAGAACGTTCCGCGAGAAAGGGATAACAGCCCCCATAATGGCCTACAAGGGAGACGGGTCGGTCATGTCCCTTGAGGACGCCAGGCACTATCCTGTGGAGACCATACTCTCGGGTCCGGCCGCAAGCGCCATGGGCGGGAAGGTGCTCTCCGACCTGGAGGACTGCATAGTAGTCGATATAGGCGGCACATCCACGGATATAGCCATCATGAGCGACGGGTTCCCTCAGGTCCAGCAGGACGGCGCCAGGATAGGCGGATGGAGGACCCGCGTCAAAGCAGTCGATATGTACACAGCGGCTCTGGGCGGCGATTCGAAGATAACGACTGTGGGGTCCAAATTCATCATAGGTCCGGAAAGAGTGATGCCCCTCTCCTCTCTGGCCATGAAGTATCCTGAGGTGATATCCAGCATAAAGCACACGACGATCTATGATTACTACGTGGCGGAGAACGGATTCGACGCCAAGAATCTCAAGGGGAAGGAGGCCAAGGTGTACGAGGTCCTCGCCGGAAAGGGGCCGATGAACAAGATGGAGATAATGAACGCATCGAACGGCCTCTGGGTGATAGACGGGGAACTTGCTTCCCTGACCGCAAGGGGGGCGCTGACCCATTCATGCCTCACCCCTACAGATGTGATGGTTTTCCTGGGTTTCTTTGAGAACGGGGATCCGGAAGGTGCCGTCGCAGGGATCGGTGCCTTGAGCGAAAGATACGGCATGACCATGATGCAGGCAGCCAAGGCGGTCTTCGAGGAGATAAAGAACAAGGTGGCCGAGCACATAATGACGAAGATCTTCGATGACGAGCTTCTCGGCTGGAAGGATGAGGGGTCCGCGGTCCTGCTGAGGAGAATGACATCCCTCGGAGAAGGGGACATCATGACGCTGAGGCCGAGGTTCAACAAGCCCATAGTCGGGATAGGGGCGCCTGCCAGATTCATGATGGCCGATCTGGGGGAGAGGATAGGGGCGGATGTCGTTTTCCCCGAGCAGTTCGATGTGGGCAACGCCGTAGGAGTTGTTACCAGCAAGGTCTCCGACTCCATGTCGGCCACGGTCTCCCCGACACAGGATTACAGGTTCATAGCGACCATACCGTATGTCGGCACATCGTACCATTCTCACCTTGGAAACGCGATCGCATCAGCCTCCCGCAGTATGGAATCATTCCTGGAATCTAAAGTCAGGAGCATGGGAGGAGTCAATATCAAGACATCGTCCAAGATAAAGACCCATACTGCCATCGAAGGGGGGATGGGGGATTGGGAAGAGGAGAACTTCGCGAAGTCCGTGAACTTCGTCGAGGTCATATCCAGAGCCGTCGGGGACCCCATCGAGAAATGAGGTTTCCTTTGCTTTGCGGAGTGTAACGATGTGTTTCAGTTAACTTTAATATAACTTGAAGATGTACGGAAACAGCAAGGAGAATTATTATATGTCAATGACTCCAAGAGAAAGAGTACTCGCAGCCATGAGAATGGAGAAAATGGACAGGCCGCCTGTGGCCGTCTTCACCCAGAGTGCGACGGCCGGACAGATGGACGCCCTCGGTGTCTCCTGGCCAGAAGCACACTCGGACGCCAAGAAGATGGCAAAACTGGGCGCAGGTCAGGCCACAGTATTGGGATTCGAGGCCGTAAGGTCCGCATTCTGTCTCACGGCCGAGGCTGAGAGGCTCGGATGCAGGGTAGATCCCGGAAAGAAGAACAGCACCCCCATGCTCAAGGAGCACCCGTTCAAATTCGACCCGATGAGCGGCGAATATGACGAGCCCCACCTCATGGACCCCGAGGAGTTCATAAAAGGCGGAAGGCCCGCCGTTGTCATAGAGGCCACAAGGCTGATGGCGAAGGATTACGGAAAGGACTACGCGGTCATAGCGGGCAACACCGGACCGTTCACCCTGGCCGGCCACCTTGTGTCCACGGAGAATCTTGTCTTCGGGATCATAATGGAACCTGACGAGGTCCTCAAATGGGTCGACGCCGTCACCCCCGTCATCAAGACCTACTGCCAGGCGCTTTCCGATGCGGGAGCCGACATCATCCAGATGTCCGAGCCCTCCTCGTCCACGGACCTCCTGTCCCCCGACATGTTCTGGGACTACTCCGGGAAGTACGTCAAGGACAGCCTCGCTAAGACGAAGGATGCGTACACTGTTCTGCACATCTGCGGTGACACCATGCCCATCCTCGACTCCATGATACAGACCGGCGTTACCGGACTCTCCATCGAGGAGAAGGTCGATTCCGCCGCCGCAGTGAAGCATGTCAACAAGCGTGCTGCCCTGGTAGGTAACATCGGTGTCGTCAGACCCCTGCTCCAGGGAACCCCCGCAGAGTGCGCCAGCGAGGCCAAGAGGGTCGCCGCTGCCGGATTCAACGTGGTCGCCCCTGGATGCGGTCTGTCCGCGATGATCGCCGACGAGAACCTGAAGGCAGTCGTCAAGGCAATCAAAGGCTGAAACCATTAACGGCTGTGACGGCGAAGCCGCCACAGCCTACAACATTTTCTTTTTCCTTCACATACGATTTTAACCGAGCATATCTTTAACGGCGCATAGAGGAAAGACCATGCCCTACGGAATAGCATTAGACCTCGGAACCAGCGGCTTCAGGTCCCATCTTGTGGATCTGGACAGGAAAGCGAAGATCCTCAGCACGGCGATAACCGTCAGGCACCCTCTGCCTGGCGCCAACATCATGGACCATATGCATTTTTGGATGACCTCCGGGCGGGAGATCACCCACAGGATTGTCGTGGAGACCATCGGCGACCTCATATCGCTTTACGGCAAGGACAATCTGAAGCAGGTGACGAAGGTATCTGTCTGCGGCAACCCGATCCAACTCTCTCTTTTCGAGGATATAGAGGTCAGGGACCTCGCCTTCGCGGGGAAGAGCAAGCTTAGGAGCCTGGGTGTCGTAAGTCCGGACAGGAAGGGAGGGGTCAGGACCGTAGGTGAGATAGGGATACCCGGATTGGATCCGGAGGCGGATGTCATCATACCTCCGGCCATAAGGCATGAGATCGGCGCAGACGCGCTGGCGATGATAATCAAATCCGGCTTGCTGGAGAAGAACGAGACCTGCATGGTCACAGATTACGGTACGAATGCCGAGATGGGCCTTTTCCACGAAGGCGAGCTGTACTCTGGTTCTGCCGCGGCAGGCCCGGCTATGGAAGGGCAGTCCGTCGAGTGCGGCATGCTCGCATCCCCTCACGCGATATCCGATGTCAACGAGGCGGGTGACGGCAAATGGGACGTCCTCGTTCTGAATGACTCCCTTGTGCCGGTGGTCACGGCAAGAACCAACCCGGTAACGGGGGAGTCGGTCAAGATCCTCGACTACAAGGCCAAGGGCATAACGGGGACCGGCGTCGTCTCGTCCATGGCACTGGGGCTCAGGTCGGGCATAATCGGGAGACCTTCCATAGCCACTCCGGACCACCGCATAAAGCTGGTTGACGGAGTTTATTTCACGGAGGCGGATGTCACAGAATCGGGCAAGGCGATGGGGGCCATAAGGGCGGGGCACCGCACTCTAATGCACCATGTGGGCCTGGATGACGGAGATGTCAAGACCATGTACATGGCCGGGGCGTCCGGAACCTACGTGGACCCGCTGAAGGCGCAGGAATGCGGCATGATCCCCCGCGTCCTGGAGGCGGTATACCAGCTGGGCAACACCTCGCTCATGATGTCAAGGGACCTGCTGGCATCCGATGAGACGCTGGACATGATGAAGGATGTGGCCGAATCGATATCGTCGAATCATCTGATGTTCGCAGGGTCCGAGATGTTCGAGAAGATGTACGTCCTCGAGCTCGCCTATTGGGACGAGGGCATGGGCATGGACATGTACAACGACATGCTGGAGTATGAAGGGCTGAAGAGGCTCCCTCCGATAAAGGTCCCGGGAACGGTCATAAGGAAGGTCAGGTCCGACATACCTGATGTGGGAGAGGGCCTGAAGACCCTCGATCCGGTGGGCAGGATAATGAAGGCCCGTTTCAAAGGGTGCACCGGATGCAGGAAATGCCAGCGCAAGTGCCCTGAGGATGCGCTGACGGTTCTTGGTGAGAAGGGTGACTTCGAGGTCAACGTGCGCTCCGACCTGTGTCTGGGAACCGCATGCCAGGCGTGTGAGTTCAACTGCCCTGAGAAGGTCTACGTCTTCAAGGACCTTCAGATAGGCGATTGAACGTAACTCCAAACCTCTTATTCACAAACTTTATTTCCATTGCACAGGCATCCTTCATGCATGGCAAATCTGAAGAAGGTGAATTCTGAGTACGCGGAGAAGCTCAAGTCCGTGCTGACCCTGAGGCACGACCCGGTAGCCGTGAAGCTCATAAGGAAGGGAGAGAAGATACCTAGCAGCCCTCAGCGCCTCGAAGGCCAGAGGAGTCACTGCCAGCTCATAACGGACGCCATGGACGGCTCGTGCATACTGGCTTTGCCCGAGAACATGTCCTGCAATGTGGGCGCTTCCTCTCTGGGGATGATCGGAACGCCCGAGAAGGTGGCGAACGGGGAGTTCCATTTCAATATGGGATTGCATGCCAGCAGGGAAGCGGCGAAGAGGATGATAGACACGAGGACGGACCTGCCCCCGGGGAGCGTGATCGGGGAGATAGTATGTCCTTTGAGCCAGGCGGATTTCGTGCCGGACGTCGTGGTCTTCACCGATATCCCGGAGAGGATATACTGGCTGTCCGCATTGGAAACCGCAGGCACCGGCGGGAGGACAAGTTACGTGACGGCACCGTTCCAATGCATGTGCGAGGATGCAGTGGTCGTACCGATAGTGTCCGGCAAGCCCAACATCTCCATAGGCTGCTTCGGCACCAGGAAGAGGACGTCAGTACGGCAGGACGAGATGATAATCGGCATTCCGTATGACAGGATCGCTCCCGCCATGGAATCCCTCGACAAGTGGAAGGACGGTATCCTCACGAAGGCGAAGCGCGATTGAGCCGTAATCAAACCTCTTATGTAACATTTTTAATATCAAACCCTTCCATATGCAACGCAGTTCCATGACAGATATTCTTGATCACAGGGACATCGAGATATTGAAATCGATGAAATCCGACTCCAGGAAGCCGATGGGCACCGTGGGCGAGAACCAGGGGATATCCAAGGCCACAGTCAGCCGCAGGGTGGCAAGGCTGGAGGAAGAAGGGGTGATCCGGGGTTATTGTCTCGACATAGATCACGGGAAGATAGGGGTGATGAAGTCCCTCGTTGCGGTCCAGATAATGGGGGTGTCCGTGTCCGTCGTATTGGACAATCTCAAGGACCAGAAGGAGATCGGTTACGTTTACAAATCCTTCGGGGACCACCACTTCGTGTTCGAGATGTACACCAGGAATGTGGACGACCTCTACGATTTCATTCAGGCCAAGCTGTTGAAGATGCCCGCGGTCAGGAATGTCGAGGTCGATATACTGGTAGAGAGATTCTCCGTCAATGAAAATCCTGAGATCTTCGTCTACGAAACGAAGGTCAAAGGGAAGGAGTGAGCACATGCTGAAGCTGAGCAGGTGCCCTAAGGCAGATGTCAGGACAGGAATAAGGACGGTTCTGCCCGAGGAGACAGTCAGAAGGGCCGCGCCTCTGCTGGCGAAAGCAGGCATGGAGCCCTTGGAGGATATCACGGGCCGGGATAATACCGGGATACCCGTGTTCTCCGTATACCGGAAGAGCACGGCCAAGGGCACGTTCGGCAATTACAACGGGAAGGGCCCCACGGCCGAGCAGGCCATGGCCTCGGCGGTCATGGAGGCCATGGAGCGCTACTGCTGTGAGCGGAGGGAGAGCGATACGGTGGTCCACGGCACATATGAGGAGGCATTGGAGACAGGCCCAGCTGTCTATCCCCCGGACCTCATACTGTCGCAGAACGCTCTGGCATCCTGGCAGGGATCGGAGATCGCCTGGGTCAGGGGATACGATCTCTTCAGGGGATCCGATGTATGGGTACCGGCCTGTGCCGCATTCTATCCGTACTATCCCGACGGGGATATGCAGCTGATGAGATTCAACACCAACGGCCTTGCATCAGGGAACACCATCGAGGAGGCGATACTCCATTCCCTCTTCGAGCTGATAGAGAGGGATGCATGGTCAATAGCAGACTATCACGAGCGTTCCGGCATGGACGTGATCGTGGAGGACCCGGAATCCGTGCCGGGCAGGCTACTCAGGAGATTCTCCGATGCAGGTGTCGAGATAAGCCTGAAGGATCTGACCAGCGATATAGGGATAACCACCATAGGTGCTGCGGCCGACGACGTGAGGACGAAGGACCCGGAGATGCTGACCATAGGGGTGGGAACCCATCTGGACCCGGAGATCGCCGCCGTCAGGGCGCTGACGGAGGTTGCGCAGAGCAGAGCCTCCCACAGGCACGGCCTGAAGGTGAATGCTGAGCTGCGGGAGAGCACGCTGAAGCTCGGTTATGACAGGATCAAAGCCCTGAACCCCATGTGGTACCGTCCTTCCTCCGGCTCCGTCAGACTTTCTGATATGGAGAGCAGGTCCACACCCTATGTCCTGGATGATATAGAGCTGGTCCTGAGCGCCCTTATGGATGCAGGCTTCGATTCGGTCATCGCCGTGGATTTCACCCGCCCTGAGCTGGGAGTCCCTACGGTGAGGATGATCGTCCCGGGCCTGGAAGTGTACACAATGGACGCTGAAAGAGTGGGCGGAAGGCTGGATAATGCATTCAAAACGCGTAAAACCAAGTGAAAAACAAAATCAATATATATGGAGTGGTGTACACAAAAAATGTTCTTTAAATGTGCTTTTTTTTGCGAAAGTTAGCGTTTTCTGATAAACAATAGTTTATGCAGTCAGAAAACTAGTCCCTTTATATTCTCTCACTCGTTTACAAAAATTGCAAGGGGGAACGAAAGGTTCTGCCTTTTGTTCGGTTGTATATAGAATGGAGGTATGAAATGCCAAAATACAAGGACGTAATTGACCTGTATGACGACAGGGGAAAGCGCATCGCGAAGGATGTGCCCCTTGAAGCCATAAGTCCGTTGCGCAACAAAGCAATCAAAAGGATTGCCGCTATGACGAAGAGGACCGTGGCTGTCAACCTCGCAGGTATTGAGAAATCTCTCAAGACCGGCGTGATCGGCGGCGGCGGAACCCAGATCAGAGGCAAAGAGATTGACATACCGCTCGTCAAGAATGCGGAGAAGATCGCAAAAGCGGTCAAGGACATGGTCCAGGTCTATGACGGCGACGAAACCATCGTCGAGGTCAAACCAGGCGGAAAGAGCCTGATTGTGATAGCACCTGAAGAGAGACTGAGCGCTGGTGTAGAGTACACAACGGGATTCACCGTGACTGCCGCGGCGACCGTTCAGGCGATAATCGATGAGTTCGACATACCGATGCACAAGGCCAACATGGTCAAGGGCGCGGTTTGGGGAAGATACCCTCAGACAGTCGGATTCACTGGAACTAACCTCAGGTCTATCCTGGATGTCCCTCAGAACAATGAGGGTGCTGGTTACGCTCTCAGGAACATCATGTCCAACCACGTGGTCGCCCTGGTCAGCAGGAACGCCATGCAGGGTGTTGCACTCTCCTCGATATTCGAGCAGACCGCCGCATTCGAGATGGGTGACGCGATAGGGCCCTTCGAGAGAGGACACCTCCTCGGTCTCGCATACCAGGGACTTAACGCGAACAACATGCTCTACAAGATGGTCAAGAAGAACGGAAATACCGGAACGGTCGGTACCGTCATAGAGTCCCTTATGGAGACCGCCATCGATGATGGGGTCATAAGGGTCAAAGAGACTCTCCCCAGCGGATATAAGGTGTACACCACTGACGATCTCTCGTTGTGGAACGCATACGCAGCAGTCGGAATGGTCGCCGCCGTTATGGTAAACGTCGGTGCCGCAAGGGCTGCCCAGGGTGCTCCCTCGACGATACTGTACTACAACGACCTTCTCGAGCACGAGACCGGGCTTCCCTCTGTGGACTACGGCCGCTCGATGGGTGTTTGCGTAGGAATGTCCTTCTTCTCTCACTCCATTTACGGAGGAGGCGGACCCGGTCTGTTCCACGGGAACCACGTCGTTACCAGGCACTCCAAGGGTGTCCTGATACCCGCGGTTACTGCTGCGAACTGCCTTGACGGCGGAACCCAGACGTTCTCCGCAGAGGCCACGTCCGGTGCCTTCAAGGAGGTCTTCGGAGACATGCCAGAATTCAGAACCCCGATGCAGTTCGTCGGTGCGGAGGCAAAGAAAATAGCGAAAAAGCTGTGATGTCATATGACGAGTACACAAAGTCCGGAGTCAAAGTATACGGGAATGATGCTTCCCGAGATTAGGATAACGACCAAGCGCCTGCTTGGAGCCGAATCTACAGAGAAGGTCCTGAACGCATTGTCGGCTTTGGACAACATCAGGCAGATCACGATAAAAGGCGAGAATCTCCCCGCTAAGATAAACAGCGGTCCCAACAAAGGGTTGGACAACAATCATCCTGAGCGCAGGATGATCAGGTTCGGAGACAAGGATATCCTTCTCACCAAGCTCGTAGGGGATTTCTTCCTTGAGCTCGAAGTTGAGAACGAGGATATGCTGAGCGCCTCGGTCGAAGAGATCGACAGGATCTGCAAAGAGGTGATACCCTTCGGTTTCACCATGGATGTAGGAAGGTACTCGAAATACAGACCCACGCTTTCAGACTATAAACTGAGGTGTTAAATATGGCTTACAAGAGACAATTTTACCCCGGAAAGAGTATCCCCGCCGCGAACAGGCGCAGGTACTTGGACCCGAAACAGAACCTGAAGAAACTGCGCGACATCCCCATGGATGACGTCGTCAGGATAATGGGACACAGGAACCCCGGAGAGGACTACAAGTCCATCCACCCCCCGATCGAGGAGGGTAACGAACCTGACTGCCCCATCAGGCAGCTCGTGACACCAATCGAGGGTGCAAAGAAGGGAGACCGCGTAAGGTACATCCAGTTCGCGGATTCCGTCTACTTCGCTCCCATCTCGCCCTATCAGAGGGCATGGATGTACCTGTCCAGGTACAGGGGACTCGACACGGGTACCCTGTCCGGAAGGCAGATCATCGAGATGAGGGAGAGAGACCTCGAGAAACTCGCGAAAGAGATGATAGACAACGAGACCTTTGACCCGGCCCTTACCGGTATCAGGGGTGCGACCGTTCACGGCCACGCATGCCGTCTGGATGAGCACGGCTCATGTTCGACGCATGGCAGAGGTACGAGTGGGACGACAAGACCAAAGAGGTCGTGTATGTCAAGGATCAGGTAGCCCTGCCCCTCGACAGAAGGATCTCTGTCGGAAAGCCCGCGAAGATGGAGGACCTCAAGAAGAGGACCACGATCTTCAGAGAGGACGGCGTAGATATGAAGGACGACAAGGAAGTCACCATGTACGGACTCAGGATACACAAGCTGAGGACCTTCGCTGGTTTCCAGCCCTTCAATGTTAAGGGAGTGTGATTGCACATGGCCAAAACAAAGAGAAGCTGTTCATGGCGGCTGTGAAGAAGAAGTTCAAAGAGGACCCCACTGACGAGTACACCTCGTACTACAAGTTCGGCGGCTGGAGACAGTCCAAGAGGAAAGTGGAGTTCGTAGAGGCGGCCAACAAGATCGCTAAAGAACGTGGAATCCCCATGATGAACCAGGACATCGGTGTCCCTCTGGGACAGAGGTCCTGGATGCCCTACCAGCTGTCCCACACGGACATCTACGTGGAGCCCGACGACTTGCACTGCATCAACAACCCTGCGATCCAGCAGGCTTGGGATGACATAAGGAGGACCATCCTGGTCGGACTGGACGCCCCTCACCAGACCATCGAAAAGAGGCTTGGTAAGGAAGTCACGCCCGAGACCATCAACGAGTACCTCGAGGCAGTCAACCACACGATGCCCGGCGGAGCAGTCGTTCAGGAGCACATGGCGGAGATAAACCCCGCCCTTGCCTACGACTCGTACGTCAAGGTCTACTCCGGGAACGATGAGCTGATCGACGAGCTCGACAAGAGGTTCGTCATCGACATCAACAAGCTGTTCAGCAAGGACCACGCGGCCCAGCTGAAGAAGGCGATCGGATCCACCCTCATGCAGGCAGTCCGCGTTCCCTCCATAGTCGGCAGGGTCATGGATGGTGCGACCACCTCGAGACACGCAGCGATGCAGATCTCGATGGCGTTCATCACCTCCTACAGGCTCGCAGCCGGAGAAGCAGCGATCGCTGACTTCGCATACTCTGCGAAGCACCAGTCCCTGCCTATGGGTACGATGATGCCCGCAAGGCGCGCCAGGGGACCCAACGAACCCGGAGGAATACCCTTCGGATTCCTGGCAGACATGGCTCAGTCTGACCGTGTCAACCCTGACGACCCCGGAAGGGCGTCCCTTGAGACAGTCGCACTCGGAGCGATCATCTACGACCAGATCTACCTCGGAGGCTACATGTCCGGTGGAGTCGGTTTCACACAGTATGCATCCGCTGCATACACCGACAACATCCTGGAGGACTACGTCTACTACGCCATCGACACCATAAAGGACAAGTATGGCGGCTTCTGCAAGCTTGACCCGAACAACTACGACAAGCTGATGGAGCTCGGAGACAACGTCAACACCTACGCCCTCGAGATGTACGAGAGGTACCCCGCCGCAATGGAGGCCCACTTCGGTGGATCCCAGAGGGCGACCGTCGCAGCCGCGGCAACCGGTATCGCCGGATCCATGGCAACCGGTAACGCCGACTGCGGTGTCAACATGTGGTATCTGTCCATGCTGCAGCACAAGGAGAGGACCGGAAGGCTCGGATTCTACGGATTCGACTTGCAGGACCAGTGCGGTTCCGCCAACTCGTTCTCCTACAGGTCCGACGAAGGTCTCCCCATGGAACTGAGAGGTCCCAACTACCCCAACTACGCGATGAACGTCGGACACATGTCCGGCTACTCCGGCATACCCAAGGCGGCCCACGCTGCCCGCGGAGATGCCTTCACGGCCAACCCGTTCATCCGTGTTGCGTTCGCAGACCCGAGCCTTGTGTTCGACTTCGCGAACATAACCAAGGAAATCGGGCGTGGCGGACTTCGCGAGTTCCAGCCTGCAGGCGAGAGGACCGCTGTCATAAGGGTGTAAGGCCATGGAAGTTGGCGAGATCTACAAGTACATCCCGACGTCAACAGTGGGAAAGGTGGTCGGCATCAGAGAGAGCGACGGCAGGGTCTGGGCTTTCCTGGACTTCACCCAGCTCTGGTATGATGCAGCCTTCCTTCAGCCCGCGGACGCCAGTGAGTACAAGGCGATCTCGTACAAGGAGAAGGAAAGGTCCTCCAAGGATGCCCTGAAGGCTCTTGAGAAAGAGATGAAGGACGCCGAGGACGTGGACATCTCCCAATTGGCCGCAACCGGCGGCGGTTAAACGCCCCAATCAAACCACTTACTTTTTCAATTTTTTATTTCTAGAACTGACAAAGAGCCATTCGTACGAATCCTCCGCCACGGTTTTATAACAATTGCCCGATTAATGAACCATGGCAACCATAGCGTTGGATGAGCTGAAGGGCAAAGAGGTCATATCCTCTGACGCGTACCTTCTGGGCAATGTTCAGGATGTTCGCTACGATCCCGTGTCCTGGGACGTCCTGGGTCTCAAGGTCAAAAGCAATAAGGATGTGTCCAAGATCATCAGCGCCGGTTCCGCAAGGTCCATGATATTGGTGCGCCCGGGAGACTATGCGATCAATGATGTGATACTCTTCAGGGACACCCTGGAGGATTCCAGGGACAGGATATCTGCGGATAACGACAACATCTCGTCACTCTCATTCCTGCTGGGCAAGAAGGTGGTATCCTCCGACGGACTGCTGGTGGGCACCGTCAGCGATGTGCTCCTGGAGATGGAACGCTGGTCCGTCCAGTCCGTGAGGGTTAAGTTGGACAAGGGGGCCTATGAGCCCCTGGGACTCAAGAAGGGCATCTTCTCCAAGACCGCATCAGGGATACTGGTTACGCACATATCCGCAGTGACGGACAATATGAGCCTGTATCTGACAACCAGCGATCTGGCAGACCATCTGACATTGGATTAGACGGGATCGAAGGCAACCAATATGGAGGCCAGACGCGGGTCGTCCTCCATCCCTGCGTACTCCCTTATCATCTTGTCACATGTAGGCGCGGGGCTGCATGATACGACATTGGCGCAGCCGTTGCTCTTGTTGAGCTCGGGGAATGATACGGGGGGCATCACGAAGATCTCGCCCTCCCCTTCGCCGGGCACCACGTCCGTGAAAACGACGAAACCGTCAGAGAGCCAGACAACATTTTCTTTGTCCTTGTACTGCTTGGCGGTCTGAGGGAAGACCTCTACTCCCATGAGCTTCCCGTCCGTGGATAACAGCACCACAGTGGGCTCGGGAGGCAATCTGAACCGTGTGTTCTTGACTATGCAGGCGATCCTCTTCCTTTTGAGAGCCTCCTCGAAACCTTTGTTCTGAACCGCGATATCGCCCGTCGCCTTGACGGTGGCCTCCTCTTCCCTGATCCTTCCGAGGATCTCCTGGTCAAGATAGAATACCTTCACCACGCCTCTGAGGCCCTTCAGTATGTTCAGCTGTTCTGTCCCGTCGTCCATGCCATGGCATTGTATGGGCAGATTATTAAATGTTGGCGTTTTTCCAGAACCATCATGTCCCTTAAGATGCTCAATGAGAAAGACCCAGACGTCCTGAGGGCCCTGTATGCCTACAGGCGCGAGGTATTCAAGGCAGGGAGCCTGTCTGTGAAAGAGAAGGAATTGATAGCCCTGGCACTTTCCTCCGCATCCAAGTGCTCCAAGTGCTTCACCTACCATTCGGACAGGGCGAGGGAGGAAGGAGCATCAGACAAGGAGATATTGGAGACCATGGAAGTGGTCGCTTACATGGTGGGCCCGTCCGGCCTCATATGGTCGGATCTCATCGATGAGGCTGTGGATTACTTCGAGAAGGAGTGATCAAGATCCAATCTGAGGTACCCGTCCTCGCCGACAGCGCACCTGATATCGACCACCCCGATGGCTGCCACGACCTTGCCGTCTATCTCCACGGGAGTGACAATGACCCTTACTCCTTTGTAGGGACCTGTCTCGGCCACCCTTCTGACGGTGGTGTTCTCCCTGAGAACCTCCTCAAGGATATCCCCCGTATAGGCATTATCCACCACCGCACCGTTCTCGATCCTTATGCCCAGATTGTCGCGGCTCTTGGCACATACCGGAAGACCTCCCACCAGCTCATGTATGGCGAATGCCAGTGACAGAACCTCATTTGCTGTGCTGTCCGTCCTCAGCATATCGCCCAGGCTCCTCCTGAGAGGAAGTCCGCCCATAAGGGATATGGCAGCCGTCACGGCCCCCCTCTCCGCCATCTCGGGCGTTTTGGCGGTGCCTATTATCACCACGTCCTCATTCTTGACTTTGAACTGACCTCTGATCGCGGAATCAATGTCCCAGGCAACAGGAAAATCCGATCCCGGGAACCTGAGCGTGCCGTTGATGCAGATAAGGGTGGTTGCCCCTAGAGCTCCGGCCATTATGGCAGCATCGCGCTCCTCGCATCCGTAGAACACCCTCTTCGTTGCGAAGGGGACCTTCACGGCGCAGTCATGCTCCCCTATGGTCAGGGAGGATTTCGGTATGGGCCTGGCTTCCATGTACATTATATTCCTGTACTCGGCTCCTTTCTCGGTGAGGCGGATCCCGTTTTCGAGATGGAGACAAGCTCCTTCTCCTCCAGCATCCTCAGCATGGTCCTCATGCTGCCTTCCCCCACACCGCATGCGGCCGCGAGCTTCTTCCTTCCCACCGGAACGAACTCGTCAAGGGAGATTATCGCTTTCCAGAGGTTGTAGTCATTGAATTTGGGGATGGGTCCGCCCTGACCCTTCCTCATCGAAACAAACATAGGGGGTGCATGGATAAGAGAGTAGATAAGAGATTGCAGGCGCCCTCTCCGGAATGCACTATACCCAGCAATCTAATTCTGCAGGGGTAATTTCAGCGCTATTTTATAACTGTAAAGTCTTGACGGGGTATGGCCCATGAATCAGTAGACCTTCTGAAAATAGAGAACGTCACTAAGAAATTCGAAGGCAGAATCGTACTGGATAATATCAGCGCCACGTTGTCCACAGGCAAGATCCTCGGGCTCATAGGGAAGAGCGCGGCAGGTAAGAGCGTGCTCATACACATGATAAGGGGAACAGATGAGTACAGGCCCGATAAGGGCAGGGTGCTCTATCATGTCAGCCACTGTACCAAGTGCGGCAATCTGGATCTGCCATTCGAAGGGGTCCCGTGCACAAGATGCGGCGGTGAGAGCAAGACCAAGTGGGTGGACTTCTGGGCTCTCGGGGACAGGGAACCCATAAGGCACGAGCTGAAGAACCGTATAGCCATCATGCTGCAGAGGACCTTCGCTCTTTTCGGGGATCACACGGTAGTGGAGAACATATTCGAGGCTCTGGGCGATATGCCGGACAAAGTTCAGAAGGCGATAGACCTCCTGAGCTTCGTGAACATGACCCACAGGACCACTCACATAGCAAGGGACCTGTCGGGCGGAGAGAAGCAGAGGGTGGTAATGGCCAGGCAGCTGGCGAAGAATCCCCTGTTCTTCCTGGCGGACGAGCCCACCGGGACGCTGGACCCGTATACGGCGGACATCGTTCACAAGAGATTGGTGAAATACGTCCACGACAGGGGGATATGCATGGTGATGGCATCCCACTGGCCGGAGGCCGTGCACCAGATGGCCGACGAGGCGATCTGGCTTGATGCCGGGAAGGAGATAATGAAGGGCAAACCTGGCGAAGTGACATCCAAATTCATGGAGGAGTATCACTTCGAGAAGCACGAGTACGCCAACGTCGGCGAACCGATGATCAAGCTGGAGAATGCCAAGAAGCACTTCTTCTCGGTCGTCAGAGGGGTGGTGAAAGCTGTGGACGGGGTCACATTCGATATCAAGCAGAATGAGATCGTGGCCCTGGTCGGGCTCTCAGGAGCCGGTAAGACCACCACGTCCAGGATGATCGCGGGCATGACCCCTGCTACCAGCGGGACGGTCAAGATAAAACTGGGGGACGACTGGATAAACATGGCCGAGTCCGGATTCACCGGAAAGGGCCGTGTGACCCCCTACATAGGGTTCCTGCATCAGGAGTACACCCTGTACCCGTTCGATAACGTTCTCCAGAACCTCTCAACATGCATAGGCATGAAGATGCCGGCCGAGCTTGCCAAGATGAAAGCTATCCAGGTGCTCCTCAGTGTGGGATTTCCGGAGGATCAGGTGGAGAAAGTGCTCTATTCCTATCCGGACACGCTTTCCGTGGGAGAGAACCAGAGGATCGCCTTCGCCCAGGTGCTGATCAAAGAGCCCCGCATAGTCGTTCTTGACGAGCCTACCGGCACAATGGACCCCATAACGAAGGTGACCGTGGCCAATTCGGTGCTCAGGGCCAGGAAGGACCTGGAGGAAACGTTCATAGTGGTGAGCCACGACATGGATTTCGTCACCAATTGCTGTGACAGAGCCATACTCATGAAGGGCGGCAGGGTACTCAAGATCGGGAAGCCTGAAGAGATCATCGATGAATTCAGGGAGATAGAAAGGGAGCAGTCGGGCGGTGAAAAGAGTTGAAACAGCGCATAGGCAGGCATCTCAGTTTTGTTGAGTGCCGCGAGTCTATGGGTCTTGGGCCGGGAGGGGCATTGGCTCAGAGGGCCACCATCTCAGAGAGCGGAAGAGAGGTCGTGGCCGTCGCTATGGGCCCCGGCCGCAGGCACATCACCAAGCCCGTGTGCGAGATCACATACGCCTTGAGAGAGGAAGGGATAGACACATCCGTTCTGGTCCTAAACGCCGGATCTGGCGTCCCTGCGGACGCTCCGGACATATCCCACGGTCAATGCTTCGGTCTCGAGCCCATAGAGGTTGAGAGGATCCAGCAGTTCAAGGTGGCGCTCATACATCTGGGGAATGTCCGCGCTCACATCATATGGAAGGCGAGGCTGATACTCAGGAACGTGGATATCCCGGCAATAATCGTATCTCAGTGCCCGGTGGACTTTGAAGATTTCGCGGCCATAGGCGTCAAGACCTCAAGGGTCATGCCGCCCGACGACAAGATCAACACCAAGGGAACGATAATGGAGATTGTGACAGGCATCGTCAGGGGCGTGACCTGTCCCCAGGAGAAGCTGGACGAGATAATCACGAAGATACAGAGGATGCTGCCCGGGATCAACGAGGGGGGAGAGCGTTGAAGGTCAAGGTCAACGGCGTGGAGAAGATGCTCAAGAACGGCGCCAAGCTCAAGGACGCCCTGGCGGGCGAGGAATATCATCCGGGCACCGTGGTCTCGATACACTTGTCCACGGAGAAGCTGGTCCAGGAATCCGATGATTTCGAGATGAAGCTCAGCTCGGGGAAGTCCGTCGTGCTGCATTTGGAGCCCGGGAAGGACTCGGAGCTCTGGAAGAAGCACATGGCCAAGATGCCTGGCCTGTATACCCGATGGGTGAACAGGCAGATCGCGGCCGTGGGAGCCTTCCAGACAGATATTGAGGTGAACAGGGACCGGAGGAGATACAGGAAGTACGACCTTCTTCGCCCTGGGCGGATTCGACAACAATACGACTTACGTGATGATCGCCAGGGAGGAGCACCGCGGAGCCTACGGAGCCGGGTCCGGCATAATAGGGCGCGTGACCCTGGGAAGGCACGTGATAGATCAGATGAGGGAAGGCGATGCAATAGAGAGCGTCACTCCCCTTATGTCGGAGACCAGTAAGGATAACGTGATAGTGACGTCGGACCTGTCGTACAAACTTGATGAGGGATACAGCGTGGACACGTTCATCACGGTGGACCTGGACCGACAGTCCCCCAAGTCCGCAGAGCATCTGCTGGTGCTTTCCAGATCCGGCTACATGGAAGTGACAGAATCCACAGGCAGCTTCATGTCATGCTCTTTGGATCTGGACACAGAGATACCTCAGGAGACCCATATCGTGAGGGCTCCCGGGGTCGTGACGGTCAGGAACACGGGCCCGGGCATGGGCAGGATGTACATATACAGGGAAAGGAGGCAGATGGTGCCGTCCCACAATCATGTGGGCACTGTGACGAACGGCCTTTCCATAGCCATGTTCGCGAACGCAGGAGATAAGATAGGGGTGGTCACCAACCCCCAGAGGATACTCTCCGTGGGCATGACCCAGAAGGAGGGAGCAGCGTTCCTGGGGTCCAAGGGCTTAAGGCAGAAGAGGACCGGGGACACGTCGGACGATGCGGTCATTGTCGATCAGACCCCGGAGGCGACATTGGACGCCATCCATGCGGATGAGATAGAGACATTCGGCGTTCCGAAGAACAGGATATACAAGATATCCCTGGACCGCGGGGAGAAGAATCGCCTGAACTCATATTATTTCGACAAGATAACAGGATTGAGCCACAAGCCCATAGGCGCCCTGAAGGTCCATTTTGCATTCAAAGGTATGCCGATGGTCACTTTTGAAGGAGACGAGGTCAGGGGGGAAATCCCTCTATCCCAACGACGCGTTCAAGAAATGTTCCAGAGGGGACATAGGCGTCACCAATCAGGCAAGGCCTCACAAGGGCTTGCTTGGAATAAGGCTTGAGAACAGCAAGGAATACGGGCCCACGGGAGAGGAGCCCTACGGAACCAACATCTTCGGCAAGTTCCTCGGGGACCTGGACGATATGATGAAGGGCCTGAAGGACGGGGACACGGTGTACGTTACGGAGATGGACCTATGAGCGAGAATAAACCCAGACAAAGAGAGACGAGATTGATCATGATATCTCCGGCGTCCAATGTGACACCGGACCAGCTGGCCAGGACCGTTCACGCCATGGGCCGGGAGCTGTCCGTGAAGGAGACCTGTTACGGATGCCTTCTGGAAGGGGACCCGAAGACCGTCGTGGAGGTACGCGACGAGCTCCGCAAGCTGGACCCCCACGGGATATACTCCAAGAGAAGAGCATATCCAGCAGGCGATCCCCGCAGGTGCAGGGCCCAGCACGGCACGAGGCCGGGATACTCCCAGCTGGAGGCCGAATGGAAACTGCTGGCCAATCTGCAGCACGCAATGGATGCGATAGATATGGGAGAGAAGGCTCCGCCGGAGCCGAAGAGGAATAAACTTCCTGTAAAGGAATTCAAGGAGATTTGCGAGGTGAACCTATGAAGAAGATATTCATCGACCCTCCGAACAGCATGATCCTGTTCGATATTGTGGAGAGGCTGGGGCACGAGCCCCTGAGCACGATGGCCGCCCTCCAGGAGAGGGTGGATAACCTGGAGATAGACATGCCCCCTATGAACGTTACCCTCGACGATGTCATCAAAGGCCTGAAGTATGCGGGCATAGAGGTGCCGTCGGGGATAAGGGGCAGGCTTGCGGTCTGGGGACCCCAGATCGATGCGGCCGATGCCGCTATTGTGATGACTGAAGCGCCCTATTCCTTCGGATGCGTGGGATGCGAGCGCTCCAACGAGATGGTGAAGTACCTTCTGAGAAGGAGGGGAATACCCATCCTCTGGGTGGAATATCCCCGCGACAAAGAGGCAGCCATGCGTATGCTGGAAGAAACCAAGGAATTCCTGGAGGGACTCGAATGATCAAGATAGCACAGCTCTCATGCGGTACAGAGTACAGCAGCGTCCAGAGTGAGATAGAGAAGGCGGCGTTCAGCGTGGGGGGCAAGATGGTCTACCCTGACGTCGGCGCGGACGATGTGGATGACGCAGTGAGGGAATTCGGTTTCAACCCCCGATCCCCCCAGCTCAAACTGATGATTGCAAGGGCGGTACAGCTTTCGAAAGGCGTCTATGATGCCGATGCCGTGTTCATAGCGACATGCTTCAGGTGCGCCGAGGCGGCCCTGGTAAGGAATGAGCTCAGGAGGTACATACAGGAGCACACCCGGCTTCCCGTCGTGACCTACTCGTTCACCGAGAGAATGAAGTCGGCGCAACTGCTCACGAGGATGGAGGCGCTCGTGACGATAGTCACGAGAAAAGAGCTCCTCGCAAGGGAGAGGCAGACAGGGCTCACCGCCGGTCTCGATTCCGGATCGTCCACCACAAAGGCCGTGATAATGCATAACAACAAGATCATCGGGAAGGCTTGGATGCCGTCCTATGATGTCGTAGAATCCGCCACAACAGTACTGAATCAGGCGCTGGAACAGGCAGGATATCAGCTCAAGGACCTGGAGGCCATCGGAACGACCGGATACGGAAGGTTCACCCTGGGCAAGCACTTCAATGCCAAGCTGGTACAGGAAGAGCTCACGGTCAACTCCAAGGGCGCAGTTTGGCTGGCCGACAGGCAGAGGGGTGAGGCCACCATACTTGACATAGGCGGGATGGACAATAAGGCGATAACCGTCAGGGACGGAGTACCGGACAATTTCACCATGGGAGGGGTCTGTGCAGGCGCTTCGGGCCGTTTCCTAGAGATGACCGCCAACAGGCTCAAGATCGACGTGACGCAGCTGGGGGCCCTGGCTGAGAAGGGCGATTGGAGGAAGGCCAAGATGAACTCCTACTGCTCCATATTCGGGATACAGGACCTGGTCACAAGCCTGGGAGAGGGCAAGGCCTTCGAGGATGTGGCCGCCGCGGCATGCCACTCGGTGGCAGAGCAGGTCTATGAGCAGCAGCTCCAAGAGATAGACATCAGGAAGCCCATAATCCAGGTCGGCGGGACGTCTTTGATATCCGGTCTCGTGAAAGAAGTGGGAGAGGTGCTGGGTGAGAGGCCGATAGTCCCCGCCGATTCGCAGTACATAGGGGCAGTGGGCGGTGCTCTCCTGAGCTCCGGTTTCCTTCTGTGAGGTGATCCTGTGAACATAGAGGCTACCGGAACAGACCCTTACGGATCCGAAGCATACAAGGACCTGTTCAGGGTGATAATGAGCGACATCGGGAAAGGGATACTCATAGACGAGGCCAGGATATTGCTCAGGCCCGAGGTGCCGCTCTTCATATTCTCGGTGATGCTCAAAGCGGAGCCGGATAACAAGACGATCTCCGATGCGGCCTCCCTGAGAAAGGAGGGCGATAACGTGTTCATCACAATCTCGGACGAGAGGTACGCGCCAGACATACTGTCCCAGCTATGGAAGAGGTACACCCGGGCGAGAGTGGATCAGCAGACCCGCTTCGATATAGTCATCGAGGGTGCCGATACGGACGAGGTAGCGGACATAGAGATATCCTCCGGGGAAGAGACGAAGAAAGAGATCCTGGGAGCGGTCTGGAGATCCATGCCGGAGGGCATAAGGGTCAGATTCAACCAGACCGACGGCAGGGTCCTGACGATAATGGCCACCGAGGAGATAGTCAGGCCCGAGATGAAAGAGGAGGCCCGCAAGGTGCACGAAGAGATGCTGGCCAAGGCAAGGGAGGCAGAAAGGCATGTTTGAGGTCCTGATGTACGACGGCGGAGTGTATCGCTCCGACGAGCTCTACGAGATGATAGAGGATGTGGGCGGGACGGTGATCCAGAGGACCAGGAGCTCTCAGATGCTGACGGTCACGATGTCCGTGCCCGGAGAGGACAGGCCCATGGTGGAGAAGCTCTGCAAGGAACTGGGCGGCCAGGTCCGGGAGGTCCCTTTGGCGGGTACCGAGATAGCTGTGGTCGGACCGACCCTGGGAAGGCACCATATGCCCCATCCGATATGCGACATAGCCGAACAGCTCAGGCAGTACGGCGCGATATCAGTGGTCATGGGATTGGCCAGAGGCCGCGGAAAGGCCACGTCCCAGATCTCCCTTGAGGAGATGAAGGTCATCGAAGAGTATGATGTCGCGATCATGATGCTGGGCAATTTCAAGCCCTGCATTGAGTCCAAGACCCATCTTTTCGAGAAGATAGAGACGCCCGTGATATTGGTCACGGGGCCGATGCCCGAGGGCATAGACGATCTGTGCGAGGCCATAATACCGGGCATAGGGCGCAAGGCAGAGAGGATGAGGACAGTGCCGGAAAGGGCAAAGCTCGTCGAGGTGGCCGATACGGTGATGAAGGTCCTGGGGAACAAGCGTAAGCTCCTGGAGGAGGATCCCCTGTTCGTGCATCCGGCAGAGCTCAAGCAGCTCCTGGAGGAGTATGAGCCGATCAGCATGAGCCTCAGGCCCGCCCCCATAGTGCTTCACATGGACGGCCTCAGGGTCAAGATACCCTATGTGGAGAACAAGGATTATCTGGATAATCTGGAGGTTTATGGCCGCAGACTATCGGAAGTGGCGAGGATAACGCCATCCAAGATAAGCGACAGCAGCACGATCATACGTATAATGACGGAGTCGGAGGTCCGCGACAGGGACATGCAGCGGACGGAAGGATGAGGAAAGGAACATACGTACTGGCTATTCTCCTGCGAAAGCCCTTCGAAGGCAGGGTCGGGTCCCTGGGGCCCCTGTTCTTTGGGGAGGGCGAGTACTGTTACGTGGGAAGCGCCATGAACGGTTTAGATCAAAGGATAGAGAGACACATCTCCCGCAATAAGATTGTGCGCTGGCACATTGACAGACTCACCTTATTCGGAGATAGTGTAAGAGCCTACGAATCTTATCCGGACAGCATACCGGAATGCGATCTGGCGGCCATGGCGCGATCCTGCGGCATGGAGCCGGCGGCGAAGGGATTCGGTTGTTCAGACTGTAAGTGCCAGACTCATCTTTTCAAAGCCGTCGGAGATACACTGCAGAGACTCGTTTCCGAAGCGGGACTCAGGGCATACGTTTCAGACGTGTCCAGATAGGTCGGGCAGAGGACCCACCAAAGCATTATTAAACATCACCCTCTTTACACGTGCAATATAACCGCGGAATCTAATCAGCGGAGGGAATAAATGACATCCAGGAAGGCAGAGAACCTATCACGGAAAGTGACACCCGAGATCATCAACCAGTTGGAGGAGATCCTCGGAAAAGATAACGTTAACACCAGCGAAATGGACAGAATGCTGTACAGCCACGATCTCGCACCGCTTCCCAAGGAAGCCGGGATCGCCTTCAACAACATACCAGATGTCGTTGTCAGGCCCCACACTGTCGACCAGGTCGCGTCCATAGTCAAGCTGGCATATCAGAACGGAATAGCTGTTGTGCCCAGGGGAGCTTCTACATGGGGGCTCGGGGGCTCGATGCCCACTGCGGCAGGCATACTTCTGGACATGTCCTCCGGCATGAACGAGGTCATAAAGCTCGACAAGGAGAACATGTATGTCAAGGTCCAGTCGGGTTGCATATGGAAGAAGATGATGGAGGTCTGCGAGAAGGAAGGCCTCCTTGTCGGGTCATACCCGTCCAGCTTCCCGTCTGCCACCGTTGCCGGATGGATATCCACCAGCGGGATAGTCCCGGCGGATACAAGTACGGAGCTGCAGGGAACAACATCCTCAACATGAAAGTGGTGCTGTCCGACGGAACGGTCATAGAGACCGGTTACGACAACGTCGCCAACAACATGTCCGGATACAACCTCAACAGCCTCTTCAACGGCGCCGAGGGGACCCTTGGTATCATTGTGGAGGTAACCCTCAGGGTGTATCCCAAAGGGATAATCAAGCCCCTCGCATACAATTTCAAGAACCTCAAGGAGATGGGCGTGCCTATCAATAAGATAGTCAACCACCCGAGCCTGAAGCCCCTTCACATAGCCTGGTCTGACTGCTATCATTTCGAGAACCAGAGGAAGGCCGGCATAGATGAGCACAAAGGCATCGACAATCTCTTCCTCGTGACCCTCCAGGGCGCAGAGGAGTTCGTGAAACTTGAGGAGCAGGAGATCGACAAGATCGTCGCTGAGAGCGGCGGGGTCAAGATGGATCAGCATGTCGCCGACCACGAGTGGGAGGAGAGGTGCTACGAGTACAGGGTCCGCAAGATCGGCATCGGCTCGATCCCGGCAGAGGTCGTCGTGGAAGTCCAGCACTGGGCCGAGTTCGTCGATGAATGCTACAAGAGCTTTGATGTCATGAAGATGGATACAGGCGGTATCGTCGGAATGATCGCAGACCGCAGTACAGCCATGTTCATGCCGTACTACTTCAAGGACGACGAGACCATGCTGGGCATGGTGGCTTTCGCGTTCAACTTCTATCTCGGTAACAGAGCTCTCCTGTACGGAGGCCGTTCCCTGGGCTTCGGAGTGTTCTTCGCATCGAATCTGGATCTCGTAAGGGAGCGCAACTCCACGGAGCTCATGAGGGATCTGAAGACCTTCCTGGACCCCCACGATGTGATGAACCCCGGGCACCTGGTATGCGGGAAGACGAGGTTCGGCATAAACATGGACTCCAAGCTCATGGGTGTCGGAAGCGTTATGATGCAGGCTGCCAAGAAGATCCTTCCCAAGGATAAGATCGGCATGATGAACAAGGAACGCTTCCACTATGACCACATGGAGGAAGAGAAGATCCAAGGCCGCAACGTCACTTACGGCGACGGAAGCCAGTGAGCAGAAACCACCGCGGGGCCTGACCCCGCGGCATATTTCCTTTTATAAGAATTCTATAAGATCCGCTACCGTGTCTATGACACGGGTCTCGCCGACATCTTCCCAGTCCGCTTCTCCGTACGTTCCGCTGAGGACACCTACGAATCCTGCACCCGATTCCTTGGCGCAGATCCTGTCAAAGGAATGGTCGCCGACGAACAATATGTCCTCAGGGAACACTCCGAGCCCATGTGCCAGATGCTCCATTGCTATGGGCGAGGGCTTTGCTTCCTCCTCGGGATGGTCGTCCCTTGCCACAACATGATCCAACAGGTCCATGACCCCGGAAACGGACAGGGCGACCTCAGCATACTCCCTGCAGCCCCTGGTCAGCACGCCAACGCGTATCCCGCGGGACCTCAGGGCGGTGAGCAACTCAACGGCCCCCGGGAAGGGGACAGCCTTATCCGCATGCTCCATTTCCACGTCCCTTGCCGCCCCGGCGACCCTGCGGTTGACCTCGAACACGTCCGCCCCCCGGCCGTTGGACCTGAGCCATTCCACCCCTGAGTCTATGTTGAACTTATATCCGCCGGACCTGTCGATGGCGCTCTCCGGCACGCCCATCCTCTTCATCTCATCAAGCACGATCTCCGTCATCCTGCGATAGTCGACGCGGGTATCAAGGAGGGTGCCATCCATATCGAATCCCACGGCCCTGTATCTCGTGTCTATCCTCATCATCGTGCGATAGGCATTTTCCGATAAAGAGTATGTGCCCGAAGGAGAAGGATATATACGGACCATACCTTTGGAAGAGCGGGTGATTACCTGTTCTGCAGCAACTGCGGTCATGAGATGAAGCCCGATGAAGGGACCTGCGAGATATGCGGCACCAAAGCAGGTCACGCTCCTCCGGCCAGGGATACAGATCCATCGGGTTACAAGAGGAATATGAAAAGCGAGGCTCTGGCTATATTGATATCCGCTCTTCTGCCCGGCCTCGGCATCCTCTATACCGGGCAGGCCAAGGGCCTGCTCTACTTCCTAGGTTTCATAATATTCTCGGCGATCATGTTCTTCGTACCTCTGGGATTCGTACTTGTATTCCTCGGCTGGCTCTTCTTGATATACAAGAGCCACGAGACCGCCAGGAACTATAACCGGTACCTGATGACCAACGGTCATCCTCCCTGGTGAGAAGTGTCAGGTGAGAGTAGTAGTCCCCCTTCTGTTTCAGGCGGCATTCAACTAATGCACCCTACCCGCCGGTCCTTGGGCAATCATCCCGGCTGTGCGGGCTTGCTCCGATGGGGTGTCGCCGTTTCATCATATCCGAAGGCAACGTCACTGTCCACAGATCATCCTGCGCCCCGGCTGTGTCGTTTCTGAGCCCTTGCCCGAGCTCTCGCCCGGCCGGATTTCCCGACCCATCTGCCCTGTGGAGGAGGGAACTTCCTCAGCCGGACAATGTCCTACCGTCGGCCGCCCTCTCTCTCCTGACATCCAAGCCAAAGGCGTCCGTGTATTAATTTTGATTGCATGTATACTGTTCGGGACCGGTTATGGAGCGGAAACGCTGCTCCGGGCATGTTTCCAGACGGCAAAACTTATTAAGCGAATTCGTTTACGTCGCCTATACGCAGGGGTAGTCAAGCATGGCCAACGACGCTAGGTTGAGGGCCTAGTCCTTCAGTGGTCCGTGGGTTCAAATCCCATCCCCTGCACTACACTCCCATTTCTGACCGCGGTGCGCATACGGCTTCTTCTCATATCGATGCCGACTTCAGAGAACACAGACTATACAATCCTGCGAGGCACATGCGGTGTTCTTTACCTTCCATTTAAGAGCCCAGGATTTTATGCTCTTGATCACGGGTATGAGATCCAGACCCATCTCGGTCAGCCGGTAGCATACTCTCATCGGTGCTTCTTCGTTGTCGACCTTTCTTTCCACTATGCCTTCGTCCTCCAGGACCTTCAGGCGTTCCGAGAGCATTTTGGGGGTGATCTCCTCCATGGATCTCTTGATCTCGGAGAATCTCTTCCATCTATTGCCTTTGTACAGTTCCAGCATGATCATCACAGTCCATTTCTTGGAGAGATAATCCATGGTCCTGTACACGGTGCAGCTTTTGTTCATGGTATGCTTATGGAAACTGACGGTATTTAATCTGGTATCTTTATTATACCAGGTATCCAAAGGATAAATCGGAAAGGAGATCTGAATAATGAAGAATGAAATGTTTTGTTTTCAGTGCGAGCAGACGGCCAAAGGTACCGGATGCACGGGTTCGGCGGGGGTATGCGGTAAGTCGTCCGACGTGGCGAATCTGCAAGATGATCTTATAACAGCGCTTGTCGACCTGTCGATAAGGGCGAAGGGGAAGACGGGTGACAGAACCGACGACATCGTGAAGGAGGCTCTTTTCAGAACCATCACCAACGTTGATTTCGACCCCCTCTCTGTTAAGAGGCAGATTGATGCCGTGGAGGAGGAGACCGAGAGGCTCTGCGGGTCCAACGTCTGCGGCTGCGGCAACGTGGCGTTCAGGACGGAGAAGATCTGGACAGACGACGAGGATATAAGGTCCCTCAAATCCCTGATCCTCTTCGGCCTCAAGGGCATCGCAGCCTATGCCTATCACGCCAAGGTACTGGGATACAAGGATCCGGAGGTCGACTCGTTCATGTACAAGGCTCTCGGGGCCATCGGGGAGTCCTCCGATTTCAATGAGCTTTTGGCCATGACCATGGAGACGGGACAGGCCAATCTCAAGTGCATGGCCCTCCTGGACAAGGCGAACACCGAGAAGTACGGCGTGCCCGCTCCGAACACGGTGCCCATGAAGATCGAGAAGGGCCCCTTCATAATCGTGACCGGACATGACCTTCTGGATCTGGAAGCTCTTCTGAAGCAGACAGAGGGCAAGGGCATCAACATCTATACCCACGGGGAGATGCTGCCGGCCCACGGATATCCGGAATTGAGGAAGTACAACCATTTGAAGGGTAACTTTGGCACCGCTTGGCAGAATCAGCGCGATGAGTTCGACGACGTTCCGGCGCCCATACTCTTCACCACGAACTGCCTGATGAAGCCCAAGGCGAGCTACATCGACCGCGTTTTCACCGCAGGTCCCGTCAGCTACCCCGACACCGTCCATATCGGCGAGGACCGCGATTTCTCCCCTCTGATAGAGAAGGCGAAGGTCCTGGGAGGCTACAAGGAGGACAGGCAGATGACCGGCATCAACGGGGGGAAGACCGTTACCACGGGATTCTCCGCCGGAACGATAATGTCCGTGGCCGACAAGGTCATCGAAGGCGTGAAAGCTGGCGCGATAAGTCACATATTCCTTGTCGGAGGATGTGACGGCGCCAAGCCCGGAAGGAATTATTTCACGGATTTTGTCAGAAACGCTCCCAACGGCACTCTGATCCTGACCCTGGCTTGCGGCAAGTACAGGTTCAACGACATGAATATAGGGGACATCGGAGGAATACCCCGGATACTCGATGTGGGTCAGTGCAACGATGCCTACGGGGCCGTGAAGGTCGCATTGGCTCTTGCCGAGGCATTCGAATGCTCGGTGAATGATCTTCCTTTAAGCATAGTGCTCTCGTGGTATGAACAGAAGGCGGTGGCCATTTTGCTGACCCTGCTAAGCCTGGGCGTCAAGGGGATATATCTCGGGCCGACCCTGCCGGCGTTTGTTTCCCCGAACGTGCTGAATTTCCTGGTCAAGGAATTCGAAGTATCCCTGATAAGCACGCCTGCCGAGGATATGAAGAAGATGCTCGGGTGATCCCGGCATCCTCAAACCTTTTCCTTTCATTTTATCCAATATCCCATCTACGGTGGGTTTTCTTCGATTCGACACAGATAAATAACTACCGATACCTAGACGGAACCCATGCTCACAGAGAATCGGACGGACATCTTCAAGGCATTGTCGGACCAGAACCGCCTGAGGATCGTATCCATGCTCGCAGGGGGCGAGATGTGCGCCTGCAAGCTGCTGGAGAATTTGAGCGTCTCCCAGCCCACGCTCTCCCATCACATGGGAGTGCTAATGAGAAGCGGTCTGGTCGTAGGCAGGAAGGACGGGCAGTGGATGCATTATTCTCTGGATAGGAGCATTATAGACGGCCTCATATCCGATCTCAAAGAGATATCCGATACGACACCCGGGAACCGTGATATCAGTAAGAGCGGCTGGTTCCAAGACTAGATAGGCACATTTAGATATATCTATATACAATAGCTCATATAGAATATTCCAGCCGATACGCTTATGTCTTCGGGCGGAAAGCTGATGAGAACGGCAGAGGCAAAACATGAGCAGGATATGGGATTTTTTCCAGGCCCAGATACTTGGTATGAAGTGGCTTAACGACGCAGTGGGCAACGGGCTCACAGCGTTGGGAATAGATGTCGGCGGAAGGCTGGGCGGCAGTCTGCAGTTCTTCATATATGATTCGATAAAGATCGTGATGCTGCTGCTGTCGCTGATCTTCGTGATATCTTACATACAGAGCTATTTCCCGCCTGAGCGGACACGGGAGATCCTAGGCAAGGTGAAGGGACTGAAGGGTAACTTCGCCGGCGCTGTATTGGGAACACTGACGCCCTTCTGCAGCTGTTCATCCGTTCCCCTATTCATAGGATTCACCAAGGCCGGCCTGCCGGCAGGGGTGACATTCTCATTCCTGATCTCCTCCCCGTTCATAGATCTGGCAGCTCTTATCGTCCTGATAGGCATCTTCGGTCCGGAGATAGCGATCGCTTATCTCGTTGTGGGGATACTGCTTGCCGTTGTGGGCGGCTCTTTGATCGAGAGGATGCATATGGAGGATCAGATCGAGGAGTTCGCCAGGCCGGATCCCGTTGTGACAGGCGGGGAGGGATGCGCATGTGCCACAATATCGGACAGTATGAGCAGGAAGGACCGCGCATCATATTCCTGGGATCAGACGAAGGACACCTTCAGGAGAGTGTTCGTGTACATACTGATAGGTGTGGGCGTCGGGGCGATCATACACAACTGGATTCCCACCGACGTTATACAATCGGTCTTGGGGCAGCAGAATCCATTCTCAGTCATTCTGGCAACTCTGTTGGGAGTCCCGATCTATGCGGATATATTCGGGACCATACCGATAGCCGAAGCGCTTTATGCTAAGGGCATAGGTGCAGGGACGATATTGGCATTCATGATGGCCGTGACAGCCACGTCGATACCGTCCGTAATGATGCTCAGGAGTGTCATGAAGAAGAGGCTCCTGGCGACATTCTTCCTCATAGTCGTCATAGGGATAATTATCATAGGATACATCTTCAATTTCATAGTATGGATGTGAGACAATGGAAAGAAAGGACACAGGAGAAGGAGCATTCGTGAAAGTGCTCGGAACCGGCTGCTCCAAGTGCAGAAAGTTGGAAGCTAATGCCCTTGACGCATTGAAGGAGATGGGCATACTCCAGGAAGTTGACCATATCGATGATATCAGGGAAATAATGAAATACGGGGTCATGTCCACACCGGCCCTGGTGGTCGGCAACAAGGTCTTCTCGCCCGGGAGAGTGCTCGGGAAAGAGGAGATAATGAGGATACTGGAGAAAGAGATCAAAGTTTGAGATCCGTTCCCGGGTCTCTGATCCGCAGGATATACAAGCGTGCTATCGGAACAGGGTCATAGCCTGCCCGAGCGTATCCTCTCCCTGAGGTCCAGGACCTTTTCGTATACTGTTTCCATGACCTCGATGAACACGGCATTGTCGGAGCCCGTGGGATCGCCGATCCCCCAATCCTCTGAGTGCCGGCACAGGACATTCGGGCACGCGACGCCGCACCCCATGGTCACGACGATATCCACCGGGGGAAGATCGGATATATGCTTCGACGACTGACGATCCTTTACGTTAATGCCGTATCTGTCGGTCAAAAGTCTCAGCGCATCCGGGTCGATCTCCGAGGGCTCCGTTCCGGCGGAGAAGACGTCGAAAGTATCGTGCGCATATGCCCGGGAGAAAGCTTCCGCGATCTGGCTCCTGCATGAGTTGTGAACGCATACGAAGGCGATCCGCGGCCTTCGTACTCCGTGCGCTTCCTGTACGACAGACTTCTCTGAGATGATATCAGCTCCCGACGTCCTGCTCCGCTGTATATTTGGCAAATTCAGAGATCATTGAAAGAGATCACGTTCTGCCTGACCTTCTTGGCAAGGCTCTTCGAGAACATCTCCGCCTCCAGCCATCCGGCGTTGAACACTGCATTGGGGGCCAGGCACGGACCCATTATGTACTTCAGCTTCTCCGGGTCAGTTATCGAGCTGGTCCTGTTATCCGTGAGGTCTTCCAGGGTTATCTTGGTGAGCAGTCTCGCATATTCCTGCACGAATTCGCAATCCGATTCTATGGAGACATCGAAATCCTCGTCCTCTCTTTTTGTAACGGTTGCTCTGTGGGTCTTGTTGCAGAAGTTCATGTGTGCTGTGACCGTAGCCATATTATCCTCCCTGCGCCGATACTGGCACGCACACGGCGCGCAGGCACATGACAGAAGCATGGTTTTATAATACTTTAACATTGAGCGGAAGGACCCAGCATTCTCTTTGACAATAATTGAAAGAGCATCTGTTTTTATCCACGTTCCGTTATATTCGTTCCGAGATGCCGATCAGCTATGATTGCGATATTGTCGTTGTCGGAGCCGGACCCGCCGGCAGTATGGCGGCGAAGCACGCCGCCGACGGCGGGGCGGACGTCATACTTCTAGAGAAGAAGGCGGAGATAGGTGCCCCTTTGAGATGTGCGGAAGGGGTATCCAAGAGGAGGCTTCTGGAGGTGGGCATAGACCCGGATCCCAGATGGATATCTGCGAGGATCTCCGGCACGATAATGAGATCCCCTTCCGGGAATATACTAAAAGTACGCGAATGCCAGGAGGGCTCGGAGGTGGGATACGTTCTCAACAGGCATCTATTCGACAAGTTCCTTGCGGAAAGGGCTGCCGCATCCGGTGCCAAGATAATGATGAGGGCTGGGTGCGTGGGTGTTATCACAGAGGACGGGAAGGTGTCCGGCGTCAACGTGAGGCACATGGGCTCGGAAAAGGAGATACGCGCCCGTTGCGTGATAGCCGCGGACGGTTACGAGAGCCAGACGGCGAGATGGGCAGGTCTGGACACAGATCTTGATCCTTCCGACATCGAGACATGCCTGCAGTATCTCATGTCCGGCCTGGAGATAGAGGAGAGCTTCTGCGAGATCGTATTGGGCTCCTGCGCCCCGGGAGGCTATGCGTGGATATTCCCCAAAGGCAACGGAACGGCGAATGTGGGATTGGGGATACAGGGCAGCAAATGTGTTTCCGAAGGAGAGGCGAAGGTGTTCCTTGATAATTTCATAGAAAGCGATCCCCGGCTCAGGAAGGGGAAGGTCCTGGCCATGGTCGCGGGAGCTGTATCCACAAAGCCCGGGATCTCCTGCTCCGTCGGGGATGGGATAATGGCCGCGGGGGATGCGGCGAGAGTGATCAATCCCCTCACAGGGGGAGGTATACGGAATGCGCTCAGGACCGGAAGGATGGCGGGAGAGGTGGCTGCGGACTGCATAAGGAAAGGGGACGTGTCCAAGGACTCGCTGATGGAGTACGACCGTATGTGGCGTAGCGAGATCGAGGACGAGCTCCTTCGGAGCTGGAGGATGAAGGAGAAATACGTTGATATGTCGGACGACATCCTCGACAAGCTCATCCTCGCCGTCAGGGATTATGATTTCGAGCGCCTGAGAGGTGACGAGCTGAAGGCCGCGGCCAAGGCCATGTGCCCGGAGCTTTTTAGATCAAAATGATCCCAGTCCGAGGCCAACCCCATCAGGAGCATGGAAGACAGCATGAGGGGCTCCGTCCCCTTCTCGCCGGAGAGTATCCTCCTGGATGTTTCCAATATCAGCAGATAGGGAATGGCTGCGAACAGGAAGAGGCCGCCCGTATCGTATAATGCAGGGAAGACAAGGGATACAGGAATGGCTGACAGGATCGCGGCGGATGCGGCGATCCCGGATATCCTGAGGCCCACGGACCTAGGCAGGGTCCTTCTTCCCGTATCCCCTGCGGCGTCCGCCATATCCGAGCTTATCTCCCTGCCGACCGATATGAGCATTATAGTAAGGGAAGGTATTGCGCATCTGGCGACATCGCCGGCTATGCTCCCGCCCAGAAGGAAGGTCATTCCTGTCACCAAGCCTATGGTCAGATTCCCTGCCGGCCCCATGCGTTTGAGGCGCAGCTCGTATGCCGTCTCCAGAATGCAGGCGGACGCCACTATCGCGAAGGATATCGGAGGGAGGAGCGTGGCTGCCATCGCGGATGCGATCAGGAGAGAGCATCCGGCGTACAGGGCATTCCTTCCCGGGATGAGCCCGGACGGTATGGGTCTGGAAGGATGGGACACAGAATCCGATTCGGAGTCCGAGTAATCGTTCAGGGCGTTGCCCCCCATGACGAACAGCGCCACGGAAACTGCGCCGATGGCCATATTCGCACTCAGGATAGTCGCTCCCGGAACGACCATCGCCGAGATGAGAAGGAAGGTCATTCCGATTAGTATCATCTCGGGCCTGAAGAGTCTGATGTAAGGATTCATCGCCCCTTGCTGCCGATGCGATGACGTGAAATATACTTTATCCAATGGGCTTTGGGGGCGTATCCGCCGTTCATTTGAAGGTACGGGGGCTGCAGTTTTATTCAGTATGAGATCATAAAAGCCATTTTATACGAATCATTAGACGTGTGTCTAAGATACCAAATAAAAACGCTATATTTAGGCATCATTAGCAACATTTATTAAACATAAGTTGATGAAGGCATTATGACCAACAGCAGGTTCAGGGCGGTTGACGCGGCGTTCTCAAGAAAACCGATGGAAACCGTCGCTCAGGGAATGGTCTCGGAGTACTTCGGATGCAATGTCTTCAGCAGGAAGAACATGCGGAAGTACCTGCCATCCTACGTGAGGCGCGGGATATATGAGAGCATAGAGGAGGGCAGGACCCTGGACAAGAATCTGGCCGAGAATGTAGCGGAGGGCATGAAACGATGGGCCATGGATATGGGCGCCACCCACTACACCCACTGGTTCCAGCCTCTGACGGGGGAAACGGCAGAGAAGCACGATTCCTTCATCCAGCCTTCGGGGCCCGGCGATGCCATGGAATCGTTCACCGGAAAAGTACTGTGCCAGCAGGAGCCGGACGCATCCTCGTTCCCCAGCGGGGGGCTTAGGAATACATTCGAGGCCAGGGGGTACACGGCGTGGGACCCGTCCTCTCCGGCATTCGTTATAGGGGACACGCTGTGCATACCAACGGTCTTCATCTCGTACAACGGGGAGGCCCTGGATTATAAGACCCCCCTGCTGAGGTCCTGCTGGGCTGTCGGGAAGGCCGCATCAGACCTTCTGGAATATTTCGGGACGGAAAGTGCCAGAGTGATACCTTATCTGGGTTGGGAGCAGGAATTCTTCCTGATAGACTCTGCTCTGTACGCCCACCGCCCAGATCTTCTGATGACCGGAAGGACCCTGATGGGCCACGAGAGTGCAAAGAGCCAGCAGCTCGAGGATCACTATTTCGGCTCGATACCGCAGAGGGTGCTCTCCTTCTTCAGGGACCTGGAGACGGAATGTTACAAGCTGGGCATACCGATCAAGACGAGGCACAATGAGGTGGCCCCGAACCAGTTCGAGATAGCCCCGGTATATGAGGAGGCCAATCTGGCAATAGACCATAACCTGATGCTCATGTCCATGATGAAACCGGTGGCCAAGCGCCACGGGTTCAGGGTCCTTTTCCACGAGAAGCCGTACCGGGGAGTGAACGGCTCCGGCAAGCACTGCAACTGGTCCATTGGCATACACGACGGCCCGGGCTTGTTCAGTCCGGGGAGGACGGACTCGGAGAATCTGAGGTTCCTTGCCTTCATGTCCGTTGTCTTGATGGCCGTGTATAAGAACAACGGGCTGCTGAAAGCGTCCATAGCGTCCTCTTCCAACGCCCACAGGCTGGGCGCCAACGAGGCCCCGCCTATGATAATATCGGCATTCCTGGGCTCCCAGTTGAAGGAGGTATTCGAGGAGATGCTCAAGTCCAGGAGCCTGGTCAAGATGGGCAAGCGCCCGGGCTACAGCATCGGGATACCCCAGATCCCCGAGATACTCGTGGATAACACCGACAGGAACAGAACATCCCCCTTTGCCTTCGTCGGGGACAGGTTCGAGTTCAGGGCAGTGGGCTCCTCGGCCAACTGCTCTCTGGCAATAACGACTGTGAACACCATTGTTGCGGATGAGCTGGCACTGTTCATATCGAAGCTCGATGAGAAGATATCGGCCGGGGTCTCGAAGGAGCAGGCGATCCTCGAGACGGTAAGGGAGTACTACGGCGTATGCAAAGGGATATGCTTCGACGGCAACAACTATTCCGAGGAATGGAGAGAGGAGGCCGCCCGCAGGGGGTTGGACTGCGAGACGTCCGTGCCCAAGGTATACGAAGCTTTCCTTTCCGAGGGCACTGTCGGGGCTTATGAGAGGACAAAGGTCCTGACGAGAAGCGAGCTGGAAGCCAGGGCTGAGGTGCTGTGGGAGCAGTATTCTCTGAAGACGGAGATCGAGGCCAGGGTCATGAGCGACATGGTCCTGAACCACATACTGCCGGTGGCCACATCGTATCAGACCATGCTCCTGGAGAACGTATCGAAGATAAAGGATGCGTTCCCTCCGGAGGAGTTCGATGCTCTGGCAGGGAATGAGGTTGACTTGATCCGAGACATATCCAGGCATATGTACGAAGCCCGGAGGATGGCCCGGGAGACGGATCTCCTGTGCGACCAACTGGAGCGTATTGACGATGCAAGGGAGAGGGCGCTGGGCTTCCATGATACGATACGCCCCTATCTCGACGACGAGAGAGAGCACGCGGACTCCCTGGAGATGATAGTGGATGATCAGATGTGGCCGCTGCCCAAGTACCGCGAGATGCTGTTCATACATTGAGTAGAGGATAAGGTCTCAGTTGATGCTGTTCTAAGAGCATTGATGTGTATTATATGCACAATTATGTGCAATATTTCCCATTTTTAAAAATGCTTCAACATTTTTTCTGTATAACATCGTTTACTTTAAATATAATGAGAAGATAGAGCTTTTTTGCGCAATAGTCAACGACGTTAAGCTGTTGAAACTCAGACAATACGCACCCGTTGGAGAAACAAATGAGTAGAGGTATCGCCGCGAGGTCAATAGTCATAACGGTCGCTATACTTTCAGTGATCAGCTTCGCTGCTCTGTTCGAATATACAGAGGATGCGGATGCTGTGGCCACGAATGACATAATCTTCGACTTGAATGGCGGATCGATTGGAGGCCAGAGCTCTTTCGTAAAGACTGTCGGTGAGCTGAACGCAACCGGTCTTCCTGATGCATCGGGTTCTGTTATTCCATCCGGAAAGGATGAGTTCGTCGTGTGGAGCGAACATCCTACTGATTACTCTAAGCTGTACAATGCAGGTGATCCTGCGCCTCCCAATGTGGCCACATTATACGCTGTATGGGGCAAGTATACTGCCACATCTGGAAGCATAAACATAACCGGAACTGGATGCCACATTCTGAACGGGGCAACAGGCATTACTGTTTCAGGCTCCGGAAGCGCTTCGTTGCTTGTTCTCAACAATTCGACCCTGAATAATTTGCAGCTGTTGAGTTCCGCCAACGTAACGATCCTGTTGCAGAATGAAAATCAGATAGGAAGTATCTCAGTAGGCGCTTCAACAATACGCTTATCCTCCGCAAGCACCGGAGATATCTACATTAATTCCAGCAATATTTGGGGTTCCAGCAGTTTTATCGTCGACGGAGGAAATCTGGATATAGATAAGATCAGTCTCGGTGGACCTGTCATCCTTAATGGCGGCATAGTGAATGTCAGAGGGGCCCTTCAGGGATCTTCTGTTACGATCAAAGAAGGAGCGGTTCTGTACGGCAACAGCATCTATACTTCTGGTGCATTGGAGATCAACGGCAGCGTCACAGTTACAGGAATGACCAATGCGGGCTCCATAACGATCAACGGAACTTTCAGTTCCGATTCCAATTTATATACTGGAGGTAAGCTTACAATCAACGGCAACGTTACGATTGCCGGAAAGACTGAAGCGGGCTCCGTATCGATCAACGGAACTTTCAATTCCAACTCCTTTGTATACACTACAGGTAAAATTACCATAGACGGTGACGTAACGGTTGCCGAACTGATACAATCTGGAAGCAATTCAATAATCGTGGAAGGTGGGACCGTCGTGGCCGGGTCCGTCTATCCTTCTCCCACCGTAACAGGCAGCGCAGTGGTTGTGATAAACGGCAAGGATATCGTCGAATCCGGATGGAAGTACATTGAAATCATACCCGGCTTCGACACGGACGGGACGTCGGGAATAAATGTTACGTTCCAGTTCATTTTGAATTCTGAGATATACGACAGAACTCTTTCGTTGCCTGAATTCACCAGCAGAATCAATTTGGACCCAAATTCGGATCTGTCATCGAATCAGATCGAGATCCGATATTTCCGGGGCGGTACGGAATATGTTTCCATGGGCACGGCAGTTTCGGTGTCCACTCCGGCCCCGGGGTATTACGTGGTCAATATGACCGAGGGCGTACCGGTCAATGCGCAGTACACCATATCCTTCGACTCCGACGGAGGATCCTCAGTATCGTCGATAACCCAGGACTACGGTACTGCCGTGACCGCTCCGGCGGCACCCACGAAGACGGGATACACCTTCGCCGGTTGGTACCCTGCGGTACCGGCGACCATGCCCGCTGGGAACGTTACGATTGTTGCTCAGTGGACCGTCAACCAGTACACCATAACCTTCGATTCCGCCGGGGGTTCCGCTGTCACGGCGATAACCCAGGACTACGGAACGGCGATAACCCCGCCGGCCGATCCGACCTGGGTTGGGCATTATTTCGTTGGGTGGGACACCGAATTGCCGATGACCATGCCTGCGGAGAATATGACGATCACTGCCGTCTGGAAGACAAAGGTGGACATCCCCGTTGCAGTGTCGGGTCTAGTCTACAACGGCCTCCAGCAGACCGGTGTCGTTGCCGCAACGGGATACACCCTGACCGGGAACACGGGAACGGTTGCCGGAAGCTACTCGGCAACGGCGACACTCTATGCAGGATATATTTGGTCTGACGAGACTGAGATCGATAAGACGATTCCCTGGT
>LJKL01000013.1 GCA_001421175.1 Methanomassiliicoccales archaeon RumEn M2 | reverse complement strand
AAGCATCTCCTGTTATGCAGATGCGAGTGCAGCTGGGTCTTTATGCATCTGTCATATCTGTGCTGGATCATGCTCAGCCACGAATCATTATGGTCTGGATGCACTATGATGAGAACGCCTTCAACATCGCCCCGATATGCTCTCCATGTCCTTCAGCGATGCGTCGGTCGTGCTTATGGCGAATCGCACAGCCTCGCTGCGGCTCTTTATACCCAGAGACCTCATTATATTCTCGAGGGCGAGGGCGCTCTCTTCATCCAAGGATATGCTTACGACTGCCATGTCCGGGATGCTATAAGGTTATCAATACAAAAATAATCGTTCATTCGAGACGGGACCGACGGCAAAAGGGATTGCTCCGTCAATAAGATTTATATCGGTTCTGCCAATCTCCGACCATGGTAGAAGGCGTCACGGACTGGATACTGTTCTTCTTGCTGATCCTGTTCCTGCTTTGCCTTGACCTGTTCGTGTTCAACCGTAAGAAGGAGGCCGTTCCTCTCAAGAAGGCGTTGCTGCTTACCGGTTTCTGGATCTCCCTGGCCATCATCTTCGGAATATTCGTTTATCTGAACATGGGCGCCGATTCTGCGATGGAATACTATGCCGCCTATGTGATCGAGGAGACCCTGAGCGTGGACAATATGTTCGTCTTCCTGCTCATATTCCAGGCCTTCGCCATACCTGATGAGTATCAGCACGAAGCGCTGTTCTACGGGATCATAGGTGCTATGGCATTCCGCCTGGCGTTCATATTCGCAGGAGCCGAGCTGCTACATCGCTTCGATTTCATGATGTACTTCTTCGGAGCGCTTCTGATATTAGTTGCCATAAAGACAATGGTGAAGAAGGACGCCATCAAAGACCCGAACGAGAATTTCATAATAAGATTCGCCGCCAAGCACATGAGGACCACGGATTGCATGGAAGACGGCAGGATCTTCGTGAGAAAGAACGGGTTGCTTTATGTTACTCCGATCTTCCTCGCCATATTGGCCTTGGAATTCACGGACATAGTGTTCGCGATAGATTCCGTGCCCGCGGTCCTGGCTGTGACCTCGGACCCGTTCATAGCTTACACCTCCAACATATTCGCGATACTGGGTCTTAGGTCCCTGTACTTCGCTCTGAAGGGAGTGATATCCAAATTCTCCTACTTCAAGTACGGAATAGGGGTGATACTCATCTTTGTCGGAGTGAAGATGATGATATCCGGATTCTACCATGTGCCGGTACTGTTATCGCTGATATTCATATTGGCAGTCCTTACGATAACCATCGTGGCATCTTTGGCAATAAACCGTCACAGAAGAATAGCCGTCTGATGCCGCGTGCGGTTCGTTATTAATAAGGACAGCGCGCTTCGAAACATATGATCTCTGCAGACCGTTTCCATTCTGCCCTTGACCTAAGCCTCCCTGACCGCGTTCCTTTGTTCTATCAGCATTTGGGTGCCGCCAAATGGGTTTTGCAGTCAACCGGGCTGAGAATGCACGACGGATTCCATGATCCCGAGATCTTCTCGAGGATCTCCATGGCCGCATACGACCTCTACGGATTCGACAATGTGATGGCTGGCTGGGGGGACATAATGGTGGAAGCGCAGGCCCACGGCATGACATGGAGGTTCCCGGAGAGGGACTTCTATCCGAGAGTGGACGAATACGTCCCCATGTCCGACATCGACAAGATCCATGCAGTGGACCCGATGGATGACAGGTTCTGGTCAGTCCCCATAGAAGCGGCGGAGATCATGACGAAACGTTATCGGGGGGAAGTGCCGGTGATAGGATGCATCAACGCTCCGATGCTCATCGCTTCCGAGATCATCGGTCTGGAACATCTGCTGATGGGATGCCTGACAGAACCTTCGGCCGTGGACCATGTGCTCTCTGCCGTGACAGAATCCTCCGAGGCCTACGGGGAGAGGATATCCGATATCGGATTGGAGGATGTGTTCATCGAGAACGGTACAGCGGGGAACGAGCTCATGGACCTGGATACGTATGAGCGGTTCGACAGGAAATATCTCAGGATCGGGGCAGACTCGTTCCATCAGAAGGGACTCCGGACGATCATCCATAACTGCTCTGCCGAACCATTCTGGAAGTCGCAATCGGAGATCGGACCTACGGCGATCCATCTGAATCTCAGATTCGTGAGAATGGAGGAGATCACAAGCGATCTGAAGAGCAATGTGGCATTCATCGCGGGAATAGATCACACCGATCTCCTTCTGAACGGAACGCGGGAAGATATCGATAAAAGCGTCAGAGAGACGATGGCCGCATGGGACGGCGACCCGGGATTGATCATCGGTCCAGGATGCGAGTTCCCCTACAAAACGCCCCGGGAGAATATTCTGGCTCTTAAGGAGTGCACTATAGAGCACGGCACCTATCTGTGAGGGCAGTCGGCCGGATCAAGGCGTCCCGATTCAGATGACCGTGCAGGTTGTGTTGAATATCACATGACTGCGATTACAGAATAGATATATACTCATCAATATACTATCACCTCATTCCAAGATCGATACCGGCATGATCCGGAAGGTTAACCTGATGAGTGACGTTGGTTCGGATGGAGAAATGCATGCCTCCCAGGGGCTCGGCTTCTTGAACAAATATCTTACAGTCTGGATTTTCTTAGCCATGTTTCTGGGAATATCGTTGGGCTATCTGGTACCCGATCTCGCCTCATATCTCGAAGGTCTGAGCATAGGTACCACCTCCATACCGATTGCCGTCGGCCTGATCCTTATGATGTACCCTCCCTTGGCCAAGGTGAAATACGAGCAGTTGGGAAAATTGAAGGGTCAGAAGGAAATGAAGAGGATGCTCGGCACATCCCTGTTCCTGAACTACATCGTCGGACCGATGCTCATGTTCGCCCTGGCCTGGATATTCCTTCCCGATCAGCCGGAATATCGTATCGGGCTTATCCTGACAGGGGTGGCGCGCTGTATCGCAATGGTGCTTGTATGGAATCAGTTGGCCAAAGGGGATACGGAATACGCGGCGATATTGGTGGCCCTGAATTCGATATTCCAGATAGTTCTGTACTCCTTCTATGCGTATTTCCTGATAACAGTGCTTTCGGATGACGTGTCCCCGGGATCTGGTGTGGCCGTCAACATCTCAATAGCATCTGTGGCCGTCAGTGTGATCGTTTACCTCGGAATACCTTTCTTCGCCGGCATCATCACAAGATACACACTTCTTCCACGAAAGGGAGAGGAATGGTATGATAACAGGTTCATGCCGGTGATGAGCAAGATATCCCTGCTCGCCCTCCTGTTTACCATCGTGGTTATGTTCTCTCTTAAGGGGGAGTACATAGTCCAGCTCCCGTTCGATGTCGTCAGGGTTGCCGTACCTCTTCTGATCTACTTCCTGATAATGTTCCTGCTGTCCTTCTGGGTCTCCATGCGCCTGGGCTTCGATTATCCGCATACAGCCTCACAGTCCTTCACTGCGGCCAGCAACAACTTCGAACTGGCGATCGCAGTGGCCATCGGGGTTTTCGGTATCGGTTCAGGCGTCGCCTTCGCGGCGGTGATAGGTCCTTTGGTCGAGGTGCCTGTCCTGATCGGCCTGGTCAATCTGTCATTGTACTTCCGCACCAGGTATTATGGGCCGGATGGGAAAATAAGATCGGGAAAGACCGGTACCGAACCTGATACGGAATAATCGTCAGACGCCTTTCTGTGAAGCTTTGGCACATGTGTCGGCCATCACAGCATCCCGGCGGTACGCCCGCCCCGGGGTTCCTTTTGAAACTGAGCCGGACAGGCGTTCGGGATGGGATCAGCTACGTCGGATCTGGCATTGCGGCAACTCTTTATTACAATAATATATGTATATGTGTACATATATGCATATACCGTGCTGTCAGAAAAGGCAAGGATCTTCAAAGCCCTCGGTAACGATACCCGGCTCACCATTGTCGGTTACCTTCTAAGGAATGAGCATTGCGCATGCGACTTCTCCGGAACTAAAAAGGACCAAACGACTGTTTCACGACACCTCAAGGTCCTGACAGAAGCGGGGATAGTGAAATTCAAGAAGAATGGTCGGAACATTGTCTACAGCATTGCGAATGACGAGATGCTGGAAAGTCTCAGAGCTATGAAAATAGAGGAGAAGGAGAACTGCTGCGAGCCCCGGATGCCCTCCGGCAACGAAATAAAGCAGACGGTCAGGAAGAAATACAGCAAGATCGCCCTGGAGGGCGGCGGTTGCGGTTGCGGCAGCGGATGCTGCGGCAATGGCCACGATCCTATTCAGATCTCTTCCTCCCTCGGCTACTCAGAGGAGGACATGAACGGGGTTCCGGAGGCGAATCTGGGCTTGGGATGCGGTAATCCCGGGGCACTGGGCAGCATGAGGGAAGGCGAGACCGTATTGGACCTGGGCAGCGGAGCGGGCATGGACGCATTCCTGGCAGCCAACAGGGTCGGGCCTAAGGGCAAAGTGATCGGGGTGGACTTCACCGAAGAGATGATCCGGAAAGCGAGGAAGAATGCGAAGGATAACGGCTTCTCAAACGTTGAATTCAGGCTCGGGGACATAGAGGACCTGCCCATAGACAGCGGCACCGTGGACTTGGTCATGAGCAACTGCGTCATCAACCTGGTGCCCGATAAGGCGAAGGCGTTCAGGGAGGCGTTCAGGGTGCTTAAGCCGGGCGGAAGGATGTATATCTCGGACATTGTGCTCCTCGATGAGCTCACGGCAGAGCAGAGGGCGGACGAGGACCTGATATCCGGCTGTGTTGGCGGCGCTGTTCTGAAGACAGAATACATTGGATATGTGATCGCTGCAGGATTCAGGATCGAAGGGGCCAACGAGGATAAGGATATCAGTGAGAGACAATACGCGGGATTGCCCGTAGAGAGCCTGAAGCTCGTTGCGACCAAACCTGCAGTATGAAATTCACAGACATGAGCAAACCGATTCGGTTTATCTCTGCAGAGAATACGGTTCGGTAACGTCTGCGGACCAGCCAGACGGCTGAGGTGTAGGAAAAGTGCTCCCGCCGGGATTTGAACCCGGGTCGGAGCCTCGAGAGGGCTCCATGATTGGCCGCTACACTACAGGAGCTGAAGTAAGCAGGAGATTGCGAAGATGTTAATATAGTTTTTTGAGGAAACACCATTGGCGCCCCTATATGCTGGCTCGCTATCGTGCAAAACTGTGCTTATCCCTGTATAGAGGGTCTCATGGGCAGCAATCTCTTATGCTCCATCCTGCGAACCTCTTCCCTGATCTCCCTGACCTTCTCTATCGGTACGTCCGTGTCTGCGGATATTGCCTTATCGGACCGGCCCTGCTCCAATCCATAAAGGATGACATCCAGCTTCTCGTACACAATGCCCATCTCGTCCTCGTCCGTCTGTCCCACCCAGAACCCTGCCGACGGAGGTCTGTCCAATATCGGCTGAGGTATGTCCAGGAACGCGGCCATCTGTCTGACCTCAGTCTTGTACATGTTCGCGAGAGGCGTTATGTCGCATGCCCCGTCTCCGAACTTGGTGAAATAACCCATCATGATCTCGCTTTGATTGGAGGTCCCGACGACGATATAATTGCGCTTCTTCGCCAGGTTATACATGACGATCATCCTGCAACGGGCGGATATGTTGCCCCTCTCCATCGGCGCCTCCGTATCCGATAGCAGGACTGCCGTCAACGCATCCACGGCAGGCTGTATGTCTATGACCCGATATTCCGTGCCCCACTCCCTGCTCAGCGAATAGGTGACCTTGTAATCCTCAGCAGGCGTTCCTCTTGAAGGCATGAACACATTCAGTATTTTATCGGCGCCTATTGCCTCGACGCAGAGCTTGGTGGTCACTGCGGAATCCAAACCTCCGCTTAGACCTATGACCAGACCTTCGCATCCTACCTCCTCTACGGAGCTTCTTATGAAACCTATCGTCTCGTCGACGTCTTCTCTCGTTATCGGGGGGATCTTGGCAGCCATATCGTTCAGGTACTGCATTGCTGATAGGGACTAAAAACATGATGCTCACAACCGCAGAATGCGAAGGCTAGCATCCCCGGCCCGCATACGAAATGCCCTCCGGCACATGAAAACCTTTTAATGCAAGTACCAGTTTGTCGACTGAGAGCCGAGATGGCCCAGCCCGGTAAGGCGCGAGCCTGGAAAGCTCGTGGAGGTTTCTCCTCGGGAGTTCGAATCTCCCTCTCGGCGCCTAATTATCACATTCTGATCACGCGAACGCTGATCCGATCGGCCCTGGGTTTCGGCACAATCATATATCCTGAAGGAGAATCCTCTTATGATGCCAGTAAGAGGACGCGCCAAGGTCATGGTCGCATGCGTGACCTTCGAAACCGTCATGATCGTGGACCCCTTCCTGAAGGAGCGCCCTGACAGAGTTCATCTGATACATTATGTCAAAGACCCCAACGATCCCTCTCTGAAAGTCTATCAGGAATTCTATGACGAGGTCTGCAGGTTGATGATCTCATCCGCTCCCGATACGGAGATAGTGGAGCACAAAGCCAAGGTCTATGACTACCAGGAGATGCTGAGAACCGTTTTCAACATACTTCTCTCCGAGAGCAGGGCAGGATCCGATATTCTGATCAATGTATCCTCCGGGACACCGGAATACTCGGCCGCATCAACCGTAGCGGCCATGATGGTGCCTGGCACAGTCCCTTTCACCGTTGGCACAAAGGCATATACCACATCCGAGAAGGACATAAGGAAGCTCTACTACCGGGAGGGGAGGCCCCTGGGCCTTACGGCAGAGACCTATGACCTGAAGCCTATGAGCACATATAAGATAGATATCCCCGATGAGGACTTGGTAAGATGCCTCAGGGGAATACTCATGATATCCAAGAAGAGCATCCCGCCTCGTCTCCTGTGCATTAACCATCTGAAGGATCTGGGTCTTTGGAGCTTCGCTCCCGACGATAGGAAGGGCAAGACCGACGAGAAGCAGAAGGAGAAGATGTACTTCGGCAGGCATTATCTAACGCCTTGGATGGATAGGGGTTGGGTCGAGAAGAATGGCAAGACCTACAGGATAACACAGCTGGGTGAGAAGGTGGCGAACACCTTCTACACACAGTAGCTGACGGGATACCTTATATAAGCGCGCACCTAATAAAGTGGCGAGAGGAGATTAGATGCTAGTTAACGCAGATATTTACGTAAAGGACATACCCGGAAGCCTTGTCAGATCATTGGAACCGGTATCCGCTGTGGACGGCAACATCGTGGGGGTTGTTCACAACCGCGAGCAGGTCATAGACGGCATGATAAGTGTGAACCTGACATTCAACGTGGAGTCTGATAAGCTGGAGACCCTCAAATCCATATGGAAGAGCAGGGACGTGGTCATAGCGAAGATGGGGTCCGTAACAGGCACCGTGCCCATGGACTACATACTGATCGGCAATGCGGACTGCGCCTTCACCGAGAATCTTATGAAAAAGGCCGCCGAGACCGTGGCCTTCTCCTCTTACGAGATAAACACCTCCTCTCAGACTGACGGCGAAGGACGGACCGTAAGAATATCCGCCAAACTGGAGACGAAGGAGGACGCCAAGAAGCTGGATGCTTTCATGGTCGATTCCTGTGAGAAGAATAAGCTCACCTGCATAAGGGGGCTGACAGCATGAGGGTCTTCATATCCGGATTCGGCAACATAGGCCGCGGCTTCTTCGAGACTTTGATCATCAAGGATGCCTACCTCAAGAGCAGATATGATGAACTGATAACCGTGGTGGGCATAGTCGATTCGAAGAGCTATGAGATCAACGACGGCACATACAAGATCTGCGGTTTCTGCACCCTCGGCGGCAAGAACAATACCGGGAAGCTGCACACGGACAGGAACGGTTTGTCCTGCACCGAGATAATGGATATGGTTGACTTCGATCTCCTGATAGAGGCCTCCCCCACGAACATAACCGACGGCGGAGAGGGGCTTAAGAACATAAGGCACGCCCTCAGGAAGGGGAAGGACGTCATCACAGTCAACAAAGGGCCGCTGGCACTTGCGTATTCGGAACTCGATGAACTGGCAAAGGAGAACGGCTGCTACCTTCGCTTCGAAGGATCCGTGGGGGGCGGTATGCCGATGATAAATCTGTGCAACGAAGCACTTGTTGGGCAGAGGATAAACTCCATACAGGGAATATTCAACGGGACGTGCAACCTCATACTCAGCAGGATGGACAGCGGAATACCTTTCGAACAGGCACTCAGGGAGGCCCAGCAGCTCGGATATGCCGAGACTGACCCGACCTATGACATAAAGGGCATAGACTCCGCATGCAAGGTCGCGATACTGGCGAACTCGATCTTCAAGAGGAAGGTGAGCTTCTCGGATGTCTCCGTCACGGGCATAGATACCGTTACGGCGGAAGCCGTGGAGATGGCTGCCGAGAAGGGAATGGTCATAAGGCACATCGGCGAGATATCCAAGGACAGGCTGGAGGTCGCTCCCCGGCTCATACCGAAGAATCACCCTCTAAGCGTGCCCGGATCCCTCAACAAGGCACAGATCCTGACGGACATGGCGGGGCCGATAACCGTTTCCGGCCGCGGTGCCGGCAAGGGCGAGACAGCCTCGGCCATCCTCAGTGACCTCATATGGATAATGGACAGACGGAATGCGTAGGAAATGCCCAGAATCTACATATACGACACGACTCTCAGGGACGGCGCCCAGACAGAGGGCATATCTTTCTCTCTGAAGGACAAGCAAGAGATACTGAGCGCTCTGGATGAGTTCGGCGCGGATTTCGTCGAATGCGGTATGCCTGCCTCGAATCCTAAGGATGCGGAGCTCTTCGAATCCCTGAGAGGAAGGAGAACCGGCACTAGAGTGGTTGCTTTCGGAAGCACCTGCCGTCCCGAGACAAGCGCGGAGAAGGACCCGCAGCTGAGGATGCTGGCGGATTCTTCCGCGGATACAGTGTGCATATTCGGTAAGGCCTGGGACTTCCATGTCACTGACGCCCTCAGGACCACTCTGGAAGAGAATCTCAGGATGATAGATGACAGCGTGAGATTCCTGAGATCCGAAGGGAAGGAAGTCATATTCGACGCGGAGCATTTCTTCGACGGCTATACCGACAACACGGAATACGCGATGAAGGTAGCCGAGACAGCTGCGGCCGCGGGAGCGGAATGGATCGTTCTCTGCGATACCAACGGCGGTACGCTCGTGGAATCGGTTGCTGAGATCACATCCAAGGTAGTGAGGGGCATCAGCGTCCCGGTGGGCATACACTGCCATAACGACTCCGACCTGGCAGTAGCGTGCAGCCTGGCCGCCGTAAGGAGCGGGGCCACCATGGTCCAGGGGACCGTGAACGGCCTGGGGGAGAGATGCGGGAACGCAAACCTCTGCTCCATAATACCGAATCTCATGCTGAAGATGGGATACAAGACCGGCGTCGGCCTTGAGGGACTGACCCACCTGAGCAAGAAGGTCTCCGAGGTGGCGAACACCAGGAACATACCTCATCTCCCTTATGTGGGAGATAAGGCCTTCGCCCACAAGGGCGGGATGCATATAAGCGCCCTGAGGAAGGACACAAGGACGTACGAGCACGTGAGGCCGGAGACGGTGGGCAATATCAGGAGGATACTGGTATCTGAGGTCTCCGGAAGGGCCAGCATAGAGGAGAAGATGAGGATCCTCGGCATACCTGCCACGGACAAGAACATAGGTTCAATACTCAACACCGTGAAGGAACTGGAGTCCAAAGGCTACCAGTTCGACGGGGCGGACGCCAGCTTCGAGCTGATGGTCAGAAAGAGCTCCGGGAACTTCAACGATCCCTTCGACATAGCAGGATTCAGGCTGTTCATAGACGAAGTGGGAGATAATAAGCTCACATCCGAAGCCAGCGTCAAGGTGGTGGACCGTCTCGGCAATGTGGAGCACACAGCATCCGACGGGAATGGTCCCGTGGACGCTCTGGACAGCGCTCTGAGGAAGGCGCTGACCAAGTTCTACCCGTTCCTGAGCGAGATAAGACTGGTGGATTATAAGGTCAGGGTCCTGGACGAGAAGGCGGCCACCGCTGCACCTGTACGGGTCTTGATAACATCCTCTGACGGGAAGGAGAGCTGGACCACCATAGGCGTGTCCGACAACGTTATAGAGGCTTCGCTCATCGCGCTGTCTGATTCGATAGAGTTCGCCATATTCAGAAAGGAGACCGGCGGGAAGGGATCGGAATGAACAGAACTATAGTCACGCTCGTGGGCAAGGACATGGTCGGCATAATAGCAAGGTATGCACCTACTTCGCAGAGAACAACATTAACATCCTGGATATCTCCCAGACGACAGTCCAGGATTACATCAACATGATGATGATCGTCGATACGTCGAAGACAGACAAGAGCTTCTCTCAGATGACTGATGAGCTGGATGAGATAGGCGAGAGGATCGGCTGCACCATAAAGGCACAGCACGAAGAGATATTCAACATGATGCACAGAGTCTGATCCTAATGCGCATGATAGATCTGGACGAGGTCCTCGAGACCAACAAGATGATCGAGAGGGAGAACCTGGACGTAAGAACGGTCACCATGGGCATAAGCCTCATGGAATGCTGCGACCCGGATCTGGATTCCCTTAATGAGAAGATATACGACAAGATCGTAAGCACCGCACGGGACCTGATCCCCGTTGCAGAGGACATCAGCCTGGAGTACGGGATCCCCATAGTCAACAAGAGGGTCTCCGTCACCCCGATAGGCATCGTCGGGTCCTCTGCTTGCAGAATGCCCGATGATTTCATCACCATAGCACATACTCTGGAAAGGGCTGCGAAGAAGATAGGTATCAATTTCATAGGCGGGTACTCGGCACTGGTGGCGAAGGGCATGACCCGGTCGGACCGGATGCTGATAGACTCCATACCTGAGGCTTTGGGAAGCACGGAGAGGGTTTGCGGTTCCGTCGAGGTCGCCACAACGAAGATAGGGATAAACATGGACGCCGTGAGGCTCATGGGCGATGTCATAAAACGTACGGCGGAGAGAACGTCGGACAGGGACTCCATAGGATGCACGAAGCTTGTGATATTCTGCAATCCGCCTGACGACAACCCCTTCATGGCGGGGGCGTTCCACGGCGTTACCGAAACGGACGCCGTCATAAATGTCGGCGTAAGCGGGCCGGGAGTCGTGAAGACCGCGGTCTCTCAGGTCAAGGGCGGGGATTTCGAGACCCTGTGCGAAACGATAAAGAAGACCTCTTTCAAGGTTACAAGGGTCGGCCAATTGGTCGCCAAGGAGGCTTCCAGGAGACTCGGCGTGCCCTTCGGGATAGTGGACCTGTCCCTGGCACCCACCCCCGCAGTGGGGGACAGCATCGCGGACATACTTCATGAGATGGGGCTGGAGATGGTCGGGGCCCCGGGAACCACCGCCGCACTGGCGATTCTCAACGATCAGGTGAAGAAGGGAGGGATAATGGCCTCTTCATACGTAGGCGGCCTCAGCGGCGCCTTCATACCCGTCAGCGAGGACAGCAGCATGGCCGAGGCCGTGACCGCCGGAGCCCTCACCCTTGAGAAATTAGAGGCCATGACCTGCGTATGCTCTGTGGGACTCGACATGATAGCCATTCCCGGCAACACGACGCCAGAGACTCTGGCGGGGATAATAGCCGATGAGATGGCCATCGGGATGGTCAACCAGAAGACGACCGCCGTCAGGATAATCCCGGTCATCGGAAAGGATGTCGGCGACAGAGCTGAGTTCGGAGGCCTTCTGGGCGCATCCCCGATAATGCCTGTCAGCAGGTTCGGTTGCAGCGACTTCGTCAACAGAGGCGGCAGGATACCGGCGCCGGTACACAGCTTCAAGAACTGAGGCCCAAGAAGAAAAGGGCCGGATCTGCGACGGCAGAGCTGCTCTTTCAGGTTCATTGAGAAATATAAAATCCGGGAGAAACGCGCTCACGGGCCATGTAAAGGGTTCGAGGGAAGAAGTTTACGCAAGAGGTGGGGGCAGGGAGATTTGAACTCCCGTCAGCGGGTTTCCACCACAGAGGGAGCTACCCTCCGCGAAATTATGAGTCATCGCTCCAGTTATTCATCAACTGTCAGCAAACCCATTTCTAATCACGCTCTATAACTGGAGCCCGCCAGTCTACCAGGTTAGCCTATACCCCCTTGTAAACTGAATGGAATTCAGGATTACTTCTTGCGCATCTTCTGTGCTCTCTTTCTTCTCCTCATCTTCTTCTTGCGCCATTTCCAACGCTGGTTACCGCGTTTCTTCCAGGCACGTGAGCTTCTCTTCATTACATTTCTCCTTTTCTTTGATAGCGCGCTACCGACACACCCTATGGCGGGCCCGTCGGGACTTTCGGCTCCATTTTACGGAACTTTCGAACCCGAGGCGTCTGGCTTAGAAGGCCAGCGCTATATCCTGGCTAAGCCACGGGCCCACGCGCCTCTCCGATTGCCTCTTGCCATTTAAAGGTTTACCCAAGAGTTGGCCAGAATAGCCTCGGTGGGGATGTTGGACAGTAAATTTATGACCGACCCATACCCCAAGAGCACGGCGAAGGCCTCAGCTATGCATATCAGCCCCAGAATGAGCAGGATAGGCCATGCGTTGAGGAATTTACCGAAGAATTGCACAAGCTGCTCCAGGAAATTCAGGAGCATGAACACGATGGCACCTGCGACAAAAGCCACTATTATCCTGGGCCATCCTGTGGCCAGGACCTCGAAGTCGCCTGTCAGGCTGCCTACGTAGATGTAAGCGACCACTGCCGCCATCAGACCGAAGAGGGCGGCGAAGTGCACATCTCTGAATGGTCTTATTATGAGCGCAAAGGATGCTACGGCCACGATTATCAGCGTATATGTGGCCCAGCCTTCACGATATGTTACCGTGAGCGCCACCATGACCGCGCCCAGGATCACGCCGAGAAGCACGAGTATATTGTATGTCTGGCTCTCTTTGTCTTTAAGATGCTGTCTCACTATTAGAAGTGCCAAAACACCCATTACCGCCAGAACCAGCTCCGGAACGTAGTATGTGTCGAGGGCGCTGCCTATGCTGTCCCAATTGACTGTGACTGTGGCCATCCTGACGTGATTGGCTTCTCCGATTATAAGGGTTTATCTACAATCCCAGGAGTCTTGCCATGTTTTTACCCAGCAACGCACTCTTCTGATATTCGGTGCCCCAGTCGCCATCCCGGATTTCCCTTATGAACTGCATGGCGGAGAAGGTCGACTCATACAACGGGAAATCTGTCCCGAAGACTATCCTGTCCGGGAACCTTGACGAGACCGCCTTTATCCGCTTGCATATCATGCTCCGGTCATCATGGGCCCATCCCTGCAGTGCGGAGCAGTCCGTGTATATGTTCCTGTGCTTCTCCATGAGCGGCAGCAGTTCGCTGTAGAACTTCCCTCCCAGATGAGCTATGATTATATTCATTTCCGGATGGTCCTCGGCCACCTTGCTGAAATCCGAGGGGTGGCAATACTTCTCATCCAGCGGCGGCAATGCCATTCCTGCATGGGTGACCACGGTAAGATCCAGATCGTCTATTTTATCCCAATATCCTTTGAGCTTCACATCCGACGGCAGGAATCCTGTGGCCGGGTATACCTTGATCCCTTTGGGGTCGTACCTCTTGACCAGACGCTCGATCATGTCTATGGACTCCTTTCCCCTGTTGGGATCTACGGATATGAACGGCAGGAAACGGTCGTCCACAGTGCACCTCTCGAACATCCATTCCATGTACTCCTCGTTGGTCATCCTTCCCGGGCCTATGAGTTCGAAATCCGTCCCCAGGATCACCATGTAATCCATGTCGTTATCGCGAATGGTCTCCAACGGCTCTTCCACCTTAACATCATAATCTGCGAATGGCACATTCGATTCCAGGTCGAAATCCAGAAGGCTCCCGTATTTCTTCCTCTCCTCTTCCGGGATATCCAAAACAGGCGACATGTAATTCCTGATCGCCAGATCAGGTAACATTCTCCTGTTCCACATGTGGGCATGAGCGTCTATGAGCACAGTGATGTTATTGTCGTACGAATTAATATGATGTGTGAAACAGAGATCTGCATATTCAAGGTGTTCCTTCAGAGAGGCGCCATGTTCTTAGAAATGCATAGAAGTTAACGATCCCAGAATATTGGTGTGGAAGAATACTTCTGAAATGAAATGTATTTAGTAACACTTATTTTATATTTCATAGCACTCTGTCGGAACCACCCGTATGCTTCTTAAGAGATAGCACGGGACCTATGGCGGGACAGCGTGTGAAAGAATCTAGAATGATACCTGTTTTTATCTCACCGGATGAAAGACTCGTAACCGTTTTCGGCGGCGGGGTCGTCGCACTTCGGAAATGCTTACATTTCAAAGGATTCAGGATAAAGGTTGTTTCCGAGAGTTTCTTGCCTCAGTTAAGAGATCTGGCCGATGAATGTATTGAGATCATTCTTAACGAAGAAAATTGTGGCGGGTATATGGATGGGGCTTTCCTCATCATAGCTGCCACAGGGTCCAAAAAATTAAACCGAAAAATACTGGAAAAGGCTCGGGATAGAGGAATACTTACAAACTCATCACACGGCGGAGGAGACCTTTTGATACCTTCGGTTCTGCGAAGAGAAGGCTTCGCCGTAGCCGTATCTTCCGAAGGGAGAGTCCCCGTTTTCTCTCCCTATGTGATATCAAAGATAAATCAAGCGCTGGATCCAGCATATGATGGCATGCTCAGACTCCTTTCCCGCGTAAGACCCAAAATTATGGATGGGATAGGATCTCAGCCTAAATCTGCGGAACGTATGACTACACAGTTGTAGTACTACATTTTCCTGATCTTTTGTTTATATACCCTATATAAAGAATATTTAAATCAAAGGTATTAAATATGTAACCTTACATATAGGTTACCAATGGGTAGCATATTCTACATGGAAAGGAATGGCCAGAAGTACGCATACGAGAGCACATCGGTCAGAGTGCCCGGTAGAAAAAACCCAAAAACCATCAAGACCTACTTGGGAAAGGTCAATCCGGAAACCGGTAAGATCCTCCCAAAAGAGACAAGAAGCACTCCGAAGGAGGAGTACGCTAAGTTCTATGGTTCTGTCAAATTCCTTGACGGAGTACAGAAGGAATTGGGGATCTTCGATGATCTCGACTCCGTATTCACCACCATGGCACCCAACATCATGGGTGCAGCGATGGCATTGACCATCAATCCCACTTCATTCGACTCCTTACATTACACGGTCGAAGGCTCAGTGATCAAGGAGACGATGAAGTTGAGAGGAACGTTATCTCCATCGACGATTGGTGAACTGTCGGAGAAAGTAGGTTCCATGATGGTCACCATGGACAGATTCTTCTCCAAAAGGATAGAAAGGACGTCCAGCGACTTCTTCTCCCTGGACCTTACATCGATCTCTTCCTATTCCGACATGGAAGGTTGGTCCCAATTCGGTCACAACCGTGATGGAGAGAACATGAAACAGACGAACATCGCGATGGTGACCGATGGGAATGGAATTCCTGTGATGTTCCGCATGCTTCCCGGTTCGATCGCGGACATCAGCATCATGAGATCCACGATCGAGGATATGAGAACACTTGGTTGTCAGGGCAGGATGATCATGGACAGAGGTTTCGAGAGTGCGAGGAACGTCTCCGCATTGTTGGATCTCGACGTCGATTTCACTATGCCTTCCAACGTCAAATCGGAACCCATCAAGAAGCTGATGACCAAAGCGATCAAGGAATTGAATCTGTCTTCATCGTTCGCATATCACAACGGTACAGCATACAAATATGCGGAATACGAGGTCGGAATCATCGATCTTGATGATGGAACGAGCGAATACATCGTCCATGTACCACAGAACCATAAGGATTCCGCCAAGAACAACGAGCTCTTCTCCAGATCCAAGAAATTGAAAGCGTTCATAGTATACGATCCGAGGAAGGCATCGGATGACATCAACTCCGTGATGTCGATGGTGAACGACGTTGAGTTGAGATTGGAGAATACTAAACACGACGACCCTGCGATGACATATGCGAAACTTCCGTCCTTTGTACGCAGATTCCTGGATTATGAGGTGGACGAGAACGGTATGATGCACATGATCCGCAAGCAGAACGCATTCACTTTTGCAGACAACCGTGCAGGGATGTTCGTCATGTTATCTTCAACGAACACCACATGGGAACAGATGATGACTTCCTATGACGTTCGTGATTGGGTCGAGAAGGCATTCGGTGTCTACAAGAACGATCTTGACGGAAAACGCAACAGGACAGGTAACGTCGAGCGTGCGAGAGGTCGTTTCTTCATCAAGTTCATAGCATTGATGATGAGGATCCACATCCAGAATGTCCTGAGGGAACACGATCGGAACACATTGTCCACGAGAGCGAAGAAGGATTCCGTCAACGGAATGACGGTTGATGAGTTGCTCCTCTCGCTCAACACGGTATTCGCCATAGGTAACACCGGCAACTGGAGACTCACGGCCATATCCAAGAACGTACGCGAAATATTCTCCACATTCGGACTCGAACCGCCTCGATCCGGGCAGATCATCTTAGGCTAATGTAACCTATACAACCCGCAGATTTAGGTCCTTAACACCCTGGAATCGGTGCTCATAGGACGTTTCATCCTGGGAATAGGCATAGCCGGCATATCCACGGCCACAACGGCCCTTACCGCGGAATACTATCACGGAGCCGAGAGGGGCAAGGTCATAAGCTATCAGTCCGCAGCTATGGGTGTTGGTGTCCTTTTCCTTGAGACGATCGGCGGATCCCTTGCCGACATAGGATGGCAGGAACCTTTCCTCATCTATCTCATAGGCTTCCCCGTCCTGATTCTGGCACTCATATCCATACGCGAACCTGTGAAGATGAGGCAGGAGGAGGGTATCCTGCCTGAGGTAGAAATAATAAACAAAGGTCCCAAGGTTGCTCTCTGCTATTCCATGATATTCGTGGCGATGTTCCTTATGTTCATACTCCCGACGAACATGCCTTACCACATAACGGATATGGGCTACAATCTTTTCATCTGCGGCCTGATGCTCGGGATACTGGGTGTATCCCAGGCTGCCTTCAGCCTTCTGTACTCCCGCACATCCAACAAGATCGGGGACAGGGGCGCCTACGCATCGGCCCTTCTGATGATAGGATGCGCTTACTGCCTACTAAACATGTCTCACATTGTAGCCGTTATCGCCGCGATGGTCCTGGTTGGCATAGGCATGGGACTCATAACCATGACTGTCATCGGAAGCCTGTCCTACTATTCTCAGGCCGGAGGCTCCGGGAAGATCATGGGCGGCTACTCCGTATCCATGAACCTGGGGACCTTCTCGTCATCAATCATAATAGCGCCTTTGATATCTGTATCTGGATCCTATTACGATGCGTTCCTCTATATCGGCATCTTCGCCCTTGCCCTCTGCGCCCTTTTCACTATATCGGCGACGGCCGAGAGATTGAAGATCATCGCAGAAGGGAAACAGGCAGTTACACGGGAAGCTGATGGTGATCTCATATCCCTTTACGACAGCATCCTCATTGCGACGGATGGCAGTGAGACAAGCAATCTCGCCGTCAGGAACGGTCTGGAGATAGCAAAGAACAACAGCTCCGAAGTGACCGTCCTGTACGTTTTCGACACAGAGTACTACGCCGCAGCCACCGGGAGCGTCCCCTCTGCGGAGGCCATAAAGAACCTGAGCAACGTGGTTTCCAAGAGCGCTATGGATTATGTGCTCCGGGAAGCCGCGGCAAGAGGCATAGAGGTGAATCCCAAAGTCATTATAGGGCACCCCGCCGAGACTATCATCGAGGAATCCGCGAAACACAGCCTTGTGGTCTGCGGATCTGTGGGACGCACCAATGTCTCCAGGATCCTCTTGGGCAGCGTAGCGGAGAAGGTGGCAAGGATGGCTGCCTGCCCTGTGCTCATCTGCCGCAAGATGCAGTGAGTCCGTTGCCGGGCCTGCAGGCCCGCGATCAAACACTTTCTCTCATTCCCAGATATCGATTTCAGAACCCTGGCGAACGCTCAGAAATATCCAGAGAACTTCAAATCTTAATTGAGAATTGAAAAGAGGTGGACAGGGCGAGATTCGAACTCGCGACCTCTACAATGCCAATGTAGCGATCTTCCAACTGATCTACCTGCCCGATATCGCATGGGAATCACTAGGTTGTATTAAACCTTACGCAGGCCCAGATGCTCGGAACGGGCTCACTGGGCGAAGTCGGTTCTGAGGGTGGACTGGAACCTGTGCTTCTCCCCCGGGATGTTGGTGGGATATTTGCTGTTCACGCATGCAAGGCAGAGATCGTTCTCGGGATAGCCTACGGCCTCAACGAGCCCGTCGATGCTTATGTATGCCAAACTGTCCGCGCCGATTATGTCCCTGATCTCAGACACAGAATACGAGTTCGCGATGAACTGATCCCTGGTCCTCATATCCACGCCGTAATAGCAGGGGGCTATCACCGGAGGGCATCCTATGCGGACGTGGACCTCTTTGGCCCCGGCATCCTTCAGGATCCTGACGAGCCTCTTCAGAGTGGTACCCCTCACTATGCTGTCATCAACGATCACTACGCGACGGTCCTTGACTGTGGATCGTATAGGATTCATCTTCATGGAGACCGCGCGCTCCCTCTGCTTCTGATCCGGCAGTATGAAAGTGCGCTCAACGAAGCGATTCTTCATGAACCCTTCCTCGTACTGCAGACCGGAACCTATGCTGAATCCCAAAGCGTGGGCTCTTCCCGAGTCCGGCACCGGCATGACTATGTCCGCATCCGCCGGAGACTCCCTGGCAAGGATCATCCCCACGCGTTTCCTTACATCGTATACCTCTTTCCCGTCTATGATGGAATCGGGCCTTGCGAAGTATATCCACTCGAACATGCAGTGCGCTTTCGGATGATTGTTCGCAGGAGGATACGATTTGAAACGGTCCGGCATGATCTCGATGATCTCGCCGGGCATTATGTCCCTGATGAATTTGCCCTTCATGGAATCCAGGGCAGCGCTCTCCGAGACTATGATATAGCCGTCCTCCAACTCCCCGAGACAGAGGGGGCGGAAGCCGTAGGGGTCCCTGACGCCGAACACACGCTCGTTGACCATGACCGCCAGCGAATATGCGCCGTCGACCTCGCCCATCATCATCCTGAGAGCCCTTATCGGATCGTCGGTCTGGCTCATGTTCTTTGAGAACAGAAGGGCGAGTATCTCGGAATCCGAATCTGTGAGGAAGGACCAGCCCTGGGCAAGATACTTCTTCTTAAGCTCCTCGAAATTGGTTATGTCACCGTTGTGAGCTATGGCTATGGAACCGTGGGTGGTCTCAAGGGAAAGGGGCTGTGCGTTGACTACACCCTTGGTGTCCAGTTTAGAATACCTTACATGCCCTATGCCGGATTCGCCGGACAGGCCGGCCATGGATTCCTTTGTCAGAGCGACATTGACAAGACCGCCGTTCTTGACTGTGGTTATGGAACCGTTACGGAATACAGCTATGCCCGCAGACTCCTGCCCGCGGTGCTGTATAATATTCAAAGCCTTGTGGATATGATTTACCACATCGTGTGCAGCGCTCATTCCCACGACGCCGCAGCTGTGCTTCGGCCCGGTCATGAGTGCACCGTCTCAATCGTGAGCTTTTGCCCAGGTGTATGATCTCAGCTTAGCGGTCTTGCCGTATCCGCAGGAGGCGCATTCGCCCCTTCTGGCATGATAGGCGTGCTTTCCGCACCTGCGGCACGGAATGTGAACCTTATGGCTGTTGTGCCTTCCCTGTGATGGTGTACCTTTTCCCATGTTCCTCTCCCCTTAAGGTGAAATGTAAATTACGTTGTCCCCGCGGACTATGGCTATGCTGAGTTTCCTTTTCGCAACGCCGTCCACCCTCTCCTCGGCGTTCTTCAGCACGACGTTCATATGAGGGTCGTAGCCGTCAAGGACTCCCCTGTACTCTCTCTTGCCCTTCATCTCAACGATCACATTCTTGCCGACCGAGGACTGGATAACAGACAGGGGTTTCATCATCATAGCCACCGGCACGACCATAAATGATTGACTATTTTAACGTTGCCGTGCGCGCCCTTATATGAATGCGCCCACGGCGGGAGCGTCCAGCCTGTCCATGTCATAGAATATTATCGTTTCCCGGATGCCGTCTGCGCCGAAGCCTGTCCCCATGAAGGCATCCAGCATGGATGCCCTCCACATGAGATCGGCAACCGATGCCGCCAACGATCCTGCGTAAACGTTCTCCATCGGGTCCTCATATCCCAGGTCGTCCATCTTGTAGAATACGCTGCCTAGGAAGCTCTCCCGGGAGTTCAACAACCCTATGTAATCGGTCAGAACCCGCATGCCTTCCGCATCCGGCTTCCCCAGCTGTATCGATTCCGGCCTTACGGAGTCCACTTCCTCCAGATCCCCTGCGTCCGTCAGGAGGTACCATGTGACCCTGTCCCCGGATGCCTGGAACATGTTCCACCCGAAGTCCTGGCCACAATACACAGGAAGATTCAGAGGGTCCTCCGAGGACATCGATGACAGGGAGGCTTCCATGGCCTCCGCCCTCAGCTCCTCCGGGTCCGCTTCACCGCGGAAATCTATTCCGGATACGGAAAGGGGGTCATCATCAAGGGCCGCCGCCAGGATCTCGGCTATGCTCATCGGGTCCGCGAATCTCTGGATGTTCGAGCTGATATCTGCCCTTATTGACTGCGTGTCCCCCATCACACCGGCATCTGTGCATATCGAATAGAACTCCTCGTAAACAGCCTTGGACTCCCTGAGAGCCTTCACCATGCGGTCCTGGGACTCGGATGCTATCTGCCTGGCCTCTGATTCCGCATCCGCACCCCTGCCCGTCCAGACACCCCTGCACGAAAGATCGAGCTCTGCGGATATCCTGTCCCCCGCATAGAAATGGAAAGGATACTGCCTGCAGAAGGTCGGCCTTTTGCCGTAAATGTCGCACTTCCTGTTATTCAGGAACACACAGGATCCCTGTCCTTTCTTCAGCGCTATGGAGAATCCGCCCGAGCCGTTCCGCACCATGGCCTTCGGATGGGATGTTCTAAAATATGAGCGCTCTTGCGGCAATATTTCAGGCTGGCACAGACAGCACATACCGCATCCCGGGAGGCATTCCGCCTTCCTGCCGCTCAAACCGGAGTAGTCGATATCAATCAAAGAGATCCTCTCCGCAGCGGGAGCCGCAGAACTCCCCTCCCCTCATCTGCACATTGCCCCTGACTATCACTGTGTCCGCCATGATCGCGTCCTTCCCCTCGTAGGGGGTGTAACCTGCCTTGCTATGTAGAACATTCGCATCTATGGGCGCCATCTTCCTGGGGTCGAACACGGCGAAGTCCGCATCATACCCCTTGGCGATCTTCCCTTTCCTCACAGAGAACGCCTTGGCCGGGTTCGTTGATCCCATGCGCACCAGCTCTCCGAGGTTCATCTCGCCTTTCTTCACCATGGCCATGAACATCGGCACTGCCGTCTCCACCCCGGGCACCCCGCTGGGCGCCCGATCGTAATCAGAGGATTTGTCCGTAAGCGTATGGGGGGCGTGATCTGTCCCGATCATGGTCGCCTTGCCTCTTATGAATGCGGCGAAGAGCTTCTCTCTTGTGGACCGGTCCCTCAGAGGAGGGTTCACCTTCAGCAGCGCACCGTCCTCCCCTGAGGAATCCAGAAGCAGATGGTGGGGGGTTACCTCCGTCGCAAATCCGAAGGATGATGCGAGAGCCAGGGATTCCGCGTTCGTAACGTGGCATATGTTAAGCGGCATTCCCCTGTACCTTCCCAACCGCCTTATGGCGCTGTGCTCCGCCTCAGGTGGGCGGTTGCGCATATGATCCCTGTCGTTCCTCTCCCCGTCCCGGCGTATGAGGTTGTCATCCTCCGCATGAACGCTTATCCTCTTGCCGGTGGGAGCTATCGCCGCCATGGCACGTTCTATCAGGGCATCGTCATTCATCAGGATCCTGCCTGTGGTCGAACCCATGAAAAGCTTGAAACCGGCCACACGGTCCGCGACTGCGGCCACATCCAGATTCTTGGTGATTGCGGCGAACAGACCGTAATCCACATACGCTTTGGAACTGACCGCCCTCTTCTTGCTCTCCAGCGTCTTGATGCCCGTCACAGGCGGTTTGGTGTTTGGCATATCCAGGATACAGGTCACTCCCGCATTCAGCGCCGACATCGTTCCTGTGCCGAAATCCTCCTTACCGGTCATTCCCGGGTCCCTGAAGTGAACATGGGGGTCCATGAATCCCGGCAGGACTATGCGGTCCCCGAGGTCGATCCTCTCATCGCCTCCGCGGACAAGATTGCCTATCGTTGCGATCCTCCCGTCCTCGATGCCTACGGCTGTGCTCTTGAGCTCCCCGTTTATGAAGAATCTGCCCTCTATCACTAAGTCCGTGAGATCACCTCTACGACATTGCCGCGAGGTGTCTCCTCTGTGAAAACCTTTCCTCTGAACCATTGTATCTCCGCATCCGGGCGCATCCATGCGTCCGGAGGAAGACCTGCCTTCACAGAAAGCTGTGCCAGATACTCCTTCTGATCCCATCCCCACTCCTCCGGGACCTGAGGCAGGAGCAGGCCTCTGCGACCTCTGCAGCTTATTATGAGCCCGTCCCTGCCTATGACTATCCTTGACGGCAGTTCGCTCTTCGGGCCTTTGATCGTCTCGGGAACGGTGAGTATCGTGACCTCGACCGTTATAGAATCCGTCTCCTTCTCTGAGACCGGACTGAATCTCGGGTCCCTGCTTGCCGCTGACACCGCAGAAGCGATTATGGCCTCTCCCTGGGGAAGTACCGGCTCAGGATACCCTATGCATCCTCTCAGTCTGCCCTCGGGATATGTCTTCAGTGTAACGAACACACCCTTCGGGGACTCCATCCCTGCGGGGATCTCCTCTTTCGATATGGCTCTCCCTGCGGCTTCCGCATCCACTGCCCTTCTGGCAAGCCTAACGGCAACCTCGCCGTTCATGATGACTCGGTTTCGTCCTTCAAAGGTATCTTCTTCACAGCGGTCTTCCGGGCATAGGTCTTCTTCTTCGGAGCTGCTTCCTCACTGTCCTGCTTCTCAACGATCTCTATCTTCTGGGAAACGGGTCCGCTGCTTTCGGAAGCAGCCTTCTTCTTCGAATAGTTCTCCTTTGCCTCCTCGAAGGTCTTTTCCCGCGTCTCCTTTGCCAATTCCATGGTGGTCTTGACGACCTCAGGCATCGGCATGGCCTTCATCATGGCATTCACTCCCATCAGGAATTCAAAACCTGCCATCATGAAATGCCTGTGTATCTCCGGGTCCGTGACCGCCGCTATGAACTCGATGGTCTTCTCCTCGGCCCTGCTCTTAAGCTCCTCAGCTCTTGAGGCCCCGCTTTGGTAGAATCTGCTTGCCATCTCCTTCTCCTGGCGCATCATCCTCTCCAGCATCTCCCTGTTCTCTTTGACGAAGCTCTCCAGCTCCGGATCCGTGAAACCGCCCTTGGTTGTATCCTCTGCCATATCTCACACCTTCCTCTTGCTCTTAGTATCCGCATTCTTCCGTTTTAGTTTAACTATCAGCTCCCCGTCGGCAAGCTCGGCTCCCAAGACCTCGGCATCCACCAGGGTCGCCGGGAGGGAGACCGTTCTCTTCTGACTGCCAACATGCACTACCAGGGTGCCGCTCTCTCCCTTGAACAGCTCTATGCTGCTCTTCTTCACGAAGGGCATTTTCAGCCTCATCTCATCTATGCCGTCCACGGTGAGGAAGCGCATGGGGCTCTCTTTCGCATAAACCTCTATGGGATCGGAGTCGCCGAAGATCATCTGCGCCATGAGATCCAGCTTCTCCGGGCCCACGAGCTCGGTGGACATCTGATATGCCTTCATGATCTTTAGCTCGCTGAATGCGTCATCTATCTGCTTCAGGTGCTTGTCCTGCTCCTCAAGCTTCTCCCTGAAGAATTCTGAACCTGAGAGGTCCTCCTTGGGATAGATCTTGTTTATTATGAGACATTCCACGTTCTTGTTGTAGAGGCATATGTAGGTGTAAGCGCGCATGGTCTCGCTTATAACCATGCGCTCCGGATTCATGACGAGGCGCACGGTGGTCTTCTGAGGATCCTCCAGCACGGCCTTGACTTTGTTCATCCTGTTCTTCATCTCCTCTATGCTGTTCATGACAGCCTTGTCCGGCAGAGGGAAATCCATGAACTTGCCCACCGTCACCCTTGCGAGCCCTATGAACCTCTTCATGAGAGCATACACCTTGTCGATGTACCAATTGGACATGTCCGGGAAGCTGAGAAGCCGCAGGGTCTCTCCTGTGGGGGGAGTGTCCATAACGACCACGTCATACTTGTCCTCCTCTTCAAAGGAGAGAACGTAGAACAGCGCGGCCACCATCTCCATGCCGGGGATTATCGCCATTTCCTCCGCGGTTATCTCCCCCATCCCCTGAGAGATCATCAGCGCGGATATGTACCGGCTTATGTCAGCCCACCGGGTGCGCATCTCATGGATTATGTCTATCTCCAGCGCATCCAGGTTCTCATCTACCGTCTGGATGTCATTCGGAAGGGTTATACCGAGCGAATCGCCCAGAGAATGGGCGGAGTCTGTGCTCATGATGATGGTTCTGTACCCTTTCTTGGCAAGCAGACGGGCGGTCGCTGCAGAAACAGATGTCTTCCCCACTCCGCCTTTCCCTGTGTAGATTATGAGCCTCATCAGCCCAAGTAAGTATTAGAGAATAAAAGAGCATTGCTCAGTATGGAATATTGGTGCCGAGGCTGGGGTTCGAACCCAGGACCTTCGGATTTCCCTGGAAGAGGCCGTTATTAGACCGGAACCCTATGAGTCCGACGCTCCACCAGGCTGAGCCACCTCGGCATTTAATTCGTTTGGTTAAGGGGTTTCTGGAGGAGGATCACTCTTCGGATTCCTCTTCCGGCTCCTTTTCCTCAGAGGTCTCCTCGGCGGATCCCTCCTCAGGCCCGTCCTCTTCCGGAGCTTCCTCCTTGGGGGCTTCTATGGCAGAATCGTTCTCTTCTGCGAACTCGAGTATCTCGGACTTGCGGATCTCTATGCGCTTCATGGGCATTATGGTGCGGCAGGCCTTGGCAAGGTCCCTGGCCATATCTCCTGATATTATCGCCTTGATTATGTCGGAGAGATTGTTCTCAACACCCATCTGCATGAGGACATCGTGCATTATGCGCCTCATAGCATCCTCCTGGGACGCCTGTATGCGCTTCTCTGCGATGGACATGGGCTTTATCCTGATGACGAAACCGTCCTTCGTCTTCACGTCCACGACGTGGTCGGTCTTGGTCTTCTTCCTTCTGGTCAGTCTCCTGACGTATTCGCTCGTAAGGCTGTGGCCGACGAAGACGGATTTGGCGTTGTAGCCATCCACGGAGTTAATCTTGAATTTTACCTTGATATGCATCTTGGAGAAATCGCCCGTGAGCTCCTGAACAGTGACCTCTGCGGTCCTGCCGATAAGTGTCGCGGGATCCGCTGCCGGCGTCTCGCCGATCTCGGCCTCGTTGAACATGCGGGATGCATGTACCTTGTACCACTCTTTTGCCTTCCACTTATCCTTGATCTTGCGGGACGTGCCTTTCGATTTCTTTGCTGCCATCAGGACCCTCCATTACGATATACAGCGGGATTCCGTGGTCGTATAAAATGCTTTGTTCGTACGGCTGCGCACCGACCTCCTTTCAGAAAAGGATAGCCAGCATGTTTTGATTTAACACATTTGTAATATTAATTCCTTGAAGTGCAGTACCGCCTGTATATATTGATTGCCCGAATTTCGATAGCTGAAAACAAGCGCGGACAGGCATCGGACAGAACAGAAAAATAAGTGAAAGGGGGGGTCGTGCCCCCCCTTTTTGGGTTTACAGCTTCACAGGCGTAACGTGGGTAGCGATGCCGAGGGATTTGGCATCCATGCCCATCGCGATCCCGTAGAGCTGGGAGAGGTGGAGAACAGGTATCGCGAATCCCGTTCCCTTCTGACCCGCATCGAACTGCAGGTGGCAGAAGGGGCAGACATCCACGATGTACTCCGCTCCGGAGGCTTTGATGTTCTCCAGGTTATTGACTGTGTACTTCGTCGCGGTCTCCGGGAATCCGGCCCTGAGGCCTCCTCCGGCTCCGCAGCACATGGTCCTCTGCTTCCTGGGCATGCTCTTCGCACCGGTGGCCTCCACTAGCTCGTCCAGCATGTGGGGGTTCTCCGGGTCGTCCAGCTCCTTTATCTTGCTGGGCTTCAGGAAGTGGCATCCGTAGAAGGTTGCGATCTTGTAGTCCAGAGGCTTCGTGATCTTGGCCTTTATGGCCTCGATGCCTATGTCCTTGTACAGGACCTCGGCGAAGTGCCTGACGTTGGTGGTGCCCTTGTACTCCATCCCTATCTCGGCGAGAACCTCGTTGACCTCAGCCAGGAGCTTCTTGTCGTGGTTGAGCTCGTGAGCTGCGTCGAACAGGGAGCCGTAGCATCCGTTGCAGATGGTCAGAACGTCAAGGCCCTTCTTCTCTGCCAGCGCAAGGTTCCTTGCGGCCGCGGCGAGCCAGGTCTTCTTGTTGAAGGCCCTTATCACACCGGGGGCGGGGCAGCAGCTTGCATCCTCCATCTCAACGAGCTCGACACCGAGAGCTTCAAAGACCACTCTCGTGGATTTCTCTATGCCGGGATACCTGAGAGGCGCTATGCAGCCCAGGAAGAACACGTATTTCTTGTTTGATTTTGCCATTTTGAATCACCCCGTGATCTTGTCGAAGCCTGTGACGGTCAATATCTTGTCCAGGTCCTTCTTCGCCTTCGGGTTCGCCAATACCGTGGGGGGTATCTCAGGAAGCCCGAGGTCTGTCCTCATCTTCTTGACGCTGTCGTTGACGGACACTGCGTGGCCGTACTTGGCAAGGGCGTCCGCGGTCTTCTTGTGGGCCTCGTACATGTGGCCTTCCGCAACCGCTATGTTCCTCAGAGCGATCACGACATCCACTATCGGAACGCCGCGGGGGCACCTCTCCTGGCATGCGTAGCAGGTGGTGCACATCCAGAGGTCCTCGCTGCCGATTGCCTCTTCTTTCAGTCCGAGCTGAGCCATCCTCATGAGCTTCCTCGTTCTGTAGGAGGTCAGCTTCCCGGACGGGCAGCTCGCAGTGCATGTACCGCACTGGAAGCACATTTTGACATCGCCACCGCCGTAGGCGGCGACCTCATCCATAAATTCTGTATTCGGGGATGCCATTATTATTACCTGGGAGACTGGACTCAAGTCATTGTATTTAATCTGAGATGTCAACCGGGATAATGTATTATCTTTAGAGGTAATACTATTATTGGACCTGTTTGCTCTGTATCGCCCGCAGCAATTTCACTGTCTGGGTGGTCTCCCTGCGATACACCGCGTTGATGGTGTGCCTCAGCATCCTCTTATCCGTATCGCTCTTGATCCTGATCCCCTTGCGAATCAGGAGCATCTCATCCACGAAGAAGCTCTTCCCGGAGGAGAGGAGGTCTGACAGCAGGTATGTCTCCGCATCCACCGAGTAATCTTCGCCCGTGGTGTCCAGATAGGCGTATGCTATCCTCTGGGCACCGTACTTGTACCTTATGTACGACGGACCTTTGTTCACGTGGACCATATCCATATTCCCTATCTCCGCCCATTCGAACTCCTCGGCGTTGAAGAGGAACTCCGGATCATCCAGGATGATTATGTCCGTAAGCCCCTCCTTGAGTGACCGGAGATTGCTGGAATCATCGGATACCACAAGGTTCGCCTTGATCTTAACCGATGAGAGCGCCGACATCAGCAGGTCCTCCGTCACCGGAGAGCATGACACCGTGAAGGGCCTGTCCAATCTGCATCTGAGACGCAGGAATTCCGCCACCTCCAATATCCTCAGGCCTTCCTCGGTGAGCTTCGTTCCCGTGGGGGTGGAGGATATGAGCTTGAAGCCCAATGTCTTCTCCAGCCCCTCCAAGTACCTGTGCACCACAGGCACCGAGATGCCGAGCTTGTTGGCAGCCGCCGTCTTGCTTCCGGTCCTCTTCACCTCATCCAGGATCTCTATCTGCCTGGCAGTCATGTTTCGCCCGTTGACGGACAGATGGATGCTGGCCTTCATTTCCATAATGATGGCATTACCTTACTGGGTAAAACCTTTTATTGTTTCAAGCCGGGTTATTTTATTATGTGATGTGTGCCATAAGGGAACGAATGGGAGCTCTTAAGGACAAATTCAAAGAGGTTTTCACCTCCACTATGCCTGTCATCATCGTCGTTTTCATGATGCAGGTGTTCCTCACGAAGAGCACGTACACAGATTACATGCTCTTCTGGGGGTTCTCGGTCTTCGTCCTTGCCGGGCTCACTTTCTTCCTGCACGGAGTCGACATGGGTGTCAACCCCGTCGGCAATGCCATAGGGTCAGAGATACCGAAGAGAAAGTCCAGACTGTTCATGATATTGGTGATCTTCGCGATCTCGTTCCTCGTGACGGTGGCAGAACCCAACGTCTCCATCTTTGGACAGCAGGTGATGGATATCTACCCGTCTGTGAGCAGTAATACGATCGTGTACGGGATATCCGCAGGCATAGCCTTCGTACTGCTGATAGCGGCCATCAAGATCGTCTACGACCTCCCTCTGAGATACATATTCCTCCTGGGTTGGGGTGCCATAATCATCATCGCCTTCATAGCTCCTGAGGCCTTCCGCGGCATAGCCTTCGACTCCGGCGGAGTGGCCACCGGCCCGATGATGGTCCCCGTGTTGCTGGCTCTCAGTCTGGGAATATGTCTGGGAACGCCCGGAAGGTCCGAAATGGACAGCTTCGGCATGGTCGGCCTTGCCGCCATGGGCCCGGTGCTGGCACTTCTCTTGATAAGTCTGGGCATAGACGGAGGAGGCACAGGAAGCGGCGGGAGCGGTGAAGCGATAGTCGTCAACGCAGAATATGTCTTGAACGAGCTTGTGACCGTTTCCAAGAATATCCTGGCTGCTCTTATCCCCCTCACCATATTCTTCATATTCTTCCAGCGGAGATTCCTGACCTATACCTGGGATGCGGTAAGATCCATGAGCATAGGGCTCACGTACACAGGGATAGGTTTGATATTGTTCCTGTTCGGAGTATACTGCGCATTCATACCCGTGGTCTCCGAATCAGGGGCCGCTCTCCTGGGTCTGCATCCCATATGGATGGTCCTTATAGGCCTCGTACTGGGATTCCTCATCGTTTTCGCCGAGCCTGCTGTCAGCATTCTCGGGGATCAGGTCAACAGAGCTTCCAACGGAGCCATAAGGAAGGGTAAGATACGCCTGATCATATCCGTCGCCGTGGGAGGCTTCGTGGCTCTCGCCATGGTGAAGATATCCTTCGACCTCTCAATTCTCATATTCGTGGTCCCAGGATACGTGGCCATACTCATTCTGATGTTCTACAGTGACAAGGATATAATCGGCATAGCCTTCGACTCGGGAGGAGTGGCCACGGGACCCATAGCCGTGGCCGTTACTATGGCACTGTATACCAGCATATCAAGCGCCAAGTACTCCGGCATTGAGGCAGTGATAAACGGGTTCGGAGTGGTCGCATTCATGGCCATGGCACCCACTCTGTTCCTCATGATATTGGGCGTGATCATCAAAAGAAGGAAGAGCAGGATGGTGTGCGGTTATGAGCATTTCAAGATCCAATGAAATCCTGGTAGTAGGATTGGGCAGTCCCATAATGAAGGACGACGCAGTCGGTCTGAGGGTTTCCCAGAATATCGAAGATATGCGCCTGGATAATGTGGATGCGCAGCAAGAGGCCATAGGGGGCCTTGACATCCTCCCTGTGATCTCCGGATATAAGATGGCCATCATCGTGGACGCGATAATGAGCCAGGATTATGGGCCGGGTTCCGTCATTATATTCGATCCGGAGGATTTCGAATCCACGGTGGCCGATGTCCCGGCCCATGACGTTAATCTTGCCACAGCGATGAAGATAGGACGGGAACTCCATCCGGAGACGATGCCTGACACCGTGAGGTTCGTAGCCATAGAGGTGGAGGATATACAGACCATGTCAGAGACTATGTCGCCATCTGTGGAGGCGGCCGTGCAGAGCGCCGTCGATGCGGTCCTTCATCTAATCTCGGAATATCAGAAATCGAAATGACTCGGGTCTATGCGCCCCGCCGATTCCGCATCGCAGGTGTAGAGCGCTATGTTCAGCATATCCGGGGACAGCATCTCCCCGGCCACTCTTATGACGTCCTCCTCCGTTACACGCTCCAGAGAGGCCAGTCTCTGTTCCATCGTTTGGGCTTCGCCCGTGAGGAGGATGTCCTTCATAATCTTGCCCATCCTGTCCGTGGTGGATTCATAGGCTCTTATGTTCGCACCTTTCACCAGGTTCTTGGCACGACGCAGCTCCCCCTCCTCGAGACCGTCCGACCTCATCTCACGGAAAACAGAGGCCACGGAGTCCAGGGTTTCGGCCAGATTCTTCTCCGTACATGAGAAGAACGCTCCGGCTGAGGAAGAGTCCGAATGCTGACCCAAGCTGCTGTACACAGAGTACACAAGCGCCTTCTCCTCCCTTATCTTCTGGAAAAGCCTTGAGGATGTCCCGGATCCCAAGATGACCCACAGCAGACGTATGGCATCCCTGTCCGGATGATCGGCGGCATGCCCTCTGAATCCCATTCCCGCATAACTGTGGTCTCCGTGCCATTCACGCACTGCGAGATTCCCGCTGGGCTTACCGGGCCTCTTGCGCCTGTTCCTCTTCCCGGACATGTCGTCGAAATTCTCCTCTGCCCAGGAGACCACCTCATCAAGGTCCACTGACCCGCTTGCCACCACGGCCATATTGGGTATGCCGTACTTCTCGTCATAGTACCTTCTCAGATCTTCAGAGGTCATGGCAGAGACCGACTCAGGATTGCCGCCCTCCTCATTGGCCAATTGGTGCCCCTTCCAAACGGAGCCTGCGAATATGTCGTGTATGTATGAGTCAGGATTGTTCTCCACCATGTTGATCTCCTGGAGAACGATCTTCTTCTCCATTTCCACATGGCTGTCCTTTATCAGAGGATTGCGGACTATGTCTGCCACAAGGTCCTTGGCCCTGCCGGCGGTCTCTTTCAGTGATATCGCATAGTATGCGGTGGCCTCCCTGCCGGTCATGGCATTCATGGCCCCTCCGGCCCCCTCTATCTCCTTGGACATCTGGAAGGATGTCCTGTTGGCCGTTTCCCTGAAAACGACGTGCTCCAGCAGATGTGATATTCCGTATATCTCGGGCGTCTCGTCCCTGGAGCCTGTGGCCACCGCCACCATGTATCCGGACGAACCGGCGCCCGGAACGCTTTCCGCTATGACCTTTATGCCTCCGGATGTCCTTCCGATTCCAAGACCGTTTGTCGCCATATCCCGCGTTAAGACGGAATGTGTTAAAAGAGTTGTTCTGCATTCCAGTAATCATGTCCGAACTCGAACTCCACGTTTATGATGATAAAACGGACCTGAGCAAATCCGTGGCGATCATAGGATTCCCCAGCCTCGGACTGGTCAGCTCCATAGCTGCCAGTTATATGTCGAAGGAACTGAAGCTGAACCTGATAGCGGGCATAACCTCTCAGGAGTTCCCGCCATACACGATAATACAGAACAGCAAGCCGATGCCTCAGATACGGATGTACGCAGGCTGCAGAGAGGACAAAGCCGTGGGGGGCATGGAAGAATGCGACGACATTGTTGTCATCACATCCGAGTTCGTTCCCAAGGACGGTATGAATTATAGAGTGTCCGAGCTTTTGATCGACTGGCTCAAGGAAAACGGCATAAAGACCGTCCTTGTCCTTGACGGGATACCTCTGTTCGGAGAGGATAACTACATACTTCTGGGAGCCGGGTCCACGGAAAGTGCCAGAGTTCAGATGAAGGAATACGGCATAGAATCATTCGAAGAGGGCATGGTACGCGGAATGACTGCCCTGCTCTTGATGGAAGGCGCAGAGAAGAACGTTGATGTGATCGCCATGCTGGGGTCCGCAAAGGCAGATGTGCCAGACCCCAAAGGTGCGGCAAAGATAATGGAATTCCTGGCCAAGATGCTGCCTGAGCTCAAGATCGATACTGCGCCCCTTTTCAAGGAAGCGGACGAACTGGAGAAGAGAATAGCCAGCCAGCAGATACCTGAGACCACGAGCTCCGTGGGGGACCGCGTTCTGTACAGATGAGGGCGGCAAGCGTTAAATCCGTGTCATCCATGGGGTGCCCATGCATCTGATACCGAAGAAATTCTTCGTATGTTCCGGATCTTCCTTCAGCAAAGTCTCCAGCCTCAATGCTTTCGATGTCGCGCTCATGGAAGCGGGCATAAGCGAGCAGAATCTGGTCGCTGTTTCTTCAGTCATACCCATTGGGGCTGTGAGGACGGAACCTGAGAATATGCCCATGGGAGCCGTCACGCATTGCGTGCTGGCACAGATGAGGGGATCGGGCGGGGAGCAGATTGCGGCAGGCATAGCATATGCGTTCAGGAAGGACGGTGAAGGCGGCTACGTTGCCGAAGGGCACCTCCACGGGTGCAGAAACGCCCTCAGGAAGGACTTGGAATGGAAGATGCGTGAAATGGCCCGCATAAGAGGCGTGGAGCTTGGAGAAGTGTCCTACATTCTGGAGGACGGCACCGTCCCGGACGGGGAACACGGATGCTGCCTTGCGGCTCTTGTGTTCACGGAATATGAGTGATGGGCATGTATGCTCTTATCACATGCTCAGGATGCCGCATGAACAGGATAGCGGATCTGTCCGCGGAAACATCGGTCTGCCCCTATTGCGGCGCCGGGATAAAGAACGAGAGGGCCGTCGTTAAGTTCCAGAGCGAGGATCAGGAAGAGGTCCGGCAGGCCCTTATGAGCCTGTCCGGCGCCTTGCCTGAGAAGAAGGTTAGGAAGGATACCGACCCCATATCCTCTTTAGCCTACAGATTCGATCACTGTGCCGATCCGGAGATCAAGCTCACGATGCTTGCGGAGGAACTGACAAAGATACTCGGGTCATTCTCTGCGGCTGACGTAGAGGAGATCGCGCCCGGCAAGAGCAGGGAGATAATAAGGATCCTGTCCTCAGAATGCATAATAACGGAAACGGAGCCCGGAAGATACCGTGCCTAACCGCCGTTTATAGCGCTCCAGATCGCATCATGAACGGCATGGGACGAGCACGCCGTCAATATGGCGAAGCCAAGCACCAGGACGATGACCCCAAGTATGAATTTTCCTTTGGATTCCACAGTGTCACCTCGGAACGCGCCTCTTATCTCCCTGCATCTTTAATACATCTTGCACTACGCGGGGCATATATCTGAGGACCACCCGCAGGAAGTAGAACAGAACACCGGCAAGGGCGACCAGAGCCGACAGATATATCCAAACGCCTTCTGCGGCCCATGCCGGGGTCATCAGGATCTGATAGACTGCGGATACTATCACTGCCTGTATGAGAAACTCCCCTATCCTGAGCCTTGCGACCCCTTCACCTATCGTGGCACCTGTGGCCGGGTGAAGCAGGACCTGCTGCACCACATAGACGATTATGATGAACCAGGTGGCCGCATCTATGCCGCCGCCCGCAGACGCTATGGAACCAAGATAGAACGTCATGCCGCCTGCCATCGCTATGGCAGTGCCGATTCCTAAAGAGAATCCGTAGAATACCGTGTCCGACTGGCCGTGGAAGCGCTTGAGATTAAGGGTCACCAGCTTCACCACTTCGGTCAGGATCCCTATGAGGAGCGCTACCAGAAGGGAGGACCACACGCCCGCGAAATACGTGTATGCGACGAAGATCACCGTGCCCTCTATCATCCCTACCACCATGAGCCCGAACATCTTGGGGTCGCTGAAGAAGGGGTCCTCCACCGCAGGATATGTGTATTTCCTGAGCGAGAAATAGAGCACCAGGAATGCAGGCAATATAGCCAGAACCCCTGCGGTGGCCAGCATCATGTCCATATCGTTTCCGATTGACCGTACTGTATTTAATCCTCCCTATATCCCGCGTAAAGGATGATTGCAAGGATCAGGTGCGCGCACTTTTACTGTCTGTGGTGATCATCTTGTCGTAATAGTGGACGACCATGCATGATCCCTCGCACATTCCGCAGGAGTTGCATCTCTCCGGATCTATGCGGAGTCCATCCTTTATGACTATTGCCCTGCGGGGGCATTTCTCTGCGCATATGCCGCAGGATGTGCACATCTGGGCTCTGAGAAGGGCCTTTGCCGCCCTCTCGAACATCGTTTCCGCACCCTCCAGCGTGTTCGATACAACGGATATCTCGCCCCCTCCGAAGAGCTTCGCCGTTGCTCCCTTGGTCTTGACCATGGCTATCTCGAACTCGTCCGAGTATCTGACCTCGCCTATCGTCCTCAGGCTTCCGCCACGGAGGAGAAATCCCTTGATCTGGGTATTTTGGCTATGGCCTCCACTGAGAATCCTCCGGCAGCACAGGAAGAGGCGCCTTTCAGCATCCTGATCGTGGGCCCGTCCGCCTTCTTAGGCACGGTGCGGAGATCCAGATCCTCTGCCAGCTTCACCATCTTAGGCGGCAGGACCTTCCAGCGCCAGAAGCCCATATCCGCATACTCCTGCGGCAGTCCCCTCTTGGCTGCATACTCACGGAGATGGTCATTCCATCTTTCGTAAAGGTCCTCGTGAACCTTCCGGACGTTCTCCCATTCGCTTCCCAGGCTTGAAGCGCAGAGATAGCATCCTATCCTCTCGAAATCCCTCTCATAAAGCGGGTTGTACTCCAGCTTCCTGAGCCATATATAGCACCATATCTCCGAGGAGTTCCACTCCCGGACAGGATTCAGGGTTATCTGATTGGGAACGAAAGGATTCTTGGAAACGAACCGGGTATCCGCACGGGAGAAGGATTCCAGCATCCTGTTCCCTTCGACGGTTATCGTTCCGTCGGGATATTCCCGGGCTATAAGCTCGGTTATCGGGCCCAGCTTGCAGGTCTTGCAGCACCATCTGAAATCCTTTGCAGGCGGTCCGAACGCATCTACATTCTTGAAGAAGGCGTCATCGGCCTTTGCCTTGTGAAGAGTCAGATTATTCTTCCGAGCGAAATCGTCAACGTAACTGACTGTTTCCGGGAATTCTATTCCCGTATCAACGAATATCAGCTCCAGCTCCCTGACGGCTCTGGATGCTGTCCCGTAGGCGGCAAGGGAATCCTTGCCCCCCGAAAAGGATACTGTCACAGGGAACCTCCTCTTCCTCAGGTAAGAGCGCATCTCGTTTATCGCCACGGATTCCAGATCGAAGATGTGCTGCTTGTTGGCCTCAACAAAACTCTCCCTGTCTGAGTCAGGCGATAACGGCATGCCCGAAGGTGAGTCGATGCTCCTGACCTTCACGGCTCTCTCTGACGCATCCATTTCCTTGGAGGGAACGAGTGCCACTCCGGCACCCAGTTTGCCGCCCTTCTTCAATATGAGCGGGGCCCCCGCTCCGAAATCACCTCTCACGTCCCGTATATTAGCGCCGGGGATGCTCTTTCCCTTGAGGTGCCCGGACATGCCCGAGAATGAGATCACATTCTTGATCGCAGAATCAGCGAAAAGCTCTGCACCGGCCTGTCTCAGATCCAACTCGAAACTCTTTGTCGACAGGTCGAAGCGCATAAGTGCCAGAACAGCACCGTGGGCTATGATCTCGTCAGCTCTGTCCTCTCCGGGGACCTTATTCAGGAAGATGGCCTTCCCTTTGAGCGGGGCCGATGTACCGAACTCCCTCTCAAAAACAGAAAGGACCAGGTCCACGCCTTCCCCCATGCAGGGCCTGATGTCCCCCGGGCTGTTGATATCAAAGGATCGGACCGCGGAACTGCAGCCGCATCCGGCACCCAGGACCAGAGTGCCGCATGCATCGCACCACCTGAAGGGTGTCTTTCCGTGAGCCAAGTTCGTCCTGTCCATGCCGCTACATCACCTCCGACGATATACCTGTTTTCACACAACGTCTATTTTTTAAGGGTTGCCTGCTATAGAACCGATATGCGCGGACATGACGACCCCATTGCAGTTAATCCCGGGTTCAGGAAACCCGTTTTCAGTCGTACTGAGATCAGGGAGATTGCCGGTGCCGTGACCCTCCTTTCGGTAGCGATGGCGATCGTGCTCAGCGGCGGGCTCGCAGGACTGTACAGAACCGGGCCGGGGATGTTCATTCTGCTTCTCGCCATATCTGCCGTCCTGATAGTGTTCAGTTTCCTGCTCCATGAGCTTGCTCATAAATTCACTGCGCAGAAGTACGGCGCATGGGCTGAATTCAGGATGTATCCCGGAGGCCTTATGCTTGCCATTGTCATGTCCCTGTTCGGATTCCTCTTCGCTGCACCCGGGGCCGTATACATAAACGGCAGGATAACCGAGGAGATGAACGGCAGGATAAGCATGGCAGGGCCTTTGGTCAACCTTCTTCTGGCCACCAGTGCGGTGGCATTCGTGCCCTTCACCACAGGGATCCTGTCGGATGTCGCATTCATGATGGCTTACTTTAATGCGTTCCTGGCACTGTTCAACATGCTCCCGATACCGCCTCTGGACGGATCTAAGATATTCAGATGGAACAGAGCGCCTATATTGCCATGTTCGGCTGGGGGATCGTGGTGCTGGCACTCGCATTCCTGATATGATCACATGTACTCCTTGCAGGGGTACCTCAGGTTGGTCAGGATGGTGCCCTCCCACTGGTCGATCTTGCCGGGGTTCAGGATGTTGTTGGGGTCCATCGCCCTCTTGATCTCCCTCATGGTCTTTATCGCGGTGGACCTCTCCTTCATGAAGTCCGGGGCCTTGGATATCCCTACCCCGTGCTCACCCGTCACAGTGCCGTCGAGGGCTATGGTGGCGTCAAAGATCTCATGCACAGCCGCAACACCTCTGTCCCAGTCATCCTTGCTGGTGGGGTCCAGGAGCATCTTGGTGTGAAGATTGCCGTCCGCAGCATGACCGTAGGTGGCCACCGTGACATTGTATTTCTTCGCTATCTCCTGGTATGCGGTGACTGCTTCGGGTATCCTGGATACGGGAAGTGCCATGTCGTCTGCCAGGGATACGGATGAGTGCCCGGGCTTAAGGGCGGAGAGGGAGGTCATTACCGCCTTCCTCGCAGCAGTCCAGCTGGCTATCAGCTTCTTGTCCCTGGTAGGGGTGACGCTTATGGCGCCTACGCTCTGGGCTATCTCCTCCACCGTCTTCATATCCCTCTCAACGGGCTCCGGGTCCCCGTCGACCTCGATTATGCAGAGGGCATTGCAATCCGGCAGGGGGTTGCCCCTGGCCTTATTGACCGCTTCGATGGAGACGCTGTCCATGAGCTCACAGGATGCGGGTATCAGCGGCTTGGCTATCAGAGCCGAGACGCAGCGTCCGGCATCCTGCACGTTGTCGAAGGCGGCCAGGATGTAAGCGGAGGTCTTGGGCTTCATGGCCAGCTTCAGTGTGACCTCCGTGATGACTGCCAGTGTGCCCTCGCTGCCGCACATCAGGCGGGCGAGCTGGTATCCGGAGGAATCCTTTATAGTCTTAGTGCCTGCGTGAACTATCTCCCCGTCAGCCTTGACGAAGGTCACACCGAGGACGTAATCCCTGGTGGCTCCGTACTTGACCGCCCTCATTCCCGAGGCGTTGTTGGCGACCATGCCGCCGATGAGACAGGCCTCTGCGGAGCCGGGGCCCACCGGGAAGAAGAAACCGTGCTTGGATAATTCCTTGTTGAGATCGTCGTATATGCAGCCGGCCTCCACCTCCACCCAAAGGTCGGCAACGCTGACCTTGAGGATCCGGTTCATACGGCTCATATCCATGACTATGCCCCCCATGATGGGCACCGCAGAGCCGCACAGGCCCGTGCCTGCGCCTCTGGGCACCACAGGGATCTTGGCGGCGTTGGCTATCTTGAGTATCTCTGAGACCTGCTCGGTCGTCCTGGGCTGGACCACCATGTCCGGGGTCTTGTGGTAAATCGATGCATCAAACCCGTAGGTATACAGGTCCGCTGTTCTGGTCGAGTAGCCTTCCTTGCCTACGATCTTCTCTATACTCTTGCATATTGCACTGTCCACTGGGCACACCTCGCATTCCATATGGAACATCGTTAATAAAATATGTGTAGCAACACTCTAATCTGTTCGAAGCTAATTTAAATCGCCTGCATCTTCTCGGTGAGCATGAAGACGAAGATCATACTCCTGGGACCTCCGGGATGCGGTAAGGGAACGCAGGCCGAGCTTCTCGGTGACAGACTCGGTTTCGTGAGGCTCTCCACGGGAGACATGCTCAGGGAGGCCGTCAGGAACGATACGCCCTTGGGAAGGGAGGCCAAGAAGTACATGGACGCCGGCGCCCTGGTCCCCAACGATGTCATCATAGGCATGATGAAGGATAAGATACGCGAGCTGAAGGGCACCTTCCTGCTGGACGGGTTCCCCAGGACCGTGGAGCAGGCGGACGCCCTGGCTAAGGAGATCGATATCGATGTGGCGATAAACCTCGATGTTGAAGACGAGGAGCTCGTCAGCAGGCTCACCAACAGACGCTCCTGCCCCGAATGCAATTCCGTTTATCACCTGATAAACAAAGCACCGAAGAAAGAGGGCGTCTGCGACAAGTGCGGATGCAAGCTCTACCAGAGGGATGACGATACAGAGAAGACTGTGCGCAACAGGCTGAAGGTCTACCGTGATAACACGTACCCCCTCATAGAATACTACCGTGAGAGAGGAAAGCTCGCCACCATCGAAGGCATCGGGGACATAGAGTACATATACACTAAAGTCACCAAAGCCCTGAAGTGACGGCCCCCGGCCTGCTAGCACCTACGAAAAATATTAAAACAGTAGCGTGTTAGGCAGGCCCCATAGCCTCGTAGTGTAGTGGTCAATCATGCGGGACTCTGGATCCTGCGACCGCAGTTCGAATCTGCGCGAGGCTACCACTTCCTTACATTCTGCTCCAGAGTATTCCTTCCCGAAAAATACTTGCGAATCGTCGCGGAACGCTCATACGATGAACGTAACTGCGCTCATCTGCAGTATAGGATGAGGATCTCAGAACTCTTTTCTGCTGCCGTCTGCCAGAGCTATGAAGTAATCGGCGCTCTCCTCCGGGCCGACGGCGATGAGCACGTCCCCTTCCCTGAGCGCTGTCCACTTATCAGGCCTGAATATGTACTGTGCACCGCGCTTTATGGCCATGACGAACATGCCGCAGTGGCTCCACAGCCTCATATCCCCTAATGTCTTGTCCCTTAGAACGGATGTCTCCGATACCGTGGCCCTCTCGATGGTCCACTCGGACTCCTTGATGCTCATGTGGATGACGGGGCTGCTGGCATAGCCGCGCAGCACCACATCGGCTATGGACGCGGCCGCATTGGCTATGTCCTCTATGGCTATCTGCAGTCTGAAGGCGACGAAGGCCTTCATGACGCTCTCCGGGTTCTTCTGAGCCATGTCCAGGAGGCTTTTCTGGATCTCGTCGCCGAGCTCATCCATCTTGACCTCCATGTTGATGACCTCCTCCGCTATGTCCCGGTTGTTGTACAGAAGGGAAGAGTAAGCCAGGTCCACCATGAACTCGGATGTGTCTTTGAGCTCCAGAAGCATAGAATCGAGCCTGTCCATGGTCAGTCCTCCGCGAATTCCGTTTCCGGGAACTCCCACGGCAAATCTCCGCTTGCGAACTTCTTCAGCCTGCTGAAGCCGTCCAGGGATCCGTTGACGATTATGTCGTCTCCGGCCCTGAGCTTCACATCCCCGTCGGGATTGTATATCCATCCGTAACGATTCTTCATGGCGATTATCTTGGTGCCCGTGGAGGCCTCCACGGCCAACTGATCGATGGTGTTGCCGGCCATATCCGATTTCGGAGAGATACGGGTCATCATTATCTTCTCGTCGGATTCGTTGATGATCTCATTGATGAACGGCCTCTCTTCCTTGGGAACATGCAAAAGCTTGACTATCTCCCCTGCGGCCTCGGATATGCGGTCCGCGGCTGAAGCGACCTGCAGCACGCCGGTCATCTCCCGCGCATCCTCCTTGGTCCTCACCGCCATAAGGATCTTGGTGCGTATGGCGAACTTCATGTCATCTATGTCGCGGTCCATCTCCTCGACCTTCTCCGCCATATCCTTGCTGTTGTACATCAGGGAGGCGTAAGCGAGATCCACGATGGTCTCGGATGCGTCCTTCATCTCGGTCAGGAGCTCCCTTACCGTCGCTTCCATACGATTGGAATCAGAATGTTCGTCGTCGTTCATCCGCAGATACCTTACAAGAAACCTATAATAATCCGTGTATATTAACCGTTTCGTTCAGAGGGTGCAGCCCGAAGACAATAAACGCGCACTGCTGGCACTATTGTCGTGAAGTTCGTCTTCTGACGGTTACGCTATATAGTTGAGGTGCCTTACCGCAATAGATACGAACATGTCCTGAGGTGTTGATTTATGGGCTCGGAGAAGGTTGCCAACGGATTTTTCGTTAGGAACCGCACCGTATTCTCACTGAGCCTGACGGCCCTCATGTTCGCCGCCACCTTCGACCTTTTCGCTGGTCTGATCATGGTCAGCATGAGCGACTACCTCATGATCATACCCGGGGCTGATGATCCTGATATACTCTGCCAACGGCCTGAGGGGCAACGTATTCGGCGCCATGGGCAGCCGAATCGGTACCGCCATGCACCTGGGTACCTTCAGCATATCCTTCAAAAAGGGTTCCGTTCTGAGGTCCAACGTGGAGGGGGCCATGGCCCTGACCATGATCACTTCCGTGGTGGTGGGCATAGTGGGGTGGATCATCGGCGTGGCCTTCTTCTCTGACCAATCTCCGATAGACATCTACATGTTCATCTTCATCTCCATGATGGGGGCGTTGCTGGCCGGGCTCATGGTGGTTGTCATAAACATGGTCATAGCCTATGTCGGGTTCAAACGGGAATGGGATGTGGACAACATAACCGCCCCATTGATAGCGGCGGCAGGCGACGTCGCCACCGTGCCCACCATTTTCTTAGCTGCATGGATGTGCCTGAATATGGACGGCATTGTGATCTATGTCGCCCTGACGGCGCTCCTAATTCTCACGCTTATCATGACGGGGACCATCCTGATGCGCAAGAACAGGAGAAGGAAGAAGGACGAGGCCAAGAGGATCATCACGGAATCCCTTCCTGTGCTGACCGTGTGCATATTCATCGGCATATTGGCAGGGACCATAGTGGAAACGCAGACGGCGAACCTTGTGGCCTATCCCGTGCTTTTGGTGCTTTTGCCGGCATTCCTCAACCAGGGGAATGCCCTTTCCGGGATACTTACATCCAGATTCAGCACCATGATGCACATGGGTACTCTGGGGGTTAGGAAGTATCCCCCCATCGAGACGTACAACAACTTCGCCGTGAACTACGTACTGGGGATCATAACTTTTGCGTATGTGGGCGTGGCCGCTTTCCTCGTGTCCCCTCAGACGATGCCTTTCCATGAGGTGCTGCTCCTTGTGCTCACCGCAGGCATGCTGTCGGCTACGGTGATAAATCTGCTATCATACTACGTCGCATCAGCCGCCGTAAGATTCGGACTGGACCCGGATGACCAGAGCATACCCGTCACATCCTCCACGATGGATGTGGTCAATGCATCCATCATCATCTCCCTGATACGTCTGACTCTTCTCTGAAAGTTTATTATGCTTTGACAGATTACACTCGCATCACGGGGAGCGCCCATATGATAGACAGGGAAACGATATTATCAAATCTCGATGGGTACGACCTAAAGAAAGCCAAGGTGGGGGTTGTCGCCTCGCATTCCGCATTGGACACGTGCGATGGGGCCGTATCCGAGGGCTTCCGTACGGTCGCAGTATGCCAGAACGGCAGAGAAGATACCTTCGCCAGATATTACAAATCACAGAGGGATGCCAAAGGCAACCTCATACGGGGAGTCGTCGACGAGACGGTTCTTCTGAACAAGTTCGGGGACATCATGAGACCCGAGGTTCAGGAGAAGCTCATGAAGAACAATGTGCTCTTCATCCCGAACCGCTCATTCGTATCCTATTCCGGGATCGATGCTGTGGAGAATGATTTCCAGGTTCCCCTTGTAGGAAGCAGGAATCTCCTCAGATCCGAAGAGAGAGGAGATGAGAAGGATTACTACTGGATCCTGGAGAGGGCCGGGCTGCCGTTCCCCAAGAAAGTGGAAAGGCCCGAGGACATAGACGGCCTCACGATAATCAAGGTTCATCACAAGGTCAAAAAGCTGGAACGCGGATTCTTCACCGCCCAGAGCTACGACCAGTTCGTAGAGAAATCCGAGGACCTCATCAAACAGGGCGTAATAGAGCCGGACTTCGTTAAGAATGCCAGGATGGAGCAGTACATCATAGGCCCCGTCTTCAACCTGGACTTCTTCTACTCTCCGCTGGAAGAGAAGGGCGAGAAAATAGAGCTTCTGGGCGTTGACTGGAGGTTCGAGAGCTCCCTGGACGGATTCTGCAGGCTGACCGGGAAACAGCAGGTGGAGCTGGAGAATGACGGGATACTGCCTGAGTACACAGTATGCGGCCACAACTCGGCAACTCTCAGGGAGTCGCTTCTGGATAAGGCATTCGAGATGGCTGAGAAATACGTCGAGGCCACAAAGAAGCATTACGACCCCGGGATGATCGGCCCGTTCTGCCTTCAGACCTGTGTGGACAAGGACCTTGACTTCTACATTTACGACGTGGCTCCGCGCATAGGCGGCGGCACCAACGTCCACATGGCCGTGGGCCATCCCTACGGCAATGCCCTCTGGCGCAAGGAGATGAGCACCGGAAGAAGGCTCTCCATGGAGATTAGGAAGGCCATAGAGCAGGAGCGCATCGAGGAGATAATAACATAAGCCGGTGCAGTCCATGAATCCCAAGAAAATCTTTGTCCTATTCACACTGATGGCCCTGGTGATCGCACCTCTGGCTCTTTCTGACGCGTCGGATGCTGAGGTTGAATTCGGCAATCCGGCCGTGAGCGTGTCCATACCCTTCAACGACATGAACGTCGGAGGGATAACCGTTCATCTTTGAATGACGGTGCGGCAGAGCAGACCGTCACGATCACAGTCAGGGAGTATCCGGACAGAGTCCTGGCAACAGCCGACGTCACCGTACCTGCATCCGAGAGTGGAAAGGCCGGCGAAGCAAGCAAGGAACTGAGATTCTCCTTCAGCTCCCCGGGCGACAGATACCTTCAGATAGAGATGGACGACGGGGTTGATGTGACGACTCTCGGATACAACGTTTCCGTCACCCATTCGATATGGAAGGACAGCAGCACCTACATTCTCATAATAATCGTGATCATCGTGATCGCCGTTGTTGCATATCTCAGGATGCGCGGTCTCCCCGGCAAGAAGACCCAGCCCGCTAAGACCTTCACCGAGATGGAAGCTGAGAAGAAGGCCGGGAAAGGGATCGCGCCTTCAGGCGGCTCCAAGCGCCAGAAGTACGATAAGGGCGACAAGCGCAAATGACCCATGCTGTTCTCTGACCTCGGATACCTGGAACCGGAGGAAAGCGTCAGAAACGACGAATTGCTGCTGAAGTCCCATTCTTCCGGCGGTATCCCGGATGTGGTATGTGTATACTCCAGAACCAGGCCGGCGGTATCCCTGGGAAGGTCCTCGGTCGCAGAAGAATCCGTGGATCTCGATTACGCCCGAAGGAACGGCATCGCAATAGTAAGGAGGACCAGCGGCGGAAGCGCCATCTTCTCCGACCGATCCCAGATCACATATGTTGCGGTCTTCAGTGATGACGGGGCTGCGAGAGAGGATGTTTTCAGGAAGGTATGCAACTGCATAATTCATGCTCTGGCACATATGAATGTACACGGGGAGTACAAACCCGTGAACGACGTGCTTGTTGATGGCCGGAAGATCTCCGGCAGCGCTCAGAGGCGCTTCAGAGGGAGCATCCTCCAGCACGGGACACTGATAGTCGCAGACGACCGGAGGACCATGGAATCCGTACTGATACCTCTGAAGAAGAGAAGTGCCACAACGTCCCTTGAGGAGATACTCGGCCGCATCCCGGGAAGAGAGGAGGTCGTCGAGGCCCTCAGCGTCGGGTTCTCGTCCTTCGACGGCTCCCTTGAGATGAGACCTCAGGGTGCCTTCTTCTTGTTATAATCGTTCATGTCGAAGAGAGCGATCTCTCTGCGGTCCATGAAGAAGCCAAGTTTCTTGTGCAGCATTATCGACGGCTTATTCTGAGGCTGTATCGCACTGTGCACGATGTTCGCACCCTGTTTGTGCCCCTCGTCCATCACCGCTTTCAAAAGCTTGTACCCTATGCCCAACCTTCTGAAGTATGAGTGCACGCCCATGTTGTCTATCCATACCATGTTCTCGGCATCGTAGACGTTATGGAGCATCTGGGCGAATATGAATCCGACTACCTCCCCGTCCTCCTCCGCCACGAAGCTGAGGCCGGACGAGAGATAGGTCTTGAAGGCCTTCTTGCTGGTGGAACCCAGGTTGTCCTTCCACTCCTGAGGGAGATCCTCCCATTTGTTCTCCAGTATCTCGGAGAAATACTCCCTTATGCAGGAGACCTCCAATTTCCTGACGTTCTCCAAATCCCTCAGCTTAAGCGGCCTTATCTCCATCTACATCTCCTCCGGGGCGCCCATGCCTAAGCATGTCAGCACATTGCGCAGAACTATCCTTGTGCACAGCACAAGGGTGAGCCTCTCGTCCCTTTCATCATCCGAAGACAGCACCGGGACGGAGGCATAGAATTGGTTGAAGGCTGAGGCAACCTCATGGCCGTATGCGGGTATCATGTGCACCTTGCCCTCCTCCGCGGCCTCCTCTATCACGGATCCGAATCTGGAGAGGACCTTAATCAAAGCTACCTCATACTCATCAGTGAGTTTCGATGCGTCGGATGATGCTTTGAATTCCCCTGCCTTCCTGAGCATGCTGCAGGCTCTGGTGTGTGAGTACTGCAGGAAAGGACCGCTGTTGCCGTCGAAGTTGAGGGCATCCTCCCACTTGAAGACCAGCTGCTTCTCCGGCTGGACCCTTACGATATTATATCTTATGGCGCCCACGCCGATGGTCGATGCGATCTCCCTCATCCTCTCCTCGCTGAGATCGGTGCGCCTGGATCTGATCTCCTCGTATGCCCTGGCCACCGCTTCGTCTATCAGATCGTCCAGATAGACGACCACGCCTTTCCTGGTGGACATCTTCCCTTCGGGCAGTGAGACGAAGGAATAGAACAGGGCCTCCGGCTTCCTTTCGCACCCAAGGATCTCCAGGGCCGAGCACAATTGCTTGCTCCCCAGCTTCTGGTCCTCCCCCAATACGTCTATGACCCTGTCCGCCCTCTTGAATTTGTCCAGATGGTACGCCAGATCCCTGGTCGTATAGAGCGTTGTACCGTCGGACCTTGTGAATGTGAATTTCGTGTTCTTACCCTGGATCCCGAAATCCTTCAGATCGAGATAGCATGCACCGTCTTCCTCTTTACCTGCATAATCTGAAGCGGTGAGCTGCTCCACCACGCTCTTGGCGGTGCCGTCCGCTATGAATCTGGATTCCCATGTGTACACGTCCAATTCAACGTTTATCCTCTCCAGAGTCTCCTTCAGCCCGTCGAGCATACGTTGGGCTGTCTCCCTCACATCGGATATCACTTTTGAATCCCCTGCCTCGAACCTCCTCAGGAGATCGGCGATCTCCTCTTGGACCTCCGGGTCTGATTCCATCATCCTGTTGGCTGCGCGATAGAATGCGACCAGTGCGTGGTCAGCTTTCTCCCTGTCCGCTTTCTCGACATCCTCGGGCGGTATGTTGTTGACGCCCCATGTGAGTATGACGACCTGCTTCCCCACGTCGTTCACATAGTACTCTGTGGTCACATCGTAGCCTCTGAGCCTCATGGCCCTTGCCAAGGTGTCCCCTATTATCGGGTTCCTGGCTCTTCCGACGTGTATCGGTCCCGTCGGATTCGTGGAGGTGTGCTCCACATTGACCTTGATGCCGTTACTCCTGTGCCCCCCGTAGCATTCATCGGATTCCAGTATCTCATCAATGGTCCTGCGCATCAGCACATCTGAGTCTATTGTGAAATTGAGATAGCCGTTCAGCGCATCGACCGAGGCTATCATGCCGGACGGCTCTGTTGCCGCAGCCATCTCCTCGGCGATCGCATTCGGGGCCTTTCTGAGGGATTTGGACATCTGGAAGCAGGGTACTGCCAGGTCGGCATTGCCTGCGGACGGTCTCTCTATCCTGTATTCCGCGCCTGCGGCGCCTATCCTCCCAAGGGCGGCCTCTGTGGCCTTCCTTACCTCTTCCTCGAAATCACCATGAACGGACATCATGCCACCTTGTACCTGAGGATCGCCGCTATGCCGCCGAAGGCGGTCAGCAGCATCTGCCCTTCCTCCGAATCAGAGGAGATTATCTCGACGTGTGTATTGAACGCTTCTGCCTTCTCGAAGAAATCGTCGACTATGTCCTCGTTCCTGAGAATCGTGGCGCCTTCGCCGCACTCCCTGCATACTATGTTCTCATCCCTTCCGTTGGGAACCGTTATCTCGTATCTGTGACCGTTGTGGCACTCGACCTCGATTCGCCTCTTGTTGAGGCTTTCAGAGACCAGGAGCGTGTCAACGGCACCCATGGAGAGAGCGGAACGGACCTCTTCCTCCCCGTATGATGACAAACCTCCGTCCTGCTTCCTGATCTCGCCGAAGAGCCTCTGGACCAGCGACTTCTCCCTGACGAGCCCCATGTCCTGTATGGCGCTCTTGGCGTTCTCAACCAGCTCCTTCAGTCCATACTCGTCCGTGTAGCCTGTATCGAATGTATCTATGACCTTCTTCTGCAGCTCGTGGTGCAGATAGCCCTCTCTGAAGAAGTAATCCTTCGTATAGCCCGGGCCTCCGATCAGTATCCCTTCCATACCCGGCCTGTTGAGGAACAGGTCCGTAGCTGAATCCGACACCTTCTTGTAATACTCATGGGCCGCTATCTCGATGAGCCTCTCGAACCTCACTGAGGACTGACCTCCCTGGCGGTGCTTCCCCATTATAAGAGAATCGAAATGCTTCAGCGTCTCTATCCTGCTGCCTGTGAGCAGGCCTATTGTGCATTCGTTCCTGTCTATCACTATCAGGCCGTAAGATTTCTTGTCCAGCAGCATCCCCTTGAGGGGATCGAGATAGAACTGGGAATCGCACCTGTAAAGGAAGGTGGTTATCTCCTCAGGAGGGTTGATCACATATTGGACCATCCTGGTCTGATCGCCGGCCCTGGGTATCTCTCCGCAGAAGATGGCGATGCCGTTCGGAGGGATGGTCTTGTATGTCTTGAGGCGAGACATTATCGAGTCTATGGCGCTCTGGACATTCTTCATCGTCGTCTTCGATTTTATGTTGGAAGACTGGGAATACTCATCCCTTAGGTAAGCCATTGCATCGAAGACCTGCTTGGATGACGGGACATAGAGCGATATCAGCTCCGTACCTCTTCCCCTTGTATCCACTATTTCCTGCATCGTCTTCTTGAAATCATATCTGGCTCTTTCTGCCGAGACTACCTCTTCCATTTTAAATCAACCCATGGTTTTTTATGAGTAAGTCCCCTTCCTAATAAAACATATTGGTGGTTCTGTTGGAAAGGGTTGTCATTTCCGTAGGCGGTTCTGTTCTAATACCTGAGAATAATGATTCTGAATACATATGCGCACTGGCTGATGTTCTGAGAAGATGCGCGGAGACCGTTGACATAGCGGTCGTCTGCGGTGGCGGGAGGATCGCCCGCTATTATGCGGGCATAGGACGTTCCCTGGGCGGCACGGAGTATCAGCTTGATGAGCTCGGTATCGCCATAACCCGCGTGAACGCAGAAATTCTGTCCATCGCCCTCGGCGATGCGTCTGCGGGCGTGGCCGCCAGCCCGAAGGAGTGCGCGGATAAGGCGGGAGGCGGTGCGGTAGCGGTTATGGGCGGCACAGAGCCGGGACATACCACGGATGCCGTGGCCGCGATGATAGCCAGAGAGATGGGGGGCGGACCGCATCATCAATGCCAGCAACGTGGATGCCGTATACTCCGAGGACCCCCGGGAGAATCCGGACGCGGAGAGGTTCGGGGAGATGACCATAAGCCAGCTCAAAGAGATAGTCTACGAGGACCACAGCGCCTGCAGATCCTGTGTATTCGACCCTTTGGGCGTTTCCATGTGCATGGAGGACTGCAGGGACATATACATGGTGAACGGCAGGGACCTCGAAGAGCTGGAGAATGCCATTCTGGGAGGCCGATAAAGGGAACGAGGGTCAACGGGAGCTGATGGGGTCCAGGTCCTTTGAGGATACTGTTTCCATCCCCTCCGATTCGATAAGAGCCCTTACTCTTCTCTCCTCAGGACCCTTCATGGATTTCCTGTGTATGTATGCGATCCTGGTTCCTGTCATCTCCGAGGCCTGCCTCAGCATCCTCAAGAACCCGTCATCATCAGAACCGTCAATCTGGTACTTCGGTATCATATGCCCGAAATCTATCTTATAGGAAAGGGCCGCCTCTGAGAAGCGCGGTGCATAATGCCCTCCGCCGATGCCTATGGCCACAATATTGGACTCGTCCTTCTCCGACTGCAGAATGGCGTCGGTCAGTATCTCCGCCGCATGGAGATCGCTCCAGCGCCCCTCATCGCTTCCTATCTCGATGAAGAATGCGGGTGTCTCCGTGAACGGGCCGTGATGGGTGACCTCGAATGAAACGGCATACACGTCCGTGTCATTCAGTTTCTGCATCGCCCTGAGGGCAGCCGACATCATATGGGGCGATGCCGGGCAAAGGGTCTCGTCCATTCCTCCGAAATCGGCTGTCCGGTAGTTGCCTATGGGGTGCACTGTCAGAGTGGGCATTCCGCTGGATGCTTTGTGCCTGCTCAGAAACACCATGCTGTCGAAATCGACGGACCTGCGGGCGACGGAATCTATGCTTTCCGCATATATGTGCAATTCCGGGACCGTCATCAGAACGAATCTGTCAGAAATAAGATAGGATGCACCGTCATCCGAACCCGCGCTCTCCCACTCCTCTTTCCTCAGAAGGGCTGACTTCATGTTCACGGAGGATGTGTCCGGCTCGCTGCATATCAACAGAGTCCTCATCGCTCCTGAATCGGAGTCCCGTATTTAATCCGTTGACGGATGTAACGTTAACGTAATCGCAGGGCTTTATATCCCGCTAAGATTTTTGAAAAACGATAATATGGTCACCCTAAGCATAGGCCAAAGAATCATCATGCATTTGGATAGGTTCAAGATGACCGATTCCTCGGAGATCTACAACATACCGTGGGATCTTACCCAGGACGGGATAGCAACCTCCATCAGGATCTCCAGGGCCCATGCGTCCATAGAACTGAAGAAGCTCAGAGAATGCGGGAAGGTAGAGGAGAAGCAGACCCATATCAAAGGAGGCAAGGTTAAGAGGAAATCCTATCTCCTCACTCCTTTCGGTATGTCGGAGTCCGCCAGGATCCGGGATTACGCAGAGAACAACGGCATAGATATCGACGCCCTCCTGGACCTCAAAAGACAGGATGCCCACATAATACTGGAGAATCTCGATCCTGTTGATTCTTATGCTCTGGGATGCGCCTGTGCTTTCAGAGTGCCCGTTCCGGTATCGATCCTTCCCAAGTCAGTGAAGCTTGTCATACCGGCAGACGTCTCGGGTATGACAGTGATCGACGAGAGGCTGAGATCGAATATGATGAGGGCTGCAGACTCTGTCGCAAAGGCTGCCTGGCACAGTTACGCGGCTGACTATTGGATGGAGGACACGGAGATACTGGAATCGGATATCGAAAGGACCCACGAGCGCCTCTACCACCTTGTGGAAGCGGGAAGAACGAGGGAAGCATGCAAACTGATAAGCATCAATGCATACGACCTGATCGCCACGGCGAACGATGACCTTCACGATACCTTGGTGAAGCTCGACAACGTGCCTGCCAAATTCGCAGTCGATGTTCTTTCCGTGAGAATAGAGGCGGACATATCTTCCGGGGATCTTGATGATGCCGGGGACACGGTGGAGAAGCTTGCAGAATATGATGAGACGGCGGCCAAGGTCTACGGCTCCGACATCAAGATGGCGGAAGGGGACACGGACGGCGCATTGGGTCTGCTGGAAGAGATGGGAGGTCTGGCTGTGGCCGATCTGCGCATCGCCAAGATACTGTTCGGATTGGGACGATTCGAGGAATCGGAGAAGATGGTCGAGAACGTCAGGATCCCTTCAGGGGACATAGGTGCCAGCATAGAACGTTTCATATTGATGGCAGAACTGGATCTCAAGAAGGGCGATCCTCAGCAGGCCGTCGTTCGGATGATGAAGGCCAGGGCTACCGCCCCTGACAAAGAGAAAAAGAAGATAGATCTGATGATGAAGGAGCTCAAACTGAATTAGAATATCCTGCTGTTCTTCAGATCGTCTATGTCCGATATATAGAGGTCCCTTATGTCGGTTATACCCCATTTGAGCATGGCCAGCCTCTCGAATCCGAATCCCCACGCCAGCACGGGATGCTTCACTCCGAAGGGCGCCACGACCTCGGGCCTGAATATCCCTGCGCCGCCCAGCTCCATCCATTTCCCATTGAAGAATACCTCCAGCTCCAGGGACGGCTCGGTGTACGGGAAATAGGCCGGCCTTATACGGATCCGATCAAATCCGAGTCTGGAATAGAATTCCCTTATGACTGAGACCAACATGTCGAAGTTGCCTTTCTCGTCTATTATTATGCCCTCTATCTGAGTGAACTCCGGAAGATGCGTGGAATCTATGGATTCCTTCCTGAATATGCGTGAAAGGGAGAATGCTTTAGCAGGCGCATCCGGGTGCGCAGCCACATAGGATATCGTGTTGACGGTCGTATGCGTTCTGAGCATGGCCTGTTCAGCCATGTCCCGGGACCATGCCCCGCCCCAACCGGCCGATCCTGTGTCGCCGCCGTGCTCGTGTATGTCCCTGACCTTCCTGACCAATTCCTCATCTTCGATGCATATCCTGGACGGCCTCTCGAGATAGAACGTATCCTGTAACTCTCTGGCCGGGTGGTCCTGAGGAACGAAGAGGACGTCCATGTCCCAGAATGCGGGCTGTACGTACTCATCGTCTATCTCTGTGAACCCCATGTCTGTGAACATCCTCTTTATCTCATCCCCGAGCCGGGAGAGAGGGTGCTTCTTGGCCGGATAAAGAGAGGGTGCGAATGTACCTATATCGTACTTCCTGAACTCGGCATTCCTCCAGGCGCCGCTCTGGATTATGACGTCGGTCACCTGGGTTATCTCCTCTCTGAGCTCTATTCCCGATGCCAGCGCTTCCCTGCCGCTGTCGGTCAGGGATATTGTCCTGTCGGTCTCGACGGCCTCTGAGATCATCCCCTGCCTGCCCTTGAGATCCTTGACCAGCTTCGAATCCGCATCCCCTTCGGGTATGCGCCCGGAGGCCAACCTCTTGAGCAGAACCTCGTCCGGCATATCGTTTTGAGCGCGATGATCCCCTGTTCCGTGAGAGACAGGGTGCCTTCCTTTATCGCGGCGAGCCCTTTCCTCTTGAGCCATCCTATGGCTATCTTGTCCTCTCCCGCAGGCAGCGCCGCGGCAAGATCGGCCATCGACAGCTCGCCCCCGGCCTCGTTGATGGCGATCAGGGCCCTTCTCTCCGGAAGACCTCTGTCCACCACTTCCGCATCTGCAAGAACATAGAACTTGGACTGATCCTCAGTTATCGTCGCCAGCCCCTTATTGGAGAGCCACGATGCGGCGCCCATGACCTCCACCTCAAGATCGAACTTCCCTGATGAGATCATCCTCTCCGGAGATGAGACCCCTCCTGATTCCTCAAGTGCCAGCAGAAGCTTCTTCTCGTTATAGCTGAGACTTTCGATGACATTCATGAACTCACCATTCAAATCCTTCAAAGGCCATGGAGCCTATTATCTCCTTGGCCTCCTCCCTCTTGGCCTGGTGGCCTTCCAGGAACACGTTTATCTTCTCTGTGAGGGCCGCCTTGCATTCGCCGCAGAGGATCTCCCCCCCTCCTGCATCTGTCGGACATCTCCTCCACCTTACGGTCGTCCTTCTCGAACATATAGAAATTGTACTTGAAAACAGCACAGACTTCCGGGTTGCCGCCCAGCTTCCTCTGCTCATCAACTGAGACGCGCCCTCCCGTGAAGGCGCGCCCTATCTTGGACTTGACCTTCTTTGGTGTGTCAGTAGTGAATATTGTCGCATTGGGGTCGGAGGAGGACATCTTGTCCCCTCCCCCGAGACCGGGGAACATCTTGCAGTACAGCATACTGGGTTTCGGGTACCCGAGACCGGGAGCCACATCCCTGCTGACTCTGAAGTGCGGGTCCTGATCTATACCGCAGGGTATGAGGCACGGAACCTGTCTGCCCTGCAGCTCGGTCGCGAGGAATGCGGGAGCCGATTGTACTGCGGTAAAGAATATTGATCCTATGTTGGTGCTGTTCTCGAAGCCGAAAACGGCTCTTGCCGTTGAGAAATTGACCTTCTTGGATACCTTGAGAGCTATCGGATAGAGGGTCTTTATGTTCTCTGTGTCCAGGATGATCTTCGTCTTCTCGGGATCGAAACCTAGGGCGATGAAGTCGAGGGCGTTATCGTATGCCATGCTCCTCGTCTCTCCGAGGGTAAGGTCCTTGAAGAGGAACTTCTCGTCATCGGTCATCTGGAAATACATTGGAACATCGAAGACGTCCTGCAACCATTTGTTCAGTATCCACGGCATGATATGACCCAGATGGGTGCTCCCTGAAGGGCCGCGGCCTGTATAGAGAACGAACCTGCTCCCTTTGTCGTACTCGTCGAGAAGGGTGTTCATATCCCTGTGCGAGTAGAATATGCCTCTTCTCAGCATCATATGGAGGTCGCCGTAACCTCCCAGCCTCCTGAGGAGTGCATCATCTATAGGCGTGGTGCCGAACCTCCTCTGGAGCTCTTCGTAGTCTATGTCCCCGGTAACCTCCCAGGGAGTCACTGTGAAATTCTCGGCCATTTGCGCTCGTCACCACAAGGCTGTGGCATTATTAAACATTCCTTGGGGCGCCTCAGCGAATAACTAATAATGGCAGAAGATTGATACGGAGGGCATGTGGAAGATTCTGGGCGAGGATGCCCTTTACGTTGAATTCGCGGATGTCTGGAAAAGACGTGTCATAGAGATCGCCTCCGAAGGAGAGAACGGTGAAAGATTCCGTGAGATCCTGGAACCCAGAGAGGTCCTGTATCTTTTCAACGGAACGAACGGCCTCCACTCCTTCAACGTGGAATTCCCCGAGGATACAGACCCGAAGGATCTCCAGTTCCTTGCGGACGAGATATTGAAGATGGCGGAGGATACCGGCCGCCCGTTCGTATCCCTGGCAGGAGGATATCAGAAGTGTCAGGTAGTCTTCACCAGCGAAAAGGAACCGGAGCTCATAGGCGCCAACAGGACAGAGGGTTACGGATCCGGTAAGATATTCATGCCGATAATAGAATCCTTGTGCAAACCGGGAAGAGCGAACGAAGGGATGTTCTAATCGGAGAACTCCAGTTCCCCGTAGTCCTTCTTGTCCCTCTTGGGGGTCCCGGGCAGCTCCTGCTTCAGCCCGGTGGATTCGTCGTCTATCCTCATTAACAGGGATACTGGGCGGAACACCCTCCATTTGGATACGATATCGTCGACGATCTTGCTCTCGAAGAACCGATAATAGACTATGGACGTCAGAACGATTATGAAAACGTTCACGACTATGGACAGGACTATGAACATCAGCACCGAGTTTATGCCTGTGGTGCTTACCGCCAATGCTATGAAGGCAACAGCCGCGAGTATGGGCACAGCCATTCTTTTCAGTGTTTCCTTCACTCCGTCATAGAGCAGGAAATCCCTGTATCTGGTCTCTATGCGAACCTTGAGCGACCTGAATATGGACCAGGGCATAACCACTATCGGCATATACAACAGCAGAAGGAAGGTATAGAGCGGGGCCGCGGATGTGTCCGTAGCCGTTCTGAAGGCGGGGTTCATTGACATGTATATCCAAAGGAATGTTCCCACCATGAGGCCCATGTATATCGTTTCTATGACCTCATTCCATGGGAAGGACGCACGCTTCATGTTGTAATCCATGGTCAGACCCCTGGAATCCATGTCATGGGGGGATATTGAACATGAATGCGACGACCTTGTCCTTGACCGTCAGCTTCTCTTTCACATTCATGTACTCCACGGAAGTGATGACGCTGTAGAACATCTTCTTCTGCAGTACGGATACTATCGCCGCAACGCCCGGGGACCCGACGAGGACGAACCCGATTATGAGAAGTATGGCGAAGCTGACATCGAAGAAGAAGTAGAGAACGGCCAAAACCGCCACTATCACTATTAGAAGGTATCTTTCCTTGGAATTGAGATAGACCATCAGACCTACCACCAACAAAGGTGCCGATATCAGGGGCGCAACATCTATGAAGCCCATGTCCCAGAAATTCAGGAAAAAGACGGAGAGGATGATGCATACGACAACGGAAAGGATGAGGATTATCATCAGGAACGTATCATAACCGGACATTATGTCCAGGTTCCTCGGCCTGTTATCAGGCACGGGATCCGCCGTCCTGCCACCTTTGAAGACGCTCATTTCATTCCATCCAGGCTGAAACCCTCACATTCGACCTGTCGCCGGGATAGGTGCCCAGGACAAGTGCCATCTCACCCTTCTCCTTTATCGGCAGAGGGCCTATGCACACATCCGTGACCCCCTGCTGGAACTTTAGATTGTACCCGTCGGTACCGATGATGCCCACATCTATGGGGGAGGATGCTTCTATCCTGGCGTAGAATCCCTTTCGGGATCTGACCTCGAACCTGTAAGCCTCGATGTTCCGGTACATCCCTTCTGCTTCGGGATCGAACCTTCCGAGCTCCAGCTCCGTCTCCTCCAGGAGTATTTTCTTCCTTTTCAGCATGGGTCTCCCTTCGGAACAAGGGACTACCGAGTTATAACGGTTGTTCGTCCTCAAGGTCCGTGGCGTATTTCCACATTCTCGGGTAGTGGCCCGTATCCATTATGACGCGCTCTATCTTCACCGCCACTCCCTGATCGGAAGCCATTATCTTGGATGTGGACATCTGCATCCGGCCTATGGCCACAAGCTCCCCCCGGGCCGTCATCACTGCGGCCAGAGCATTGCGCCTTATGTCCTCGTCGAGCATGTGGATGCCGCGAACGGTCAGATCGGCGCCGTGGCACAGTGCATCCACCGCCGTGGCCTTGGCTATGACCTTTGGAAGAGGCTCTGCCAGAACTTCGATCGGCATCACGATGGACCTGAGCCAGGACTCCCTCCCGTGTTGCTGCCAGAATACGTAGGCATCTCTGAGGTCCTGCAGGGATACGGCTCTGCACTCCTCCATTGACCCGGACCTCGTCCTTCTCAGCTGTACCATATGGGCTCCGCACCCCAGAGCCTCCCCTATATCGACGCACAGCGTCCTTATGTACGTACCGGCATCGCATGAGACCCTGAACAGCATATCCCTGCCGTCTATCTCCAGGATATCTATCGAGGACACGTTCCTGATCCTCATCTGCCTTTTGACCGAGGACCTTACCGGCGGAGTCTGGTATATCCTGCCCACGAAGGTTGATGTCACCGCCCTGATCTTCTCCTCGGGCCTGTCCCCGTGCAGGGACATGGCACAAACATATTCCTTATCGGAGGACAGCACCAGATCCGTAAGCCTGACGGATTTGCCCAGGCAGAGTGGCAGTACGCCGCTCACATTGGGATCCAACGTCCCGCCGTGACCTATCCTGATTACCTTTATAGCGTCCCTGGCCCAGGCTGTGACCTGATGGGACGTGGGACCTTCCGGCTTGTCGAGAGCCACAACACCTGCGGAGAGCAATTCCCCCACGGTCCTGTCCGAGGGCCTCTTGCCCCATCGGTCTTTGAGAGCGTCCGGGTCCTTGATCAGCAATTCCATCCCTCTATGGCATCCAGCATCTTCTCGAGAACCTGTTCTGGAGTCAGGGAATCCGTGTTTATCACGAGATCGTAGACGCTCATGTCGGTTATGTCGATGCCGTAATACTTCATGTACCTTACCGCCTCGGAGGCCTGCCTCTTCTCTGTGACGGAGATCGCTTCGTCCAGCGGCTCCCCTTCCCGGCTACAGACCCTCGCACAACGAATGTCCAAGCTGGCATCCAGATATATCTTGAAGGCTTCGATCCCGTTACGGGAGAGCATATGGGCGGAGAGTCGGGATTCGAGGATTATGTCCTTGTTGTCCCGGGCTATCTGCAGAAGACGCTCGTCTATCGCCTTATCTATGGATGGGTCCCTTTCCGCAAGATCGCCCATCTCTGAAAGCGACAGGCCCTTCTCCTTGGCCATCTCCCTGAACAGCGTTCCGAAGACAACAGCCTTAAGACCCAGTGCCTGAGACAGATTCCTGCATGCGGTGGTCTTGCCCGATCCGGGCGGACCGCTTATGGTTATCCTCATGCTGCCTCTGCGCTCTCCTCTTCTTCCAGCTCCAGAAGCCTCTTCTTGAACTGGTACGTCCTGACCACCCTGGCTATTATCTGGCCCAGGGGGATCGATATGAGGGTGTACACCAGGATCCATGAGGGCATGAACACAGGGTGTGGGACAGGCTTACGCCTGCCACAGACCAGGGGATGTTGATTATCAGGGTGCCTGCCTCGCTGGCGGTAACGGCGATGAAGTACCTTATCCACAGGAAGATGGGTATTATTATCAACATGGTGTACGGCATGACCTTCATGGTCTTGTTCATGGAGGACATGTTCCCGGCCATCATGGACTGCTGCATCTCAGTGAGCTTCTTCACCTTGTAAAGATTGTTCTCCAGGCGTGCCTGCCTGAGCTCCTTGTTGAATGCGGACATCTTATTCTGGTTCTTCGCTTGGGATATGGTGTCTGTGACCAGCGTCCTCAGGAGCGTGCTGAGGAAGATCATGATCGCTCCGGCCAGCATCAGGGTGGCCACGGGATATCTCCCGTCGAAATCAAGTATGAACAAGCCGTAGTTCAGGATGCGTCCTATAACATTGTTGCTGCCATCTATCATGTAGAGTGCCAGTATCAGGAACATCATAACCATCAGCGGCATCATGCTCGGCATCTGAAGGTTCTCAGCGTCCGGCATTGCAGGGGGTTTCTGTGTTGCCATTTTCAATCATCTCCGAAGAACCCGCGCATCACGGGGTGCATCTCCATCATCTGCTCGCGACCCATGGCCTCATAGAAGTGAATGAGTATGCCTACCGCCAGCAGAACACCGGTACCGCTGGCGTTCCCGGTGGTACCTATGAGGTCCGCGGATGCGGCCAGAAGTCCGACTATAGCTCCGGACAGGACGGTCACTGCAGGTATGTATCTTTCAAGCACGCGTTCCAATACACGGGGATCGCGCCTGAATCCGGGTATCTGCATCCCGCTCCTCTGGATCTGTGACGCCACGGACCTGGGGCCCATATTCGTGGTCTCTACCCAGAACTTCGCGAACAGTATGGAGCCCAGCACCATTACGGACATGTAGGTGAGCACACGCATCAGATTGAGAAGCGGCGTATGATCGTTGCCGTATGTCCCCGGGTCGATTATCGGGAGAAGCCATTCCGTCATGCCCATGGGGGCGGACAGATACCATGCCAATCCCCCGGATGCACTGGTCTGTCCCGGTTCGAAATGCCCTATCAAGCTATTGTTGCCGAGGAACGGGATCCCGCTCAGGAAATCGTTTGTGAAGAACAGCAGAGCGAACATGCTCAGATTCGCCAGCAGCGCCGACATCAGTATGACGGGGATGTTGCTCGCGTATATCAGTTTGATAGGATAGCGCCCCCTGGCACCTCTGGCGGATCCGTGGGACAGAGGCAGCTCTATGCGTGTGGACTCCAGGTATGCGACGAGGAGGAATATCAGGATGGTCCCCACCAAAGCTATCATTGGATTGGGAGGTGCCAGCAGTATCTGCTCATAGCCGAAGGAGGCCATCTGCTCGGGGGTCGTGTTCGATATTATGTATATCGCCTTCGGTATGGTTCCCGCCGGAGGGTTGGACATGCTGATCGCTTCAGACCCGCTTATGGGATTCCAATTCAATGTGCCAGTGAAGAGAGACTCGGCCACTCCCGCGGCTATGAAAAGGGATATCCCGCTGCCTATCCCCCATTTGGATATGACTTCGTCCATCAGGAACACTATGTATGATCCGAGGCACAGCTGCAGCACTATCAGGGCCTTTGCGCCATTCTGAGTGAACGCACCGACGAATGCCTGAGACGGCACAAGGTATCCGAACACCTGGGGTATGGCCTCGAACAGTATCATCGCTATGACAAGCAGCTTCAGAACTGACTGATAGCATGCCTTGTCCTCGCTGTTCGTAAGATCCAGCTTGATGATCTTTGCTCCAACGAACAGCTGCATTATTATCGAGGCCGTGACTATCGGCGCTATGCCCAACTGCAGAATGGAGCCTGAGGCCCCGGCCATGATCGTCCTGTATTGGGCGAACAGGTCCAGGGTCCTCTCGTGATCCAGGCCGTAGATGTACACGTTCGTCATGACGAAGTAGATGACCAGGATCGCTACGACCCACAGCATCTTCGTCCTGAAATGGACATGCCCCTCCGGCCTGGTCACGGCGGGAAGTCTGTCTGAAAGAGGCTTGATCCTGTACAGGCTGCTCCTTGTTTCAGACATTTTGACTCCCCATCGCGTCTATGCTCATTCCTCTTCGGAACTCTCGATACCTGTTACAGAGCCGCCTGCGGCCTCGATCTTCTCACGGGCCTTGGCGGATGCCTCTTCAACGGTCACATTCACCTTGAGGCTTATGTTCCCCGCACCGAGAAGCTTGCTTATGCCCGCTGCGGACAGGTCCAGGGAATACGTATCGCCTTTCTTCGTGGCGTACTTCTTCTCTACGTACTCTCCCATCCTCTCCTCGAGATCGGAAACATTGACGGTCTCCTTGCTCTCGGCAGCGTCTACTACGGACTGGGGTCTCTTGAACCCGTGGCGCCCGAAATAGTTCCTGTCAGTCTTGAGCATCAGGATCTTCTTGGATTTACTGAATCCTGCCATTCCGCGGCCGCCGGTGAGGCCTGCGCCCCTTCCGGCCTTCTTGCCGCGTCCGTGGGTCCTGCTGCCCCTCAATTTCCTGGTTCTGCTAGGCATGGTATCACAGCATCCTGGCGATCAGGTTGTTTATCGCCTCTCCCCTGTATCCGAGTGCTCCTCCGTTCCTGTAGGAACGCTTGTTGCCCTCGTATCCTTTCACCGGAGGGTGTAGGCGGAATACCTGCTTCGCGCCCTCCACATCCTTCATCCTGTACTCACCGCCGGCTATGGCCTTTGCCATGCCCTCAGCGTCCTGGAAGTCGGAGTTCTCCTTTATGTACTCGTCGGTCAGACCTTCGTCTCCAGAGACCTTGCCGCGAACACGTATCATGTCCACGATGGTCTCCTCGGAGACCTCGCCCCACGTAACGTAGTCCTTGATCTTCTGGAGCATGCCCTTGGTGACATCGTCCTCAGGGACTATGACACAGTGGTTCACCCGGGTAAGCCCGAGGAGCTTCAGGGTGTGATCGACGTTATAGTTCACGTCGGGCTGGCCGCGCACACGTATGACTGCGTAGACCATGATCACTCCTCCGCATCCATGTCGGACTCCTGATGGGTTATGCCCACGGGTCCGCTGACGATGTTCTGTTTCTGCGCCTGGGTCTCGGTGACTCTCATGGTGGAGGTCATCCTCAGGGCCTCGAAAGTTGCCGAGGCGTAGTTAACCTTGGTCTTCGTGTTGCCTTTGGCGAAACCCCATGCGTCCTTGATTCCCGCAAGGGTCATCAGGCTCTTGGCCACGTCACCGACTGCCAGGGATATGCCGCGGGGTGCGGGCTTGAACGTTACCGTTACGGATCCGCACTCGCCCTGCACCTCGAAGGGCAGGGAGTGGGGCTGTCCGCAGCCGCATTCCCAGGACCCGCATCCTCTCTTTATCTCGATGATATTGAGCTTGGCATTGTCTATGGCCTTCCTTATGGAGGGCCCGACCTCTTTGCCTTTGGCCTTGCCGATTCCTATGAATCCGTCCCCGTTCCCCACTATGCAGGTGACCGCGAACCTGACCCTTCTCCCGGAGTCCGTCATCCTCTGAACCATGTTCAGGTCGATGACCTCGTCCTGTAGATCAGGGAGCAGTATGTCCACGATCTCCGCCTCGCGGAGAGGCAGTTTCGTCTTCAGGGCGTCGCTCATGGTGGTGATCTCTCCGTTGAGAACCATCTGTCCGAGCCTCGTCTTAGGGATCCAATCCATGTCACTCAGCCCTCCATTTTCTTCTTGAGGCTCTCTATCTCAGCCTCTATGCCTTCGTCTATGTGCTTGCCGAGCAGCCTGTCCTCGGCAGGGAACACATCCCCGTGGGGTATGTCCATCCCTGCGTCGCACAGTCCTGCCACGGCCGCGAACAGCACGCCGCCCTTCTGGGGCTTCTGGGGCCCATGTCGACGACGGCATACTCGATGCCCGCCTTGAGGGCGGCCTTGCCTGCCATATAGCCGGTAAGGTATGCAGCGGGTATGCTGGAGCAGGAATGCTCCCAGCCCATCTCACGCAGTTTCTTGGACGTGGCGGACGCCAGTATCTTGTCGCCCCCCATGTTGAACTCCGCGAATTGCACGGTCAGGTTCTTGGAAGACCTCCTGATCACTGCCCTCGCCTCCCCGCTCCTCAGGAGCCTGAGGCGGAAGTAGTAATCAGTACGTCCTTCTCTCCTTCTGCGGAACGCGACTTTGTATCTCGGTCCGATTGCCATCAGTTCTCCTCCTCCTTAAGATGCCCGGCGCTGATCATGTGCGTTCTGAGGTTCCTGCGGCTCTTGTAGACGCCGCCCTTGGCCCTCCGATAGTACATCCTGTATACAGACGGGGTTATGCTGCCCTCTTCGCGCAGAGTCTTCAGCTCGTCGCGTATGGGCCTTATCACAGATATCCACCTGGTCTTGTCCCTTATGCGGGCGTTTTGCCTTCCGCCTCTGCTTCCGGGGCCCTTCCTCTTGCCCTTGGCCTTCTGGCCCTGAGCGTACCTTATCCTTCCGTAGGAAGTTCCGTTCTTGGGCTTGGCGCGGATGAGCCCGGATGCCACCGCGGTGCGCACATCGGCACGGGTTATGCATTCGGATGCCTCTTCCATTCTCTCGGGATCTATCCAGACCCTGTTGACGCCGCATTTGAGGATCTCCGCCGCCATTCTCTTCTGGTTCTTGAGGTCCATTATCACACCATCCTGTTCAATACCCTGATACCAAGATCATCAGCCCTGTCCTGTATCTCGAGCCTCTTCCTGGTGCCGACTGTGCCGCCTATGCGGACCGCCTCCACCTTGGGGTCGACGGACTCGAGGCCGTCCACGTTGTGAACCAGAACCTCTCTGAATCCGGAGGGGTGATATCCTCTGACCTTCGCGGGACCGCGGAAACCTATGTCCACGACCGGGCCGCGCCTCTTGAGACCTCTCTTCATCTTGGAGTGTATTCCCTTAGGTCTCCTCCAGCCCTCTCCGAGCTTGGAGTACCTGTGCCATTCCTGCCTCTTGAAGGCGGGTCTGCGGCCGCTTATAATGGCTCTCTTGGCCAGCTGGTCGACCTCTTCCTCGTTCAGCTCAGGCTTGGCCTTGGGTTTGTAGCCTTCATCATCCTCGGGGATGACCTCCGGCTCCTTCTTCGGCTCTTCCTTCTTTACAACCTTGTCCTTCTTCTTCCCGGTCTTGGCGGGCTCGGCCTCTGCCGTCTCGGCAGGTCCTTCCGCCAGGATGTCCTTCCACTTGGCCACTGTCTTGGGCCCTATCTGCGGGAGGTTCTTGACCAGGTCCTTGACGGTCTCCTCTTTCTCGAGGGCCTTGGACATGTCACGGACGGATTTGATCCCCATCTTCTCGAGCATGGGTATGTGCTCATCCTTCATTCCGGGGAGCTCTATGAGCTTCTTGACGGTCATTCTTCATCCCTTACCTTGTGCGATTTCTCTACTATGTAGATGCCGTCCTGGAACACCCTCGTGTCGAATCCTTTCCTGGAAGCTGCTCTCTCGATGTTCGCTGCGGTCTGACCGCATGCCTCTATGTTGATTCCTTCAACCGTCACGTCCGCTCCGTTCACCTTGACGGTGCAGCCGCCGACGATGTCGGCGAAACGGGGCGCACGGCCTCCCATATAGTTATCGATCTGAACCTTGTTGCCTTTCACGGCAACTTTCATCGGGAAGTGGGAGAACACGACTTTGAGGTGGTATGTGAATCCGTGGACCACACCGTACACCATATTGTTCACGTGGGCGTTGAACGTCCCCACCAAGGCCTTCTCCTTGGTGCGGGGATATTCACAGCTCACGGTTACTCCTTCTTCTGCGATGGCAACTTTAACGCGAGGGGACGCGAAGTTTCTGCTCAGTTCGCCCTTAGGTCCTTTGACCTTGAGGGTCGTCCCGTCCATGGAGACGGTGACGCCATGGGGCACGGCGATGGTGCTTTCGATTTTCCCTGCTATTGTCATCTCTATACCTCAGTACACGTACGCTAAAAGTTTTCCGCCGACGCCTTTCTCTTTGGCGTCCGTGTGCGTCATGACTCCTTCGGTGGTGGTCAGGATGAGGACTCCGAAGTCCTGAGCGGGTAGGAACCTCGCCTCGAACTTCACGAAATCGGACACCTTGACCGAGTACCTGGGCTTTATGACGCCGCAATTGTTTATCGCTCCTTTCATCATCACGCGGAACTTGCCTGCCTTGCCGTCCTCGATGTACTCAAACTGGTTCACGTAACCGTGGTCCTGCATGACCTTCAGCACGCGGCCGATGAGCTTCGAAGAGGGTTGGATTATGCACTCGCTCTTACCTATGGAGGAGGCGTTCTTCATGACGGACATTGCATCATTCAATGGATCACTCTGCATTTTTCACACCTCACGAATACTTCTTGAACCCCAGCTGCGGGGCCATCTCCCTGAAGCACTGGCGGCAGAGATGCATTCCGTATCTCCTGATGATTCCTCTGCGGCGGCCGCACCTTGTGCAGCCGACGTGCCTGCCGAACTCCTTCTTGGGCTTCACTCGATCACCTCTATGTCGAACCTGTCCTTCATGAACTGGATCGCTTCATCACGGTCTAGGCGGTGCTTGGAAGGTATGCGCCTTCTCAGGATCGCTCTCTTGGCGATCCTGGCACCGGGTCTCCTCAGCACCACGTTGACATCCATTCCGAATATCCCTATCTCGGGATCGTATTTCATACCGGGGAAATCCGTGTAATCCGGGACCCCGAAGGACATGTTGCCTTCCTTGTCAAAGGAGTAGGTCTGAATGCGTCCCTCCCTGATCTTGAGGGCCTTCCTGAGGAAATCCTCAGCCTTCTCGCCCCTCAGGGTGACCTTGCATCCCAGCGGCATTCCCTTGCGTATGCCCAGGTCCCTGTTGATCGTCTTCGATATCGTCTGAACGGACGTCTGACCCGTAATGGATGTCAGGACCTTCTGTGCCTTAACGAGCCTGTCTCCGGCTTCGCCGACACCGATGTTGACGACGACCTTCTCCACGTGAGGCTGCCTCATGTCAGTCATCTCACACCGCCTCCGGGAGCTTCACCGCGGGCGCCTTGGCGCCTATCACGAACACGTTCCTCTTGACGGTCTCGCTTCCGTCCGTGAACTTCACGACGTTCTCATACTGGATGTTTGATTCCACGTACTCGGATATCGTCGCCGATGTCCCGGCGTGCTTGCCGCTGCAGATGAGTATCGGAGCACCTTCTTTGAGAGGGTAGTTACCGAGGATCTTCTGCCCGGCGACCTCTATCTTGAGGACGTCGCCGGTCCTGTAAGCGTTCTCGTCTATCAGGATGTTCCTTCCGTCGTGGAGGTTGAGCTGCATCTTGCCGCCCTTCACCAGGACCTTATCCTCGATCCTGCAGAGCTTCCATGCGGCTTCCTCTTTGGATATGGCCTCCAGGGTCAGTTTGCCCTTGGGGCTCAGAAGCATGCGGTAGTACGCATCGGCCTTGGGTACGGACACAACGTCCATGAGCCCTACGGGTGCCTTAGCGTCCTTCAGGGCCTTGCCGTCCACCAGGATGTCCCTGTTCGCGACTATCCTCTTCGCTTCCCTGGCTGTGTCGCACAGCCCGAGCATGTCCCTCAGGACCAGGACCGCAGGCACGCTGCGCTCCTTCGAATGTGCGCCGGGGGACTGCTTCGTCACCCATACTGCCGCCTTCCTCTTCACGGGCCACGCCCTGGGCGCGGTCAGTCTCTTCATGTGTCTGCTCATTGTTTGGCCTCCTTCCTGCTGAGGGAGTCCTTCCTCCACTCATCCTCGAGGTTCAGCTTCGTTATCACCAGATTGGATGCGTGCACCGGGCGCGCTGTCTCCGTTCCGTCGGCCTGTTTGACCGTTATACCTTCGATCGTGACGCATCCCGTATCCGTGAAGACGTCCACGACCCTGCCTTCTGTGCCGCGGTGATCCTCATCGCCGCGCAGTACCGCCACCGTGTCGCCGCGGCAGACTCTGGCCGTGCGTGCGCCGTACTCCTTGCGGAGATCGTCGCTGAGGTGGGCCGCGCACATCTTCCTTTTGACGTGCAGGGGAGCGTTTGCTCCCGCTTTCCTCTGGGTCCTTGCTTTGCTGCTTACCATTTTTCCCACCTCACACTATCATGTTCGCTGTCGCCGATACACGGGGCCACCTCTCGGCAGCCTCCCTGGCAACGGGTCCCTTTATGTCGGTTCCCTTCGTCTCGCCGTTGTCGGTCGTTATGACCGCAGCGTTATCCTCGAAGAAGATCATCGTTCCGTCCGCGCGCCTCATGGGGCGTCTCTGACGTACGATGACCGCGAATACGATCTGCCTCCTCATCTGGGGAGTTCCCTTCTTAACGGATGCTATAACCAGATCGCCTACCCCTGCGGAGGGTACGCGGTTGGCGACACCGTGGTATTTGGGGACTGTTATTATCTCGATCTGCTTGGCCCCGGAGTTGTCCACCACGTCCAATCTGGATCCGTTCTGGAGTCCCCTGGTCTGTCTTCCAGCAATCCCTTTCATCTCAATCCCTCTTCCCTAGTATTACGAAGGACACGGTCTTGCTCAGGGGGCGGCACTCCATTATGGTGACGTCGTCCCCCGGTTCCAGCTTCATGCATGCCGGAAGGTGGGCCGGGTATTTCTTCGACCTCTTCTCGTATCTTTCGTATTTCTGCTGATATTTCATGTATTTGCGCTCTACGATGGCCGTTCCTGTTGAGATGGATACGACCTTCCCGTCGAGCGTCTGTCCCCTTACCGACAAGCTGCCGTGGAACGGGCAGTTGGGGTCCTGGCACTCTGCCTCGGGGGGTGTGACGTTGATTCCTATGTTCTTTGTTGCCATGATTTTCACCTAACCTTCTTTATTCTGTCTTCTGGTCGGTGCAGTATCTCTGATCCTGCGATTACGAACTCCTCATCGTGACCCATGAACCTGAACTCGTTGCCTCTCTTCGGCACCATCCTCTCGGATCTGGCCGTGGCAATGGTGAATGTGTTCTTGGACTCATCCACGATCCTGCCGGCTATCCATGCGTAGCAGGGTGCGGAAAGCACCTCGACCTCCATCCCGATCAGTTCAGTTCTCATGAAATCACTCTTCTTCATCTCAGACTACTTCCGTTTTGAATCCCATCTCTTCGAGAACGGTCTTGACCTTTTTCTTGTGGTCTCCCTGAAGCTCTATGCGTCCGTCTTTGGCAGTGCCTCCGGCGGCGCATTTGTTCTTGAGCTTCTTCGCAAGATCGTTGATATCGATGTCGTTCTCGTCTATACCGTCTATGACAGTCACCATCTTGCCGTAGCGGCGGCTGTCCATGGATATTCTAACGGACTGCTGCTCACGTGCGATCTCCTCGCACATGCACAGCTCTCCGGGGAGTCCGCAAACGGGGCAGATTTCCGCCATCAGATCTCGTCCTCCTCCCTCTGCACAGTCAGGATGCGCGCTATTCCTTTCTTAATGGAACGTATCGCTCCGGGATTGGTCGGGGCGCCGCCCATGGCGGAGACCCCCCTCTCGTGCATGAGCTCGTCGCGAAGCCCTTTGAGCTTGCTGTTGCGCTCTTCCGCAGACATGTTCCTTATCTCGGATACCCTGATCGCCATCAGATTTCCTCCTTCTTTTCCTCGGCCTTCGGTTTCTCCGCCTTGGTCTTGGCCGCCTTCGGCTTGTCTTCCTTGGGCTCGTCAGACTTAGGCTTCTCCGCTTTGGGTTTGGCCGCCTTCGGCTTGTCTTCCTTGGGCTTCTCAACCTTGGGCTCTTCGACCTTGGGCTTGTCGGTCTTGGCCTTGGCCGCCTTCGGCTTCTCAACCTTGGGCTCTTCGACCTTTGGCTCGACCACGGCTGGCTTCTCCTCCAAGAGGTTCTTGTCCACTATCGGTGCCGGCGTCTCATCGAGGAGCTCGGGATAGACCTGGGACACTTCCGTCTTGGTGAGCACTTTGATCTCATCGGGGAGCCTGGAATTCGAGTCCATGATGTCAACTGTCACGCCGATTATGCCCATTTTGAGCTTGGCGGTCGCGTATCCTCTCTCCATGAACTGCAGCTTGGGCTCTCCGCAGAACTTGATGTAGCCCTCCTTGAACTTCTCTCTCCTGTGCCTCTGACCGGTGAGCTTCCCCGCCAGCATTATGTGGCATCCCTTTGCGCCGGAATCCATGATCCTGCGCACGGTGGAGTGCCCTGCCCTGCGGAAGTGCCAGCCCCTCTCAAGGGAGAAGGCCAGTTTCTCAGCCATTATCTGCGCGTTGAGATTGGGGTCCGCGACCTCGAGGACCTCTATCTTGGGGTTCTCGAATCCGAACTTGTCCTCGACGGCGATGGTCAGGTTCTTTATCGTCTGTCCTTTCTTTCCGATGACAAGACCGGGGCGCTCCGTGGTCAGTATTATACTGGTTCCCATGGGCGTCCTCTGAACGTCCAGCCCGCCGAAGCCGGCGCGGCTGACCTCTTTCATGAGGTACTCCTTGAGGAGGACCCTGCGTATGTTCTCGGCTATGAATTTCCTTTCGGATGCCATATTCACTCTGCCTCCTCTAGTATTACCTCGAGGTTGACCGTCTCCTGGTCCCACTGGGTGGCTCTCCCGTGCGCTCTGGGCATGCGCCCGTGTATGGTCTGTCCCCTGGATGCGGATATGGTCGCCACGAACATGTTGTCCGCGTCAAGCCCTTTGTACTCCGCATTGGAGACGGCGCTCTGAATCACCCTCAGTATGGCCTCGGCGGCCTTCACCGGGTATCTGCCGGGTCCGATTCCCTTCTTGTGGGAGACGCGCTTGTTGTACCTCTTCAGGGGCACAGCCCTCTTGAGGCCTATTACATCCTCAAGAGCTTTCATCGCTGCCTCCACTTTCATGCCGCGGATCATCCCGCAGACCTCGCGGGAGAACTTGGGAGATATAGGTATGTCCCTTCCGATCGCTTTCGCGGACGTGTCGGGGTCAGATTCCATTGTGTATCCTGCCATATCTCATCACCTCATTTCAGCGGCATGAACTTGGACGACCTCGTAGCACCGACACCGGGGCCGGAGTGCTGCGGGACTTTCCTTGTCAATACGAATTCTCCTACGAAGTGGCCGATCATCTCAGGCTTCACCTCTACTTCCTTGAATTCCTTTCCGTTGTATACGCTCACGATCTTCCCGACGAACTGGGGGACTATTGGGAGGTCCTTGCGGTGGGTCCTCACTATCTGTCCCTCCTCTGCCGTCATCAGATTGTCGAAGAGCATCTGCTGCTCGTGGTTAAGTCCGCGCAGGTATGTCCTTCTAGACCTGGACGGCATGAGCATCAGAACTTCGTCGAAGGGCATCTCAAGAAGCTCCTCCATCGTGTATCCGCGGTAGAGGAACTCCTTCTTCCTTCTCGCCTGGATCGCGCTGGCCTTCTTCCTGGACTTTCTCCTGGAAGCCTTTGCCGAGCCTGGTATTATCTTTGCTTTTGCCATTCAACTCACCTCTTCTTTTTCTTCTTCTGGGGGGACAGACGTCCTACCTTCTGTCCGGGCCAGGCGTTCCTGCTGACTGTGCTTGGGCCTCCCACGTGGGGGTGGCTGCCTCCTCCGTGCGGGTGATCGACGGGGTTCATCGCCACTCCGCTGACGTGGAAGTTGTCCTTGGAGGACGATCTGAGAGCGTGGTACTTCTTACCCGCTTTGGCCAGGGGCTTGTCGGTCCTTCCGCCTCCCGCTACCACGCCTATCGCGGCGCGGCAATCGGGATTGAAATCCTTCAGTTCGCCCGAGGGCATCTGGAGGACGACTATGTTGCCTCTGCTGATCACCTGGGCCGATACGCCGGCGACCTTGACGAACTTCCCGCCGTCGCCGGGGGATTTCTCGATGTTGTGCACCGCGGTACCTTCAGGTATCTCGGAAAGTTTCATGATGTTGCCGATCGAGACCTTGCCGGAACCGACGTCTATCGTCTGTCCCACGCTCATGCCTTCTGCAGCCAGCTGATAGTCGACGTCGCCGCCGAAATCAACGACCGCCAGAGGGCTGGTCCTTCCGGGCGCGTGTATGAGGTCCGTGATGGTCCCCGCACCCTCCGCGAAGGCAGGGAGCCTGACATCATCCACATGCCTGTGGCTGGGGGAGCGGTACCTGGGGGTTCCGCGGCCTCTTCTCTGGGTTCTTAGTCTTTTTCCCATTTTCACACACCTCAGAATACTCCGACTCTCATTCCGACATCCTCCGCAGAGTAGCCGTCGGCGAGTTTTATTATCGCATGCTTACCGTCCTTCTGGATCCTGGTCCATATCTTCTCGACCTTGACCTCGAAGCTCTCCTCGAAGACCTCTTTGATGAGGGCTTTGTCGGCGTCCCTGTGGACTATGAACTCGATCCTGTTCCCGTCCGTGAAGTTCTGCGTCGGTGTTCCCGACGTGTGGTTCATGGACTTCTCCGTAACGAAGGGCTTTATGAGAACATCGCTCCTCCTCACTGGGTCCACCCCCCTATCTTCTCGAAGGCGGATCTGGTGAACACAGTGAGCCTGCCGGCGTCCCCTCCGGGAGCCAGCGTGGACGTGTTCAGGTTGCTTACCGCCTCGACCTCCACTCCGGGAAGGTTGTTGGCGCCCTTGGCGACCGGCGCATCCCTGCTGTCGACGACTATGAGTATGGAGACCGGCGTGCGGTATCTTCTGTTCCTCATCTTCCCCTTGCCTGCACGGATCTTCGTACCGTCCTTAGCACGGTCCACGTCGTATCCTATGCCGAGGCGGTTGAGAACCTCATAGACCTCGGAAGTTGCCTGTATGTCCTGGAAGGCGTCATCCACCACGAGGGGGAATGTCAGCGCATCCTCGAACTGGTGCCCGCGCTGCTTAACGCAGTCCTTGCTGCCGGTTGCGGCGAGGGCGGACTTGCGTGCAAGGGACAGTTCCTTGGTGTTGACCTTCTGGGCCCATTTCCTCTCCGGGCGCGGAGGGTGAGCTCTGCGGCCGGAAACGTTGTTGGGGGACTCCGTGGCCTTGCTGCCTGCTTTCACACGCTGGACACGGGACACTCCGCGTCCCTTGCCCCATGTGCTTACGGAGTGCCTCATACCGGACCTGGGGGAGGGACCGTAAGGCTGTCTCCCGTTGGCCGCGGCGGCCAGAACGGCCTTCTTTATTATGTCAGGCCTGTAGGGCGTGTTGAACGCCTCCGGCACATCCACATTTCCGGAGACTTCTCCGTTGACGGAATAAACATTAGTCTTATTCATTTAGAATCACGCTCCCTGCTTCGACTCGGTCGAGACATACGTGACGCTGACCTCTTTGATCACTTTCTTCGGGAGCCTCACGGGGTCCCTGAGCCTTATGAGCCTCTTTGTGGGTCCGGGGACGGAGCCGTGCACCAGAACATACTGGTTGGACACAACGCCGTAGTTCAGGAAACCGCCCTTCGGGGTTATCTCCGCGCCTTCCGCGCCGATCTTCATAAGCTGCTTGTTGAACTCGGTCCTCTGGTGGTATCCGAGCTGTCCGGCCATGGGAACCGTGCCCCTCACGTAACCGGGCCTCTTGGGTCCCAAGTTGGCTGCTCCGCGGCGGTGCTTGCTGTTCTTGTGAGAGAGCAGTCTGACACCGAAACGCTTCGTGGCGCCCTGGAATCCTTTTCCTTTGGTAACTGCCACAACATCTACGAAACCGCCCTCCTCGGCGAAGTCGGAGATGCCGACCTCTTTCCCGAGTATGCCCTTGGCGTAGGCTGTCCTCTCGTCGATTGTGCCGCCGCCGATCCTGAGCTCCATGAGGTCGGGGACCTTCTTGGGAACCCCTTTGACCATCTTAGGCTGGGTATATGCCAGAACGCGAACGTCCTCGACATCTATCCCGTCGTACTTGGAGAAGGAGGCCTCAGTGTGCGCCTTAGGAACGGACAGACGCTTGGAGAGGAGAGGGTCCAGATCCTGGGCCCAAACCTCGCCGGCGGTCTTCAGTCCGTCCAATCCGGACGTGTAGAACCTTACTGCGGCTATCCTCATAGGAGGAACCTCCAGCACCGTTACCGGCACCTGAAGCTCCATTCCTGAGGTCGTGCTTTTGGCACGCTTGTCTATAGTGAATGCATGAGTCATACCAGCCTTGTAGCCGGCAAATCCCTGGATTTTAGGGGCTCCGCTGCCCTCTGCCCAAGAATCCAGTCTGGGGGTCTGCGACTGTGCTCTTTTCCTTGGACCGAAACCCTGGGAACCCCTTTTCGGACGTCTCCTCTGTGACATTTTTCACATCCTGCGAGAGTATCTTCGCTAATCTCGCGTTTTCATCCGATTCTCGCGCCCTAACCTCCGACCGTGACGCCGTATCCCTCCCAGAACTGTTTGTGCAGGAGAGAGCATGGGTTGCAATCGCATTGCCCGATGCGTCTGGTCAAACGCCGCGCGCGTAATCTGTCCCGTCGTATGAACAACCTGTATTTAACGGTTCCCTATTTCCCTATATACATTAGTAAAAGGGACCCGGAGGATCAGTAGCCTTTCTTGGCCTTGTCCTGAGCCCTCTTCTTGCGGGCCTTGACATCGAAACCGGTGGCCTCTTCCACGAATACGTTGAGCTTCCTCTTCGCATCCAGGATCGCCTCGTCCGTAAGGCCGTCCTTGGCGGATTCCGTGGCCACGTGCATCGAGGTCTTGGAAAGAATCTCCGCCTCTATGCGAGACAATATCCCGTATTCGGAGACGACCATGTTGCCCTCGGTCCTTGCGTTGCCGAAGATCCTTTCCATCATCTCTCTGAGCTTGTCCCCTTCGATCTTGCTGTGCCATCCTTTCTTTATATCGTACTCGACCATGATTACCTACCTACCAACATAAGTTCGTCTCTGATGCCGCGTTCGATGTCGGCTGCCGTCCCCAACATCTTCTCCGACTCCAGATACCTTTTCCATTGCTCTTCGCATTCGCAGTGAGCGTCCATGCAGCCGAGGTCTTGCGTTATGGAGAATTTGTGAATCGCATCTAAAATCTTTCTGTCGCAGACCCCGCAGTTGTGGACTCCTCTCTGCGTCCCTCCTCCTGACGGGGAAGACATTATCCTCGCCTTCGTGAGTGGGGCTGCCTCCGTGATGACCTTCCTCAGGGACCAGATCCAGGGCGGCCTGTAACCGCCTCTGCGCCACAGATGCTCCAGGTACGTTCCGCGCTGAACGTTCACGGGGTTGATGGATATCTCATCCGAGAACGAATCGGCGAAGGCTATTGACCTCAGCGTGTCCTCCATGGATTCCGATTCGGTCATGAAGGGGGGCTTCAGGAGCAGATAGGTCCTGACGCTCAGGCCCATCTCCTTGGCGCACTCCCCGGCCCTTCGGGAATCGTCGGGAGTGAACCCTTTCCTCACAGATTTGGAGAGGACCTCGGGATCCGATGACTCCAGACCAAGTGCCAGAGTCACGGTCTTCGGTACCTTGGAAAGAGTATCGCGACTAACGTACTCAGGACGGCTCTCGAAGAGTATGCGGGAGCAGCCGGAGAACTCCCTGAATATCCTCTCCCTGACCTCCGGAGGTATCTCCCCGTCATCAAGAAAGCTGCCTGATGTATAGAGCTTCACGAACTTCTCACCTTCGTATCTCTCCATCACCGCATCGATCTGGCTCATCAGGTCTTCCGAGGTGACCTCCGATAAGGACGCCGAGCTATAGCCGCACATCGTGCAGCCGCCCTTCTTGGCCCAAGAACATCCGCTGGTCCGGAATATGGCCACCATTGCGTCCTCCTCTCGTCCCGACACGAGGTCCTTCTCCTTCCAGACCGCCTCGGGCTGAGATGCGGATCTCCTCTTCTCCATGGATGTCCGATAACTGTTCCCGTTATATCTTTTATCTCCCCGCACGCGAGACGGATTCTGAAAATCGTTTAATAGTGTACCGACCATCAACCGATTCAGAGTGTAATGGCTAGAAGAATCGTCATCATCGGATCTGGAGCGGCCGGGCTTACTGCCGCTTCCGCGGCTAGGAAGAAGGACAAGGACGCAAGGATAACCGTGATAACCGAAGATGAGCACATAGCCTACTCCCCCTGCGCGATACCTTGGGTCCTGGAGGGTGTTTCCGAATGGAAGGACATCATAATGCATGATCCCGCCTTCTACAAGAAGGAGAGGGACATTGACGTCCTGATAGGGACGAGGGCGGAGAGCGTCGACGGGGCTGCCAAGAAGGTCGTCGCCGGCGGCAAAGAGCACATTTACGATTCCCTTGTCATCGCGACCGGCGGCACGGTGTTCGTGCCTCCGGTTCCCGGCAAGGACCTCAAGAACGTTTTCGTGGTCAGGACGATCATGGACGGTATGGCCATAGAGAAGGCCATGAAGGATTCTGAGAGCGCCGTCATCTGCGGCGCCGGGGTAATAGGTCTCGAGATGGCGGTCGCCATGCGCAACATGGGCCTGAAGGTCACGGTCATAGAGATGATGGGCCAGATCATACCCCGCATAGCGGACCCGGATATGGCGGTACCTATCCAGGAGCACCTTGAGAGCAGGGGCATCAAATTCGTGCTCAACGCGCCCGTGCAGGGCGTTAACGGAACGGATAAGGTCGAAGGTGTGACGGCAGCCGGAGAGAACTACGAATGCGACATGGTGGTATTCGCCACGGGCGTACGTGCCAACCTGGAGATACCCAGGATGCTGGGCCTGGACATAGGTCAGCTGGGCGCTGTGGCAGTATCGCCTTCGATGCAGCCCTATGTAAAAGGGCGCCTGCAGAAGGATATCTTCGTCGCAGGGGACCTGATACAGTGCCAGTCCGCCCCCGGCAACGGCCCCACTATGAGCCAACTCGGTTCTTCAGCCGTAAGGCAGGGAGCGGTGGCAGGTACGAACGCCGCAGGCGGCAATGAGACCCTGGGTCCCGTGTGCAGCCCCTGGATCAGCAGGATCGGGGGCATGGAGATAGGAGGCACAGGCCTATCGCACAGCCTAGCCGAATGGTACGGCATAAAAAGCATAGAGGGCAAGGCCAGCGGATCTACGAGGGCCAGGTATCACCCTGGAGGGAAAGCACTGACTGTGAAGATATCCGCTGATGCGTCATCCCACAAGATAATAGGTGCCCAGATCCTGGCGGGCGAGAATGCAACGGACGTATCAACTGGATCACCGGTATGATAGCCAGAGGGGAGACCGTGGAGAGTCTCCTCTCATATGCCGAGAACGCATATTGTCCCCCTACATCCATGGTCAAGGACGTTGTTCTGTCCGCGGCCGAGGATCTCCGCGACAAAATAACAAAGGTCATTTAATGGAATACGACGAGTACAGAACAATATACAACCGTCTTAACAGACCAGAAGACGTCAGGAAGATGATGGATGAGGGATATGACTCCCGCTTGGTCAAAACACTTTATGTCCAGAAGACCAGCAGGGACGTGAAGAAAAGATTCCATGTCGTCAAGAACCACACCCGGCAGATGCTTAAGGATTGGAAAAACGGGCACAGCTTAATGGAAATCTCCGAGAAATGGAAATTCCCTCCCATACTAACATCAATGTTCATATTCCAAGAGGACGGAGCCTCGAAGAAGGAATTCTGGTCGTACGTCCGAAATCCTGATTCTCTGAACAAGCGGACTGCCGAGGAGATAAAGGAAGTGGTCGCCAACGATTACGTCTACTCCCCGGATGCTAACGAGGACCAGAGGCTCAGAGGAATCTGGGGCGAGGACCTTCTGCACAAATGGCTTGACGGCCAGGGCATAACATACCGTACAGAGAACGATATCCGCGGAGAGTACCAGAAGACCCCGGACGCCCTTTTGGACGAGCCCATGATGTTCAATGGCCACAAGGTATACTGGGTGGAGAGCAAGGCCTCCTTCGGAGATAATGTGGAATTCAGATTCAACTCGAGGAAGCAGCTCATACCCTACACAGAGATCTTCGGCCCCGGGATTGTGATCTATTGGGTGGGCTGTCTGAAGGACATGGAGTGCCCTAAAGGGATATTCCTCGAAGATTACGATATTCTGGAGAAGAATCTGAAACCCTGCCCGAAGGAATGACCTTCACAATGGATCGGACTGGGACATCAGATTGAAAAGGAATGGTAGCGAGGAATCGATTTGAACGATTGGTCTCCGGGTTATGAGCCCGACGGGATATCCTGGCTACCCTACCTCGCTATACTGACCTCTACTCGGGAGCTTGTATAAAAATACTTTGCAGATTTGCTCAGAACAGATGCTTCAGTTTCAGAACATCCTGAATATTGCCCTTGATGATTATCTTTTTCGTTATGTAGGCCTTCGTCGGCCTAAGGCTCCCGTCTATCAGGGCGGCCATGTTCTCCGGTGTGGACTTAAGGAGTATATCCGCTCCGTCCAGGAGCCCTTCCTTGAATTCCTTGATCTCCGCGTCCTCGAGCCTCATGCTGTATGACTCGGTTCCCAGATCTATGTTCACCGTTTTCTTAAGGGACATGACCTCTTCTTTGGCCTCCGGGTCCTCCGCCATCCTCTTGTGGAACCTGTCCACCATCTCCTGGATCCTGGATTTCATATTCATGTTATTCACCAATCGGTTATCCTTGTATTCGCAGAAACGGAGAGCATGCGCTTCACGGGTTCCCACGAGTTCCTCGTGTGCTTCGGCGATACACCGTACCTTTTAATCCATTTTTCTATGAACTCCATGGTCTCGGCATCGCTGGGATAGCCGCTCCCTATACTCACCCCGAATTCCTGGGAGATCTCCTCCACCATGCGGTCCCTCGTCACCTTGGCGACGATGGAAGCAGCAGAGACCACGGGAAACGTATCGTCGGCCCCGTGCCTACCTATGACCTTCACATTGCCTGTGAGAACAGACAGCCTGTTGGAGAAACCGGATTCGTTCACGTCCGGGCAGTCAGCGTATATCCGGTTGACCTTCCTGTGACCGGCGGCTTCCGCGAACATGCTCATCTCTATCTCATTCAATGACTCCCTGGCACGTCTGGCATCGATCTCGCCGGCCGAGACCGTGACTATCGTGTAATCCGCCACCCCGGCCATCTCCGAGAATATCCTCTCCCTTGCCTTGGGGGTCAGCCTCTTGGAGTCCTTCACTCCCAGGGCCACCAGGTCTTTGTCGTCCTCACAGAAGACCGCACCGACAACCAACGGCCCCATGACCGAACCCCTGCCCGCCTCGTCGATGCCGCAGAACATCGTGGGTCATTCTCTCTGCGCATATATTGGTCCTTCGGATGCCTACCTAAAACGCTGTTGCTAAATGCAGGACGGCCGTCACCAGGCATATGGTGGCCCTTCGGATACCTACCTAAAACGCTGTTGCTAAATGATAACTTTAAATCAGGTTCAGCGTACGTCCTCAACATGATTCCTGTCTGTGACGTGCAGAGCAGAGAGACCGATAACAGATTCAAGCTCACCAAAGTAGGCGTTACCGGAGTGAAGAAGCCCGTATTCGTGAAGAGGAACGGAAGGGAGAACGGGCACAGCGGCACGCTCTCCTGCACCATAGATATCTTCGTGGACCTTCCTGCAGTGCAAAAAGGCTCCCACCTCTCGAGGAATCTTGAGGTTCTCCGCGAGATAGTCGAGGAGAGCGTGAGACAGCCCGTGTCGGGAATAGAGAACCTGGCAGCAGACATGTGCAAGAAGCTCCTTGACAGACATGAATATGCCAGCACCGCTAACGTTCGGATGGTCGCCGACTACTTCAAGAGCAGCCGGACACCCAACGGAAGAGAGACCCTGGAGACGTATTCCCTTCTGGGAGAGAGCGTTTACAAACGCGGTGAGAAGGTCCGTAAGACCATAGGGGTCAAGGTCATCGGCATGACTGCCTGCCCCTGCGCCCAGGAGACCGTCACCGAATCTCTGAGCTGTTCTAGGGAATGGCCCGTCATGTCCCACAACCAGAGGAACATCTGCACCGTGATCCTGGAGATGGATGAGGACGTCAACATAGAAGCGGATCTTCTCATTGACCTGGTGGAGGGTGCCTTCTCGTCGCCGACCTATGAGCTCCTGAAGAGGGATGATGAGGCGGCGGTTGTGATCAACGCCCACAGGAACCCAAAATTCGTGGAGGATGTCGTCAGGGATGTCCTGAAGCTTTTGGTGGACAACTGCACGGATCTGCCGGACAACGTCGGCGTTACCGTTCGCAGCGAATCCGAGGAATCGATTCACAAACACAACGCATTCGCGGAGAGAAAGGCCACCCTGGGAGACCTCAGGGCCTAGAGCAGGCTCTTGGCCTCTGCCGGATCGAGTTCCAGCGCCATTAGCATGTACTTGAGAGCTTTCTTCGCGTACGGCGCCCTGGCCTTCGGATCCTCCATTATCTCACCGTATGACGCCATTACGTTGTCGAAGAACGTAACGGCGAACTCCGAGTATAGCGCGGAGGATCTGGACTCATCCACTTCTGCCGCTTCGCAATAGGCCTTCTCGGCCTCATCGTACTTGTTGATGGATATGCAGAACTGGCCGTAGGACTGGTAATAATCGGCGTTCTCAGGATCCAGTTCGATTGCTTTGTTATATGCCTCCATTATCTCCTCATTCGAGATCTTGGCACCGAACATCCCGGAGGCCAGGCTGCCGCATTCTGCTTTATAGTACCAGCATTCGGCGTCATTAGGATTCTCAACGCACAACTTCTTGAATTGGGAGTAGGCCTTCTTGAAGTCCCCCTCATCCATCGCCTTCATGCCCGCTGCGAGCTTCTTTCCTAGATCATCGGCCATATCTATCACGCTTCATAACTGGCAACCCGCTTTTAACTCTTTCTCGGGAATCGTCTTCCCTGGTGGCTCATTTGAAAAGATTATGATATTCCGGATAACGCAAACGATATTGGAACCTTCGATTCCGATAAAGCTCACAGTACGCTACTAATATATCCAAATTAGACAATCAGGCCATCGGTCTTCCATGGACAGAGAAACAGTAACCAAGGTCGCAAGGATAGCACATCTGGAGCTTACTGAAGAGGAGATAGAGCTCTACCGCAAGGACCTGGAGGAGATACTGGATTACTTCCAGGTGCTGGACGGGGCTCCCTCCTCCGACGCGCTTCTCGTGAATCCCGTGGAAGTATCCGACGTCCTCAGATCTGACGAGCCGCGCATGGACATCCCTGCCGATGACCTGCTGGCAAATATGAACACCTATGAGAGATACGTCAGGGGGCCCAGGGTCCAATGATCGATCTTTCTGACCTTGCGAAGATCAATGAGAGATACAATATGTTCTCCGAGATAACCCCAGAGACCTCAACGGACGCCGAGTTCGCATTCTCAGCCAAGGACAATCTTACGGCGGTGGGCTTCCAGGCCCGTGCCGGGTCCGCCATACTTGAGGGCTACAGGCCCGTTTTCGATGCGGCATGCGTGGAGAGGATGAGATCCGCCGGCGGATTCCTGGTGGGGAAGACCAACATGGATGAGTTCGGATTCGGGTCCTTCTCGATGAACTCCGCCTACGGAGTGCCCCGGAACCCGTACGATATCGAGAGGTCGTGCGGCGGATCCTCGGGGGGCGCCGCCTGCGCCGCCGCGGTCATCGACGGGCACGTGGCCCTCGGCGTCTCCACGGGAGGGTCGATAGCCTGCCCTGCGTCATTCTGCGGGGTCTACGGCATGGCGCCCACCTACGGACGTGTTTCCAGATACGGTCTGATAGATTACGGGAACTCCATGGACAAGGTCGGAATACTCTCCGGGGACGCGAAGGATCTGGGAAGATACCTACCGTTGATATCGGGTGATGATATGAGGGACCCTGTCTCATGCAATCATCCCCCGTTGCAGAAGAGATTCAGGAAGCTCCGCTCTGTTGCGGTTGTCAGAGGAGAGGCCAGCGCAGGCGTGAACTCGGCGATGGGATCGGCCGAGGAGGAGCTGAGGAGCATGTCGGTGGACGTGGAGACCGTGTCAATGGACACCTTGAGATACGCCCTCCCGGCGTACTACGTCCTGGCATCCGCAGAGGGCTCCACCAACATAGCCAGATACTGCGGCCTGAGGTACGGCAGGCAGGACGGCGACCTCACCCTGAAATTCGATGATTATTTCACGAAGATGCGGTCCCGGTACCTGGGAGAGGAGACGAAGAGGAGGGTCATACTCGGAACCTTCACCAGGATGATGGGCTTCCGCGACAAGTACTATGCTAAGGCCCTCGGGGTCAGGAACGCTATCATCTCAGAGTACAAGAGGATATTCGAGAGGTTCGATGCCGTGCTGACGCCCACCATGCCGTTCATATCCCCGAGATTCGACGAGATCTCCGGGATGTCCGCTTTGGAAACGTACCATGCGGACGTTCTTTCCGTCCCTCCGAACCTCTCGGGCCTTCCCCACATATCGATGCCTTGCGGGTATTCCGAAGGCATGCCGGTGGGCATGATGCTGGTCGCCGACCACTGGAACGACGATATCCTGCTGTCCGCGGCAGAGGAATGGCAGAAGCGCTTCGACGCCCGGAGCCCGGAGGTATCCTTATGAAGATAGGTCTCGAGGTCCACGTTCAGCTTCCCACCAGATCCAAGATGTTCTGCTCCTGCCCCACGGAAGGCAGTGCGGAGCCCAACACCAGGGTGTGCCCCGCCTGCATGGGATTCCCCGGATCCAAGCCGTCCCTGAACGGGGAGGCCCTCAGACTCGGATTGAAATTGGCGAAGATGCTCGGATGCAGCATACCTGACACCACCTGGTTCTCAAGGAAGATCTACTTCTATCCGGACCTGGCCAAGAACTTCCAGGTCACCCAGCAGGAGACCCCCATCGGATTGGGCGGGGTCTATATGCTCGGGGATAAACCGATAAGGATCACAAGGATCCATCTGGAGGAGGATCCGGGGAAGATAAAGAGGACCGCCGATGGCTCCTCGTTAATAGACTACAACCGCAGCGGCATACCTCTGGCGGAGATAGTCACCGAACCGGACATCTCATCCCCGGCAGAGGCCAGGAGATTCCTGGCCTCGCTTCTGGCTGATATAAGGCACACGATAGATCTTGAACCCGACAGCGAGAGGAGCGTCCGCTGCGACTGCAACATATCCGTCGGCAAGGAGAGATGCGAGGTCAAGAACGTCACCGGCCTGAAGAATGTGGAGAGGGCTCTGACCTTTGAGATGGTGAGGCAGACGAAGATCCTCAAGGCCGGAGGGAAGATCGAGAGGGAGACCAGGCATTTCGATGAGGAGCGCAAAGTCACCACCTCGGCTAGGAAGAAGGAGTTCGAAGCGGATTACGGATACATCAACGAGCCTGACCTGGGAGTCTACCACATAGCCAAAATGGCATCGGAGATAGAGAACAAGGAGACGCCCATGGAGATGATCGCCCGTTTCGTCGGCGATTACGGGATGACGCAGGAGGCTGCCAAGCAGATCGTGTCCACTGACATCGGTCTGGCCGGATTCTTCGAGGAACTGGCCGCCGCGACGGATGCCGAGACTGCCAAGACCTTCATATCAGGGGTCATAAGTTCCCACTGGAAAGGATTCAAGCCGTCCAGGGGGAGCCTGGACGACATAACGTCCATGATCGGGAGATTCGCTAAGGGAGAGATCACTGACGTCGAATGCAACATGAGGATCCGTTGCATAATGACAGGCGATGAGGATTCCTGCAGGGTATGCTCCGACGATCTGGACGAGATCGTCGGACGGGCACTGGACGAGAATCCGTCCGTGATAGCGGACTACGCCAAGAATGAGAAGGCGGCGAACCGCATAATCGGGGGGCGTGATGAAGGAGACAGGCGGAACATACTCCTCCGCGGAGATAGTCAGCGCCGTCAGGCGCCTGATATCTGAGAGGCTGTGATCACTCCAGATCTTCCAGGTCGCCGATGGCTATTGACATTATCTGAAGCTCTTCCAGCTTCTCATCGTCCACCTTGGCAGGCGAATCGTCGAAGAGGGACTGGGCCCTCTTGTTCTTCGGGAACGCTATCGTGTCGCGTATCGTGTCCTTCCCCGTGAGCATTGCTATCAGCCTGTCTATTCCCAGGGCTATGCCCCCGTGGGGCGGAGCGCCGTAGCCCAGCGCCTCAAGGAAGAATCCGAAATCCTCCTCTGCTTTCTCCTCGGACATACCCAGCATCGAGAATACCTTCCTCTGCAGGTCCGGATCGTTTATCCTGAGGGAGCCTGAGCCCAGCTCTGTGCCGTTGAGCACAAGGTCGAAGGAGCTTCCCTTGACGTCCTTCTCATCCAGAGGGGACCGGGGCTTGACGAAGGGGTGATGGAATGTGGTGAGCCTTCCGGAGACTGGATCGGTCTCGAAGAGGGGGCAGTCCACCAGCCATGCGAATTCGAATACGCCTTCCGGCACAAGATCCAGATCCTCTGCGAGCTTGAGCCTTACCTGCCCGGCACCCTCCTGGGTGGCCTTCTCGGGGCCGGCGAAGAGGAACAGGAGATCCCCGTCCTTCACGCTGAGCTTGCTGATCAGGGATTTTATGACCTCGGGACTGAAATATTTCACTATGTTGCTCTCGAGAGTCCCGTCCTTCGCCCTCATCCATGTCAGACCGCCAAGACCCACCTTCTTCGCATAGTCTATGTAACGGTCCACCTCATTCCTGCCTATCCTCTCCGCCAGAGCGGCCTCGATCCTTATGCCGAGGATTATGCCTCCCTTGGAGATGATCCTGCGGAATATCTCGTAATCCGCCTTTCCTGCGACGTCCGTGACATCGTTCAGCCTGAGCCCGAATCTGAGATCAGGCTTGTCGGAACCGTATGACCACATGGCCTCCTTGTAGGATATCCTGCGGAAAGGGATCTGCAGCTTCTTTCCGTAGATGCCTTCCCACACATGTGCCAGCATGCCTTCTATGGTATCCTGTATGTCCTTCTCCTCAACGAAGGACATCTCCATGTCCAACTGGGTGAACTCGGGCTGCCTGTCCTTCCTGGAATCCTCATCCCGGAAGCACCTGGCCACCTGATAGTAACGGTCCAGGCCCCCCACCATCAGCATCTGCTTGAAAAGCTGCGGGGACTGTGCCAGCGCATAGAATGTACCGGGGTGGACCCTTGACGGCACTATGTAGTCTCTGGCACCTTCGGGAGTGCTCCTGCCCAGTATCGGGGTCTCTATCTCCAGGAAGCTCCGGGACTCCAGATACTGACGGGCCATGTGAACGAACCTGCTCCTGAACTCCAGGGTGCGGATCATCTCCGTTCTCCTGAGGTCCAGGTACCTGTACTTCATCCTTATGTCCTCGCCGGGGAGGACACCTTCCTTCTGATCCCCTACCTCAAAGGGCGGGATGCCCGATCTCCCCAGAAGCTCGGCGGATGTGATGAGGACCTCCACGCTGCCCGTGGGGTTCCTCTCATCCTCCGTTCCGGCCACCCTGCTCCTCACAATCCCCCGGACGGAGACGGCGGATTCGCGGGTGAAGGTCCTGATCGTCTCTGCCAGATTCCCTGCGTCCGCATCTTCGGGAAGATCCTCGGGGTCGAAGACCGCCTGAGTTATACCGTATCTGTCCGCAAGGTCGATGAAAGCCACTCCTCCGTGGTCCCTGGAGAATCTTACCCAGCCCTGAAGGCACACTTTCGCGCCTATGTCGGACGTTCTGAGCTCTCCGCAGGTATGGGTTCTTATCATTTACTGCATCCTCTGAAGGTTATGAATCAGCAAATAAAGGCGTATATTAAAATACTTACTCGGAGGAGCCCGCTTTCCCGTGCACGTCGGGAACGAAATCGAAGGGGTCCTTGATCATATTGAGAACGACCATGGTATTGGTCTTCTTCACGCCTTCTATCTCCAGAATGCTCTTCACCGCTACCGAGAACTCGTCCCTGTCCGTGCATGCTATCCACGCGACGGAATCGCACTCACCGGTCACATCGAACACCCCGATGACCTGCGGAAGTTCCCTGACGGCCTGCTGGACATTCAGAATGTTGCCCTCCGCGTATATCTGGACTATCCCCATGAACTCGAAGCCCATGCGCATGTAGTCCACTTTCGCCCTGTAGCCTTTGATTATCCCCTTGGATTCCAGATTCTTCACCCTTTGGATCAGGGTGGTAGGATGTATGCCCAGCTGCTTCGCCAGCTGCCTGTAGGAACCTTGACTGGAAACGCACATGAGCTCGATTATGCGCCTGTCTGTCTCATCGAAATCCCTGATGTCGGACATATTACGTTTCCCGGTGCGCCTCATAGGTTTTATCGCATATTTATTAAATCTTACAATTAATCGGGAGCCCGGTAAGGATATCATGACAGAGGAGATCTTCGCACACGACGGCTATCTGACTGAATTCGAGGCCGTCGTCTCTGCGACCGACGGCGACTGGGTATCCCTGGATTGCACTGCGTTCTACCCCGGCGGCGGCGGGCAGGCCCACGATAAGGGAACCATCAGAGGGGTGTCCGTCGAGAAAGTCGAAAGAAGGAAGAACGAGATCTGGCACCTTTGCCCCGGCCATGGACTTGAGGCAGGGGATAAGATATGGTGCAGCGTGGATTGGGAGAGACGCTACGAGCTCATGAAGGGGCACACTGCCGAGCATATGCTGTTCGGGGCCCTGAGCCGTTTGGTTCCCGATTTGAACATAATAAAGATAGACATAGAATACGGCGATAAGTACGTCGTAATCGACAGGGACGTCAGCTGGGACGTCATCTCCGATGCCGTTGCGTCCGTTAATGCGGCCATCGAGGAGAACCTGTCTGTTCTCAAGAGCTCCATGGACCGGGACGACCCGGAGCTGGAGCACATAAGGGCAAAACTGGATAGGATAGAGGGCAGCGAGATCTCAGTGGTGGAGATAGACGGTTTCGACATCGCAGCCTGCAGCGGCCTCCATGTGATGGAGACAGAGGAGATCGGGTTCGTATTCGCGGACAGGAGGGTCTCCTCGGGAAAGGACGGCTACGCCATACATTTCAAGGTCGGAGAGGCCGCGAAGAGGGTCTCCTCGGAATTGGCATACGCCTGCCTGAAGGTCTCCGATGCCCTGAACAGCAAACCCTCGGATGCGGAGAAGGCCGCTGCCAACCTCCTATCTGATCTGAACGGGACCAGGGCCATGCTGAAGAAGGCGGGCAAAGCGCTTGTGACCGGTGCAGGGGAGAAGCGGATCTCGGGGGCAGCCGTCAGATACGGCGTGTTCCCTGCGGACATCGATACTCTGGCAGAGGCGGCGGAAAACTGGAAGGCCGAGGGGCACACAGTAATCCTCGCCACGGATTCCGATCCGTCATACGTGATACTGGCCTCCGGGGACGAAAGAATAGACTGCAGGAAGATACTGACGGACGTCCTCTCATCTGTGGGAGGCAAGGGCGGCGGCAAGAAGGATTTCTCCAGAGGAGGACTGCTGAAGGGATCGGATCCCACAGCATTCGTTGAGAAGGCTGCGGATGCTGTCGGGGACATCCTATCTAGCTTGTAGACCCTCAAAGGATATAAGTTCCCTTGATATACGAGTCGCCATGGCAGGAAGAGGCATGAACCCGCGTCAGATGCAGCAGGCCATGCGCAAGATGGGCATAAAAAACGAATCGATGAAGGGCGTTACTCAGGTGATCATCAGGACCGCCGACAGGGAATACGTCTTTGATTCGCCGGACGTCAACATCATGACTGTGCAGGGGCAGAAGACCTACCAGCTGACCGGAGAGCCCGCGGAGAGACCTCTGGGGGAGACTGCGGCGGCACCGGGGATACCCGAAGAGGATATAGAATTGGTCATGTCACAGACCGGATGCGGAAGGGATGCCGCGATCAAAGCTCTTGAAGAGAACAACGGACAGCCCGCAGAGGCTATTCTGCAAATAATGACTGGGTGATACAAATGTGCCTTGCAGCTCCTGGAAAACTGCTCTCCATAGACGGGGAGATAGGTAAGATCGATTTCGGCGGAACGATCAGAGAGGCCAACATATCAATGGTGGAAGCGAATATCGGGGATTGGGTAGTGATCCACGCAGGATTCGCCATACAGACCATGAACGAAGAGGAAGCGAAGGAGACTTTAGAGCTCTGGAACGAATTCCTCAGCGCGGAAACCACCGAGTTCAAATGAGCTCACCCAAAACCTTATATACTTTCCAGATATGGCATGTTTCGGCATGACGGCCATAGCGGCGGGGTAACACCCGGTCCCATTCCGAACCCGGAAGTAAAGTCCGCCCGCGTAACTGTCTGTACTGTATTGCGCGAGCGTACGGGAAAACAGATACGCTGTCAGCCACTTTTCCTTTTTCTTGCATGAGCGTATGCGCTGGCCTTTCGGTCCGCGGTTGTTTTCAGCTGAATGAGGCGTACGCGGGCGCTGTGCGCACATACAGTTTATAATCGAGGACAAAATATCCGACATGATGATACTCATCAAGCTGGGCGGGAGCGTGATAACGGACAAGACGCATTACCGCACGTTCAACTCCGAGGTTGTCGGCAGGCTCTGTCGCGAGATCAAGGAGTCGGGGAAAGAAGTCGTGATCGTACACGGCGCCGGGTCCTTCGGCCACGTACTGGCAAAGGAACACCGTATAAACTCTGGTTTCAAGAACGAAAGCCAGATCCCTGCAGTGGCCCAGATATGCTACGACGTCAGAGAGCTTGACTCCATGGTCGTTTCAGAGCTCATAACCGCCGGGATCCCTTCAATTTCCATACCGACAGGGTCCTGCTTCGTAATGGATAACAGAGAGCTCATCTTCGATAACAGCGAACCTATACGCAGATTCCGAGCTTTGGGCATCGTCCCCGTGCTCTTCGGAGACGTGGTCACCGATCGAAGCCTCGGATTCGCCATATGCTCCGGCGACCAGATCATGGAGCGACTGGCAGAGCTTTTCAGCCCGGAAATGGTGGTCTTCGTCTCAGATATAGACGGCTTATATGATAAGAATCCCAAAACAGAACGGGATGCAATGTTATATTATGAAGTTGATAGTACAATCCTAAAGGAAGTAAGCACCAAGCATAATGTCGATGATGTCACCGGAGGCGTCCGCGCCAAGATGGAGGCTATGTTGAGGATGTGCTCTGACAAAAGAGATTGCGTACTGGTGAACGGCAACGTGGAAGGAAGGCTTCTGAATCTCCTGCGCGGAGAGAGTGTCGTCTGCACCACGGCAAAAGGCGGTATCCTATGACACAGATGAAAAAAAGAAAGGCAGACCACATAGAGATATGCCTTAACCGGGAGATCCTCCCGGGATACAGATACTGGGACGACGTCACCCTGATACACGATGCTCTGCCCGAAGTGGACCTGGACGAGATAGATACATCCGCCATGGTCCTGGGCAAGAAGCTGGATTTCCCGTTTATTGTGACCGCCATAACCGGCGGCTTCGAAGGGGCCGAGAAGATCAATGCTAACATAGCCGAGGCCTGCGCCGAGATGGGCGTGGGCGTGGGAGTGGGCAGCGAAAGGGCCGCCATAGAGGGAATCGACACTGCATCCTACGAGATAGTCAAGGATTATGATGTCCCTCTGGTTATAGGGAACGTGGGCGTACCTCAGCTGGTCCGCCAAAAAGGGAAGAGGGCGTACACGGCGGCCGACGTGGCCGTTGCCAGGGATCTCATCGGTGCGGATTATGTCGCTATCCACCTGAATTTCCTTCAGGAGGTTGTCCAGCCCGAAGGGGATACCAACGCCAAAGGCTGCTACGATGCGATAAGGAGCATAGCCCGGGAGGTCCCGATCATAGCCAAGGAGACGGGCGCCGGCATATCGGCGAGGACCGCCGCAAGGCTCTCCGCGATAGGGGTTGCCGCCATAGACGTGGCGGGAATGGGGGGGACGAGCTTCTCCGCGGTGGAGATGCACAGGGCCAGAGACAGAGAGGACACCGTGCGCTCTGAGCTGGGCCTGACTTATTTCGATTGGGGCATACCCGCACCCGTTTCACTCCTCGAGGCGAACGTCGGCGTCCCGCTGATATCCTCAGGGGGCATAGTCTCCGGACTGGATGTTGCCAGGTCCGTCGCCATGGGTGCCTGCTGCGCAGGTGCGGCGGGGCTTTTCCTAAAGGCCGCCACCGAATCCCCGGAGGCCGTGATCGCCATATTGGAACTGATCAAAGAGGAACTGAAGGCGGCGATGCTGCTGACCGGTTCCTCTAACATAAGAGAGCTCTCTGATGCAGAGTATATCGTCATGGGAGAGACACGCAAATGGATGGAAGGCCTGAAATGACCGACGTCAAGAAGATATTGAAACAGATGTCCGACGAGCTGAGCAAGCCGATCGAATCATACATAGAAGACGAACTGCCCGCCAATCTCATCGAAGCGGCAAGACAGTACCCCTATGCCGGCGGAAAGAGGATGAGACCGGCCATGGTCATCGCCGCGTGCAGGGCGGTGGGAGGGGATGGCAGGAAGGCCGTTCCCCTTGCGGTTGCCATAGAGTACATACACAATTTCACGCTGATCCATGATGACCTCATGGACGGGGACGAGAAGCGCCGGGGCATGACCACATCCCATGTGAAGTACGGCATGCCCACAGCGGTGTTGGCGGGAGATGCCCTGTTCGCTAAGGCCTTCCAGATAATCGCCGACCTCGATGCGGACGGCGAAACGGTCAGAGATGTCCTTAGAGTGGTCTCCCAATCCGTCTGGGACCTGGCCAGAGGTCAGCAGATGGATATAAACAACGAGAACGGGACCGAGGTCACCATGGATGAGTACATCGAGACCATCAGACTGAAGACCAGTGTTCTCTTCGCTGCCGGCGCCGCCGGAGGCGCTATGATCGGAGGTGCGAGCAAGGAGGTCGTGGACGCCGTCCACGGCTACGCCATGAACCTGGGCGTCGCCTTCCAGATGTATGACGATATACTTGGGATAGTCGGGGACCCGGCCGTTACCGGTAAATCGTCCGGTAATGACATTCGCAAAGGGAAGAGCACCGTCATCGTGTGCCACGCCCTGAAGAACATAGCTGACAGGGCGGACCTGCTGGTCTTCCGCGATATCCTCGGCAAGACAGACGCCACCGATGCGGAGATAGACGAGGTCAGGAGCATACTCCGAAGAGCCTGCAGCCTGGATTACGCCATAGAGACCGCAGAGGATTACATCAACAAAGCCGTCGACTGCCTGGATGCGCTGGAGCCCTCAAAGGACAAGGACTTCATGATAGCCCTGGCAGAATACACGATGACCAGGACCCTTTAGTCGGAGATCCCCTTCTCCGTTATGGAGTATGTGGCTTTCCGGCCTTCCGGTATGCTGCGGTGCTTGACCATGATCGCGGCCCTGCGGCCGTTGCCTTTCTTCTCCAAGCGGATTATGGTCTTCGCGTTATGATGCATGGCGTGGCCTCCGAGGAACTCTATCGTACCGGCGCCTATGTTGGTGTATACCTGTGAGGTCAGCAATACGGCCACCTCGCTCTTCCTGGCTGCGTTCAACAGCATCTCCGTCTGCTTCACGAACTCGTTCCTGACGGACATATCGTCGGATTTCAGACGATAGTACATGGTCATGGAATCCACGATGATCAATCCAATCTTATCGTTGGCCTCAGCAAGGCGGACGACCTTTGCGATCCTGTCGATCTGCTCCTCGAAGCTACGGACCTGGAACACCAGAAGATTCTTCCTGGCCTCCTCGCCGGAGGATATCTGCTCTATCCTCTCCGACGATAATCCCTCGGTATCCACATATGCAACCTTCCTGCCCTCGCTCTCGATGAAGCTGAAGGCGGCCTGGAGGCATATGTTCGTCTTACCTGTTCCGGCCTCGCCGTAGAGCAGAGTGACACTGCCGCATTCTATGCCTCCGCCCAGAAGATCGTCGAAGGATTTGGAGCCCGTACTGAGTCTATGCACGGTGATGAAAAAGAGTAAAGGGGTTGATAAAGGTGTTTGGCTGGAAGGATCAATTCTTGTCGTCCTTGTCGTCCGAGTCCGTCTCTTTGACTGACTTCACCTCATCCAGACCGTAGGCTTTGTCGACTTGGTACTTCTCCCCCTTGTACATGTACATGGGTATGGCGAGAACCGCCATCAGGAAGAATATCACCAGAGCTATCAGCACAATGGCCACGACGATTATGATCGCCAGAGTTGCCAGGGACTCGAGGACCCCGGGCGTCATTATCACGAACGCTATGAGGGCCACGAGACCCACGCCGCACAGCACCAGCAGTATCCCCGACAGGGTCGTGGATTTCCTCTTCTCGTTTGTTGCTTCCATTTTCATCCCTCAGCTCTGCGGCATGTACTGATACAGGGAGGCTGCGAGTTCCGACAGCGTCATGGACTGTATCACTATCTTGCCGGGCCCCGTCAGAGTTGTGACGAAGAGCCCTTCCCCTCCGAAGAGGGCGTTCTTGAAGCCGCCCACTGCCGCGATGTCATACTTCACGGATTCCTCCCAGGCTACAGCGTTGGCCGTGGAGACCTTGTACTGCTCTCCGGGCTTGAGGTCGATGACGTTGAAATCACCGCAGGCCGATGCCCATGCGACGCCTTTGCCGCTGATCCTCTGAAGGACCAGCCCCTCTCCTCCGAAGAAGATGCTGCCCAGCTTCTTCTGGAAACCTATGTCCACGTCGACGCCGGGATCGGAAGCCAGATAGGCGCTCCTCTGCAGAAGATAGGTCTTGGTGCCGTCCAGCTTCAGGTCTATGATCTTGCCGGGAACGTTCCCGCCCAGGCCGACGACTCCGGTGCCCCCCTCGCTCTTGAAGTTGACAAGGAAGAAGGACGCCCCGGATATGGATCTCTTGAGTCCTTTCAAGAGGCCGCCTTCCATCTTGGTATCCATCCTCATGTTGCCGCTCATGTACTTGAAATTCCCTGGCGTGGCTCTTATGGTCTCGTCCGGATCAAGCTGTATATTCACGAATTGTAGGTTGTCTCCGGTGATGGTGTATCTCAATCTTCACCCTCCCTGTCCAGAGAACTTTGGTATGAGGATAAAAATATGTTCATGATATGATATCCCTAACCCGATGGATGTCGAGATAGGGAGAGGCGCGGAAGCGGTGATAACCAAGTCTGTATTCCACGGAAGGAGAGCTGCGGTCAAGATGCGATCGCCCAAAGGATATCGCCATCCCGTGATAGAGAGCAGGATCACGGCCTCCCGCATTAGGAAGGAGGCCAGGGTCATAAGGGGAGACCAGGGCGGCCGGAGTCAGGACCCCTGTGATCTATGACATAGATATGCAGAAGGGGAGCATCACCATGGAGCTTCTTGAGGGTCCCAAGGCAAAGGATGTCATCGACTCCGCCGAGGATCCCCTTGAGATATGCGGGAAGATCGGCATCGCCGTGGCGAAGCTCCATTCCGCCGGCATATGCCACGGGGACCTTACCACATCCAACATGATCGTCTGCAAAGACGGCAGCATAGGATTCATCGATTTCTCCATGGGGGATATCGGAGCTGACACAGAGGCTCTCGGCGTGGATATGCATCTCCTGGAGAGGGCGTTCTCCTCCGCCCACTCCTCCGTCGTGAACGGATACGAGACCATCGTGGAATCATACAGCGATAACATGCCAGATGCCAAAGCAGTTTTGGATAGGGTAGAAGTGATAAAAGGGAGAGCCAGATACACATGATCCTTAAGGTTGTGACATCCAATCCCGGCAAGGTCGAGGAATTCGCCGAGGCATTTGCAGGCCTGGGCATCGGATTCGAGCACGTCCGCATATCCTACGGGGAGCCGCAGGTCTCCACTCTGGAGGAGGTCGTCGAAGCAGGCATAAGAGAGCTCAGGGCCAAAGGGCTGTCGGACTTCCTCATAGACGATTCTGGCATGTTCGTGGATCATTTGAGGGGTTTCCCGGGCGTATACTCCTCATATGTCCAAAAGACCATCGGGAACGACGGCATCCTGAGGCTTATGGAGGGCGTTTCCGACAGGAGCGCCCATTTCAGATGCTGCATAGGGTGCTGTATCGGAGGCGAGACGATCATCGTGACCGGCGTTAGCCCGGGTTCCGTCCTCTGTGAGCCGATGGGCAGGGGAGGATTCGGATACGACCCGATATTCAGCCCCGACGGCAAGAGGTCCTTCGCGGAGATGCCCCTGGAAGATAAGAACGTGATCTCCCACCGCGGAAGGGCCATCGGGCTTCTGATGAAGGAGCTCAAAAGGAAAGGGCTCATCTGAAGAATACCCTTAATTACGAGCGTCACATCATGAAGCGCACGGGTCTGTGGGCTAGCTTGGTATACTTGTGGCTTTGGGAGCCATTGACCCCGGTTCAAATCCGGGCAGACCCACTAAATCATCTGACCCGGGGATGTTCTGGATTATGGGGCGCCGGGCCAGCAAAGTGTAAATACCAGACCTGACTCTCCTCTCGTTTATGGCTGTCGAGTGGATATATCTTTTAGCAGCAGGGATACTGGAGCCCTGCTGGGTCATAACCCTCGAGAAGTCCGACAGATTCAGGAAGCTGTCATGGGCCGCAGCGACCGTGGTAATAATGGCCGTCAGCTCTATCTTCTGTCCCTTGCCATGGCAGTCATCGGCCCGGGGACCTCCTATGCCGTATGGACGGGCATCGGAGCCATCCTCACCATGATATTGGGAATCGTGATCTATGAAGAGCCGGCCAAACTGATCCGTATATTCTTCATACTGCTGATAGTCGCAGGCGTCGTGGGAATCAACCTCGTCTCCGGGGTGGCCTGAATGAGCGACTGGAGACGTCTTTGGCTGTATCTCTTCATTGCCAGCATGTGCGAGATAATCTGGGCCGTCGCCCTCGGATACTCCGACGGATTCAGAGTTCCGCTTCCCTCGGCCGTGGTCCTGATATTCCTTACGGCCAGCATATATCTCCTGTCGAGGCCATAAGCGGAGGTCTTCCCGTCGGGACCGCATACGCCGTGTGGGTAGGCATAGGGGCTGTCGGGACCATGACCGTGAGTGTGATCCTTGGCAATGAGCCAGCCCTTCCTATGAAGCTGCTCTTCGTGGGATTGATCATCGCAGGGATAGTAGGACTGCAGGCCACATCCTGCGAGAAAGCACAGGATTAATAGTTCAACAGCCATCCGCTTCCCATGGCTAGGTTCGAGATAGGGGATGTTGCCCCGGATTTCACACTGCCCTCCACAAACGGCAGGGATTTCAATCTGTACAAAGAGCTGGAGAAGGGTCCCGTGATGGTCAACTTCTACGTGGGGGATTTCGGGATCAACTGCTACAACTATCTTGTGAAGTTCATAGAACGATACGGCGAGATGGCGGATGCGGGGATCAGGCTCATAGGCGTCAACCCGGACAGTGCGGACAGCCATAAGAAATGGAAGGAGCGCCTGAACGCGCCCTTCGATTTCCTTTTCGATGAGGACAAGAAGGTCAGCACGGAGTATGACGCCATAGTCGGGCCGGGGCATATGATATCCGGCTTCACCAACAGGGAATTATATCTTGTGGGCAAGGACAAGAGGATAAGGTACATCTGGAGAGCCGATGTGCCCAAGACCCTCCCGGATTTCGATGAGGTCCTTGAAGGAGCGAAGAAGGGACTGGCTCTTCAGTTCTGACCCTTGTTCTCAAGGGTCGCCTCCTCTACCGTGAGCAACGATGATCCGCGACTCACATCCCTGCGCTCCTTTCTTATCGCAAGACGCTTGGTGTGCATCGGAGAATCCAGAACCAGGGATTCGTACTCTCCTCCCTCGCCCGTCACGCTTAGTTCGATCCTCTCTCCGGCTTTGATCAGTCTCTCCTTGCATGCCGCATCTAGACTGCATCCGAGATACGTTTCATCAAGCCCTTCGGCGAACGTTCCTACGATGATCGCCTCGATTCCTGCCGCCCCGATCTCGTCGTAAACGAGGCTCTGGTCCTTCCTCCACAGAGGCGCGTACACCATAAGACCCAGATCGCCGCAGATGTTGTTGATCCTGTCCCATTGGTAATCTGACCATATCCCACCCATTATCACGCCTTCCGCATCCAATCCGCCGAGAGCGCTTCTCAGAGCCTCCATGTCCCCGGCTTCGGTGCCGTCCGTCTCCGCTCCCTTAAAACGTATGCCCATGGCATCCGCGATCATCGGCACGAGCCACGCATTCGGAGTATGGAATATCCAAGATTCCCCGGGAGAGGATATGCCCACGACATAGCATATCTCATGACCTGACTGATGAGCCAGGTACATCGAGAGCACGGAATCCTTCCCGCCTGAGCAAAGGGCAGCCAAACGCATGGCCCCGAATAAGCGAACACTAATTTAATCTCTTACGAATGCGGTGGGGCCGTTCATGAGAATAGATGAGATGACCACAGACAGCTTCCGCCGGGCTGTCATGGACGGCGCAACGGTCATTCTGCCCATGGGCGCCACCGAGGCACACGGGCCGCACCTCCCTCTGGGAACGGACACATTCCAGCCGGAGTATATCGCTGAGGAGGTGGCAAGGATCAACGATAACGTACTGGTCGCACCGACCATGCCCTACGGGCAGCATTCCTCCACAAAGAACATGGCCGGGACCATAGGCGTATCGTTCGACACCTTGCGCTCGTTCGTAACAGATGTTCTCAATTCACTGGTCCGGGGCGGCGTGAAGAGGATGGTTGTCATAAGCGGGCATGCTGGCACATCTCATATGTGCGCCATAACGGAGGCCTGCAGGGCCGTGGTCGAAAAAGAAGACGTGCGGATAGCGTTCTTCTCCGATTACGACATAGCATCCAAGTTGATAGAAATAGAGAACGACGGGCACGGAGGCATGGTCGAAACCTCAAGGATCATAGACATAAGACCTGATCTGGTGAGAAGTGCCAGACCTGTAGGCGAATACAAGAGCCACGGATACATCGTCCTTAGGGACGGCAGCGCCTGCTTCCCCGAGGGGATGGCCGGCGACACCCGCAATTCCTCGCAGAGCTTCGGAAAGGAAATAAATGATTACGTTGTGAAGGCAGTATCCGAGATAATCAGGAAAGACCTATCATGACCGTCAATATGAAGAAGATAGCAGCGGAGAGGGCTGTGGAAGAGTATGTGAGAGACGGCATGAATGTCGGGCTGGGCACAGGGTCCACCGCATTCTATGTCATCTGCAAAGTAGGCGAGCTTGTGGCCGCCGGCATGAACCTGACATGCGTCGCCACGTCCGAGGAGACGGAGCGGATAGCGAAGGATCTCGGCATCAGGGTCGTGAACCTTTCCGAAGTGAACAATCTTGATGTTACCATCGACGGGGCTGACGAGGTCACCAGGCAGCTCCATCTCATCAAAGGGCTGGGAGGGGCGCTTGTCAGGGAGAAGATAGTGGCCGCATCCTCCATCGATCAGATAGTGGTCGTGGATGAGTCCAAGCTCGTAGAATCCCTGGGGAAGGAATGCCCTCTTCCGGTGGAGGTCATGGTCTTCGGTCATGAGAAGACGAAGCGCATGATCGAGCGTCAGGGGTGCAAGGCCACCCTCAGGATGAGGGACGGGGAGCCCTTCATGACGGACAACGGCAACTACATCTACGACTGCAAGTTCGACGGCATCGCCAACCCCTATTTCCTGGAGAGCAGGCTGGACACCATACCGGGAGTGGTCGAGAACGGTCTGTTCCTCAATATGACGACGGCGGCCTTCGTAGCCCGCTCCGACGGCACTGTGGAGAAGATCTGCTGACCTTCTTCTCTTATAACGCGCGGGCTAATGCTTTTTATATGACTTCAGTGTTAGGCAGTCCTGCTTCCACCAGAAGGTGTATTGATAATGAAATTGCCCAGGACAGTCAAGAGATATTGCCCGACCTGCAAGACCCACGCGGTCCATGATGTAGAGAGGGTTAAGAAGAAAAAGGCCAGCGAACTGAAATGGGGTCAGAGGAGATTCAGGAAGGTCACTTCCGGATACGGTGGTTTCCCCAGGCCTAAGCCGGAGGGGAGAGAGAAGCCCACCAAGAGGGTCAACCTCAGGTACAGGTGCACACAGTGCAAGAAAGCCCACCAGTCTCCCTGCATCAGGGCCAAGAAGTTCGAACTCATGGAGGGATCCCACCAGTGACCGGAAAATTCATAAAGATCAAATGTGCGGACTGCAGCAACGAGCAGGTCGCCTTCGCCAGGCCGTCGACCGTGGTAACATGCCACGCATGCGGCTCCACCCTCATCGTCCCCAAGGGCGGTAAGGGCCAGGTAAAAGGCGAGATAGTAGAGGTAATAGGTTAATCATGCCCCGCAACAAGGGTTTCCCCGAGAGAGGAGAGCTGGTAGTCTGCTCAGTCATCAGCGTCAAGGATTTCGGGGCTTTCGTCACACTCGATGAGTACAACGACAAGGAGGGTTTCATCCACATCAGGGATGCCGCTACCGGCTGGGTCAAGTACCTGCGCGACTACATCCGTGAAGGACAGAAGGTTGTCTGCAAGGTCCTGGGCGTCGACCCGTCCAAAGGGCACATAGATCTTTCCCTCAAATCCGTCAATGCGCACCAGAAGCGCGAAAAGATCCAGCAGTGGAAGAATGAGAAGAAGGCTGAGAAGCTCGTTGAGATCATCGCGGAGAGAATGTCAATATCCCTTGATGATGCGTACGACCAGTTCGCCAATGAGCTCATAGATGATTACGAGACCCTCTACGGGGCCTTCGAGGCTTTCGCCATCTCCCCCGAGGAGATGACGGGAAGAATACAGCGGCGCATGGGTCCAGACCTTCCTGGACGTTGCCAAGGAGAACGTGGCTGTCCCCTCGGTGAAGATAAGCGGGATCTTGGAGCTTAGGTCCTACGCCCCGGAGGGCGTGGAGCACATAAGGAACGCTTTGCTGAAGGGACTGGATGCCGCCGGCGATGCGGATGCGGAGATCACTTGCGTCGGATGCCCGAAATACCGCATAATGATCACAGCCGAGGACTATAAAGAGGCAGAAGAGACGATGAAATTGATCTCCTCCGCTGCCATCAAGGCCATGGAGCGCGCGGGTGGCGAGGCGTCCCTTAAACGCTAAGAAGATTTTTCCATGAGAACCGTGATAAGGAGATGCGGGAACTGCTGCAGATATTCCATGAGGCCGACGTGCCCGGAATGCGGATCGGATACCCGATACCCTGCGCCTCCCAGATACTCTCCTGAGGACAGATACGGGGAGTACAGAAGGAAGAGCATCATCGAGGAGTACGGCGAGAATGGAAAGCACTGTGATCTATGAATCCAAACCCAAAATGAAGAGGACCATCTTCATAGAGGGACTTCCGGGCGTGGGGAATATCGGCAAGACGGCCGCGGACTTCATGGTCAAATCCCTGAATGCCGAAAGATTCGCTACGATACTCTCAGAGCACTTCCCTCCCCAGGTTATGCTCGACGATGACTGCGTGATACGTCTGGCATCCAACGAGCTTTGGCACGCCAGGGTCAACGGCAGAGATATCATTTTCCTGCTGGGGGACTGCCAGGCAATGACCCCCAACGGTCAGTTCCTTTTCTGCAAGGACCTGTTCGATAACGAGCTGGAGAAGTTCGGCGTAACGGAGATCTATACTCTCGGCGGCTACGGCACAGGCGGCATGGTGGAGAACCCGCGCATACTGGGGGCCATCAGCGACATAAAGATGAAGGAGAGGCTGGAGGAGTGCGGCGTTGTCTTCTCTCCCGGGGAGCCCGGGCCGGGGATCGTGGGCGCCAGCGGACTGTTCATCGGATTCGGTAAAATAGCAGGCATACCGTCCGCCTGCCTGATGGGCGAGACCTCGGGTTTCTTCGTGGATTACAAGAGCGCCGTGGAACTGATCAAAGTGCTGGAAAAGCTGATCGGTTTCGATATAGACAAGACCGAACTGCTCCAGGGCGCGGAACACATCGACGAGCTGAATGCCAGAGTCAAGGAGTACGGCGCGGAACAGGAGAAGCACAGCCTGACCTATATCGGCTGAGTTCCCGAATGTGTTAAATAATGTATCCTTTATCCTACCCTGTCCCCACCTAGCTCAGACTGGCTAGAGCGGCTGACTGTAGAGTGTTTCCGGTATTACCGGTGCAGCCGCCGAAATCAGCAGGTCCCCTGTTCAAATCAGGGGGTGGGGACTCCCCAATATTATATTGTTAAATTCAAGAAATGCGCATCTCAAAGTCACAGTCAAAATATGATATTTTCAAAGTATTCGCCAAATGATGAGGGTTGTTAGTTGTCCTTACACAATCACGGGCGCAGTCAAAAGGATAAGAATCTTGCATATACCCAGAATTCACTTATTTTACAAACATATGAGTGAGGGTTTTATCTTCTCCAAATATCAGTAGGCGCTACGTGAGATTCTGTGAACTGTCCGGCTCCCGAAAGAGGCAGACAAAACAATTCCTGTAATTTCACATACTGCGATGCGCGATCTTCGGCTCCGTCGAGATGAGTTATCTTTCTGAATTCACCCCTCTCGGTCGCAACTCTGATGCTGAATCACACCAGAAAAGAGCTGGTGGTTGTTTCTCGTGACCGATTTTATAACGGATATGAATCCGATGGTGGACGAGAAGAGTGGATTTTTCATGTGTATTCTCTGATGCACGAAATTATTCTTAAATTGTTCAGATTTCTTTTGATGTGTGAGGTTTATCGAACTCTGTACTCAATAAAGAGGGGTTTTAGACTCCTATAGATTAGATCAAGACCAAAAAATTCCTGGGTTTCGTACAGATCTGCCTGCGCATTCATATTAAAAAAGGGATTATGGCGCGATGTCCCGAGACGGTCGGGTCACACAAGAGGGTTTTCAAAACCTTGTGCCCCGGGACGCCGCGTAGTTGATTGTTTTTCTGTTCATTCACCGCATTCATCGTGGTGCATATGGTCCCGACAAACTTCGCCTGTGGACTTCAGATTTCCTTTGATGTAATCCTCGGCCGCGGTCCTGGGATCTCCGGATGCTCCCACTATCACTTCGATTCCGTTATCGTTGAACAGCTCTATGGCCGCAGCACCCATGCCGCCAGAGATTATCACGTTCGCCCCGCGCTCCTTGAGGAATACTGGCAGGAAACCTGGGCGGTGTCCGGGGTTCTCTATAATCTCCGCATCTGTTATTATGTCCTTCTCGGCACAATATGCCCTGAATTCTCTGCAGTGGCCAAAATGCTGAGTCACGGTTTCTCCATCGCTTGCTACAACTATTTTCATTCTTCTTTCTCCCTTATATTCTCTATCATTTTGAATTTGATATCCGACCCTTTTTCATATTTTCCAATACACTTTTGACTCTCCGGGAACCGAACTGTTGTTCGGGAGGGGGATCACTCAACCACTCCCTCGTACAACAGTTCTGCTACTCTTTCGAATATCTCTCGGACTGCAACACCGGCGGGACATTCCGAGTATGCAAGCGTAAGACCTCTGTTGACCACCCTTACGACTTCCGGATCGTATGGGATCTCTCCCAAATATGGCACTTCCCGCTCTCTGCAACGTGTCACTATATTGTCTGTTAATCTGGGGTTAAGATCCGCTTTATTCACACACACAGCTGAAAAGGCCTTCAGACCCCTGGCTGTATCGAGTATCCTCTCCATATCGCTTAATCCTGAGATTGAAGGTTCTGCTACAATAAGCACCATATCAACGCCTGATATGGATGCTATAACGGGACAACCTATGCCCGGAGGGCCGTCTATTATGGCTAATTCTGCACCTTCGGCCGCACCGATCATCTGCTTTTTGACCTCGGTGACCAACAACCCCGATGTGCCATTACCGATTCTCAGTTGTGCTGTCGAAAAGACACCTTTTTCAAGATCAGTATATAGTCTAAGGTCTCCGGCCACTACAGGACGCATTTCGATAGCGTCCTGAGGACAGATTGCTTCACAGAGTCCGCATCCCTCGCAGGCATGAGAGTCAACTCTTGTCGTATATCCAACCTTTATGGCATCGAAACGACACATCTCAGAGCACAGACCGCACATAGTGCAGATTGCTTCATCTATGTGGGCCTTGGGAAGGCCGTAATAATCCTTCCTTTGCTCCTTACCGGCGTTCCCGAAGATCAGATGAAGGTTTGGCGCATCCACGTCGCAGTCTGCGCATGCCATCGCCCTGAAAAGATGCGTCATCGCTCCGGCAACGGTAGTCTTCCCGGTTCCGCCCTTGCCGCTCAGGATCAGGAGCTGCTTCATCATACCATCTCCGAAATATTATCCAAAATGCTTTGGAACAGATTCTCGAATCTGACACTCTCTTCTGATGCTATTTTCGCCTCAGAACTGAGATTGCTAAGCTCCCTGTCAAATGGTATCCTTCCTATTATCGGTATGTGGTTCTCCAAACAGTACTCTTCAGAAGGATCCGCTTCACCTTCGACGGTCTTATTGAGTATCACTCCAAACGGCTTGTCGAACTCGGTGACCAGTTCGACCACCATTTTCAGGTTATGTGTTCCGAATATCGTGGGCTCAGTGACCAAAAGGCAAAAATCTGCATCCTTGATGCTTTCCATAACCATACAGGAACTGCCTGGCGGACAGTCTATGAATGTAATACCTTTTTTAGGAGAGGTGTTAACATCAAGAAGTCTTGATATTATCGGCGATCCCGCCACTTCTCCTATGTTCATTATCCCTGTGCGGACGTATACGTCTCCAGATCTCCCCAATTCCAAATGGCCTATTGTCCGAGGGTATTCGGTTATAGCCTCCTGCGGACAGATGACGGAGCAGCCTCCACAGGAATGACACATGTCGTTGAAGACCGTCAGACGATCCAAAGAGAACACCAAAGCATTGAATCTACAGAATCTGACACACTCTCTGCACCCATTGCATTTATCTGGATCTGACTTTGGAACTAAAACGGATACTTCCTCGCACACCACATCCTCAGGCTTAAAATAAAGATGGCCATTAGGCTCTTCCACATCACAATCCACGTAAACAGAAGGGACCGTGATCCTCGCAAGATTCACCGACACCATCGTCTTACCGGTGCCGCCTTTGCCACTCAGCACCGCAATATTCATTTTAATTTGCCCCGTGGTGATGCCCTTCATGGATTGTATCTAGCTCGGACAGATTTCCTTTAAGATATGCGTCTATGTTGTCCTTTGCCTTGCCCGGTGAAGCCGACATTATCTTTATACCTGCACCATTGAGTACATTATAGGCGCGATCGCCACACCGTACAGTCAGAAGGACCTCTGCTCCTGCATCCACTATTGTCTGTGCGGCCTTGACTCCTGCACCGGAAGGACTGTCCTTGGCAGAATTGGATATTGACTCTGAAGCACCCGTTTCTGAATCATATACCATATAATATGGGGCTCTGCTAAGCGATGGATCAACATTCGAATCATCTGTATTATCACTTACTGGCACTATTATCTTCATTTTCTTTATCTCCTTTTTTTGATTCGTATATTGAATTCAGTCCTTGTTTGCGTCTGCAGGTTTTGCGTCTGTGACAATCTTCGCTGAATTCGCATACTTTATAGCTGCCGCCTTCGATTATCAAGGATATTCCCTCAACAAGAGATTTTGCCATTTTCTTTCTGGCTTTGCTATATATCTCTTGTACGGTTGTGCGGGCGATACCCATGCGATCTGCACACTCTTCCTGTATCATCCCCATATGATCCATAAGTCGTATCGTCTCATATTCCTCTATGGTCATATTGATGAATTCCTCTGTTCCAGTATCTTTATCCAGCGGACCGTACTCTCTGTTGAATGGAAGGCGACATACATTTCTCCATTTCTTTGGACGCGACATGAATTTATTCTCCCGTCTGGAACTTTGTTTTCACAGCGAGTCTCCTTGTTTGGAAACCCGCCATAGTTTCTGACATATGTCGGTAACTATTAATCTGATAAATAGTTTTTGATGTTGCACAAACACCGATTTTAAAAATTTAACAGCAGAGTCGGGATAAGGAAAGGAACATTATCAGGCAAGATCGAAGGCAAAGATGTCCTTTCATCATCATTCCAATATCAAAAGGACCTTCAGAAATGTTTCCGATGCAGATGAGAATGCCATTATGCACATCTCAACATCTTGCATTCTTTAAATTAGAATACCGAGCATCTAAAGGCTATTAACGCACCACACCAGGTACGTATTCCGGGTGAGATCATGAAGAAATGGAAATGCACAGTTTGCGGTTACATACATGAAGGGGAGGAGCCTCCCGAGAATTGCCCCCGTTGCGGATCCCCTAAGGAGGTTTTCGTA